>NZ_CP030034.1:2650568-3313210 GCF_006874625.1 Bdellovibrio sp. NC01
TAATCAACATTGTGACGCCACTGAACGCTTCGCGGATGACTTTTTGAAGAATGGCATCCGTTTGTACGTCCACACTGGCTGTCGCTTCGTCCATCACGATAACTTTTGCTTCTGTCAAAAGTGCGCGCGCTAAACACAACAACTGTCTTTGACCTTGGCTTAAATTCAAACCGCCTTCAGTCACAACAGAATTCAACGATTGTGGAAGAGTGTCTACGAACTCCCACATCGATGCGTGTTTCAACGCCGTGATCACTTCACCGTCCGTATATTCATTGTAGCGATCCAAGTTATTGCGGATCGTACCCATGAATAAAGTCGGATCTTGCGGAATGATCGCAAGACTGCGGCGCAATCGCTCCAACGGAACACCTGCGATATTCACGCTATCAATAGCAATACTTCCTTGTTCAGCCTCAACGAAGCGGAACAATGATTGGAAGAAAGTACTTTTACCAGAACCGGTTCTGCCAATGATACCAACTCGTGTCCCCGCTTGAACTTTGAAAGTGATACCTTTCAAAACCAACGGTAAGTGCGTGGCATAGCGCACTTGCAGATCTTGCACTTCGATTTCACCTTTTTCCGGCCATGTTTCACTCAGTGGCTGCGGCAATGAAATCAAGGTGTCTTTTTCCGCTGGCAAATTCGCAAAGAACTTCAAACGTTCGATGGAAGTCATGCGCGATTCGATATCAGCAAAAATTCTGACACCCCAATTTAGGAATGCCCAGAATGACAACGAATACATCGTCACCAAACCTGCAGTCCCCGCCTGGATCAAACCGTAATGTGCTGACAACGTCACACCAATGGCGGTTGCAACCGAAATCAAACCACCGACCATCGGGATGCGCGAAGAAAACCAACGGTTCAACATATAGTGCGAAAAAAACATACGCTGTGAGTGCGCAAGCTTTTCGTAAAAGTTCTGCAAGAACCAATCACTCTTGTTGAAGCCACGAATCACCGCAAGGCCCTGCAAACTTTCCTTAAAGTGAGCATAACGAGGTGAACGCGCAATACTGTCCAAACGTTTTACTTCACGTGCAGGTCTACGATAGTCACGTTGAAGCAAGTAATACATGAACATCACTGGTGCGATCACTAACGCCATATACGGCATCACACCCAAGATCAAAATCAACGACGCTAAAACTTGCATCGCACAGTTGACCGCGGAACTAAAGCTCCATTGCAGATACACGTCGACCGATTCAATGTCGCGTGAAAAGCGTTGCAAGATACGACCCACCGGAGTCGAGTCAAAGAAACGTACTGGCGCCTTCAAAACGCTCTTCAACATTTTATCATGCATGTCTTTACCGGCTTGGATACCACGGCTTAGCCAGAACAAGTTATCAAGTAAGCTTGCAAGCAAAACGATGACACCCAAAACACCGTAAATCCCTACAGCAGTTAAAGCCACCCATTCACTTTGATGACTTGAATAATATGACAACCACCACTTTTGCAAAAGCGGCAGTGCCGTCACAGCAACTGCGCCCAAGAATAATAATGACAAAATAATTGGATTCCATGTCGGATGATCCCCGCCCAAAGAGCGAATGTAATCCCAATACACTGATCCTTTAACAGCGCCCACTTCGCGGTCTTCGTCTTCAGTGACACGCGATTCATTCAGTTCAGGTGCTGCCGTCGTTTCCGCAACCGGAGCATGAACTTCGGCCGCTTGATGCTCAGCTTCACCTTGTGTTTTGCCGTGCTCTGAATAGAATTCGACAAATTCAGGACAGCTTGCCTTTAGATCTGCGAACGTGCCTTTGCCTTTGATCTCGCCGTCTTCTAGATAGATCACTTGATCGAAGGCATTCAAATGTTCCAGACGATGAGTCACAACAATACGCGTTTTGTCTTTCCATGCGCCAAAAATCAGACGTTGCACTAACAAGTTTTCAGTTTCAGCGTCGACTGCCGACAATGGATCATCTAACAACACCACTTGCGGATTTGATAAAAACGCACGCGCTAAAGCGACACGTTGTTTTTGACCGCCGGAAAGATTCACACCTTTTTCGCCGATCTCGGTACGCAGTCCTGCTTTCCACTCTTTTAAGTCTTTATCTAAGCAGGCGTTGTGAAGTGCACGGCGCAGCTCTTCACCGCTCACGTCTTCACCGAATTTTAAGTTTTCAAGCAACGACGCATTGACGATGTACGCTTCTTGCGGAACGTAGGCTGTCTTGGGACGAAGTGCATTGGACTCCAAACCCGAATACGTGATGCTGCCCGCAGAACTTGTGATTTCGCCAAGCAACGTATGAATCAAAGAGCTTTTGCCAGAACCAACGGGTCCGACGATCGCCAAAGATTTTCCCGGCGCCACTGTGAAGTTCAAATCTTTCAACACAGGCGTTGCCGCATTTTCATACGACACTGTCAAATGCTCAACATGGACACCCGTTGCGCGACCTGAAGTATCGACTTGGCCTTTTTTCTCTGACACTTCTTCTTGTTGAAGGAATGCCAAAATACGACGAGCACCGACAAGGGCTTGGGTATAGCGTGAAATCAGTCGTGAAAGCTCGCCGAAGGGACCTTCAAGCAATCCAAACAACGAAATACACGTAAAGATCAATGCGGCATCCAGTTTTTCCCCGCGCCAGGCATGGGTCGCCAGGGCCACGAACAATACAAATGTCGAAACACCTAAGTAGCCTAGCGACGAATAAGTTTCAGCGCGCGCCAAATGACGACGTGCCGACAATTCTTTTTCACGCACTTCGTTCACTTCTTTCGCGACACTTTTTTCCCACGCGAAGTATTTCACAACACGGATCGCACCCAACGCCTGGGTCATCAACGTCACGCGGTGATCACGTTGTTTCATCATCTCGTCATCAAGACGCGTGAAGGCCTTGCCGATGAACTTCGTCAACGGTGCCAGTGTCAATAAAACGACAACGGCCGCAATCGTCGACAGACCGATATAATAGAACAGCATTCCCACGATCGCGATAATCATGAAGAAGGCATAAAAAATCTCGGCCATGATCAATGCGATATCGGCGACGGATTCACTATCACTGCCCATGTAGTTCACAATGTCGCCCAATTGATTTTTTTGGCGGGCTTGCAGACTCAGTTTTAAGCTGTGACGGAAAATCTTTTCATTCAGCAAGTTTGTGACAAGCTGATACGTGCGAAGTGTGCGCGCGAAATAATGTTGAATCGCGAAACCAGATAAGAAACCGCAAATTCCCAGCAAAACGCCATAGAATAATGTCTCTTTAAGATTTGCTTCCGTAACTCCGGAAGAAATCAATCCGACAAAGCGATGCACAAGCACCGGTGTACAAAGCGAAAACAAGGCGCTGGCCGTATACCAAAGATAAGCCGGCACCGCGAGTTTTCGAGCTGCAAAAATCAACGAATAAAGATGCTTCTGCGCCGACTGCCAATTGATCTTTGCAAGATCTAAAGTTGTCGTGCGCGGATCAAGATCCGGTGGTAAAGGAAGCAAGTCCGTTTCATCAATGATCTTGTGCTTCGCTTTTTGCACAAGCGGACTGACTTCTGTAAAGAACAAACGTCTAAAAAAATTCATGCGAATCCATTCGGAAATTAAAATTTTATATCAAAGGAAGCCGGGTTTGGTGTCTTGTTTAGTCCTGAAAAAAGACTGCGACCTTAGAATGCGGAAAGAGAAGGAGCATCTTTTTTAGACTTCATATTGATTGAATCAAACAGAATCATCGTGTCCTCCTCTCTGTTGGGTGAAGTTAGGATAGTGAACGGAAATAGCTTTGTCTACTATTTCATAGCACCCATAAAAAGAAAATTGCGACCGCTGTCGGCAAAAGCGCTGCAATCAACAGATTTAAGGGCTTGATTCCTCCGGGGAATTTTTGACTTAAAATCGAATAACCAGCGGCATTGGGTGCATTGGCAATGATTGTCAAACCACCGCCCGCGATGGCTCCCCCGACCAGCGCGTATTTGCTCGCTTCCGTTAAACTTTCAACCTGAGATCCCAAATATGTTAAAGCCGCATTGTCCGTGATCGCGGTCAATGCCACCGCTCCTTTAAATAAGATCACGTCGCTCATACCCGCCAAAAGCGGAGCCAACCACCATTTTTGAAAAGCACCGAATTGAATAATCCCGCCCAAGAACATGGATACGAGCAAGCTTTCTTTCAAACGCAGGTGATCTTGATAACGTTGAGTCACACTCGCGACACCCATAAATAAAAGGAAAATTCCCAAGAACGCATTTTGATAATGGGCGGTCGCTACAATCCCCGCCACAAAAAGCAAATGCACCAACGTCACAGTCCACGGAATTTCCGCGTGTGCGGCATTCAAACGGCTTTCAACTGTTTTCAGCGTAATGCAACTTTCAGAAAACTGTTTTCTAAAAATTAAAATCAAACCCAGCGCATTCACCATGACAGCCAAGGCACTTTTCCAACCGAAATGAGTCATGATGAATTGGAAATCCCAATTCCATTTAGTTGCAACCATCAAAATCGGAGGTGCAGCAAACGGAGTTAAGGCTCCACCAATCGATACGTTCACAAACAGCACCGCAATCAATGCGTAAATCAATTTGCTCGATTCTTTTTGCAACATTGAATTCAGCATGAAAGCAGTCACCGTCATGGCTGCTGGTTCCGTGATAAAACTGCCACTTAGTGGCCCCACGATAAGCACCACCGCAAGATCGGTCAAAATGGCTGGCGTTCTAAATATTTTTTGTAAGACAGAACTAAGGAACAAAATCCCTTGGCGTGCTGCGGTTAATACCGGACGAGTCGAACACACCACCATAATCGCAAAAATAAAGAACGGTTCGATAAAGTCCAAAGACTTTTGATACGTGATCGCCGGAGTCCAACCCTCAATCGCAATGAAGACCGCCATAAACAGTGCAGCCCAAATAGCAAAGACTGCTTCAATCTCGCCCAGAAGATGCAAGATATTTGAGGTCATCGAATGCTTGGGAAATTTATGCGAATACGCAAGAATACGTCCCACTAAAAACGTGTGAACGACTGCGATTCCAAAAAATGCGGCACCAAGAATTTCGATAGTATGAGAGTATGTCATACCTTCATACTACTCAAAGAAGTTTAGTGCTGTCTAAAGAAAGCGCTAATTAATTGCTGAATCTCGTTTTTGTACTCTAATTTGTTAAGCCAACGTGCAGGAACGGCGCGACTTCCGTAAAAGGCACCACACAAGGCCCCTGTCACGGCTCCGCAAGAATCAGAATCATCGCCACGATTAATGATCGCAGTCACCGCATCTTCTAAAGAGTTGTAGTTCATGAAGGCCCACAAACTTGCAGTTAATGTATCAATACAAAATCCTGAGGTTGGAACTTCACTCCACGAAAGTGGCAAAAGCTTTTCTAAACGTTCGGCAATCACAGGCGACACTTCTTGAGCTTTACGCTGGGCCGCTTTGAAAACCGTCAGCTTATTTGCACCATCTAAAATCGCTTTCAATGCCGCGATAAAGACGACATCAGTTTCAACGCAATAATGGTGACCGTGAGTCATCAAGGTTTGTGTTTTTAAAACTTCACGCAACGAACTGCCTTCGCTGCGTCCTTGATAAGTGCTGATCACGTGTGCGTCATCCAATAACACCATCGGCGCCACACGCATCACCGAACCGTTACCTTGAAACGCATTATTCACAAAACCACAATCACGTAACGGCAGGCCGTTTTTAAGATTGCGCAAACCTTTAATCGTCGTTGTGCCAATATCCGGAGGATTGCTAGCAAACCACGCCAACATCTCTTGTTTTAAAATATCGAAGGAAAATTTATGTGGACCTTGGATCGCCTTCAAAACACACAACATCAAGTCCGTGTCGTCAGTGGCCTCGCCGGCTTTCCAACAAAACTTTCCCCCACCTGTGATCTCGGTGACGGAGTTCCAAGTTGCAGACGGGTCTAAAAATTCTAAGGGGGCTCCTAGTGAATCACCAGCGTGCAGCCCCCATAACATACCTAAAATTTTATCTTCGGAATTATGCATTCCCTGAAATTACTGACACAAATTCATGTTGTCAGCCATAAAGGTTCTTTGCGCTTTCAGATCTTGCGCTGAATAAACGAAGCCTTTCAGGTCACAACGATTTTGCTCGATCAATTTAACAACCGCGTCTTTTTCTGGCGGAGTCAGACCCAGCTCCCAAATCATTTTCACTTTCAACCATTGTTGCAAGTACTGACAGGCGTATTCTTTATTCGGCGGCATGTACAATTCTGGAGAGCTATCGCTTTTCTTTTCATTTTGCGAACCGTCTGCAGAAATCAAATGAAAGCTGTTTCCTAAGAAGTTGGCGTACAAGCAGCGTTTAGAATAGTCCCATTTATAAGCGCCACTCACATAGGCATTTTTCAAAGGAACGAAGTGATCGATTTGGATGTCGCTAGCTTTTGTGATGTGGTGACCTGCATAAGGTTCATCCCATGTGCCCGTGCTGACCGTGCAACCTGAACTTGTAAACGTCACTTCCGTCGATGAATCGCGAATCAAAACTTTCGCACGCGTATTGTAACAAGTGTCATCGTGTTTATCGTTAATCCACGTACCGAAATGTTTTTTGCGATTATAGGGTTCGTTCACATCGCCATAGGTTTCATTATGATGTGCAAATTGGAGCAGAGAAAAAACTTTGGCTTTTAGATCACTGACCCACTCTGGCGCATTGGAAAAAATATTTTCAACGGAGTTAATGGGATTCAACTGAGCTGCGGCCTCATCGGAAGAAGAAGTCGATTCTTCACTGACAGTATAATAGTCGTCGTAACGAGTATTATTTCCTAACGCCTGGCTGTCTTCTGCCAAGGCTTTCATGCCACATGTTGTTAAAGCGATCACTAGAAGAAGCTTTTTCATACATCTCCAAGTCCATTTGGGGCCTGCTAAGTGAAACATCCTGTTGCAGAACAAGCCGGTTTCCCCATTAGAAACAGACCTTCGACTATTGGCAACTCGATTATTGTTAGACTTTTGTTAAGTGTTCTTTTACTAGACCATATGCGCCGTTCGCATTATGTTACGGTCAGTGAAATTTCCGACGAGAACGCAAGATTTTTGCTAAACTAATAAATATGTCTAATACCAAGTCCGATTGTCATAAAAGTTCAACTTCCAGCTCTTGTCAGTTCTGTGACATGAAAGATGAAAGTTTGATTTGCTCTCACCCTGGCGCCATCGACATTATCGATAAAGCTAAAGTGACTGCGCGCTTTAAAGCGGGGCAAACCATTTTTTATGCCGGCAACGATCCGATCGGTATCTTCACAATTCAAAAAGGCTTAGTAAAATTAGAGGTCACATCCCCGTCTGGGTCTGCGCACACATTGCGTTTGATGGGACCGGGTGCGGCTCTTGGTTATCGTTCGATGTTTGCAAACGAACCTTATCATGCGTCAGCGGTTGCCGTTGAAGACTGCGAACTGTGCTTTATCTCTAAAGCTGACATGATGAATATCTTTTCTAAGTATCCAGAGATTGCGTTGAAATTGCTTGAGCATATTTCTAAGGATCTACGTGTCGCTGAAGAAAAGTGGATGGGGCAAATGGACAAGGGTGCAGCAGAACGTATTGCTGACGCTCTATTGTTCTTGCAAGATCACTTCGCTCATCAGAACTGGACACGTCGCGAGATCGCACAATGGGCAGGAACAACGCCTGAAACAGTGATCCGCACGTTGTCTCAATTTGAAAAAGAAGGCCTGGTTGACCAAACAGATGGCCGTAATATCCGCATCTTATCTAAAGAAAAACTCAAAATTAGAGCCTCCACCCCTGGGGTGTAATTCCACCCCAAGCTGATGGCCATCATGTTATCCGCCACCGTTGTCCCCGATTATAGGGATACCAAGGCGGACAGATGGAATTGGCGATACAGAATAAATGCAAATACTGCGGAGTTCTTTCACAGAAAGAATACTGCTGTGATGCTTGCGAACTTCTTGATCAGCGAATTTCTAAAGCTCTTCACTTAAGCGCTGAAAATCCATTTAGTTATTTAGACAAAGACGACTTTCGCGAAACTTTCCGTCAATCCGGTGAATTTAATTACATTTTCTTTGCCGAAGGTCTGCACTGCTCGTCGTGTGTTCATCTATTAGAAAAACTTCCTGAGTTTTGTGACGGAGTTCGCGAAGCCCGCGTGAACTTCGGTCAATCCACAGTCGCGATTCATCTTGAAGAGGGCAAATCATTAGGCCAAGTGGCGTTAGCGATCCAAGAGCTTGGTTACAAACCAAGTTTGCTGGGTCCCCAAGATGATCTGGTTGAAAAATACAAAAAAGAAAATCGCAGTTTTCTTATGCGCATCGGAGTTGCCGGTTTCTGCGCTGGTAACACGATGCTTTTCGTGGTGCCCATCTACGCAGGCCTAGCAGGAGAATGGGCTCGAGCTTTTCATTGGCTAAGCTTCGCACTGTTCTTGCCAATTTTGTTTTACAGTGCTGTGCCTTTTTATCAAGGCGCTTGGAATTCTTTGAAGTACAAAGTCGTGAATGTCGACTTACCAATTACGATTGCGATGTTATCTGGATTCTTTCTTTCCACTTTCAACCTTGTGCGTGGTGAAGGCGCGATTTACTTCGATAGCACTGCAAGTTTTTTGTTCTTTATCTTGGGTGCGCGCTATCTTTTAAAACGGGTCCAACAAAATTATTTAGCTCCTGCCCGCTCGTCTTCTTTCTTTAAAGGTGAAAAATATCTTCGCCATACAGAACTGGGTGACGAATTTATTCCGTGGAATAAAGTGAAAGCCGGCGATCTCTTGACGTTGAAACGTCAACAAAACATCCCTGCTGATGCTGTGCTTGTCAGTTCGCAGGCAACTTTGGATTTGTCTTTATATAATGGTGAATCACTACCTAAAGATTTTAGTTCCGGAATGATCTTATTCGCGGGAACGAAAGTTTTAGATGAATCCATTCAAGTTCGTGTGCAATCGACATTTGAAGAAAGCAAAATGGGTCAGTTGTTTAAGCAACTTGATCAAGATGCTTATTTGAAAAGTCAATTCGTAGCTCTGACAGACCGCCTCGCACAAAAGCTGATCATCACAGTGTTTGCGATCGCGATTGTGTTTTTTGCCGTTTACTCTTTCATCAATGTTGAAGAGGCCTTTCATCGTTCGTTGGCATTGATCGTTTTAGCATGCCCTTGCGCCTTGGCGTTCGGGTCACCGTTGACATTAGGCCTGGCCCTTAAAAAAGCACAAAGCCTTGGCATTTTACTTAAAAACGCCAACAGCCTTGAACGCATTTTAAAAGTTAAAAACATCTTCTTCGATAAAACAGGAACTTTGACTGAAGGCTCTTTAAGCCTGGTGCATACGGCTCCAGAATTTATTTCTGAAGATCTTCGTAAAGTCATCTTAAGTCTTGAAGCTCATTCTTACCACCCGGTGGCTTTTGCACTTCGCAAAGCTTGGAAAATAGACGGCGAACTTTTTAAAGTTCTAGCGGCTGATGAAATTTTAGGTAAAGGCGTTCACGGTTACATCGCCGAAGACCTTTACGAGATCCGTCACTTGTCAGAAACAACTCATGACTCTGAAATCGGTATTGAAGTTTTCAAAAATCATCACAGCTTGTGTCGTCTTTACTTTGTCGACAATCTTCGTTCTGATTCGGCACAACTTGTGCGCACTTTGACAGAGCGTGGTTTACAGACTTACCTGTTATCTGGTGACAAATGTTCGCGTGTTCAAACTATCGCGAAAGCTTGTGGCATTCAGAAGGATCATAGCTTTGGTGAATTATTCCCGGAAGATAAAAAAACTTTGATCGAGCAGCACACCAGCACTTGCATGATCGGTGACGGTGCTAACGATTCTTTGGCATTACAAAAAGCCGACGTGGGTATCGCAGTGAAAGGCAGTGTTGATCTCAGTTTGCAAAGTGCCGACGTCTATTTCACACGCGGTGGTTTGACTCCTCTTTTAGATTTCCTGGGCGTCGCGGAACAAGCGCGCAAAGTCTTAGTTAGAAACTTAACAATCTCTTTGGTCTACAACTCGATCGGCGGCGTTTTGGCTTTGCTTGGATTTATCAATCCGATGATGGCAGCGATTCTGATGCCGATCAGTTCAATCGTTATTATCGCATCCGCGCTGTGGGGGTTCCGATGAACATTTTATTTCTGATGATCCCCATGGCCCTGCTTCTGGGAGTTGGCTTTGTCTCGGCCTTCCTGTGGGCGACATCCAAAGGTCAATTTGATGACCTCGAGACTCCTGCACACCGAATTTTAAAAGATGAAAACGAAAGGAACAAATCGTGAACACATCGAACTCTGTCATCGAAAAAATATTTTACGATGACGACATTGTTAAGAAATTCACCCTGGCTACCATGATCTGGGCCGCCGCTGCATTTATCTTCGGATTACTGGCAGCTTTACAATTGGCTTATTGGCCGATGAACGCGAATCTTGAATGGATTACCTTCGGTCGCCTTCGCCCGCTTCATACAAATGCGGCGATCTTTGCTTTTGCAGGGAATGCGATCTTTGCGGGTATTTACCACTCGTCGCAACGCTTGTTGAAAACGCGCATGTTTTCGGACTTGCTTTCTAAAATGCATTTCTGGGGTTGGCAGTTAATTATCTTATCTGCCGCAATCACTTTGCCATTAGGATATTCGCAAGCAAAAGAATATGCTGAACTTGAATGGCCGATCGACATTGCCATTGCCGTGGTATGGGTGATCTTTGCGATCAACTTCTTTGGAACAATTCGCAAACGTCGTGAAAAACACATGTACGTTGCGATCTGGTTCTATATCGCAACGATTATCACAGTCGCAGTTTTGCACATTGTAAACTCTATCGAAATTCCTGTTGGCTTCATGAGATCTTATCCAGTGTACGCCGGCATCCAGGATGCCCTGGTGCAATGGTGGTATGGTCATAATGCCGTTGCCTTCTTCTTGACGACTCCTTTCTTGGGATTGATGTACTACTATGTACCAAAAGCAGCGAACAGACCGGTGTATTCGTATCGCTTGTCGATTGTGCACTTTTGGTCATTAGTATTTATCTATATCTGGGCTGGTCCCCATCACTTGCTTTACACTTCTTTGCCAGAATGGGCACAAACTCTGGGCATGGTTTTCTCGATCATGTTGTGGGCACCGTCTTGGGGTGGCATGATCAATGGTCTTTTGACGTTGAAAGGTTCTTGGCACCTTCTTCGTACAGAGCCGTTAATTAAATTCTTCGTAGCCGCTTTGACTTTCTATGGTATGGCGACTTTTGAAGGCCCCCTTCTTTCCATCAAATCAGTTTCAGCACTGGGTCACTATACAGACTGGATTATCGGTCACGTTCATTCGGGCGCGCTTGGTTGGAATGGTTTCCTTACTTTCGGTATGATCTATTATCTTGTACCAAAATTGTGGAACACACAGTTGTACTCTAAAAAATTATTAGAGAATCACTTCTGGATCGGTTTGACCGGTGTGCTTCTTTATTACATCTCGATGGTAACTGCCGGCATCACTCAAGGTTTGATGTGGAGAGCCGTCAATAAAGATGGCACTTTGATGTATCCTGATTTTATCGAAACAGTGGTGCGTATCGTGCCATTGTACTGGGTGCGTGCTTTAGGTGGATTGTTATTCATCGTGGGTTTTGCGTTGATGTGTTACAACATCTACAAAACAATCAAACTTGCTCCGAAAGAACAAAAAGCTGTTGCTCAAGAAGTTGTGCGCAGTGGTTATGATGAAGTTTCTAAAGAAAGCCATCGCAATCTTGAAGGCATGGGTTTGACTTTCTCGGTTTTGGCATTCCTTGCGATTGCAGTGGGTTCTGTGATTGAGATCTATCCAACACTGTCGTTGCATAAATATATTACGCCAGCCAATATCGTGGACCCTTACACTCCCCTTGAGCTTGCGGGTCGCAGTATCTATATCAAAGAAGGCTGTTACGTCTGTCACTCGCAGCAGATTCGTCCGATTGTTTCTGAAGTTCTTCGTTACGGTAAAGCTTCGACAATTGAAGAGTCTATGTACGATCATCCCTTCCAATGGGGTTCGAAACGTACAGGCCCGGACTTGTCTCGCTTGGGTAAGAAATATCCAAATCTATGGCACTTAAGTCACATGATGGACCCCCGCGCGGTGACTCCGAAATCAATTATGCCGAACTATCCGTGGTTGGCTGAAAAAGACACAGACTTCTTGGTCCTTCGAAAAGATCTGTCTGTGATGAAAACTTTAGGCGTTCCTTACGGTGACGAGATCGTCGCGAATGCAGATATTCACGCACAAAAACAAGCTAAAGAAATTGCCGCCGATCTAGAAAAAAATGGCGGACCAAAAGGTCTTGAGAAAAAAGAAATCGTCGCTTTGATCGCCTACCTTCAATCGTTAGGTCAGAAAGGAAAAGCACAATGAAACAAGACGGCTTATTGTACTTCACAGACACCTATTTAACGGCCGTGGGCTTACTGATCTTTTTCTTGTTCTTTGTTGGCGTAGTCATTTGGGTGAACCGCAAACAAGGTAAAACCTATTACAAACGCATGGAACAGATCCCACTTAACGACGAGGAATTAGCGTATGAGCGAATCTAACAAACATCACGAGTATGACGGTATCGTCGAGCACGACAATCCACTTCCGACTTGGTGGTTGTGGACGTTCTTTATCACAATTATTTTTGGCTTCATGTACTTCATCCACTATCAATTTGCCGGTGGTCCGACTTTGAAGGAAGAGCTCAGTGTCGCGATGGCGCAACTTGAAAAAGAACAAGCTGCTGCTCAATCAGCAAGTCCGATGGAGACAGAAGAGTCTTTAGCGGAAGTCTTCAAAAAAGATGGCATTGTGCAATTAGGTGCAAGCACGTTTGCATCAAAGTGTGCCGCATGCCACGGCGCCGAGTTGCAAGGTTTGATCGGTCCAAATCTGACTGACAAATTCTGGTTGCATGGCAAAGGCACGCGCATGGATATCGTAAAAACCATTCGCGACGGTGTCTCTGATAAAGGTATGCCACCGTGGGGACCTGTTATGAAAAAAGAAGAAGTCTATGCTGTTGCTGCTTTCATCTTGTCTAAAAAAGGTAGCAATCCGCCAGGAGCCAAAGCTCCTCAAGGAGAAGAAGTCCCATGAACCCATTAGATCCCAGCATTTTAACATCCGTTGATGAACAAGGGGACCGAGTCAACATCATCCCTGCCGAAGTGCGTGGCTTCTATCGCAAGCATCGCACCTGGACCCAATTGGTATTGCTGACGATCTTTCTTGCTCTGCCGTGGATTAAAATTCACGGCAGACAAAGTATTTTTATTAATATCGCAGATCGCGAATTTTCATTCTTTGGGTTATTTTTAAAATCGCACGATGCTCCGTTATTATTCTTTGTCTTAGGAACTTTGACTTTGGGATTAGCCTTTGTCACTTCCATTTGGGGTCGTGTGTGGTGTGGCTGGGCGTGCCCCCAAACTGTATTCATTGATGCCGTCTATCGCCGTATTGAAGAATGGACTGAAGGCAACTATCTTAAACGTCGACAATTGCGCCAAGGTCCACTGAATAGCGAGCGTGTCTTTAAGTCCGGCGCGAAGTGGATTCTATTCATTATAGTCTCTTCGTTGATTGCTCATTCCTTTATTGCTTACTTTGTCGGTGCAGACCCATTGGCAGAGATGGTGCAAAAACCACCGCAAGAGAACTGGACGTATTTTTTATTAGTCTTCATTTTTACTGCGGCAATTCTTTTTGACTTCGCATGGTTCCGTGAACAGTTCTGCGTGATCATGTGTCCTTATGGCCGTATTCAATCCTTGCTTCTTGATCAGAAATCATTGGCCGTTGTTTACGATGTCAAACGCGGTGAACCACGTAAAAATCCCGGCGTTGATAAATCTCAACAAGGCTCGTGTGTCAGTTGCAATCGCTGTGTGCAAGTCTGCCCGACAGGGATCGATATTCGCAATGGCTTACAAATGGAGTGCATCGCTTGTACTGCGTGCATTGATGCTTGTGATGAGATCATGGAAAAAACCAAACAACCAAAAGGTCTCATCCGTTATGACACTTTGGACGGCAGTAAAATCACACTGAAACGCCCTCGTTCTTTAGCTTATCTTGCCGCGATACTCTTAATGACTGGCGGCTTAACTTACGCCCTTTCAACTCGAGAGCCCGTCGATTTAACATTGTTACGTGGTCAGGGCCTGCCGTATTCTTTCGTCAAAAATGAAGCCGGTGAAGAAGTCATTCTAAATCAATTTAAACTGCATATTCAAAATCAGTCAGACCACGCTGGGGACTATAGATTAAGTCTGGATCAAGCCTTATTGGACAAAGGCATTCAATTAACCGTCGGTGAAAATCCGTTGCACCTTGAGGCCGGTCAAAGTCACGAATGGTACTTCTTCTTACGCTCAAATCCAAAGATTTTTCAGGGTGCAAATGGCAAGCTTAAAGGTCTGATTTGGGTCGAGAACACAGAAGCAAAAGAAAACTTCAAAACTAAAAAAGAAATTATTGTAGTAGGTCCCAAAGAATGAGCACACTGATCATTGCTGTCAGCATTCTTTCATCAAGTTTTTTAGGCAGTTGGCACTGTGCCGGTATGTGCGGTCCTATCGCCAGCTTGATGGCGCAAAGAAAGGGCTTGGTGTGGTATCATCTGGGCCGCCTTCTTTCTTATGTCGCTTTGGGAATTCTTGCCGGATCGTTGGGTCAGTTTTTCTTAAATAGCGATTTCATCTTTCTTCGCTATGTCAGTGCCTTTTTATTTTCGTTCATGCTGATCTTTATGGGTTTACGCTGGCTGGCCCCGCGCTTTGCCTTGAAATACATGCCACGCATACAGGGGCATTTTCTTTTTCAATTTCTTCATCGCATTCAAAAGTTTCACTTGAATCAATCAGCCTTCATCGTTGGTCTTTTGACGGCGCTTCTGCCCTGCGGATGGCTTTACACTTATGTCACTGCCGCGATTGCAACTCGCAGTCCTTTTGCCGGCGCAATGATTATGAGTTTGTTCTGGTTAGGTGGAATGCCTGCCCTTTCAGCTCTTCCAACAATGGTCAGAAAAACAATTCAATCAGCACCTATCCCCCAACAACGAGTCGCAGGTGGTGTTCTTATTTTGGCGGGACTGTATTCAGTGTTCAGTTTTATGACTCTTCATTAAGCCAGTTCTTAAATTACCTGCAAGAATTTGGACTGATCTAAAGAATTGTCGTTCTGTGCGCGGGCATACAAGCCTTCTTGAATTTCAAAAACAATTTCCTTCCAACCGTGCTCGGTTTAATTTGATGAGTGGATGACTTATTTATTCCTTAAGGAGGAATTTATGTTTCCGCAAAAAATCTCAGCCCTGCTTGTCTTCATGTTAGCAACTGGATTTATTGGCTGCGCAAGCACTCCACCGAATGCAATTCCGATCGCTCAAACGGCAAACCCTGCTGCCGAAATTGAAAAAACTCAAAAGCTGATCAATGAAGCTCGTGAGCGTCAAATGGACGTGTTATCGCCTACGAATTTCACTAAAGCGGAACAAGCCTTGAATAAAGCCATCGATAAAAAATCGTCCGGCAAATCGAATGAAGATATCTTAGAGCAGATTTCTTATTCTCGTACTTATTTAAAACAAGCCGCTGACTCCACTCAGCTTGCGATACGCCAACTGCCTGGAATTCAAGATGCCCGTCGTGGTGCGATGATCGCAGGTGCGAATGAAGCCTATCCTCGCGACTGGAACAGAGTCGGCAAAGAGTTAGAATCCGTGACTAAAAGTATTGAAAAAGGAAATTTAAGTCCGTCCGATAAAAAATCCGCAGCGATCATTGGCGAGTACCGACAACTTGAAATCGATGCGGTTACAAAACGTGTATTAAGTCAGGCTGATAATAATTTAAAAGCTGCTGAAAAAGATAAAGCTGAAAAAATGGCGCCTCGATCTTACACGGCAGCGACAATGAAATATCAAAATGCCGCGAAGATTATCGCTGCGAATCCGCGTAATGCGATGGCGATCAACAAGGCTTCGCAAGACGCTACCCGCGAATCTTTGCATCTGGTTGAAGTGATGAACAAAGTGAAACAAGGCAACACCGAAGACTTGGTTTTACAATCAGAAAAACAACAGCGTGCCATTTCCTCTTTGCGCAAAGAAAACAACATGAATGAAGCAGAGATGAACGAGATGGCTCGTCAACAAGCTGAACTGCAACGCAGTCAAATGCTGATCAATCAAGCCGCGAATATTCGCAGCCAATTCAAACCCAGTGAAGCCGAAGTCTTCACTGAAAAAGGCCGTGTGACATTGCGTTTGAAATCACTGCAGTTCCCACCCAACCAAGCTTCGTTGGGACGAAAAAATGAAGCCCTGCTTGAGCGTGTGAACGAAGCCATTGAGACAACGGGACCAGCTCGAGTAATTGTCGAAGGACATACAGATTCAACCGGAAATCCGAATAGAAATATGACTCTTTCCGAAAGACGCGCGAAATCGGTCCAAGACTATCTCGTCGCGAACGGAGCTGTTACACTAGCCAATGTTGAAGCGGTTGGCTTAGGTTCCACAAAACCAGTGAGCGACAATAAGACAGCAACGGGTCGCGCACAAAACCGCCGCATCGAAATCATCATTGAACCGCTGTCTCGATAGGAGGTGTTTATGGCAACAATTCCTGGCCACGGTTGGACGGACCTCAAACGTGAACTCATGTCGAAGTGGCATGAACTTACTGAAAACGACATCGACAGCACTCAAGGCAGTAAAGCATCGCTGATGGATCTTCTTGAACGCAAAATTGGAATGAAGATCGAAGATGCCAGTGAACGGATCGAAGAGATGGCTGAAAGATATCATCTCTATGAAGAGCCGGAAGAAACACAACGTGAATTAAGTAAACAAAAAAAGGAAAGAGTTTTGGAACTTTCACCAAGTCCTGAAAAGGAATCCGAGCGTGATATTCCTAAAACTCCTTAAGGAAGGCCCTGCTCACCGACCCTTTTTTAAAGAGTCCCGTCTTCTTGGCGGGATTCTTTGCTACGAACCACCGACACAAACGAACATGGCATCGAGATCTTTGTTTCGGCTTGGCCATTTTTCTTTTTGATAACTTCTAACATGTCGGCATGATGATTGCGCTTGCGCACAAAAACCATGACTCCACTGTTTTTCAGATTTGCAAACAACTGCGTGGGAAATTCGTCGGCTCCCGCAGTAAAAATAATGCGATCAAAAGGTCCCTTTTCTTCCGCCACTTCAAATCCGTCTTGCGCCAAGACTTCCACATTTTCGACGTCAAGATTGTGCAGCAGTTCACGCGCAGACTTCGCAAGTTCCGGAATAATTTCCGAAGTAATTACTTTTCCTGTGGGCCCGACAAGATAAGACAGAAGGGCAGCATTCCAACCACTGCCCGTTCCTAACTCGTAAACGCGTTGTCCTTCCGCCAGCTCCAGCATATCCAAAATTCTTAAGACAAAACTCGGTTGAGAAATCGTCGATAGATACGGAGCTTTGTCATAAAGCAATAGAGGACGATCTAAGTAAGCTTGTTCAATGGGATACTTCGATGCGAAGAGATGCCGTGGGAAAGAATAGAATGCTTCCACCACTCTTTCTGAAAGTGGTAAAGATTTTTCAATCAATGCATTTTGAAATGACTCGATTCTTGGATCCACAATTAAGCTTGCAAGCATTTTGGGGTCCCTGCAATATTGTATTATGACACTCACTCAACTCGAATACATTCTTGCAGTCGCTGATACTGGCAGCTTTAGCCACGCAGCTCAACAATGCCACGTCACTCAACCCACACTCAGCATGCAAATTCAAAAGTTAGAGGAAGATTTAGGGGTCACGCTTTTTGATCGAACGAAGCAACCCGTGCGCCCAACCGCGCTGGGCTTGATCGTTTTAAAACAAGCCCGTTTGGTGATTCAAGATGCAGCTCACTTAAAAGAGTTGGTGAATGAAAACAAAGGTGAACTTGTTGGCGAGTTTCGTTTAGGAATTATCCCGACACTAGCACCTTATCTGTTGCCGTTGTTTTTAAAAAAATTCTTAGCAGCTCATCCGCGTTTGCAAGTGCGTATCGAAGAACTTGAAACGCAAGCGATGCTTGATAAGATTCGCAATAACTCGATTGATTTAGGCTTAGCAGTCAGTCCGATTGATGACGTCAATATCGCGGTTCATCCGCTTTTTTATGAACCCTTCTTGGTGTACGTGTCGAAAACTCATCCTCTGGCTGATAAACGCGCCGTTGATGAAAAAGATTTATCGTTGAACGATGTGCTTTTATTGAATGAAGGCCACTGTTTCCGCGAGCAAAGTTTGGCCTTGTGTCGCAAAAAAGAAGTCTATACGGCCGACAAAAGTTTCAGTTTTGAAAGTGGCAGTTTAGAAACTCTAAAAAAACTTGTCGACCAAGGAAGTGGCTTTACACTTCTTCCGTATTTGGCGTCCCAAGACGTTAAAGACAAGAAGCGTCTTAAGGAATTTACAGGAACGACGCCGACTCGCGAAGTAAGTGTATTGCATGGGCCTCATTTCCAACGTAAAGCGCTTTTAAAAGCTCTTAGCGAAGAGATTCAGCGTCAATTGCCTGCAGAAGTTGCTACTAAAAAAGGCAGTCACTATAAGGCTATTAGCCCTTTATAGTTTTTATCTATAGTGATGATAGGAAAAGAGTAATTTTCACTTCAATACAACAGGCATAGAATCATTCTTGTTCAGAATACACGAATTGGGAGGACTTTATGAACACAACTGGCGTTATCGAAAACTTGAAAAAAACTTTGGCTGAAGAATACACTTTGCAAACTAAAACTCAGAACTATCACTGGAACATCGAAGGTCCACTGTTTTATTCTTTGCACAAACTCTTTGAAGCTCAATATGGTGAAATTTCCGAATATGTGGATTCGACAGCAGAAACTTTGCGCGCTTTGAATACACGCGCACCCGGCAGCTTTACAGAGTTTAAAACTTTGTCGTCAATTCAAGAAGCACCGGCAGACAAACAAAGCGCCGGCCAAATGATTGAAGCCTTGACTTCGGATCACACAAAATTGGCTGCTGCATTCAAAGAACGCCTGGAAGAGGCGGAAGAAAATCAAGTTACGAATGCGGTGACTTTGTACGAAGATCTCATCACGTTCCATGAAAAAGCAGCGTGGATGATTCGCAGTCACCGCTCTTAAAATTAAATAACGAGTTCAATGATGGCACGGAATCCATTATTCCCTGCCATCGCTCCGACGATATTTCTTAGTGATGTGATATTTTTGCCTTGGCTTCCGATCAATTTGCCTCGGTATTCTTGCGCTAACACCACTTTGTAAGTTGTTGTCTTATCACCGTTAGCATAAGTGACTTCAACTCCCGCAGTTGGTGATGTCATTTCTGTAACTACCGTTGTTAGAACTTCTGCGATTCTCTGACGTACTTCATTGCTAATCGTATCAACTACCATGCACTCTCCATGCTACTTACACTCACATTGTTGTCAGAGCCTCTTCTGTGCGGCAAAGGCTTTCACACTCCACTAGCCTAGGAATTGTTCCAAAATGTTCCTGGCACAAACGGGAGCGTGGAAACTTGTAAACTCAAATGGAACAGTGTGTTTCGTTTTAAGACTTTTGACGGAACTCCACATTCACGCCACAATTGGGCAACAAACTCTCTGACGGGAGCACTTATGGCGCAGATTTTCCTACTTGAAGACGATCCAATTCTAGGCAAAGCAATTCAACTCCAACTGGAACTTGAAAACTATGAAGTGCGCTGGTCTCAATCACTTGCAGAGGCTCGCAGATCTTTTGCCGACTCTTCTCGCTCGGATCTTTATCTTCTCGACGTCAACCTGCCCGATGGTGATGGTTTTACGTTCTCTCGCTGGTTGCGCAGTGAAGGAGTTTTAACACCGATCATCTTTTTGACTGCGCGAACGGATGAAGAAAGTGTTGTCCAAGGCTTTGAAAATGGCGCTAACGATTATATTCGCAAACCGTTCGGTCATCGCGAAGTTCTTGCGCGAATAAAAAATCAGCTTTCTGACAAGAAACCTTCACTGGATTTGATTCGTTATGCAGGACTGACTTTGATCAAAAACCAACAAGTCCTGAAATCTGGCGACACCTTCATTCCGCTGAACCGTCGTGAGTTTGAAATTTTGATGGTCTTCTTTTCGCAACCGGAAACAATTGTTTCCCGGGAACGTTTGATTTCAGCATTTTCATCGGGCGAAGAAATCTTTGATCGCACCGTTGATTCGCACATCAGCCATATTCGCACGCGTCTGACGAAACACGGGATCAACAATATCAAAATCATTTCTGTCTATGGCCAAGGCTACCGCCTTGAGAAAACCGTATGATCACGAAGCCGTTATTTAGAAAGAACTATCTGCCCTTCGCATCGATCGTCTTGGTGTTCGTGATGATTGGCTTTGCGTCGTCGTACTTGTACACGCGTTACGAAAAAAGTCAGATGATCATCCGCCCGTCTCCGTTCCTACGCCACATCATGGGCGACCTTGATCAAGATCCTATGGTCTCAGTTCCTAAGATGAGAGCCTCGATGGATGGAACAGAGCCATTCCGCTTCTATTTGATCAATAAAGAAGGTCAGAATCTGCTGGATGACGGCAAACTGCTGGAACAACCTCTTGCCGAAGATCAGCTTGAAGAGATCCTCTCAGGTCAACCCGTACAAATCCGTTTGAATACGGAAAGTATTTATAAAAATCTCGACATCTCAAAAACCACGAAAGACAACGTCTTTTTCGTGACAGCCTTTAAAGCCCCCGTGAATCGCCCATCGCATTTGATGTGGATCACGGTTGGAAGTTTAGCGGCATGTGCGCTTATCTCTGTGGCCGTCGCCTTGTTCTATCAGTTCTCGAAATATCGTGAACGCGCCTTGGAAGCTTTGGAAGTTTTGGCGAAAATGAAGCACGGAAATCTTTCCGCGCGTATGCCGACAAAAAAATTCGAAGACTTGGCTCCCCTGGTGGATGCTTTCAATCAAATGGCTGACGACGTTGAACATCTCGTTGAAAACATGCGTAAATCCGATCACGCGCGCAGGCAATTGTTGCAAGACCTTGCCCACGATTTACGTACTCCACTGGCTTCTTTAAAAACGTTCCTTGAAACATTGAAGACGGCAGATAAACGTCTTTCCGAAGAAAAACGTCACGAAGTCGTGTCGTTATGTTTCACCGAAGTCGAATACTTCGGAAACCTGGTTGAAGACTTGTTATTCTTAGCCCAGATCACAGAACCTAAATACTCTTTGGGCACGGAAGAGATTCATTTGATTGAACGCGTGCAGGAACAGATTCACGTCTTTAAAACTCGCTATCCTAAATTGAGCTTTGAAATTCGCACAAACCTAGACCCCGATAAAACCATTGTGATTGGCTCTACCAAGTTGATCGATCGCATGCTTCGTAACGCCTTCGAGAACTCATCATCGTTTGCTAAAGGCAAAGTGATCGTGGATCTACAGCAACAAGGTGCAAAGCTTGTCGTCAGCATTCAAGATGACGGCCCTGGATTTTCTGAGCGCGCTTTGAAAGAATTTGGCTACAAAAAAGCAAGCCGTGTCTTATCCGGAGACTCCGACAATAAGCGAATTTCCGTCGGCATCGGTTCAGTAATCATGCGCGAAATCGTTCAACTGCACTCAGGTGAGTTACGGGCGGAAAACGTCTTGAATCAAGACCAGGTATTAGGCAGCAAAGTCAGCTTCACTTTACCCAGAGTCTAGTTCCACAAGTTTTAAATAGTTCCCCGCTAAGCTTCTATCCATATCAAAGGCGGGAACTATGTTCGGCAAATTAGTTTTATTGTTCGTTTCACTGAGCTCATTACCGGCAATGGCGCAGACCTCTTCAATGTGGGGCACTGGAATGTACGGCGGTACACAAGGTTGCTCTTATCAAAAGCAAGCTGGCAACGGAGCTCAAAGTCAGGACGACGAAACAAAAGAGATCCAACAAGCCATTCAAGAGCTGCAAAAACAAAAGAAACAAAAGACGACAGAAAAAAGCCGCCTGGAAAAACGCGACATGCGTGATTCACTTGCCGTCATTAATGATGTTCTTTCCGCCGACTACGCTGACTTCGTTATTAATCATATAGATACTGGTCGTAGCTGTATGGAATATAAAGGCATCGGCGGCGAAGATTCAACCATCGCATCCGGTGATGAAGGTGGAACTGCCGTTCAAGCCCCGGGCACTGAAGCGACAGAACCGTTTTCGGTCGGTGATTGGTCGCAAATCTGTGATAAGAGCAAATCCGGTGCAGTGTCAGGTTCTATCTGCACGATGCGCAAATTCCGCAATGAAGAAAAAGGCACAAACTCTGCCGAAGATTGCCGTAAATCTTTAAGCGATTATCGCAAACAAAAACTACAAAAAGATAAACTGACTCGTGAAATCGCACAAATCGAACGTCAAATTAAGAGCGAACAAGATCGTTTGAAAGACGCTAAAGAAGATGCTCTACAAGCGAAACGTGATGGTTTAAGTTCACCCAACACTTCAACTGAAGGTGGCGTGTGTGTTGAGTGTATCGCTTCAGGCAACGGATACACGTATCAAAAACCACAAACTGATTGGGCCAATGTTATCGCGAATATTGGTACTGGTGCCCTTGCAACTTACGTAGGTTACAAACAACAACAAATGGTGACAGAGGCGAACTCAAACTTAGGTTGGCCCACACAAAGTTATCCAACTTGGTCTTACGGTCTTCCCTACTTCGCACAAGGTATTTACGGCGCGATCAGTGGTGGCACCGGTCAAGGTGGTTTCGGTTGCGGCAGTTCTAGCTCTGGAGTCGGCGGTGCTTTTGGCTATCCGCAAGGCATGATGGGCGCAAACACTATGGGGGGCGGCATGTTCACGGGTGGTATGGGCCCTTGGGGCATGAACGGCATGAATGCACTCGGCGGCAACATGTACGGCGGTATGGGCGGCATGATGGGTTATGGTTCGATGATGAGCATGGGCGGAATCATGAACGGCGGCATGATGATGGGCTCTATGATGGGTGGCATGTCTGGTTACGGAAATATGATGGGCTACGGCAACATGATGGGTTATGGCTCGATGATGGGCATGGGCGGAATCATCAACGGCGGCATGATGATGGGCTCTATGATGGGTGGTATGACCGGCTACGGAAACATGATGGGTTCAATGATGGGTTATGGCTCCTTGATGAATTCCGGGATGATGATGGGAGGCCTGATGAGTTCGGGCACCATGATGGGCTACGGCACTATGATGGGAAGCTTGATGAATTCAGGCATGATGATGGGCGGACTCACAAGCTCGGGAATGATGATGGGTTATGGCTCGATGATGGGCGATTCCAGCATGATGCAGTTACAACAACAAGCGATGCAAATGCAGATGCAGTACTACCAACAATACACTCAACAACAAATGCAAAAGTATCAAACGATCTCTTCCCTGCAACAAGAGATGTACAGTTTGATGTATAAGATGCAGTCGATTCAATACGGCTACGGGACAACAGGATACATTGGAAGTACGACGGGTACGTTGACTTCTTCTGGTTATACGACTTATCCGATTGGTGGTTTGACGACGGCGGGAACAACTTCTTACGGAACATTGGTTCCAACAATCCCCGCGCCGACAACGACAACAACAACGATCAATGCAACGGGCCGCTAGTAAAAGCAAAATTCAGAAACTAAAAAGGGAGTCTTTCGACTCCCTTTTTTTATTTATGGAATTTGCTGACATTTAGTTCCGACAACCGAGTAATTGTCAGTGTCTGTTTTCTTAAAGATCGTCAGACATTTAAACGTCGGCGCTGGAGAGTTTCTGCTGTAAAAACCACGCGCGATAGATTCCACTGCTAGATCAACACCCTCTACCTGCACGAACTTCATGCCTTCAATAGAGATGATTGATTCATCAAAACCCAAATAGTCCAAAACGCTTTCACGAGTGTCGATATAGATTTCTTTCATTCTGCCCGCAAATGCTGGAGAAACGAAAGTGCACACCAAACCTACTGCCAATAATGCTTTTTTCACAGGAACCTCGCAAAAAATAATTTTGGATTGTTGTAGTGAAAAAGCGTGGTCGATGCAAATAAGAAGAGGGAGTCTTGTGAACTCCCTCTTCTTTTTACATATTAATTAACAAATTTAAAAGCTATTCGACTCCAGAACCGCCACCACCGAAACCATCAGGAGGAGGACCTGGGGGACGACCACCACCTCCACCACCCATTCGTGTTGGTGGCTCAAAGCCTTTGGCTTTCAAGCACGCATCCAATGACTGTCTTTGTTCGTCCGTTGGTGCCGTAGGACGTTGACCTGCTTCGGGTCGACTCAATCCTGCGGCGGTTGCGCACTCCTCGAAAGCGGCTCTTCTTGCATCTTGTGAGCTGTCTGAAGTTGCTGCATGGGCCATTGAAGTCAGCGCCACAACCGAAGCAACCATCAGAGAAGCTCTAGTGAATTTTGTATTCATAACACTCTCCTCTTTCACACAAGCATAGGCAAATAAGATGGAGCGTAGATGGAAGTCTCAAAACAAGGCGCCGCCCAGAGAATCTCTAAAGGAGATTCCTCGACCTTCCGACAAGTCCTCCATATTCTTTGCATCATTTAAGGTCACAATTGTTTGCAGGACTAAAGGGGATCAAATGAAGTTCAATAAAAAGTTTTTGGGACCTGTGGCTGTTGTTGCAGGACTTGCTGTGACCGTTTTAAGTTTCCAAAACTGCGCGAATAATCAATCTGGTTCTAGCTCATCAACAGACAGCACCACCGCGACTGATACGACATCCACTTCGGCAGCGGTACTGACTTATCCCAATACGACTCCGGTTTATATGGTTCCTGGTCAAAGTGTGACTGTGAAATTCTTAAAACCTTCTGGCATCACGGATCTAACGAACTGGGTATGGTATGCGTATAACGATGGCCATGCGCTGGCATCACACTTTGGGACACCGGTTGAAAGCAATGGTTATCTTTATATCTCTGTGACTCTTCGTTCGGATTGGACGACAGCAAGCAAAGACGTTCGCGTGTATTTATATAATAAAAGTACACAGACTTACTTAGACGGCAACGGTGTGGTTCTGCGTTTAACATACGGCTCAACGACAGCTTACACAGGTGATGCGGTGGCAGAGATGTGCCAACTTTCTACGGCAGCTTACGTTCCGACATTCATTTATTCAAAAACTGCGGCGGCGGCCGATGCACTTTATGTCTATGACAACGGTGCTGGTATTGGTTACTTAAGTTGTTCTTGGAGTGATAGTTCAGGCAATACGACTTCAGCCATTGATTGTTTGAATACGTCAGCTTGGCCAAGTGGCTGGGCATCGATGACTTTGAATCTTTACGCAACAAACAGATGCGGAACTTCTTTCAGTCACTCGTACTAAGATTGTAAAACTCAAAAAGCAAAAAGCCCGGTGATGACCGGGCTTTTTTTTATTCTTATAATTTGTTTTATTAAGACTTATTGACCACCGACGAAGCTGATACCCCAGCTTGTCAACGTACCGGTTGTGCCTGATTGCGCATCAATCACCGTCAGTTTCCAGTTACCACTGGCAGAATACTCACCCAAGAAAGCGTTACTTAAGAATACTTCTCCACCGGTAAAGCTTGTCATACCCGTCAAAGAATTGCCGGCATTGATGATAATACTTTTTGTACCGTTGGGTGAAGTTAACATGAATTCAAGCTGTGACATCTTGGCGTGTGAAACCACCGCTTTGATTTTGACACCTTCGATCTTCACGTTATCAGTCGTTACGTTAATGGTACTTGATACGCCGGTCGCATTGTAATCAGGAATGCCTAAGCTGACATTGCCTGAACTGTACCAACCCGTTTCGTGATAAGTTCCAAGCGCCGAAGTATAAGTCTTTGCCATCTTCACAGCCGCATCGACATTGATCGCACCAAAGCCATACCAGTTATGAAATTTGAAACCAGCAGCATTCGTAACCCAACCTTGTTCCCACACTAAGCCTGAAGCCATTTGTGATGGGATCAAAGGATGTGCAATATTGGAAGTGTTAGAACCAGAGCGTGCCGTCGCAGCTAAAATATACTTCACATCACGCCACGAAAGATTTGGATTTACTTGCAACATCAAAGCAACGGCACCAGAAACTGTCGGAGCCGCCGATGAGGTTCCATTAAAAGTCACGGTATAGTTACAACCTGAATTTCCAGACTGACCTTTTTCAAATTTCACACTCGTTGAAATATTCGACTGCGACTCGCCTAGACTGCAACCCATACGATCCGTTGTCATCATCGCTGGATACGAAGCACCGTCTTCACCACCAAAAGATGAAATCCATAAATTCGCACCTGGGGAAGAATAAGAAGCTGAAACACCGGTAGCATCTAAAGCCGCCACGTTAATCGTATACGGAGTCGCATCGTCACGGTCAAAGTTCGAATTCCCAATGCATGAAGTATATTGGGTACCGCCACACTCAACCACAAAATCGTTACCGGCAGCTTTGACGTAAATAGTGCCTTTACCATTACGCTGCGAAGTCACAGCCGTTTTAAGATTGTTTTCCCAGTTGGTCGCGGCACCATCACTGTTATCATCGACATAATATTGGCTTGCGCCCCAACTCATATTGGAAATATCAAACGTGCCTTTTAGCTGATCGATATATTTCGAATAATCCGTGTGAGTCACACCACTGGAAATCACGTTCGCACTAACCAGTGAAGCCTTCGGAGCGACACCACGTGAGCCAACACCGTTGCCACCAACCGCTGCGGCAAGACCCGCAACAGAAGTTCCGTGGGTATCGCCATCTCTTAATGGTGGGCCGTTGCTGGAAGTATAAGGCGCAGACAAGGCGTAATTCTTAGATGACCCATACAAGAAATTTGCATGGAGATCTTCATGCGTATCTTCAAAACCTGTATCAGAAATTTGAATCACAACACCGGTACCAAAAATTCCTTCGGACCAAGTGCTGAGCAGATTCATATCCTTCCCAGAAGAACCGGCATTCGAAGCATAAACTTTCTGGCCACTATTTTCCAAATGCCACGCCAAACCCAAATACGGATCATCACCCATACTTGCCAGAGTCTGAAAGCCCAATTCCGAACAGTTGGTGAATGCAACCGAAGTCACAGCCCCAAGACTCGCCAGAACGATCGCTATGCGGAGCTTTTTACTTTTTAGCATATCTCTCCGTTACGACTTGGACGTTAGCAGTTTCAACACGTGGATCATTGCGCATTGTTTGTAACAACAAACTTAAATCAAACGGTTCTGCTCCTGCAGTGACGTAATAAGAGCGTGTTTCTGGAAAAGCGTTCAGCAAACGCAACCCGTGATCTAGCACGAAACTTTCAAAGTCTGTGCTGTCACGAAGAACGACAAGATAACTTCCAGAAATCAAACCAGGTCTTTGCCCGTTGTCTTTATATACAACGATCGGCTGCGAAGAAGAGAAATTATGTTCATCCGCTTTAAATGCAGAAGCTTCCACCACAGTGAAACTTCCCACTTGGCCAATCGCTTTACCTGTACCGTTATAGTTTTCAGTTGGCACCGCCGTCATGTGATTCCAAACTTTCCAACTGCCGTCTTCCCACAATGGAGTCGTCGTCAATTGTTCAGCGCTAGGTCGCACTTGCACAGTGTTGGGATTTCTATTGCGCGCTAAGATACCTTCAGTTGGCATCTTGCGTTTGCCGTTATCATTAAAGAAGGCTGAATCAGGAACTTCAGCTCGCGGAGTGAAACCTTGTTGAGGGCCACCCGCTTCGGTATTTGCTTGTGAAGCGCTTAAAGAAGGCTTCGATGAAGCCTGTTCATTGGACTCAGGCTTTTGTGCTTCAGAGGTCTTATGCTGACTTACCGTTGCTTCAACAGCACCCTGTCTTTTCCAATAGAAAAAGACCGCCACTGCCACAACTAATATAAGAAAGATTCCAACCCCATTACGCTTCATATCTACTCATAGATATCGGAATTTTTTCAGGAAACCGTATCTAAAATTTATTACCAAGAACGCCCATCACTTGGCTGAATCGAGTTAACATGTTCCCGATTTGAGTCTTCTCTTCCGTATCGAAGTGAGACCACAGCTTACTGATGTTGTCGTGATAAACAGGATAGATCTTCTTAAGAAGCTCTGTGCCTGCAGGGCTTAATGTCACTCTATAAGAGCGGCTATCACCTGCGTTCTGAGTTGATTGAATCAATCCCGAATCTTTAAGACCCGAAAGAATCGCAGAGATCGTGGCATTTGTTACACCGACTTTCTTTGCCGTTTCTGTTGGAGTCATACCGGCTTCGTTATGAAACAACATATTTAATATGATAAAGCGACTTGTCGTGATTCCGTGTTGACCAAAGA
The DNA here is from genome assembly GCF_006874625.1 of Bdellovibrio sp. NC01. NCBI lineage: Bacteria > Pseudomonadati > Bdellovibrionota > Bdellovibrionia > Bdellovibrionales > Pseudobdellovibrionaceae > Bdellovibrio > Bdellovibrio sp. NC01. Next base: position 2,678,988 of record NZ_CP030034.1, read on the forward strand.
AGTCTTCAAGCACTGTCTCAAAATCAGACGTGATCTTCCTCATCAGTAAGTGCAGATAAATATCCTGCGGCTTGGCTGAAGAGTTCTCTCTATTAATATAAGCAGTCACGGTTTGCTCAGTTGGAATTTCATCATAAAACAATTTTGCCATACATCACTTCCTCGAATGCTTAAGACTGTAAATGACAAGTGTTGAAGCACTATGGAAAAAAAGTTCTACAGTGTGCTACAGGTGTATTCCAATTTACGTCCTTTTTGCTTTGTGTCTTAAACTGAGTCGCTCCTAGCTCAAATAAATCGAGGCTCGCATATGGAGCGGATGGCACATCTCTTGAGTATAGGGATTATGAAGGCTTTATTGAGTTTAAAACAAATACAGAGAGAGGACTTTATGAAAACGAACCTATTGAAACTAGTAAAAGTAGTGGCTTTGGCCGCTATGACTATGATGCTTGCTAACTGTTCTAAAGACAGTGGCTCTTCAAACGGCGCAGTTGCAGGTTACGGATTGAACCAATACGGTCAATGCGTGTATACAGCGACAGGCCAAATCGCTCCAAATACTACCTATTGTGGAACGAACACGGGCTATACTTATAACTCTTATGGCCAATGTATCCAAACATCGACTGGCCAAGCAGTAGCAGCTACATATTGCGCAACTTCAGGCAATTCTTGTAACGGTACTTACTACTACGGTAACGGTTACGGTCAAGTGATGTCGATCCAATGTTCTTCTACGAGCACAGTGTACTACTCAGGTTCATACCAATCTGGTTATGGCCAAGTTTACAACTGCCGCGGCTTGTACTTGTACCAACTAGTTAACTACGGCACTGGTCAACAATACCAACAGATCACTTGCCAATAGTTCCAAGTTAAAAAGCTAAAGTCCTCGCCAACTCCCTTTAAAAAGGAGTTGGCCTCTCTAACGAGGACAGGAGCGCCGCTTGCTCCCGAGAGGTGTCCAAAACGTCAGCAGTGCCAAGTTGGGTCTTGCATGAAAAGACTCCCCGTTCCAGCAACATTTCCTAAGGGAAATTGGTAAAAGAACGGCAAATGTTTTAGAAGATCTCCATTAGTAAAAACCGAATTTACTTTTAGGAGATTAAAATGAAAAACCTTATCGTTCTTGTTGCGACTTTCGCATCCGTATCAGCTTTTGCTAAACCAGGCGCTGATATCTACATGACTCGCGTTACTTGCAAATCTGTTCAAAACTACATCGACAACAATACTACTGTGAACGTCCTTGAGGGCGGCATCAGCGGTATTCCACAAGTTGAAGTTCAACGTTCAACTGTTGTTGGCTTCCAATCTACTAGAACACTAGTTAGAAAAGTTCCTTATACAACTGAAAATGCAACGACTGTTTACGAAGGTAAAAACTTGCGTTTAACTTTGGATTTCTCTGCTCCAGTTCAAGGCGAATTGTACGCTGGTAAACTTGAGACAAAAAATTCAGTAACTGCTCTACTTTGCCAAATCATCAAGTAGTTTGCATTTAGGACTTTAGCAGTCTCTTCGCAAGAAGAGCTGCTAAACTTCCGATCACAACGGTTGGTACGACGAAGTGCCACATCACAACGTGCATCCCGTTATCATCTCCGCAATTTAAGTTAATCAAAACTCCGCCAATTGCCAGACAAGCACAACCTGCTAACAACGACGAACGCAGTGGTTTTGTATTCAAACCTCTGGCTGCTTTTCGATAAACCAATGTTGAAATTAATAAAGCCGTTAAGACCGTGACACTGGCACAACGAGCTCCGCCAGAAAACAGACCTTCATGCATGGCCTCGTCTGACATCCCTGCCAATAAATAAAGATGCCAGCTGCTGACTGCGACAAGCAATGTGACGAAACTCCATTTGAAAGCTGCAGACAGTTTTGCACCTGGAGTCGCTAACACGAATAAGATGTTTAAACCCAAGAACGACAACGCTGACCATAAAATCAGGCCAAACCAAAAATAAGACTGTGTGCTTTTGGCAGAAAAATCCGTGCGTGGACCACTGACAAGCAACCCTAAAACAACTAGAACCGCAGCAATCCCTGCATACGTCAACGCGATCATGGCTGGTGACTTCCACGGTTTTACGGGTTGTGCATCGGAAGAAAGTTTCGAAATCAGATCTTCAGTTTTCACAACATGCCTCCCTGAACTTGATCCTTCAAGGATTTGATGGCGCGATGAACGGTCACTTTGACGTCGCTGGCAGAATAACCTGTTTTCTTTGCGACTTCATCAATGGATAGACCTTCTATCTTCACCATTTGTAGGACCTCTCGTTGTTTGGGCGACAACAGCGCTAATAATTTTTCAGCATCAAGGCTGTGATCACTTTCCAATGTCATCAAGGCCTCGATGTTTTCAAGTTCATCTTCAAGACTGACCATGGAACGCTGCACTTTCGCACGACGTAAATAATCAATCATCTTATGGCGAGCAATCGCGTACATCCACGGCAAAAAGAATTGCTCAGAATTATACGTTTCTCGCTTTTGGTGAATTGCCAGCAGGACTTCTTGCACCAAGTCTTCTGAGTTCTCTAAAGGAAGTTTAAACCGACGAAGAGAATTGCGAAGATACTTGGAAAGCAGCCCACTCATAAGAGTCAGCGCCTGCTTATAGCTTGCACCATCGCCGGCCTGTGCCTTGCTCATGAGTTTTGACAATTCCATCTCGCTTTTATCGCTTGCGAGACTATTCACTTCATTCATTCGTAGGACCTTCGCAAAAGGTTACAATCTGAGATTCTTTTTGTTTTCCGCTGTCGATAAGTCTAACTATGAGAAAATAAAATTCAACTGTAACCTTTTAGATGATCCTGCGAATGAGTCATTAGTAAGCCCTTTTGAGGAGGTTCTATGAAACATAGCGGAATTATTCCTATCGTCGCCATGATGTGCGCACCAGCAATGGGTGCAGACTATAGTGGTTATAAAAAGCCGTCGAACGATGAGCTTAAAAAGCAACTGACTCCCGAACAATACGACGTGACTCAGCGTGAAGGCACGGAAGCGCCATTCCATAACGCTTATTGGAACAACCACGAAGAAGGACTCTATGTCGACGTCGTTTCAGGGGAACCCCTATTCAGCTCAATAGACAAATACGATTCAGGAACTGGCTGGCCAAGTTTTACGAAACCCCTTGATAAGAATGCCGTGACCGAAAAAACCGATCACAAGCTTTTCATGGAAAGAACGGAAGTGCGTAGTAAACACGCAAACTCGCACCTTGGTCACGTCTTTGATGATGGCCCGGGTCCCGAGGGCAAACGCTATTGCATGAATTCGGCATCGCTGCGCTTTATCCCTGTCAGCAAACTTGAAGCTGAAGGTTACGGCGAATATTTGAAATTGTTTAAAAAGAAATAGAGGATTTTTATGGTGCTGTTTCTTCTTTCATACATCGGTGGGGTCTTAACGATTTTAAGTCCCTGCATTCTGCCCGTTTTGCCATTTGTATTTGCGAAAGCAGATCAGCCTTTTCGCAAAACAGGTTTGCCTATTTTGATCGGCATGGCCCTGACTTTTTCATTGGTCTCGGGGTTGGCTGTTTTAGGCGGCTCGTGGGCTTCGAATGCAAATAACTGGGGTCGCTGGGTTGCTTTGATCTTGTTAACGTTCTTTGGTCTTTCACTAGTCTTCCCCCAATTCTTCGAAAGATTCTTTGAACCGTTCACACGCTTGGGCTCTCGATTGACAGAGGGCAGTTCGGCAAAAACGCAAACCTTCGCAAAATCTTTGCTGATTGGTGCCGCAACAGGTTTGTTATGGGCGCCATGCGCAGGACCGATCTTAGGTTTGATATTAACTGGCGCAGCTGCTCAGGGCACACCTGAAAAAGCAGTGTGGTTTTTATTTGCCTATGCTTTTGGTGCGGCGACCTCTCTGGCGATTGCATTGTTTGCTGGTGGTAAATTTTTAGCGACGATGAAAAAATCTTTGAAAGTCGAACGCATCATTAAAATGACTCTGGGTATTGCCGTTCTTTTGGGTGTCGTTGCGATCTCTTTCAACTGGGATCGCAACGTCTTAACCCGTATCTCGAAAGTGCAAACGGAAGAGTGGGAAAATAAATTGATCGACATGTTCACGCCGGGTTCGTCATCACAAAACGCAATGACGAGCGGCCAGAACAACGCGCATCTGGAAGATCCATTAGCGGCTTTAACACCCAGCTTATCGGGTGCGACAAAATGGTTTAACTCTTCCGCTTTATCTTTTGATGATCTTAAAGGCAAAGTAGTCCTTGTAGACTTTTGGACTTACTCTTGTATTAACTGTTTAAGAACTTTGCCTTACGTGAAAGCGTGGGCAGAAAAATACAAAGATCAGGGCTTGGTTGTGATTGGTGTGCACACTCCTGAATTTGCTTTCGAAAAAGATCCAACGAATGTTGCGAAAGCTTTGCAAGATTTAGGTATTACATATCCAGTGGCAATGGATAACGATTACGCCATTTGGAATACTTTTGAAAACCGTTACTGGCCAGCACATTACTTCTTTGATCGCAATGGTAAGATTCGCCACCACCACTTTGGCGAAGGTGGTTACGATGAATCTGAAAAAGTTATTCAAGAACTGTTGGAAGAAAATGGTAAGACCGTCAAAGACCACATGGTGCAAGTGCAAGGTCAAGGTGTTCAAGCGTCGGCTCGTTTTCAAGATGTGCAATCTCCGGAAACATATTTAGGTCATGCTCGCGCGCAGAATTTTAAATTACGTCCGATTTTAAAAGCGGATCGTGAAGAGAAATATCAACTGCTTAAAAACTTGGAACTCAATGAATGGACTTTAGGTGGCAGCTGGTTGATTGATCCCGAAAAAGCAACGTTGATGAAGGCGCCTGGTAAACTTGCCTTCCGCTTCCATGCACGTGATTTACATCTCGTGCTCGGACCGAAAGATGTTGGCAGCAGCATTCGCTTCCGCGTGACAATTGACGGTAAAGTTCCTGGGGCTCGACATGGCATGGACATCAATGAAAATGGAGAAGGTGTCGTAAATGGCAACCGTCTGTACCAATTGATTCGTCAATCCGACACAGAACCGATTCAAGATCGAACATTCGAAATTGAGTTTTTAGATCCTTACGTCGAAGCCTTTGCTTTTACCTTCGGCTAAGTGCTACCATGAAAACATGTTGGAGTTGATTAGCCAAAATACTTATCAAGTTATGCCTTGGAAAAATGGCCAAGGCACAACTTCGCAAATTGCCATCGAACCGCCGGGCACGGCGTTTCCTGATGGTGATTATTTGTGGCGACTCAGTTCAGCGATTGTGAAAGCTGACAACTCCTTTTCACAGTTCCCGGGTTACAACCGTCTGCTTTCCGTGTGGCAAGGACAGGGTTTGCGCATCAATCATCAAGATTTACTGAAGTCTGCAATCCTGGCGTTTCACGGTGAAGAGCCCATTCATGCCGAACTTATTCAAGGCGATGTCATGGATATTGGCATCATCTTTAAGCGCGGTCGCGTCCAAGCTGACATGAAAGTTTTAACGGTGCTACCAAACCAAACACAAAGTATCCCCTTAGAGCAGAAGATCCATTTTTTGTTCTGCGCCGAAGGAAGCTTTAAAGCCGAAGCGCACACGATTGCTCATGGCGACACTCTCAAAGTCACAGATCAGAATGTCATCACGATTACTGGGGGCTCTGGGGCAACGAAGATCTATCTGATTGGTCTTTCGGCGCGCTGACCCTGACATAAATTAAATAAAGTACGACCAGAATATTGAAGATTGTAATCAGCAATTTGATGCCGCTGTAGGCTGTCGCTAATTCATAAAATTCAAACGGCAAATACATTCCGCCCGACAAGATCCCTAGCCATTGTGCCCATTCCTTTTGGCGCCACAACCCGTAGGCCTCAACGAAACGAATTGCGGTATAAAGAAATGCCATCAAAGAGAAAAATAATACGCCCCTCTCATTAATTCCTTTTAGAATTTGCAGGAAAAAACGTGCGTATTCGTCGTGAGGATTAATACCGAGTTGATTCAAAATCTTCATGCCGACTTTTTGTAGATTCTCATGAACGAAGTCGAGCAATCCCAGGCCCACAAATAGAACCAGACTCCCCTTCGCTAATTCGAAAAGAGCAACCGTACGCAAACCCTTCCTATGAAGATTCGTATTTTTTCCATTCATCCCTCACAGTGTATGCGACAAGGCAAGTCAAGACAAACGGAGTGTCAAGGATTGTAGAATCGGAACAAAGATTATACTCTATATTGTGCTTATTCGCATTCTTAGGGAGTCCGTTATGTCCTATACAGTTTCGCTGCAAAGAAATCCCAACCTTTCGATTCCACAAATCGATCGCAGTTCAAAAAATGAAGTGCTCGAAAGTTTTGGATCGTCATGGTGGACAGGTGTTGCTCCGGAAAAATGTGTTGGCTTCAATAAAGAAAAAAATTTCTTACAAGCTCTTCCATTAATCAACTTGGACATTTGCACACGCCAAGATGTGATTGATTATTTCAATAACTCTTGGACTTTGACGGAAGTTCTTTTTTCTTCATTGAAAAATGAATCGACATACATTCGTCCCCCGTATCACGAACTTCGCCATCCATTGATGTTCTACTACGGTCATCCGGCGGTGCTTTATTATAACAAAATGCGCTTAGCAGGTTTGTTCACAGAGCCCGTTGATTTGTTTTTAGAAAAAATTCTTGAAACCGGCGTTGATGAGATGAGCTGGGATGACATGTCGAAAAACGAGATGGCATGGCCACGTATCAAAGAAGTTCATGCCTATCGCAAAAAAGTCTATGACCACGTTTTGAACGTTATTAAAACTCATCCTGATCTTGAACCGGGACCAAAAAGAAATTTGGGACCGTCTTCACCACTGTGGTCTTTATTCATGGGCTTTGAGCACGAAAAGATTCACTTTGAAACTTCAAGTGTACTTATCCGCGAATTGCCGTTGGAGCTGGTTGAAACTCCGAAGTACTGGGTGCCGATGCATCCGTCTGCGATGTTGAAAACTCCAGTAAAGCCGACACCGGGAAAAGACTATCCAGAAAATCACTGGGTGAAAGTTCCTGGTGGCACTGTTCACTATGGAAAAACTCCTGACGTTCCGTCTTACGGTTGGGACAACGAATACGGTTCACGCACAAAAACTGTAAAAGATTTTGAAGTCACTGAGCAGCTTATTAGCAACGGCGAATATTATGAGTTCGTTGCCAGCGGCAGTTACATCAACGACAAGTACTGGGGCCAGGAAGGTTTGCAGTGGAGAAAATTCCGCAACACCAAACGTCCCACGTTCTGGGTTGCACACGGACCGGAAGGTCTTCACGACTACAAACTTCGTACGATTTTTGAAATCATTGATATGCCATGGAGCTGGCCTGCGGAAGTGAACTATCACGAAGCGCAAGCTTATGCTCGCTGGAAACAAGAAAAAGATAATACAAAACTTATCTATCGTTTGATCACAGAGCCAGAACACGTGCGTTTGCGTGATGCGGGGACGGACCCTGTCTTGCAAAAGCAAGCTTACTCTGATGATGGCGAAGCTTTGCGCGTGATTCCTGCGAATTTTAATTTCCAATATTCGACAGCGACACCTGTGAATTTCTATGCCGCAAATAAACTTGGCGTAAAAGACTTATTCGGGAACGTCTGGCAATGGGCTGAAGATCAGTTCAATCCGCTGGATGGTTTTAAAGTTCATCCACTTTACGACGATTTTTCGACGCCGTGTTTTGATGGCAAACATCAAATGATCTTAGGCGGAAGTTTTATCAGTTGTGGGCACGAAGCTTCAGTGTGGGCACGTTTCCACTTTAGACCCCACTTCTTTCAACATTCAGGTTTCCGCTTAGCAGCGACTTTGGATGGCAGTGCTGACAATGAATCCACAAAATTAAAACAAAATGGCGAATACGTTCATCCTCGCCGTCAGAACGTGCGCGATCAAATGCAACAACCTGATTGGTGGAAACATGTTGATCAACCAATGGAATTTGATTCTGTTGAATTGAAAAATCTGTGGAACCAAACTGAAGAAGCCATTTTGAACTTTGAAATGAAACGCACTGAAATTTCACCGATGGGTCAAGCTCTTGATCCTGCGACAAATGACGTTTCTAAATCGTTCCGTATTCCTTATCAGGCCGTAAAAACATTCCCTGAAAGACCGGATGATTTTGAAAAGCTTTTAAAAACGGTGATTGGCGAAATGGCGCCAATGGGTCAACAGCCAGGCCATCCTGGTTACATGGCTTACGTTGCCGGAGCTGGCAATGCGATCAGCAACATGGCCCAAGCGATTGCACAAACTTTGAATCAGTTCACAGGTCATTATAGCTTGGCTCCGGGTCTTGTGACTTTGGAAGCAGAAGCTTTGCGCTGGATCACAAACATGATCGGTTATCCTGAACAAAGCGGCGCCTTCTTTACAACAGGCGGCAGTCTTGCGACGTTGTCGGCGTTAAGCATCGCGCGCAAAACGAAAATGCAAGGACATGATTTATCTAAGGTCCGTTTCTATGCTTCAAACCAAGCTCATCACTGTGCGGGTAAAGCTCTTGGTATTTTGGGTTTCCCTAAAGATGCGTTAAAGTTGATTCCGTCGAACAATGAAATGCAAATGGATCTTAAAGCTCTTGAAGCTGCGATTGCGGCTGACAAAGCTTCTGGCATTCAACCATTGTGTGTTATCGGCACAGCTGGCAGTACAAACACGGGTGCGATTGATTCTTTGCCAGAAATTTCTGCGATCGCAAAGAAAAACAACATGTGGTTCCACGTCGATGGTGCTTACGGTGGCTTCTTCTTATTAACAGAACAAGGCCGTAACAAATTAAAAGGTATCGAGCTTTCTGACTCCGTTGTTCTTGATCCACACAAATCGTTGTCACTTCCTTATGGAACAGGTTGCGTGCTTGTGCGCGATCGTTCTTTGATGACTTACGATTATCAAGGAGCCCCGTCTTACATGCCGCCTTCACCAGGATTGCATGACCAAGTGGAAGCGCGACTTGATTTCGCAGACATCACTCCAGAGTTATCACGCGACTTCAGAGGCTTGCGTTTCTGGTTGCCGATCAAAACGATGGGCATCGGTCCCTTCCAATTGAACTTGGAAGAAAAATTGGAGCTGGCAAAATACTTAGCGACAGAGCTTAAAGCGATTCCATCTTTGACAGTGATTACAGAGCCGCAGCTTTCTATTGTGAATTTCAAAATGAAAGACACGACGAAAACGCGTGAACTCTTAACACGCATTAATCAAACGAATAAAATCTTCCTGAGCGCATGTACGTTGAATAACGATGTCGTGATTCGTGTGTGCTTGCTTGGCTTTAAAACGCACTTTGCGGAAGTCACTGCCCTATTGACTGTGATTCGTTCTGCTTTGAAAGAAATGGGTGCATAGGTGGCAACTTCAAGACTTGCTGAATTTCAAGAACAGTTTGCTCGCAGAGCCGATTTAACTCATCTGAACAATGCAGGTCTTGCGCCGATTACTTTAGCAGCTAAAAACAAAGTCGAATATTGGGCTGAACGTTATTATCAAGAAGGTTTTTGGACCGACGCTGATTACATGACCGATGTCTTGTCGGCTCGTCATGCGATGGCCGATTTAATCGGCTGCCAACATGATGAGATCGCGTGGTTTCAAAGTGCGGCGGGCGGTATTAATCAATTTGCTTTTGGTATTGGTCTGCAACCCGATGATGAAGTTGTGATGTGGGATCAAGAATATTCCAGCATGCTTTATCCTTGGAAAGAAGCTTGCGATCAAAACAAAGCTTTTTTGAAAATCGTCGATTCTGAAGAAAATTTAAAAACTCCGACTGAAAAATACTTGGCAGCGTTCACGTCTAAAACTCGTGTCGCGGCATTTAGTCTTGTGCAATTCAGCTCTGGCGCACGCATGGATACTCAAGCTGTTATTTCTGAATGTAAAAAGCGTGGCATTTTAGTGTTCATTGATATCGCACAAACTCTAGGTCTTCATCCGTGCACAGTGTGGGCGATGGGTGCTGATGCGGTTGCAGGTGGCAGTCATAAGTGGATGGTTAGCCCCGTTGGTGTTGGCTATTTGGCGATTCGTAAAGAACTTGCGCAAAAAATGAAGCCACGAAATATCGGCGCATATACTTATGGGACATGTGACGACCCGTCTGACTTTGCCTGCGAACCAAAAAGAGATGCGACTAAGTTCGAACCTGGTTCAAAACAAGTTCTAGAGATCACGGCTCTTGGTGCCTCAGCCCGAATCATTAAAGCGGTCGGAGTTGAAACAATCGAAGCCGAGGCCTTACGTTTAGGCGCGAAACTTCGTGACGGCGTTTATAACAAAGGCCATCAGCTTCTGAATCCATTTGGGCGTGAAGCGATTTCTCCGATGGTAAACTTCCTTCCCGGCAACGGCATGTCTTTGCCTGATATGGCAAAGCGTCTGTCAGACCATAAAGTGAACTTTGCTTTGCGTGGTGGTGGCATCCGTCTTTCTACGCACGCCTTTAATACTGACAAAGATATCGAAAAAGCGCTGTCGCTTCTTTAAGAACCGACAGCCCCTTGACACTTTGATCGAACTAATTCGCAAAGCTGTGTTGAACCTTTAGTCGTCGTCTCAATCAGAGCGTGCCCCTTTCCCGAGTGAATACTCCCCGCTATACTGTCCTTAGAGGCCCAACCTCTGAGAGTGAGTGTCTTATGCGCTTATTGAATCACAGACGAAAATTGATCGTCGACCGCGAAGTTCAATACGACCTCCTGATGTACGTCGCACTTTTTGTAACCTTCGTATTTCTAAGCCAAATATTTGTCGCCTATTTATTTCTTCACAAACTCGAAGAAAAAGCCGAACTCGGTGAATTGGGAACAATGACCATCACCGAATTCTTAGCCAAATTTAAGGTGGTCTTTATGCTGAATGAACTTATTGCCGTGGGTGCTTGCCTGGTGATTGGATTTTATTTTTTCAATCGTCTGAGTTCAAAAATAGTCGGGCCTTTATATAATATCCGTCGCATCTTGCGCCTTAACAAAGAACAACCTGGAAAAACATTAGAAATTAAACTACGCAAGGACGATTACTTTCAAGATCTGGTGAATGATCTTAACAGTGCCTTAAGTGGCCCCGAACCGGTCAAAATCAAAACGTCAGACGACAAGATACACAGACCGTAATTCGTAGCTACGCCTGTTTTGTGTTTATACTAAAAGCATGATTACTGAAAAAGAAATTCTGCATTTTTGGTTTGAAGAGATCGATCAGCGCCTTTGGTTTGCGAAGGATGACGACTTCGACCAGTTGATCCGTGAACGCTTTTCCGAAGTTCACGAAAGAGCAAGGAACAGCGAAACTTATCGCTGGCGTAAAACGCCAGAAGGACGCCTGGCCGAAGTGATTGTACTTGATCAATTCACACGCAATATGTACCGCGATACGGCGCAGTCATTTGCAAACGATGCGATCGCTTTAACTTTGGCCCAAGAAGCAGTTCACTGCGGTGACGATCAAAAACTAACACAAATGGGGAAAGCTTTCCTTTACATGCCCTACATGCACAGTGAATCTGAAATCATTCACGAAGAAGCCGTGCGGTTGTTTTCGCAACCCGGCCTTGAAAGCAGTCTAGAATACGAATTCTTGCATAAAGAAATCATCGATCGTTTTGGTCGCTTCCCCTATCGCAACGAAATTCTGGGACGGCATTCTTCACGCGAAGAGTTGGAGTTTTTAAAACTTCCAGGCTCAAGCTTTTGACGCTATTATCAGCGGCAAGAGGTTTTCGATGCCACACATTCGCTTACGTGCCGTATCTACAGAAGTCGCAAAAAAAGTAAGTCAAACAGCGCCGGACTTGGCCGTTGCCGCCAACACCGCCGTTGATAATTTCACTTTTGAGCTGGTAGCCACTCAGTTTTTCACGGATGGCCAGCCGACAGAGTCGTATCCCTTTGTGGAAGTTTTATTGTTCCCGCGTCCAGCGGAAGTAAAACAGAAAATGACTGACATCATCACCAACACGATTAAAGCACATGGCTCGTACGAGGACGTGATCGTGTTGTTCCAGGAATTAAATAAAGATTTCTATTTCGAAAACGGAAAACATTTTTAGTTCGCTAATTTAAAATACATCGCAGTCGAAGCGGTTTCGTTCACTACACGTTGCGAGATCGCCGGTTGATTCATGAAGTAACCCAAGGCACGCATTTGATTTGTGCGAATGACTCCGGCGCTGGTGTTGTTCAGATTCCACGTGCTGGTGAATGCGACATTCTTAAACTGATTCTTCCAATCCCATTGTTTGAAATTCGCTTGGCCCCATTGATGGGCCATGTTCGCCAAATGGCAACTGGCGCAGTCAACAGTGCCAGGATTATGACGGTCTGGATTTTCATATTCTTGTACTAAGGCCATCAGATCTTGAAGTTCGCCGTCAGAAGATTTCTTTTTTACCGTGTAAGAATCCTGGATCAACTTACCAAACAGCGGATCTTCTTGCGGTGTTGGCATCATCCCACCCGTAAAACTTTGAAATGCCGAAGAGCTGGAAATAATTCCTTGGGTGCGGCCTTTGATTCTTGGAATCGTCATAAATTTCGGCTCGCCATTTACAACATCAAAGCCCGAGAAAATCCACAATTGTTCGCCTGCCATGACATTCATATTGGTCATGCGAATCAAAGTTTTTTCTCCGCAGTATTTTAAAATCAAATTTCTTAATTTTGTATAATACGGACCTTTTAAGCCCTCAGCCTTCATGCGTGGATGAATTTGCAAAGCATCACTGGTTTGACCCGACGATAAGGCCTGCCACTCTTTCCAGATTTGTGTGAATGTCGTGTCATCAAATTCATAAAAGCTGTGAACGGCGGCATCACGAGTCGTCACACCCTCTTCAGCAAAAATCACGGGCTGCCAAACCAAACGAATTTGTCGACGGCAGTTGCGTGGTCCTTCGCCTTCAATAAAACATGGATCAATACGTACACCGATGACACGAACGGCATTTTTTAAAAGCTGCGAATTTGGAATTTCAGGAACAAGCTGTACAAATTCCAGCAAAGTTTTTTTGGAAAGCAGCGGACCTTGCGCGCCTTCATCCTGGTAATTCAAAAGCAATGGAAATTCTTGCTGGTTTGGCAGTGGAATCAAAATCGTTAAATCATTCAAGCTCATCGCACGCGATGAAATTGGCGCCCAAAGCATAACTGCAACAATACTGACATAGAGCAAATTTTTGATTCTCATTGCGACCTTCATCCCAAAACCCAAGACAAGACTCAATCACGAAGCACTAATTGAAAACAAGTTGATTGACGCCTTGTGCGAGGCACTCCGGCACAGTCTAGAGGGCAAATTGCCTCGATGTTCTTGTGTAACGTCCCTTGCTTGCACCCTATCGTGGCGTAGCAATTGCTCTAACCAATTCTGACGAGATGGAGGATTGACCATGAAAAAGACGGCTAAAAAAAGCAAAGCGGCGACAGCCAAATCTAAAGTCCAACGCAAAAAAGCACCAATGAAAATGGCATCCGGCAGAACTGGCAAAGCTGTCGACAAAGAAGGCGACATCATAAATCTTATCTTAGAAGATCATCGTTCTTTGAAAGAACTTATCAAAGTGATGAAAGATACCGACAACGATATGGAGCAACGTCAGCAAGCGTTTGATGACTTTGCCCCACTACTTGTCTTGCACGCCAAACCTGAAGAACAAACTTTATATGTTGAATGCAAACAAGACGAAGAACTTCGTACAGAAGGCTTTGAAGGCGACGTTGAACATCAACTTGCCGATCAAATGCTGGAAGAAATCGAAAGAACTGAAGATGAAGATTTATGGTCTGCTCGTGTGAAAGTTTTGGCTGAACTCGTGGAACATCACATCCAAGAAGAGGAAGGCGAACTTCTTCCAGACTTTAGAGATCATTCTGAATTAGAAGATCGTGTCGAGTTGGGCAAAAGATTTATTGAGCTCAAAGAGCGCTATTTAGCTTTGGGTGGAACGGACTCTCCTTCAGAAGTGGAACTTGAAGAAGAAGAGCACCATCACCATCCAGGACATTAAGCGGTCGCAGGTCTTCGAAATACTTGAAAGTACAACATCAGCGCAAATAAAATTCCTGATGTCAAAACCGGTATTGCGAAACCGAAGTAGTTAAATTTGCTGAATGCAAAACCGCCCACGACTGAACCAAGTCCAAAGAAAAAGATGATCCCAATACGCATCAAATTGGGCTTGGTTTCGTCATTATAATTATCACCCAGCGAATGACGATTTAAAAATCGCATCAAACCAATACCCAAATCCGTCGTAATCCCTGTTAAATGCGTCGTGCGCACAACTGATTTTGAAACCGTCGTGATTGTGCCGTTTTGAATTCCACAACTTAAACACAACATCATCAATAGCGCATAGTCACGAGAGGCTCCAAAGGGCTCACCAAATGTACCGAAGTACCCGCCGACGCCCCCAATGAGCACCGCTGTAATAAGGAAGAAAATCAGGCCGAAGCTGATGTAGTATTTTGGTTTTTTATGAAGCTTCAAACGAATGTCGACAAGATAACCGCTTAACATCGCACCTAACAAAAAGAACAACGGTGTCGCGAGCATTCCAAACGCAGAACCATGCGGCTGTGTCAGCTCATAACCAAAGAAGGTTGCAAAACCTGTGACATGTGAAACAAAACGATGACAAGCCATGAAGCCGCCGATATTCAACACACCGGCTTGAAATGCCATGGACATCCAGATGGCAACGTTACTTTTGGAATAGTGAGAGATGGATTCGTTTCCGAATAACACAAAGTACCTCGAGATATTCGTAGATGGTAACACATCCACCGCTGTTTATGAGTAGCCACCAGCCCTTAGACTTGGTAGATTCTTTGAATCTAACGAGGATGGATTCATGCCGACGAAGAATGCAAAACCAGAAGATAGCAGCGCCTTCAAACACTTTTATAATAAAGCTTATCTGAAACGCCTCGGGAAAAGTCTGGCTGCTGTTCATCCGGAATTCAAGGAAGCAGACCTTGTAAAACTCGAGCACGATCTCAACAAACTTGAGATGAAAGCACGCGTCCATTTGATTCGTGATCATCTTGCCGTGTCTTTACCTGCCGACTTCAAAAAAACTGTGCGACTTCTAAAGGAAGCGACCAAGAATTCTGCTTTATCAGGGTTTGAGCTGTGGCCCATCACAGAATACGTGCAACGTCATGGTTTGCAACATCCAGAAATTTCGTTAGAGGCATTGAAATATCTGACACCCCTGTTCACGGCGGAATTCGCCGTGCGCCCTTTCATTTCCCATCATCAAGACCTGACAATGGAATTTCTTTTGAAGTGCAGTGTCAGCGACGATCATCACGTACGTCGTTGGGCCTCGGAAGGAAGTCGTTCACGCCTGCCCTGGGGCGAGCGCCTGCACGCCTTCATTAAAAAGCCAGAACTGACTTATGGTATTTTAGATAATCTTAAATACGACGAATCCATGTACGTTCGTAAAAGCGTCGCAAATCATTTAAATGATATCTCGAAAGACAATCCTGACAAAGTCATTCAAAAACTCAGCGAGTGGCAAAAACAAGCGCCACCTGAACATCAAGACAAGATTACTTGGATTATCAAACACGCCTTACGTTCATTGATTAAAGCTGGTGATCCGAAAGCCTTGAAACTTATTGGTGTGAACAGTGGTGCGAAAGTACAAGTGGCCGATTTCAAAATCAGCGGCAAACAATTCCAATTGGGCGACCGTCTTGAGTTTGAATTTACTGTGAAGTCTGACGCTAACAAAGATCAGAAACTTGTGATCGACTATATTATTCATTTTGTAAAAGCGAATAAAAAGACGGCACCAAAAGTTTTTAAACTAAAAAACGTCAACCTACCGGCCAAAGGCGAATTGAAAATCGCAAAAAGTCATCACCTGAAACGTGTGACGACAAGAACGTTTTATCCAGGCCAACACGCCATCGAAATTCAAATCAATGGCGCGAAGGTTGGTAAAAAAGATTGGAAGCTGAAGGTCTAAGCGGCCTTCTGCCCTTCCACCATATGACGAAGTTCCAAAATCAAACGATCTACCGACTCGGTCTTTTCGTTTAGCTCCATCGCAGTCCTAGAAACTTGTTCTGAAGCCTGAGTATTGGCTTGTGAAGTGCGATCCAGTTCACCCAGAACTTCTTCCACTTTACCGATACCAATCTTTTGCTCTTCACTTGAAGAAGCAATGTCATGATTAAATACCGTCACTTGCTCAACAGACTTCACGATACGTTCTAAAACTAAACGGCCCTGATCAGCTTTACTAACACCTTCGTTAATGTGGTTTGAGCTTTCTTTAATCAGATCCGAGATTTCTTTTGCTGATGACGTACTTCTGCCCGCCAAAGATCTGACGGCTTCCGCAACGACGGCGAAGCCTTTACCTGCCTCACCAGCACGCGCAGCTTCCACGGCGGCATTCAGCGCCAACAGATTTGTCTGGAAAGAAATGTCTTCGATAATGGTGATAATGTCCTGCATGCGTTTTGAACTGTCGCTAATGCGGTTCATGGATTCGATCAACTGCCCCACCGCTTGCGAACCATCACTTGCAGACGTTTTCGATTGTTCCGCCGCCAAACGTGCATGCCCCGCTTTTTCGCTGCTTAGATTCACCATCGAAGAAATCTGGGTCATTGAAGCTGTACTTGATTCAAGCATAGACGCTGTCTTGAATGAACCCTCGTGCACGGTAGAACTAACTGCTGTCAGCGTTGAAGCCGCTGATTGCACGTCTTCAGAATTTTTAGCCAATGAATCACAAATGCGCTTTACTGCCGCAGTAATTTTCGTCGACATAAAGAATGAAAACACGCCCGCTGCCAAAATACTGCCGATTGAAATCCATAACATCAATTGTTTGGCGATGTCCTTACCCGAATGTGCCAAGGCCACTGCTTTATCCGACAATTCAGCTTGATAACGAGTTTCTTCTAGCAAAGACACATAGACGCCATTTGCTTTGACTCCGCAAATGTCACGGATTTGATGAACGACCTCTTGGTGATTGGTCTTATAGTCCTTTGCAAGCGCCAAAAGATTTACACCGAATGTTTTAAACTCGCTCCATGATTTATAAAAGTCTTGATAACTTTTGCGATCAGTAGCAGTGGGATCAATTTTTAAATACGCATTAATATGTTGTTCGAACTTTGCAACTTGCTCGACAGACTGTTGCGCGTAGTGATTCACTTCTTCTTGGGTATTGCCTTCAAGTCCCATGCTGCGCACTTGGATGCGCAATTCGCGAATCGTCGCACGAAGATCTGCAAGCGTACGAATTGCAGGAAGATTTTCTCCAGAGACTTTGGAGTACTTGTCACTGACATCGTTTAAAAAGTAAAAGCCGATGGCGCCACTGGATGCAGAGACGATTGCCGCCAACATGCAAATCAAGGTTAATTTCACCTTCAAACTCATAAGATACGCTCCTTATGAGGAAAGAATCGGTTCTAAGGATAATTACTTAACCCGTAAACTCGCTCCAGTTGGCTCTTTGGAGTCAAAACTATTTGATCGAATTTCGCTAAAACTATGAGAAATATTTCGCGCATCGTGAACGACACTTGTAAACAATGCGAAACCTACCAGACTTCAGAAGTGAATGCTAACAATTGTCTAAACTCTATCACGAGAATTAATCGCAGCAGTGAGCGCATTTTAATAAGGACTAGTTTTTAACAATTTGTTCCAGATGCTATTCTTCCGGCTGATTTCGCATGTGATCAGCC
Source organism: Bdellovibrio sp. NC01 (assembly GCF_006874625.1). Classification (NCBI taxonomy): domain Bacteria; kingdom Pseudomonadati; phylum Bdellovibrionota; class Bdellovibrionia; order Bdellovibrionales; family Pseudobdellovibrionaceae; genus Bdellovibrio; species Bdellovibrio sp. NC01. The sequence continues at coordinate 2,696,777 of NZ_CP030034.1, forward strand.
AAATTTAAAAGGGAGTGCAACAATTCAGAACGAAGTGGTTCTTGGATTTGCATGTCATCAAATGCTTGCACCATACACAACATCCATTGATCGCGTTCCGATTTGCCGATCTTAAATGGAAAGTGGCGCATACGCATACGAGGATGACCGAAACGCTCGATGAAAAGATTCGGTCCCCCCAACCATCCTGATAAGAACATAAATAACTTTTCTTCAGAACCACGCAAGTTTTCGGGATGCATTTGGCGAATGCCTTGCGCTTCAGGCATCGTGTGCATGATTTCATAGAAACGTTGCACAAGCTTGCGAAGAACTTCTTCGCCACCAAGTTGCTCGTAGGGTGTGGGTTGTTTCTCTGTCATGCGTGACTCTTACTTTCTAAAACTCTTGAAGTCCAAGAATCTCTTTACAGATATCCATTTGTCGCTCAATTTCCGCAATCGCTTTATCAAGCTTCAATCGTTCGCGTGGATCAAGATCGTTTTCCAGTGCCGCAACAACCATAGGCTGTTTCTTTAACCAGGCGCCCTGACGGGAAGCATAGTTTTCTGGAATGCCCGCGCGGTAAGCCGATTGTTTGGCGTTTCCATCTTTCAGATACTCAACAATAAATTTTAAAGTTTCCAGCGTGAGCATTTTTCTGTGCGCCTTCAGTCTGGAAGAAAAAGCCATTTGGCGAATTCGCATCTTGTCCCCTTACAGAAATGCTCGACGGAAAATCTTGTCGACCGTATAGATTGCCGCACTGGAAACGAAAGCCGCAGCACCAAGGCCGCCTCCGAATCCTTTTACCAGTGGAATCAAATAATACAAAATTAAAGCAAACACGACGCTTGCAAGCAAAACTCTTTTCCACCCTAGTCTTGATTTATCAGTCATCCCCACAAATGTCGCACCAAAGAACGCCGCTTGCAGTCCCAATACGAATGGCAGATTCGTGAAGCCAATCAAAACCGCAAACACCAGCGAAGGCGCACTTGAAGCACGCACCGTCGGCCATTGTCTTTTATGTATCAGATAATAAGTGATTTCAGCTCCCAGAATAGAGGCCGCGATTAAGCACGCTAAGATCATAACCACAACCTCATCGCGATTCCCAATAACGACGAGATAAATGCGATCGCGCCAAGACGACCACCAAAACCTTTAAGGTACGGAGTCAAAGCGAAGTACACCGTGCTACCGATAATTGAAACGAGAAGAATTTCCCACAGACCCGCACTGACAACTTTTGAACCCATCGCAACGAATGCGCCCATATAAATGTTGGCATGCACATGAACACTATCGATGCGTTTTGTTTGTGGTATGAAAGTACCTAAAAGACCGGTGAAGGCTGCCGCGACAACGGCTGTCCATTGAAACTGCGCTTGCAGAAAGAAGCAAAAGTAACATCCCGCAAGAAATGTCGCGAACTTATAAAACCAAAGTTCACCGTGTTTGCGAGAAAACTGCCAAATAAAACTCATAGGCCCTTATGCTATAGCACTCGGAACCTAATTGCTACCATTTGCCAAAAAAGCTGCGGGCCTTCTTCATAAATTGAACTTCTAAATCCAATTCTTCAGAAAGAGCTTCAACAATAGCTCGGTCTTTATTCAGATCCACGATTTCGCCAGGGCGATAAATAAGGTCTTCATCCGAAGATTCGAAAGTTACCCAACCGACCCCTTTTGCGACACGGACCGAAACCTGAGCAGAACCCGGTTTTAAATCCTGGGGACGCCATAACTCACCTTTTTGAAGCCTAACTGTATAAAGCATATGGTCTATTATACCGAATTTTATTAAGCTTCTATAGGTAAATACCAGGGTCTTTTAAAAATCGAATGGCATTCGGCGCAAGCAAGGAGAGAGGCATGAGTCTAGATAGTACTGACAGAAGAATATTAAGTCTGCTGAAAGAAGACTCACGTATGCAGTATGCAGAGATCGGTAAAAAAGTAAATTTGTCAGCGCCCGCTGTTCATGCGCGCGTGAAAAAGATGGAAAGCAACAACATCATTCGCGGTTATACAATCGACATCAACCCCATCGCCCTGGAAGCTGATTTGTGTGCGTTCATCCGCATTGGTAAAGGTAAAGGAACTTCCGCTGAAGTCGCCAAAGAACTTGTGAAGATCAAACAAATTGAAGAGTGCCACGGTGTCGCTGGCGAAGACTGCTTGATGGTCAAATTGCGAACGCGTTCTACAGCAGAACTTTCAACTTTGATCGATCACATTCGCGGCATTGAAGGAATTGATCGAACGCTGACCGTTGTAGTTTTAGAATCACATTTTGAACGAGGTCTGACGCCTTAAGAAAAAAAGCCACTCTGCGGAGTGGCTTTTTTGTTTTTAGAAGTAGTATTTATAACCAACACCGAAGCCCGTCAGATAGCCGCTACCGAAATCGACGGCAGTTGAAGCATCTGTGGCGCGACCTTTAAGACCAATTGCTCGCAGGAAAACTTCACACGCAGAGTTTTCTGAAAACAAATAACCAAAGCCCAAGTTACCACCCACAGTTCCAGTGATATCCCAAACTTCGGTGTTACTGGCGTATGTCAAAGCTGGGACGCTATAATTCAGTGACAATGGCAAATATGCTTTGCTCCACTTGTAGGCGATGCCTGCTTCGACGATGAAAATCGAAAACTCTGGTTGAGTGGAAAACGCATTGTTGTAATTACCGCTGGGACCTTTCATTGTTAATGAACTGACTTTGCGTCTTGGTTCATAAAGCAAGGAACCTGTTAAACCCCAAGAGTATTCGGCCGGATTTAGGTAATTAGCACCAAAACCAAAAGATCCTTTGCTATCGTAAGAGGCTTCAATAGTTCCCGTTCCACTACCCGTCGTGGCCTGTGCATTTTTGAAAATAACTTTATCTGCGACAGAATAATACAATGTCGCACTGAAGGGACTGCGGCCTTTCGCTTTCGTGCTTGTAGACGCCTTAGTTCCCGCTGCGGGTGCAACGGGCTTCATCATTGAAGGACTCTCAACAAGCAACGACGGTTCAACCGGTGTCGTTAAGGTTAAAGGTGTTCCTTGATTACAGTCACTGGCATCAAAGGCCATAAGTTTACGATTCACTTCTTGCAGTTCCAGAGTGCACTGATGACCATCTGGAAAAGTCGCAAGAAAGATCTTTCCACTACGGAATGGACTTTCGACACTAGATTCAACAATGACGATATTTTTACTACGAATGATTTGTTTGATCGCGTAGGAGATCACGACAGGCGATTCAACCACGGGCTGCAAAGCCGGCGCATCGTCCAAACTCAATTCGTCACTAACATTTTGCGCAGACGCATTTGCTGCGATCACAAGAACGTACAAGATAGAAAAAATCGCCCTCTTCATAACCCTCACCTGTTACTTTTTCTAAGTAAACAGAGCGCTGTTAATAGGGGAAGTCGATAGTGCTTCGTGTGACTACAAATAGACAAACATCCAGATGTTTATGTCAAAGAGTAGCAAAGAAAAACCATTCTTTAACGTCTTGTCTCGACACAAGCGAAATTATTCGCTTCGTCTTTAGATCCCGCACCTTTATAAATCGGCCAGCGAGGATACGGGCACAACGGACGTCCTCTGCCGCTGGTTGATTTATTCATATCTCGCCCAATCAAAATTTCTGGACGCTGATTTTTCTCGACCCAATTATCTAACGCTGTCAATGGGTCCCATGAAACTGCGAAACTTCCCCAGCCGTGACCAAATCCAGGGACAAGATAAAACTGTACTGCCGCTTGCACTTTTTCTTTACCGAACAATTCGACAAGCTTTTTGTAATAAGCAATTGTGGGATTCGTACTTATCATCGCGTCGGCTTGCCCGTGCATCAGAATTAATTTTCCACCACGCGCAAAAAACTTTTCAATATGTGGATCTGTAGCTCCCACGATTCCTGAAAGTTCAACGACTCGATCCTGATATTTACCAGGATGAGCAGGATCAAAATTTAACGCATTAAAATTCGCATCGCGAGTCAACAGAAAGCGAGCCCACTGTGAACCTTGCAAAAATAAATATCCATTTTCAATCGTAGGCTGCCCTTGCAACTTCGCCGACGTACCAAAACCACTGTTACCCCTGAAGTCGGCCCCCTCAAGAATATTGTAGCCTTCGTGTTCACGAATTCCGTTCGCCAGTGAATAAGGCAACTGCAACGATGTATGAATTGTGCGCACACTTGTCAGCTGCGCATCTGATAAACAACCATCCCCCAGATCGCCTCCTCCCGTACAGCGCAAGGATTCCAAAGTCGCAGCAGAGATTCGACGACACTCTTCCACATTACTGACTAAACCATCTTCGAGATTATCAAGACGATCACACGCCGCGATGACTTTCTTAAAGACCAGATCTTGCTTGGCTGAATTTAAAAAACCACCTTTGCTGTACAGTGCTTTTCCAATACGCAAACCGTTCATACGTGTGCCAGTAAAGTTCAAAGCTGGTGCCGAAGAAATCACACCGTCATAATCTTGTGGCCAGCGCTGTAGTACCGTCAAAGCTTCGCGCCCGCCGGTAGAGGCTCCAGCAAAATACACCTTCGCGGGTTTCATATTAAAATAATTATGAATAATAACTATCGCGACATCGTGAGTTTTCTTAAGGTGTTGATGACCGAAATTCAGTAAAGCTTCATCGTTTACCGCAAAGCTTGCATCCGTGGAATCACCACTGTGACCCGAATCACCGCCAAAAGTTGCATACCCCAAAGCTAAGGGGGTAGGTCCTTCAGTGCCAGAAAAACTAATCAGCGAAGTCCCAGATACGACCGTACCGTTGTATCCTCCACCACCCATTTGCAGTGCTTTGTTATTCCAATTCTCAGGAAGATTTATTTGAAAATGAATGGGCGGCGCTTTCGGGTCCACAGATTTAATTTCGCCAAGCACGCGGCAATAACGACGATCAAAACCGCGCTCGTCGCGGTCGTTAACGAGGTCCGTTTGTGAAATCACAGCACCTTGGGTCGGTAAAGAAATTTCCTGAGATGAAATTGATAGATTTTTAAGATTTTTGCAAACAGATGGATCCTGTGCGGGTTTACGACCTAATAAAGTCGTACAACCTACAAGCAAAACGAAAACGGACGCTCCAGAAAAAACGAAAGAGTATTTTGTCTTCATAAAATAAATGATAACAAAATACTCTCGGTTGTCTGCTAGCTTTTAGCGACAAGCTGTGTTTTTGTTGTTTAACTCGCCTTCGAAAGATGGGCTACATCAAGCGGAGCTTTTGGATCTGGACCAAAACGATTGTCACCTTCATCACCGGCAACGAACGCTAGGTACTGACCATAGATAGGAACAAACATCCACCAGCCGCTTTTGTTCACGTCATGCATACGACGAACCGTGACTGCAAGACTTGGAAAAAACATTCCTAGATTAAAAACAGCAGAAACAAAATCGGCGTTCTTTTGTCCCAGCGTCAATGTTGTTGCAACACCAACGACCACTCCGACAATCAAATACCAGAGGTGAAACATCCAAAACTCTTTGCGACGAGCACGCGATTTATAATTTGCGAAATCCATAATCACATCTACGAAATAGTCCACGAATACCTCCCGAAGCCCTATAAATATTTCTTTGTTTTTATCGGTCAGAAGACTGGTCATCTACAGATCATGAAAACAAATTAATATTTATGATGATGTCATCTCAAATTGAGACGCTAACGAAGTGTGTTCCATGTAAGTCTATAAGCTGTTTCAAGATTGTTAATATCCAAAACACGCAAAACATTATTCGTACAAGATCCTGACTTGCGTTCTGAAAACCGCGCGTGCTACATGCGTGATGAATTCAAAAACCAAGGAGCTCCCCGTGAAAACAATGATCTTGTCTGCTATCGTACTCATTTCTTCTTCGGCATTCGCCGCTAACAACAAACCTGCAAAACAACCTTGTGCTGATTTCGCACGCGGTGCTGCTGAAGCTGTTTACCTTGCTGATGCAACTGGCATTCAAGGCCACGAATGGGACAGCCAAGTCACTGCTTATGAAATTCAAAAAGACAAATCAGTTGTTGTGACTGTGGCGATCGCTGGCAACAACGATGAAGGTGATCAGTGGGAATCAAAAGTTGAAGTGACAGTTGGTACTGCACCAAGCTGCCACATCATCGAAATGGGCGAAATCAAATCGAACTAAGAGACCTAATTCAGGTCGTTGTCTAATGCTTAGACAGCGACTTGCCTTCAGAAATAACCTACTGCCTACTGATGAGCCTCCTTAAGGGAACCACCCTTGCAAAAAAATGCACGTGGAGGCTTTCTATGAGAATCAATAAATTCGCCCTGTCAGCGCTACTTGCAATCACTCCCCTTTTGCAATCCCCAGCAGCTTTGGCATTTGAAGCACTCCGCGATCCCGCAAAGTTATGGGAAGCGAAAACTGAAGACGTTAAACGAGTCACTACCGCGCGAGTAATTTTGGCGGACTATGAATTGATTCGTAAAGACTTCCCTGAAATTCGTAATCTTTCAAATCAAGAAATCGATCAATGGCTTCTGCGAAACACTGCTTTTGTTTCGAAAGAGCAAGCCGCACAAGAAGTCGTGAATGATAAAATTCATACCGACGAAACTTCTCGCATGGCCTATCGCCCGCGTGAGTATCGCCGCGCCCATGTCTTCGTTGCTGATACCGGTGGCCTCATTGACGCTAAAGGTACTGGCGCCGTAGATCCTTCAGGTGGCAGTCATGATAACGGTCTTGCAACCTTAGGTGATATGATTCGTGAATACACTTACGAAAAACTGATTCATGCTTTGTTCGTTAAAGACGGCCGCTTTGATACTGTCGGCAGTTACGCAGTGATCGACTATGGCTTTGATATCAAACATCCAGATGGTGGCAGATCACGTGCGGGAACAGTTTTACGCCAAGCTCACACTCGTTATCATGATGGTCCTATGGGAATTAGAACTCGCGGTCAATCAACGATGCTGCCGCGTGAACATCAAGTTGAAGTTGAAACATTCCTTCGCCAATTCGGTGTAACAAGTTCGGTGAAATTTAACGGTTTGGATTTGGTCAATCTGCAAGGCGCACAAAATGGTGCGGTGATTGATTTCGGTTCGTTCCTGACTCAAGAAAAATTCACGAACACGGTTTCCTTTTTCTATGACAAAAACGGCAGTGCTCGTCCTTCTTCAGCTGATGTGATCATGAAACCGGGCGAAACAAAGTTCATTCAACCGACTCACGATTTGCAAATTCCATTTAAGATCTGGGGCTACTCACAAACTGGGAAAGCCGATTCAAAATACGACAACCCGTATATTTGGGCGCATGAACTTGCAGAGTCTTTAGCGAAAGGTCACGCCAGCCGACAAGATGCTGAACAACACGTTCGCAACTTGTTCGATACTGCGGAAGTTCAAAACGTGTTCGCGAGAATTCATCCTTCGTGTCAGGCATTATTCTAATCACCTCAACAAATAAGTTTATGTACTGTGATGGTGCAAGCTGGGTGAACGTCGGCAACTAGCGAATACGGCGCCATTCACCATTTATTTTTTGCATTGTAAAACGCGCACGAAGATATTGGCGTACTTCTTTGTCCTGATGAAGGCCTTTGATAAACGCCCAATACTCTTCCGTCGTGTCAGGAGCTTGCCCTTTCGTCTTTTTATCCAGGATATGTTGAGCTAAATCTACCAGAAAAACTGGATCTAAAGTCGTCGTCACCGTTTCAACCAAAGTATTGCCATCCGGAAGCAACATTCTATCTGCAAGCGTGACTTCAGTCATTTCACGAGTCGCCGCCAAGGTGTCCGTTTTAATGTCAGTGATATTTTTATAGCCGCTGGGCATTTTATCCAACATGAACTCTTCAAGTTGAATCATCGCGATGCTGGTCACCGCATGCTGAAAACGCTTTTCTTGGAAGTATCCGTAGAACTTGTAACCACCGAAAGATAAAACGAAAAGTGCACAAACTGCTGCCAGGATCTTTTTATGAAAAGTTGTCATAAAAAAATATTAGAAGCAGATGTGCACTCTCGCAATCTTCACCGAAAAATTCCGTTCCATGTGAAATGAATTAACGAAGTTTTGTGGTAAGTCTAGACCTTATCAATTTAGGACTTACAGCTCTCGATTCTCATCTCGATACAGGACCTTTGTAACTCGAGTCACCACTATATTTGAGTTCTTCACTTGTTCCATGAAAGTTCCGATACCTTGTTCATCTTAATTCTCGAGGGAACACATGGACACACCTGCACAGAACACGAAATTCTTGAAAAGCCTTCAATTCAAAATGATTTTCCTATCCACTTTCGGCCTTGTTATCTTGCTTGGAACATTATTGTTTTACGTGTTCCCACTTTACGAGCGTCAGTTCATGGAAAGTCAAAAAGCGGGAGTTAAAGCGTCCATTGAAATCGCTTATGACGTGATTCATCGCTATGGTGAAAAAGCGGAAAAAGGCGAAATGACTGTGGAAGAGGCACAAAAGCACACCAAAGACATCATTCGTGCGATCCGTTATAACAAAACGGACTACTTCTTCGTTTATGACATGAAAGGGATTAGTGTCGTCCATCCGATCAATCCAGATTTTGAAGGTAAAGACCGTTCTGGTGCTAAAGATGCCAGTGGTCGCTTGAACATCAAAATGATGATGGACATTGCGAACTCTGCTGAAGGAGAAGGCTTTGCCTACTATGACGCCGTCAAAGAAAAAGGCGGACCGTCATTTGATAAAGTCTCTTATGCGAAAGCTTATAAACCTTGGGGCTGGTTCATTGGCACTGGTGTTTACGTTGACGTCGTTGAAAATACGATTCGCAGTTTTGAGCGCAATACACTTATCGGCTTTGCATGTGTCGTCCTTTTAGTGGCTCTTGCAAATCTATGGTACAGCAACCGCTTCGCTAAAAACATTCGCGGCATTGTTGAAACAGTGCAAGGTCTTTCAACGCAAGTGACTAATTCTGTGGGCCAACTTTCTCACGCAGGTAAATCATTGTCAGACTCTTCAACAAGTGTGGCAGCGTCTTTAGAAGAAACAGTGGCTTCGCTTGAAGAAGTCAGCTCTATTATTAAAGTAAACTCAGACAATGCTTCGCAAGCAGCGACGTTGTCGCAGGAATCAAAACACGCGGCTGAAAACGGTGAAAAAGAAATTGCTCTGCTTATTTCATCAATGAGCGAAATCTCTGAAGCTTCTAAGAAAATCGATCAGATCACTGAAGTTATTGACGATATCGCTTTCCAAACGAATTTGTTGGCCTTGAATGCTGCGGTTGAAGCGGCACGCGCGGGCGAGCAAGGTAAAGGTTTTGCGGTTGTGGCAGATGCTGTTCGTACGCTGGCGCAAAGATCTGCTTCTGCGGCAAAAGATATCAGCGGTCTTATTAAGGACAGTGTTCACAAGATTGATCGTGGTGCCGAGCTTGCCGATAAATCAAGCGATGTCCTTAAAAATATCTTACGCTCTGTCAATAAGGTCGCGGCTTTAAATGGTGAAATCGCAACTTCAAGCACCGAACAACTTGCAGGTATTCAGCAAATCAATACGGCGATGAATCAGTTGGATCAAGGTTCGCAATCGAATGCGGCTTCCGCAGAAGAGATTTCTGCTAACGTGGTTGAAATCGCCCGCAGCACAGAGCAGGTCGATAACCAAGTCATCGTGTTAAACAAGCTGATCGCTGGCTAATTAGACCGTCAAACATTTTAGATTTTCGTAAAGGGCACAGCAATGTGCCCTTTTTAGTTTGTTTCATAGACACTATTATGAAACACAAAACGTCCATTCCCCTGCTCAGTTGTCCTCGTTGACTCAATTCAAGAAATTATTTTTGGGCTCATTTACAAAATACTGACAACACATCGTACGTTTTCTTCAAGACATCTTGAGTTGTGTGATGAAATAAAAACTTTTGTGAAAGAAGTGATCAATAACTTTCAAATTTCTGTACGGTGTGTGAACAGGACTGAGCGCACGCAATTTTGCCCCATTTTTATTTTCGGATTTCCCAACTAATCTGGTTAACGACAACAGATTAGGTTTTTTATTTTGGAGGAATAATGAAAAGCACAAAACTACTACTATCACTTTCACTAGTAGGTCTACTCGCAGGATGCGGTAATCAGCTTCAAACAGCAGACGGCGCTTCGCAAGAGACAGACTCGTCACAATCAACCACATCAGCACCCGCTCCAGTACAACAAACAGCCGCGCAATCTATGATGAACGACTTGCAAAGCAGCCTTAAGGCGAAAGCCGCAAACTCTGTCGCAAGTGGTGCTGCACAAAAAGTGACCTTAAGCGGTCTTGGTTTAAGTTCTGATCAAATCCAAACTATTCTTGCAAGTGCGGGAATGGCTTTGTCTTCAGCAGGTCTATCTAATAGTAACGATCTTTCAGCCATCATCCCTGCGATCATTCAAGGCGCAAGCTTGGGTGTCGGCACATTGAATCTTTCCGATCTGACTGCAAAGTCGGGCCTTCTATCATTGATTGGCGACAGCACTTTGAATTCACTCGTAAATTTGTCTAATGATTCCGTTTCGACAAATCTGATTGAGTCCGTAGCTAAATCTTTGTTTGCGAATTTGAATTTAGCCGGTGTTGGTTCTGCGAATCAATCAACGGCGGCAAGCTCCATTATCAATACTCTTCTTGGTAACCTTGCTAATAAAGACTTTGACGTGAGCAGCTTGACGACTGTGATTCAAAGTCTTGCATCTGGTTCAGTTTTGGGATTGGGGTCACTGGGCAATTCTTCTTCGATCTTGAATACGATTGTTAAAAACTTAGGTTCTGGTTCCTTGACGGGTTTAACTTCTTTGATTGCGAACCTTGGTGCAAATAACAATACAACGACAACTCTGCAAAGCTTGATCGCTGCTTTCACAACAGGTTCAAATTCAGGTTTAAGTTCTGTGGTTGCAAAATTGGGTGGCGGTTCTTCGATCTTGTCGACTCTTTTAAGCAGCTTGATGACTGGTATTACTAATTCAGCTTCGACAAACACGTCGACTTCGACTTCGAATCTTGTGGGATCAGTCGTTGGCTCATTGCTAACTTCATTCTTGTCTCGTCTCTAATTTGATTGATTTTACCCACGCGAACCTCGGGAGCCTCCCCTTGGTTCGCGCTGTTTACTTCTGAATATGAGGCTTCTTGTTAAGACACTCCGTTCTTTCGTCTTTAACTTTTCTTCGGCGCAATATCTTTATAGCTTTTTAGCAGCAAGACCTACGCGTTCTACAACATGACTTTTGATGCGAGTAATGTGTGAGCAAAGCACAAGCTGCGCATCAGGAGGATAATATGTGTTTGTCTTTAATAACTCTGATATTTTCATTTATCGCTTCAACAACATTTGCGGCATCAGACCCTACGCCACCCTCGTGGTCGGACTGGAGTTCTCTTGGAGGTATTGCCACCTCTGATCCCGCTTCGTGTTCTTTGCCTGGGTTTAAGACCATTGTTGTCGTGCGTGGTACTGACATGGCTTTATGGGGACGTCTTTGGGATGGAAACAAATGGTCACCTTGGACTTCCGTGGGCGGTGTCTTAACGGGCTCTCCGTCTGTTGTGTGTTCGGGCAATTCACGCGTCGATGCTTTCGTGCGCGGCACTGATGGTGCGCTGTGGACTCGCACTTATAAATCAGGCACATGGACTGATTGGATGTCATTAGGTGGCGGTCTTGCTGCCGATTCAGGCCCCACTGCGGCCTCGTGGTCTTCATCAAAGCTGCATGTTTTTGTCAGAGGCACTGACAACGCCCTTTATCACAAATGGTTGAGTGGCGGCACATGGAGTGGATGGGAAAATCTGGGTGGTGTTCTGACTTCAGATCCAGGTGCAACAGCGTGGTCCAACGGTCGCCTTGATGTGTTTGTGCGCGGAACTGACAACGCTCTTTGGCACAAATGGTTCGATGGCAGTTGGTCAGGATGGGAATCACTTGGGGGCGTGTTAACGTCTGCACCCGATGTCGCATCATGGGGCTCGGGCCGTTTAGATGTCTTCGTGCGTGGCACCGATAATGCCTGCTATCACAAATGGTACAGCGGCGGTTGGTCAGGTTGGGAATCTTTAGGAGGTGTACTGACCTCTGGACCCGGCGCGAGTTCTTCGGCGAAAAATCATGTGATGGTTTTTGTGCGCGGGACTGACAACGCTGTCTGGTTCAAAGGATTCAGATAATATTCATATTTACTTGCGGGCTTTCAGTCTAGATTGAAAGCCCGTCACTAAGTACTTCCCACATTCCTGCTTTCTGCCACTACACTGATGCTTCAGGAGAACACTCGAATGAAGGATCTTTTCTTGGGCTTGAAAGACAGCATCGTCAACCTGTACAAAAAAATCAAAGCTATGGACGACATGATCTTTAATGGCTTAGATAGCGAATTTTACGAAGAGAAAAAAGAGCACGTCCGCGCCAAAAGAACCAACAACGTGCGCATCGAAGATCTTCGTCCGCCTAAGCGCGAAGATTAATTTCTATTCTAGAATCGGATGATGGCCATAAACTTTATCTTTAGCCATCGCATTGAAATGCCACCACTCGTGTTCAAGAACTTTGAAGCCTTGATCTTCAAGAAGTTTTCTTAAGATCAAACGATTGTCGTGCTGCTGACGTGTCAGCTCCCCGCTTGCTAGAAATTTTTCTTCCAATTTCGGCTGAGCCAAATCTCTAAAATCGTCAAACCCCGTGCCCATATCAAGCAACTGTCCATCACGTGTTTGCAAAGTCAGATCAATCGCCATACCAAAATTATGCAAGGACCCTGGATGCGGAGCCGCCACATAATTCTGAAACGGAGTTCCCGCCAAATGATCGTAAAATTTCGCCTGAATACTGCGTGGACGAAGTGTGTCCCAGACATGAAACTGTAAATGCGGATAGTCTTTCTTCAGAGCACTGCACGCCTGTTGAAACATTTTTGCAGCCGCTGGAGCAAGAAAACAGCGCTGAAAACCACCATACACATCTGCATTCATAAAGTTATCGCCTGTGGAATATTTTAAATCCAACACCACTTCAGAAGAGTCTTTAATTTCCGTGAAATTCTTTTCGATAAATTCGATTTGCTGCGTGAATGCGTTCATGAACGAAATCGTGCCACAAATAAAAAAGAGCATCAATGCCGAGTCGCAATGATGCTCTGTATTTGGACTTAATTCGTCAGACTAAAGAGAAGGACTGACTTCCGGTGCTCGCATAACTGGAGCTTGCACCTGAACCTGCGCTTCACCTCTTCTGCCAAAATGTTTTTCCCATTTACGGCGAGCTGACTTTTCTGCTTCGATTCGTGCTTGCTCAACATATTGTTCAAGCATTTCATCTTCAGATACTTTATAGACTTTGCACATTCTTTTCAAAACCTCGACGGGCGGTTTGCGATGGCCGATCTCAAGGTTTGATAAGAACTGTGAGTTCTTGTAGCCAAGAAGCTCGACGGCTTCTTTTTGAGTTAGACATGCATCTTTGCGGTGCTTCTTGATGAAGTTTGATAGTGTCACTGCTCTTACCCTCCTGTGTACCAAATGAGCAATCCATATTGGATTCATGCTTACAGTTATATAAGAACATTGCTCGCCTTAGGTAGAATCATTTAAGTAATGAAAATTACATTACGAAAAGGCAACTCCACAATTTTAGTTTATGTCACAACGACGTATACTTCTGTTTAACAGTTACAAAAGTCACACGAATGTCACTTCTTTTGACCATTGTTAATTTGCGAACTATCTATGACCTATGTGGCGCAAAGAGAGTTCACTACAACTCGTTAAAGAAATTCAAAACCTAGATCTTCCGACCTATGTCACTGACGAAGTTGGAAAAATTTATGGCAGCAACGACTCTGGCGCTGATATGTTTGGTTATCAGCAAAAAGAACTCGTTGGTGAATCGGAAGACATTTTCTTTTCTCACTACCTTGAAAAACCTAGTGAAGCTGGTGATCACTACACGTGGCGCGTCCGCAAAAACGCGGAAATTTTTTATGCAAAAGAAGAAGTGATTTCTGTTTCTGAGAACGATCAAGACACAAAACTTTATGTCAAAACTGTCGAGGACATGTCATCACATCTGACTGTGCTGGAAAAATGCGACTTGTGGTTTACGCACTTTAAAGACTTAAATTACGGTGTCCATGTAGCAGACGCGAAAACAAGACACTTACTTTATATAAATGACCTTCTTGCGGCACGTTTGGGTTATACCGCACAAGAACTTACCGGAACTTACGGAACGAAACTCGTCGATCCTGATCAGCTCAAGGTAATGCCCACCAAAGTTTACCCTCAAGTCGCCAACAAAGGCCGCCATCAATTTTCATTTCGTTATCTCACGAAGCATGGGATCGCCTTCCCGATGTCTGTCGAAACAGCCTGCATCAGAAATATTAAGGGCGAGATTGAATATCGCTTAACTTTAAGCCGTTTGAATGACGAAAGTCCCTGCGTCGAAACTTATCTGGTCTAATTATTTCTCGAGCTGAAACTTTTCAAAGCGTTCAAGCTCATTTTCAATGAGCTTTTTGTTTTTCGATGACTTGTGTTTTCCCAGCCAACTCCACTGTTGGATAAGCAACTCGTTATTCTGACGATCCGTCTTCAAATCAAGAACTGCCACCGCTTTATCGCCGATAAGCACCGGCAGCGCGAAGTATCCGTACTTGCGTTTTTCTTTGGGCACATACGCTTCGAAGCGATGATCGTAGTCGAAAAACATGTGAAAGCGTTTGCGTTGGATCACGAGAGGATCAAATGGAGAAAGAATATGCACTAGTTCTTCGGGATGTTCTGAGGCGTGGGCTTCGTAAACTTCGGGCTCCATCCAGAACTGAGTCTTTTCGTTATCCTCAACGACAACAGAAACCAAATTCCCTTTTTTAACTCGTACTTCGACTTTCTTAAGAAGTTCTTTTTTGCGCGGAACTTTTTCAAGGTGAGCGATAGAGTCAATAGTGATAACTGCTTGCGATTTCAGTCCTCTATCAATTTCATAATCAAGAACTTCACCGGCCGTTGCTGCTTTTGGTTTTTTATCCCAGCCGAAATGACGATCTGTCAGTTCGTATTTCTTTAGCATTCCCAGACGCTCGCTGATCACTAAGTCTCCGCCATTAAATGCCAATTGCATCGCGCGCTTTGAAGGTTTGCGACTTGCCCACTCGTGTTCTTTTTCAACCAACACGTCGTCATTAATATCGCGAATGGAAATAGCGCCGTCTTTTTTGATCAGACGCATAACCTTTTGCACATCTTCTTTTTTGACGTTGCTAAACCAGCTTGATGGGTGGGCCTTGCGATATTTCATCGCCGGAAGGAAATATTTAAAGTCGTCCGTATGAATATAAGCAAGAGCGTGAGTCCAATATTCAAACACCGACTTATCTTTGCTTTGCGCTTGGTGCAAGTGTGCGCGTTTATAATCGGGAATGCGGGAATAAAGAATGTGGTGATGACTGCGTTCGATGACGTTGATGGTATCAATCTGCACATAGCCCAGATGCTTAATCGCCTTGGGCGTGGCCTTAGCGCCCTGACCGAATGGAGAGCTTTCCGAAAGACCTTGAGCTTTTAACCACAGAGCACGAACTTGGGATTTTGTCAGAGTGACTTGCATATCTTTTTGTATGCCGATTGGTGGGGATTCTCAATAAAAAAAGCCCGGTTTATCGCCGGGCTTTTGGGGTTTTATTCAATTTATTTGAATTTAACTGTTACCACTTCACAGATTTGACCTTGTAGAAGTGATGCACCTAATTGGATCTTCGCGTCTAGCACATCGCTGCTGCGAAGAGCGTTTTGGCGGCTTGCCTCACACTCGTCCATATAGTGCGCGCAGATACCGACGCTGTCTTTGTTATCGCAAACCCAGAAGAATTTTTCTGTGATTCTTGAATCGAATTTCACGTCTTCAAGCTCAGAGTGAAGTTCAACACTGCACACGATCTTTGCGCGACCATCCGCTTGTACGTCTCTTGTGAAACCGTACGTAAAGTTTTTGTATTTCAGCTCAATCTTTTTGCTCTTTGCGATTTCGTTTTTACGAGCTTCGATATTCTCGATGAATTTTTCGCACTTCTCGCCAAGTTCTTGAACTGTGCCCTTTTGACTCCAATTCAAAACACGGCCCGATGGTTTACCGAAAGTACAACGTGTCCCTTCCGCATTACATCCGATACCAGAATAATAAGGGGCTGCCTGAGCGATATTGCCCAATACCATCAACGAAAAAAGAGTCGCCAAAGTCTTTTTCATAAAACACCTTTCAAAACGGGTTATTAATTCATGAGAGGTCTTAAGCCAAAAGCGAGCCACCGTCGACTGCAATTGGGAGCGTCTACGCTTTGTTTGTGTGAATAAAGTTTTGACAGAGGCCCGCACAGGGGCAATTTCTTACTCGACAGTAAGCTCTTAACAATAGAAAATCACTGGCTTAATGAAACTTTCTGGAACGTCAAATTTCACTCTTTCAGAGAGGGATTTTGAGTGTTAGCATTTTCTTATGAAGATCATTTCTGCGTTGAGCGTTCTTACTTTTTCTTTTGCCTTAAGTGCCATGGCAACACCTTCTTCGGTTGTTCCTTCTTCAAAGGTGCAGCGCAAACCATTTAATGAAGATGTGTTGGGTAAGAATTCAGTGATGTGTCTGCTTGCGCAGAAAATGGAAGTGCATGGGCATCGTGGTTTAGGTGGCTTTCCTAACAACACATTGTCTTCATTTCGCGCAGGCTACGATGCCGGCGCTGATGTTGCCGAGCTAGATCTGCAAATTACCGCTGACAATCATATCTTGGTGGCGCACGATGCTGTTCCCAACGTGGGGACTGAGCGCTGTTCATTGCATGGCAAGTCTTTAGAGAAAACTTCTTTGCGTGAACTGCCTTTTGCCGAAGCTTCGCAGATTCGTTGTGGCGATCGTTTATGGACGGAATCATTTACTGACTCAATTCCCGAACTCAGTGCGGTATTTGCGGCTTTTAAAGATCGTAAGTCTTTAGCTGGCAAACCCGTACGCTTAAATATCGAAATTAAATACTTCAAAGATCAAGTGCAGTACTACCCGCCTCAGGATGAATATTTGAATATGATCTTAAAAGTCATTCGCGACAGTGGCTGGTCGACAGATCGTTTTTTTGTTCAGTCGTTTAATCATGACATCTTGAAGGTTCTGAAATCTAAAGCGCCCGACATAGAGTTCGTGCCTTTGATTTGGGATGCCCGTGATGCCTTGAAGGCCGCGTTGGATGTGGGAAGTTCTATCGTGACTTCGGGTTTCCCGCAGTTAACGCCTGAAGTGGTTTATCAAATACATCAAAAAAACGTGCGTGTGATCTCGTGGACACCGAATTCTGTTGAAGAATTGAAGTGGGTTATTGCTTCTGGGGCTGATGGTGTGATCACTGACCGCGCTGATTTGTTCATGCAAATCCGCCGCGAATTATGTGAGTAAGTTTATTTTCACGGCCTTTTTCCCTCGAGAAATCTCATTGTAAGACGGAAATGTCATTTTTTTGCCCAACCTTTTGACACTCTATTTTCTTGTTTCTTTTTCTGCGCGATACTGATCTCAGCTGTTAGTAATGGGACAAGGAAAATCAAATGAAGAAGTTAGTTTTGAACGTAATTAGTTATTCATTGTTTGCCGCCTCTGCGATGATTCCATCGTCAACAATGTTTGTTGCGAAATCTTTGGAGCCATCAATCTTCGATATTAATACCGCTGGTGGTTTCCAAACTGAGGGTGCATGCAAAGCGCGCTTCCTGGATAAAACCCCAAAAATCCTGCGCGACAAATGCCGCATGTCTTAATGTCGTATTTACGAAAACTGCTACGCCTTATAGTTAGTTTTTGTTTTAAGATCGTCTTCGCCTTATTCAAGGCCTTATCAATTTATTTAATCGTAGCCTTCGCCGCGTTGATCTCAACCGAAGGCTACTCATTCGTCAAACAATACGCAAACGCCAACGACGAAGGCAAAGCCTATATCATCTGCGTTTTTTCCATGCGCACAGTGGAACCATCGGCCACGGACTTTTCAAGTTGTCTGCCCTATCGCGAGATGAGTTCGATGAAAGCCAGTGGTGAAAAGCCTCTGGAACCCGTTGAGGGCGAGTGCCCTCATGGGTATGAGTTGAAGAGTGGGATGATGGGGATGGTGTGCCTCCCCATCAAATAGCTTTTAGAGAGTAACATTTAAATTATCCCACCAACAATTTTTTAGGCACGATCAGAATCTGCATCTGGCTCTTGTTGCGACTCTCCATTCGTTTCACATGCCTGATTAGAAATAAGCAATGCTTTTTCAATTCGAATAATCTCTTTACGCCAATCCTTAGACCAATCTTGTGACCAAATACGTTCAATCTTCCAACCTCTAGAACGCAATAAACTTTCTCTTATTTTATCACGGTCTCTAGCATATGGCGTGGAATGAAAGATTGCTCCGTCGCATTCAATTCCTAGTTTATAGGTGTTCGGAACAACGTTATCGTGAATGCCAAGGTCAATAAAAAATCCACTCGCACCAATCTCAGCGGTAACTTTATGCCCATTTTCTTCCAGTCGACGTTTCACATCCAAAGCAAATCTACTCGATTTGCGGCCAGAAATTACCCCGCCAGCGGAAAATGAATTGAGGATATGGAGGGCACGCTCGAGATCGCCCTCAGAAATTGCCTTTGCATATATCAAATATTTCCCAAAGGTACATGCATCGGGATTTTTTTCGTAGGCCTCGACGTCAGATGGAATTTCAGAAGGATCAAAGGAACAATAAACATGCATTTTAGCCTTTGCGCGAGTAATTGCCACGTTTAATCTACGCCCGCCACCTTTCTTGCCGAGCGGTCCAAAATTTTGTTTTAGCTTTTTTCCTTCTTCAGTTGGCGCATATCCGACAGACATTAGAATTACATCTCGCTCATCACCCTGCACATTTTCTAAGTTTTTAACAAATAGACCTGCGTCCGCTTCACCATCCTTATGTGCACGAGCCGCTTCAATTAATTTCCGTGTAGCCGGATCTTTCTCCATTTCCATCTCAATTACTTCGTCTATCGCAACGGCCTGCCTCTGCCCCATAGCAATAATTCCATACGACTGATCAGGGCGAACTTTTAACAGATTTATTAAGTCGCGAACAAGGCGTTCTGCTTCCTTCAAGTTCCCATCTTTGGCAGTAAAAAAAGCTTTCTCGATCTTTTCAAATCTAATCGCACCGCTAGATGCTAGTACTGTAGGATTTGGGACCGCAATTAATCTTCCGCCATAAAATGCGCGATTGGAGAATGCAATCAAAGACTCTGCTTTGCTGCGATAGTGCCACTCCAACAAAACTTCTGGAAATACCTGGCATGCCAAATCAAGCACACTTGAAGCTATCTCGATGTCATCGTCTTCATCATCGATCACTCCGCCAGCGAAGAAATTTGTGGGCGGCATCTGCTTATTATCTCCAACAACAATCATGGTCTTTGCTCTATAAATTGATGGGATTGCATCTTCGACTCGAACCTGCGACGCTTCATCAAAAATGATAACATCAAAAAGCCCATCTCTTAATGGAAGCATTTGGCTAATACTAAGGGGACTCATGAGCCAACATGGTTTTAACTGAAGCATGGTCTCTAAGGCCCCTCTCTCCATAATTTCTCTAGGAGAAAGTACTTTGTTCTGCTTTTCAGCTTCGCGCTTTAATAGAGGAAGTCCAGAGCGGTCCGACTCTTGAGACCACCTACGAGCAAATGCTTGGTGAACGGCGGATTGCGACCCATTCTTGTGAGCTTCAGATACAACTTTAAACTCCTCAATTAACTTATGAATTCCTTCGCGAGTATATGCGCGTAACTCAGGGGATTTGCGAATCAAATCATCGGCCCAAGCAAAAAGCATAGTTGCTTCAATTGCCGATGACCACTTACCTTTAATAGCGCTTAAATGATTGTTAATAATGGATTTTAAATCGTCTATTCCAAATTTCTTCTGAAGTTTGTCAGTGTAAATATCCGCCTTATCTATAGTTTCTAAAGAGTCAATACTACTGATCAAACTATCTAAAAAAAGAATTCTCTCGCTAAAAACAAGCGGTTTTGGATATTCGGTCAAAAGATCGCCCAGTGTATCCCACAAGCTTTGCACTTCAATATGAAGCTCTCTTAATTTTACAAATGTCATCCGAACTTTTTCGATGTTAGATATAGTTCTATTAAATCCCTCCAGTGAGCTTACAGCTTCTGACATCATTTTCGCTGGCAAAGCATTATTTGAACAACTCGAAAAAAATGCCTTCAGGGATTGCAATCTTTCAATTTGAGAAACTATCCAGTCGTTCAAACTTTTATAGTCAGATTTATCTGGTAAATCTTGAGAAATGAATGAAGACGCAAAGGTACATAGATCCTCAGAAGCCGCAAGATATTCCAGATATCCTTTAAATGGAGCCGTCGTTCCGTTCCACACCGGGCAAATGATATTACGTAGCTTTCGGTTAATCCAGTAAGCACTCGTAAACCAATCAGTGAAACCACGTGGAATACTATAATATAATTCCAGCTCTTCAACTTTCGCTGTTTCTGAATTAGGAGCAATTGAATAAAAATACTCCTGATTTTTTTCCAACTTCGCCTGGAGTAATTTCAAATTTGCTACAGTAGCATCCAGAACTTGTGTCATATCATTTCTCTTTTGCGACCAGAGATTTGTGTAACAAGCTGAAATAGCGACGGTTCCCAATATCTTATTGAATGATTCTTCACTAACGGCTAGCTCACCAGTCTCTTGACTGAGAATATCATCTAAACTGACCTTCTCATCTTCGAGCGCCAGCAATTTCATTTTCAAATCACGAAGTTCACGCTCTAAACTGTTCGTTCGAATTACGTCATATCTACGATATTTCCAACCGGTCATTTCAAAGTCTGGGCACGCTTCTAAAATTTCTTGAATTAAGTCAATATCAGTACTCAAGTATCTGATTTGCTCGTAGTTGAACTTCGCAAAGTGTGGGATAAGATTAGGATGAAATTTTTTAGAATCCATCTGTGACTGTGCTACAAGAAGCTCAGCCGCCTGAAGTCCGCTCTGGAAGTGCGTGGCTACCAGAGCGTCGGCATATTGATGTATACCCTGTTTAATATTATCAAGATCGTCCGTAAGGCGTAGCCATTCCTTTTCACTAACTTCACTAGGTGAGGAGTTCGCCAAGGAAAGAAAAGATTTATATAGATCTGACTTATTAAGATCACTACTATGTATTAGAACAGCTTGTTCGTCGATTCGTGCACTTCGCATTCTATTATAGACGACATCAAGTGCAGGCCTCTTTTCAGAAACAAACAGCACCTTTTTCCCTTTTGCCAAATAATCAGCAATTAAATTAACAATAGTCTGACTTTTTCCTGTTCCCGGAGGTCCTTGAATTACAATTGCATTTGACTTCGTTGCTTGGTCGATTGCACGATGTTGCGTACTATCGATATCTACGACAAAATAGTTTTCGCGTTCTTTATAAGCATCCAACTCTTTCAATCTATTGCGATCCAAATCACTCTTTTTTTCGGCGAGCGGACTTCCGTTAAATAGCTCATTAAGAATTGGATGTGGCTTCTCGTCTTCCAAGATTTGATCATAATCTTTAATTAAAACCATTCGGCTAGCGCTTAACTGATCGAGATAAAATGCGTCGACCAGCACAAAATTATGACCGGTAACTTGATTATATATTTCCAGATCTTGCTGCGAAAGCGCCTCTTCGATGGGAATAGGGATTCTTTCGATAATTTCTCCATCAGCATCTTTAAGAATTTTGAATTTACTTGGCGCATCGGGAACTCTATCGACCTGGTTAGAAGCAAACACGACATTACGATCCAATCGTTTCATCTGATTGACGAAGAAATCGAGTGCATTCTCAATGTTTTCAAACTCTATATCCTCAGGAACCTCAAAACCAAAATTTTGTTTTAAAGCTAGCAAAAGAGAGGGATTAAAGGACAAATCATTATCTTCGGCCTTCAAAATCAAATGCTTTTTCTTATTTTTTTTTAGATCAACAGCAACTTTAAAAATGGGAGAAATTAATAGATCTTCTTTAGGTACTTGGTTGGAAGTACGCCAGCATAAGAATGGCCCCAAAATCCAGGCGCCAGAAATCCCAAACTCCCTCTGGTGTCTATCGTCAGTCAATCTGACTTTATCAATCTTACTATAGAACTTCTTAACCGAGTTACCATCTGTGACCGACTCGATCCTGAAATGTTCATTTAAATTCATTTCAATTTCGGATTTAAGAACAGACGATATCCCAGAGCAAATTCTTGCTGGAATAAATGCCCCCTCTTTGTCCTTGATCATCACGGATTCGCTAAAAGGAGAACGAGTCAAATTTATAGAGGACGAATTAGACTCTTTATAATAGAGTTCACGATTCCTTCTAGATAAATTTGCTAAAAGATCTTTGTGCTTTTTTAACTGTCTTTGCAAGTAAGACGATGAATCTGACATTATTTCTCCTAAACATTACGCGATAATGTTTATCGGACTAAACTATAGTTAATTAACACCATCTTTCTTATAAAGTTTTAATTATCAAATAATGAAACATTCGATTTATCTCGCGGTAAAGATTTTTTGTTTGAAAATGCCTAATTTTCAAACAAACCTAAATTTATGTATTCAAATACCGATAGTCGAATTTAAGGAGAATTTTTCATGGCTAGAGAAACCAAACAAGACAGAACAGTTCGCGCAATCTTAGATCAAACTACGGAACATCTTCATGAATTGAAAACAATGGAAGCGAACACTTCTACTAAAGAGCTTGATGTCGAGAGATGGGCACAAAGTTTCTTGAGAAATTGTTTGGGTTACACCTCTTCTGCAGGCTATTCAATTCGCGCACAAGAATCGAAAGGTAAAATGAGACCTGACCTTGTGATTCTTCAAGGTGACAAACCAATCTTCGTAGTTGAAGTTAAAAAATTGGGATTTGATTTAAACAAATCTGACTTCAGATCGGGCAAAGTTCAATTGAGTGAATACCTAAATCTTATTGGCAATGTTCAATGGGGCATGCTTACAAATGGTGTCGAGTGGAAGCTATTCGACTTCTCTCAACCTCAATATGGCGGCATCGAAATTTCAAACTTCGATCTAAAATCTGATGGCGATGTGATCGACGTATCAAAGAAGGCTGTAGAAGAGCAATGCTATGAGCTCTTAGATCTTCATGAAACATCATTCACAACTAAAGGTTGGCCGGAACTATCCAGAGAGGCGATGGCCTTTTCTCCGGAATCTTTGTCTAAAGCAATTCTGTCAGCCGACGTTGTTCGCTATATCGCGAAATTCGTCAAAGGCGAATTTGAATTCAAAGCTAACCACGAAATCTTAACTGATCGTTTGTATTGGCTTCTTGAACAAGGTCTAAACGACGCGATCAGCGGCTGGAATGAGGCGAAAGCAGCGGAAATCCAAAAATACGTGAAGGCACAGAAGCGAGCATCACGTAAAACAAAGAAGGCCAAACGCGAAGTTGTTACTGCAAACATCAATGAGCCCGTTGCAGCTACTGAAGTTTCATCTACGCCCGAACCTACTAGCGATTCAAAAGCTGCTTCTTAAGAGGGGATTTTATGTTCAAATTACGAGAGAACGAAGAGATTAAATTTACAGCAAAATTCCACTGGTCAGATTATATCGTTACCGGATTTTGGGCTCTGCTTTTCACTCCAGCAGTTATGGTTTCAATTTTTGGAAACGCTAAAAATTTTTCGACTTGGCCTTTGTTGCTCATTGGGTATGGACCATTAATTTATAAAGTTTTAAAAAATAAATCACGAAAATATATTATTACAAACCAACGGCTCTATGTCGAAAGTGGAATTTTATCGAGAACATCGACGGACATTCCACTTAACAAGATCAACGACATCGCACTTACGCAGAACTTCATCGAGCGGATTTTCAATGTTGGTGGCTTAAAAGTATTAACTGGTAACGATAAAGGAACACTTATCAACGGCATAGTTGAGCCAAATGGTTTTCAAGAAATCTTAAGCCGGCACTGTAATGCCAAAGCCATTTAAGACAAAGAGAGCGCACTAAGCGCTCTCTTTTATATGAAATACATGATAAAAGGCCCGTATCAAACTGGTAATATCTGAGGGCGAGTAAACAAATTAGACTAAAGCCCCCGTCCACTTCGTTTTTGTATATGGCGATACGTTATGTATGAAAAACCATCGTGTGCTTTCTTTAAAAAAATTAGCTACTTGTGCTTGGATTTTACTCGCTGGATGTAATCCGATTTATAAAAGCTCATCGGCTGGAAAAGCACAAGTCACGGCGGCACTGACAACGAGTGTTACGCAGATGGCACTTGCAACAAATTGCGGAGCTTCAAGTTCTTGCACAGTTCGCAATGCAGCACTCACAGGACAAGCTCGTCAATTCACAGTTACGAATTCAGGATCACTCGCTGCTGAAGAGTTTGCGATTGATTACTCTGCGGGAACGGTTCCTTCTGATACGACGATCACTTCGACTTGCGCAAGCACTTTGGATGCCGGTAACTCATGCACGGTGACGATTACTCCGGGAGCAACAGCAACGGACTTTTGCGGTTTAAATGGCAGCACGAATTCCCCGACACCAACAACAATTCACGTTTCTGCCGCGAATGCTGCAACGACGGACGTGACGTTCGTTGTTCTTAGTTACGGTTGTATTTATCAAGGTGGCGCACTTTATTCGATCGACGACTCAACACCCAATACGGGAAGCATCGGCGGTAAGGTTATTTCGACGGTTGATGAGTCGGCTTCGACTTATTGGAGCAGTGATGCCTCTAATAATCCGATTTATGATGTTATCGCTGGAACGTGGCAGTCATCGGTTGCTGGGGCTAATACCTGCACAGGTAAAACAGATGGCGTCTGCAATACGAATCTTATCGAGACTTACTACACAACGAACTATCCTGGATTGGGTCGTAGTCACTATTCACCGGGAATCTGTTTAAACTCTGCAAATGGTGGTTATACGGATTGGTACTTGCCAGCAATTTGTGAGCTGGGGCCTGACAGCGGCAGTTATGGAACCGGTTGTGGTACGACTGCGAATCCCATTATTCAAAACGTCGCAACCAACATCGTTAATTATAATATGACAGTTCTTGGTATAGTGAACACCGACGCTTATTGGGCATCAACGACAAACTCCGCTGGCGGCGGTTGGCGCTGGGCCCACAATTTCGTAAACGGCAATATTTCACAAATCACTGCAACTCCTGCTCATGTGCGTTGTGCTCGCACCATTATTTACTAGGACGCCACCATGTTGAAAAGAACACTTGCATTAGCATTGATCACTCTTCCCGTCCTAGCCTTTGCCGACACGACTTACGTGGTTCGTGAAGGTGACACGGTTTTAAAAATCGCCGATAAAATTCTTGCAAGCAAAGATGGCAAAAAAGATCCGCGCCGTTATGCTTTCGCTAAGAAAATCGTCGCAGCCAACTCCAGCATTGAAGATTCAAATCTTCTAAGCCCTGGTCAATCCATCGTGATTCCAGAGGTTGAAGAGAAAAAGAAAAAAGTCATTCAAATCGTCATGGACGAAAATGATAAATCCACTGTTGAAGCTTCAGCACAAGAAGTGGATGAAACCGCAGCTCCAGGAAAACAACCTATCGTAGTTGGCGAAGCCGAAGCTCTTGCCCCCGTGGTCGTTCCGCCGACAGTGGCAACTGCTGCTACAGAACAAGTTGCGAAGACAGAGCCGCAAGCAGCTGTGCAAGCTGAAATTAAAAAAGAAGAAAAAGTGCCAGAACTTCCCGTCGCCAAAGCCGATTTGAAACTTCCAAAAGATATGGAGTCTGAAGACTTCATCACCATCACACCCAGTGTTGAGTTTTCAAACTTCAAAGTCAAAAATCGCTCTACCTTACAAGAGTCAGAAGTTCGTTCCAAAGTTAATACGGGTCTTGATGTGCAGTTCGAAAAATCTTTGAATGAAAAAACATCCGTGCTTTTCAATTTAGGATTTAGTTATGTGCAACTGGATCAATTCGATGACGGCGTGACAGAACTTTCTCACACGATTCAATGGCACAAACGTGTAAGTTTGGGATTAGCTTACGCGCTAACTCCCCGCTTGCATTTTGAAGCAAAGGTTGAAGGTGCAGACCGTCTGTTCATCATCCCTGAAAGCGCCAATCATTTGGACACGGTGGACGTGTTTAATCCGGGAGCAGAAATCACTGTAGCTTGGGACTTCATCCATACAAATTCCTCGGTCGTTGCTGCCGCTTTAAGCGGTCATTATTATGACGGCCTTACCGAAGACGGTGTCACCTATAAATCAAGTTTTGATCCCGCAGGCTCGATCTATTGGGTCGCGAATGCTGACGGAAAAATGAAATATCGTCTAAGCGTTGATTATTCTGTAAGAAATCAGGGCACTGATTTAACGGAGCAACGCGAAGAAAGCCTTGGATTTGGAGCATCTCTCGTACTTCCTTGGTAACAAGGCTCTTGAACTGCCTAGCATTCTTTGCTAGGTTTGTTTCTGTAATGGTCCCTGATATATGTTCAAAGTACGGTTGAACGTCTCTACCAGCTGCCAAATAGTTGACTATTAGTTAAGCCATTACAGTTAACGAGTTACATAGTCATTGGCGGCACAAAATGTTTGAATCATCTGAATCAGTTCAAAAGATCGGCCTTGAAGGCGTATCTAATAACCTTTCAAAAGGTATTCTTTTTGTTATCACCGGCTCTTCCAGCTACGGCATGCTATCAACTGTCGTAAAATTCTCTTACCACGATCACTACTCCACTGCTGAAATCACGATGGCTCAATACTTCTTGGGTTTGCTTTGTCTTTTCATTTTAAATCTGTTCGCAAAAAAAGATGGCGTGAAAGAGTCTTTCAAAGACATTGGTCAATTGATGTTCGCCGGTATCTTCGTGGGCTTAACAAGTTTCTTCTATTATGCGTGTGTGAAATACATTGATGCTTCGATCGCCGTCGTGTTGCTGATGCAATCGGTATGGATCGGTGTCGTCATCGAGATGTTCCAAAAAAGACGTTTGCCTGAATTAAATAAAATTCTTGCCGTTGTCTTTATCTTATTTGGAACCGTGCTTGCGACGAATTTGATTAATGCGACAAAAATCTCTTTAGATATTCGCGGAGTCGTTCTTGGTTTCTTGGCAGCGATTTCATTTAGTTTGACGTTGTTGTCGGCAAATACAATCGCGACTCACCTGCCTTCGGTAAAACGCAGTATGTATATGCTTGTGGGCGGCGCCATCATCATGACGATCTTCTGTACGATTATTCAAACGTTGCCATACAACTTCGGCATCAATTTGATTAACGAGCAATTCATCACAGCCAAAGCATTCGATTGGTCGATCTTCTACAAATGGGGTATCTTGGTTTCTTTATTCGGAACTGTGATTCCGCCCGTGATGTTAAACAAGGGCTTCCCGATCGTCGGCGTAGGCCTTGGCAGCATCTTAGCTTCCATGGAGTTGCCGTTCGCATTGATCATCGCCTTCACGTTCTTAAATGAAAAAATCGTGGCGACTCAATGGATGGGTGTGGCGATTATTTTGGGTTCGATTGTTTTGATGAACTACAAGATGCTTACGAATCGCAGCACCAACTAAAATCGGCCTTATTTTCACACTCTATCAGGATTGATTGCTTTACTGTCTGTGTTTTTTAAAAGAACGAATGAACGATCTCGCCAAAGGGATGTTCATTGGCGGACAATTGCGCTATGAGCAATTCATCTTCAATAGATCGTCGCCATTTTATAATTGCCTGTTCGACCCTTGGATCAAGTCTTCTCGTCCCGCAGATTTCCTTCGCAAAAGAGGACGAGACGGAAGAAGTCGGCCCCGCTGAAGATTTAATGCGCGAACATGGTGGACTCAACCGCATACTCCTCATCTATGAGGAAGGCATTCGTCGTATAACTGCCAAAACCAACGTCGATCTGAGTGTCGTGAAAAAATCAGCAACTATCGTTCGAACTTTCATTGAAGAATACCATGAAAAATTGGAAGAAGAGTTTATCTTCCCCAGAATGCGCAAAGAGAAAAAACTTGTCGAACTGGTTGATACTCTTGAAACCCAACACAAAGCTGGCAGAAAATTGACGGCTACCATCGAGCAGTTATCAGTGCAAAGCACCTTGAAAAGCGAAAGTGAGACCGCAAAGCTAATATCAGCGATCAACCAGTTCATTAGAATGTATCGTCCCCATGAAAGCCGAGAGGACACGGTGCTCTTCCCCACCTTTCATAAGATGCTGAGCGAAAAAGAATACGACATGCTTGGAGAAAAATTTGAAGACCGGGAGCATAAACTCTTTGGCAAAGAAGGTTTTGATGGCATCGTTGAAAAAATAATGGAACTTGAAAAAAGTTATGACATTTATGACCTAACAAAGTTTACGCCACATATCTAATGTTGAGATTTCGGTGACAAATCTCTGAATTAGCATGATCGTACCTTTATGTTGCGAAATGTATTTGAGATCTTTTGGATTTTCTTACGCTTAGGTTTAACTTCTTTCGGTGGACCGATCGCACACCTTGGTTATTTTCATGATGAATTCGTCAAAAGACGCCAGTGGCTGGATGAACACGCTTATGCGGACCTCGTCGCGCTTTGCCAATTTTTGCCAGGACCTGCAAGCAGTCAGGTGGGAATGGCTATTGGTTTACAACGCGCAGGAATTCTTGGCGCGATTGCCGCGTGGATCGGATTTACCTTACCTTCCGCGATCATCTTGGTTTTATTTGCCTTAGGTATTTCAAATCTTTCAAGCGGCCTTGACACAGGTTGGTTGCATGCATTGAAAGTGGCAGCGGTCGCTGTTGTCGCGCAAGCTATCTGGGGCATGAGTATTAAACTCTGTCCTGACAAAGAACGCATCTCGATCGCAGTTATTGCAGCTATATGTGTAAGCCTCTTGCCATCGGGATGGATGCAGATCGGTGCGATTGCACTTGGCGGAGTTGCAGGAATGATTTTTCTGAGGAATTTGACGACGGTGCCGATGACGCCAATGCAGATGCCGCTCTCTAAAAAATCCGGAGCCTTTTTCTTAGGTCTCTTCTTTATCTTATTGATTGGCTTACCACTGCTTGCGCAAACTTCACAGATGCACGAAATCAAACTGTTCGATAGTTTTTATCGTGCAGGCTCGTTGGTATTTGGCGGTGGCCATGTGGTGCTGCCGTTACTGCAAAAAGAAGTCGTTCCGACAGGCCTTGTTTCAAATAATCTTTTTATGGCGGGATACGGAATGGCACAGGCAATTCCGGGACCGCTGTTTGCTTTCACCGCTTATTTAGGGGCCATTGCAAACGTCCCACCCAATGGTTGGGCTGGCGCGGGTCTTTGTTTGTTCGCCGCATTTCTTCCAGCCTTTCTTTTAGTTTTTGGAGCAATTCCATTCTGGGAAAAATTGCGTGAGCGCAAACACATGCGCTATGCAATGCTCGGGATTAATGCCGCCGTTGTGGGAATCTTACTTGCAGCCTTCTATCATCCCGTCTGGACAAGTGCGATTGGCAATGCGAAAGATTTTTCCCTAGCTTTATTCGGCTTTGTGTTGCTCACATTCTGGCGCACTCCTTCATGGGCCGTCGTTTTATTGAGCGCTGCTGTGGGCGCCGCATTCATGTAGAACAACATAGGCTTCCACCTATAATATATATAGTTTAAATCGGATTTTACGATATTCACCTCTCAGGCGATAATTTAAAAGTCGAGAGGTGCGAACATGGAATTTACTTTTACACATGCAAAATTGAGTGACGTTGATGCGATTGTGGAACTTGTGAACTCTGCCTATCGTGGCGAGAATGCAAAGCAAGGTTGGACAACAGAGGCAGATCTGCTTGGTGGACAACGCACGGATCGTGACGGCATTCTTGCAGACATTCAGCGCGAACGTTCTACGATTCTTGTTGCAAAAGATGCGAATCAAAAAATTCTGGGCTGTGTGCACTTAGAAAACTCGCAAAATCGCTGTTATCTTGGAATGCTAACGGTGTCTCCCCTTGCCCAAAATAATGGCTTAGGTAAGAAGCTTTTACTATTAGGTGAAGGATATGCTCAGGGTTTACGCTGTCAAAGTCTTTACATGACTGTTATTTCTAGGCGCCTTGAACTTATTCAGTGGTATGAAAAGAATGGCTTCCAAGATACTCTTGAAAGAAAACCATTCCCTTATGGTGACGAACGTTTCGGCGTTCCTTTGGTTGATGACTTGGAATTTTTAGTTTTAGCAAAAACACTCTAATTATTGGACATTGCTGGGTCTAAAGATTTTATGAAACTTAGGACTCTCGCCTTGTTTATAGCGTTCAAGATCTTGTTCGCGATATTTATCGTTTGCTTGCATCATTTCTAAAAACGATGGCAGATAGTTTTTTGCTTTGTAGTATTCGTCTTCCTTCTTATAAAGATTTTCCTCTAACGGATCGGCGACTTTTTCAAACATGAAAACGGATTTCATGGTTTCAATCGGCATGTAAGTTGGAAACTGATCTTTAAAGAACCCCAGATAGCGCAGGAATTTTCCTATGTAAACTTGTGCGGTAATGCTGGCATTGGGATAGAACGTATAATTCTTATCGATCATCCAACCGTAAACACTTTGCAAAACCGCATCTTGCATACGCACCTGACGGAGCAAGGGATAATATTTCCCTTCGGCCACAAATTCAAAGCGAGGATCAACCTCAATATCATAAGGCGCAAAGAGTGTTGAACTTGTCACGCCTAAGGATTTGGGATAATCACCGCCTTTAAATTTACTAACAGTGCTGCGATAAGCAGGAAGAATCACTTTGCCATTAGAGCCTTTGTCGTAAGCATATTTCACGACTTCCGAACAAAACGCTTTGCTATAGTCGCTATCGTCCATCGCAAAGTCATAGTCTAAATGCTGTAAACCCCACGGATAAGCGGCCTTTGCCGCAGCGATAGCAATAGCGGGATCACGAAAGCGATAAAGAGCGACCCTTGCATCCTGAGTCTTGCGCCATTGCTCCAACGGAGTCACAACCACTCCGTACTGAATGAGAGCTTCCACCACATACAAGGCGCCCTTCTCGTCTTGGGCAACGATGGCGGCGTGAGAGAAATTCCCTTCTTCATCACCGATTCGAGCGATCATCGCAGACACATAACTTTTTCCGCGAATGAGCATCACGTCGCCCGCTTGCAGTTTGACCTCTGAAAACTTTGGATTGCGTAAAACGAACGGTTCCTCACCAGCTAAAATCGGCGCTTCTGTAAAGGAGTAAACTTTCTCGTGCATCAGCCACTCTAAAACATATTCTTCGGTAAAACGCGCGTATTGAATTCCTTCGCGGATTTTTAAAACACACTCTTTGGAAAGCTCACCACTGTTTGCAAAACTGTCTAAAACATCATGTAAACGTACGCGCACGGCAAAAATACTTTTTAGAATTTCAATGCCGTGATTTTTAAAATACTGAATATCTTGTGGAGTCTTCGGCACAAAATGATCTGCGGGTTGGCGAAACAAATACTCTGTGACAGAATCAATATAAGTCGGGCACGTCTTCACATTGAAGATCTTCGGATCGTTTAAATCCTTGGTGACTTTTTGAACCCCTTCAACAAGGGCCACTTCTGCGTGTGCAACCGTCACCACCAATGACAATAAAATAATCAGTATTTTTGCTGCCATTCATTCCTCGCTTCAAAGATATTTTCGTTCAATTCCGCTTGAGTCCATCGGAACCCGCTCTTGGCTGTAAATTAACATCGCAATCAAGAACTGCACGACGGAAAGACTCCGCGAATGTCAGAGTTTTCCTATGAGCAAGTGGATGATTTTAATCACCGCGATTTTCTTTGCTGCTGGTTCCGTACAGGCGGCACAGACCACGAAAAAAAGACCGCGTATTGGTCTTGTCTTGGGCGGTGGTGGTGCGCGCGGTTTTGCTCATATCGGTATTCTAAAAGTTCTTGAAGACAACCACATCCCTGTCGATTGTATTGTGGGCACCAGCATTGGCTCGCTTGTGGGTGGCAGTTACGCTGCTGGCAGAACGCCCGAGGAAATGCGCAAACTTGTGAAGGCCGCTGACTGGAATACATTGCTTTATGCGCAAGCTCCGCGCGAAGCATTTCCGTATCGCAGAAAACAAGACGATAAATTTTCAATGTTAAACGTTGAAATTGGGATTGCCGATAACGGGCAAGTGAAATTGCCTTCTGCCGCGATTAGCACCCAACAAATCGAATTATTTTTACGTTCACTGACTTATGGGGGCACGGTTAAAGACTTTGATCAGTTATCTATTCCGTTTCGTGCGATCGCAACGGATCTTGTGACTGGTGACATGGTTGTTTTAAAAGACGGCGACCTTGTCACCGCAATGCGCGCAAGTATGGCGGTCCCTGGAGTCTTCCCCGCTGTGCCCACGGGCGGTCGCGTTCTAGTCGATGGTGGATTGGTGCGCAATCTTGGTGTGGACGTTGCGAAACAAACTTGCGCTGATGTCGTGTTCGCGATTGATGTGGGAGCTCCCCCTTTATCACAAGATCAGATTAATAATATTCTGTCCGTCGCCGATCAATACACGCGATTGATGATGATTCAAAATGTGAATCCCCAAAAAAAATCTTTGTCTCATGCTGACGTGGTGATGACGCCAGAGTTCGGGGATTTAGGTTCTTCAGATTTTGAAAAAAGTGACACCATGTATGCGATTGGCGAAAAGGCCGCGTTGAAGTCGCTTGATCAGCTCAAACGTTATGCCGTCAGCGACGAAGAGTTTAAAAAATGGGAAAGTCACCGCGAGAAAAATAAACTTAAACCCAAACCGATCAAAGAAGTTTCGGTGGGCTCTAGTGGTTGGACAAATCCTGACGTTTTAAAAAGCGCCTTGCAGGTAAAAACCGGAGAGCTTCTTCCACAAGATGATTTCGCCAATCATTTAACGAATCTGTATGCGCGTGGCGACTTTAGTCAGCTTGATTACGAATTGCTTGATGCAACCGACGGACAAAAGCTTTATATCCTTCCCGTTTTAAAAAGCTGGGGACCGAACTACTTAAATCTTGGTTTAAGTTTGGGCACTGACTTCGATACTTCTTATCCCTGGAATCTGACCGCTATGTATCGCCGAACGTGGGTGAATGATCTGGGTGCCGAATGGAAATCAATCGTCCAAGCCGGTAGCTCCGCGATGTATTACACGGAATTCTATCAACCACTACAATTAAGTGGCTCTTCATTTGTTTTGCCCTATTTCAGATTTACACGCAATCCTGTCGCTGTATGGAGTTCCGGCGTGCATGTCGCGCAATACGAATATTCTAAGAGCTCTGTCGGTTTAGATGTCGGTGCCGGTTTCACCAAGTTTGGTGAAGTTCGTTTGGGTGCTGTTTACAATGATTCAGAAGCTTCTTTAGAAATTGGCTCGCCATTATTGGATAGCGCGCGCGAATACGATTACGGATTGCGCTTAAGCCTGTACTTCGATCAGCTGGATAATTATTTTTTCCCGACTCGGGGACAGTATTTGAATCTTTATGGTTATTATTCTTTGGGCGCTTCAGAAAATTTGGAAAACTATGGTCTTGCGGGTTTTGAATTTCGTGCCGGCACACCGATTGGTCAGGGCGCGATTCAATGGACTTTAAAAGCACAGACGACTCAAGGCAAGAGTGATGAAACTTTAGCGAATATCAATTGGCTGGGTGGCTTCTTAAATCTTTCGAGCTATCACTATCAAGAACTTTTGGGCGAGCAATTCGCTTACGGCTCGGGTCAATACTATCATCCGCTCGGTTTGCTTTCAGGAACTTACTGGGGATTCGCCGCAGAGATTGGCCGCGTGTTTGACTATGTAGAACGCGATATCGCAGATAAGTGGCATAACTCGGTGACGTTGTATTTCGCCTACGATAGCGTCTTAGGCCCCATGTATTTAGCCGGGGCCTACGGAGACAATCATGCCGGTGCGCTTTACTTTATGTTGGGAAAACAATTCTAGAACTCGCACCGAATACTGCGAACTCTGGTCAGCCGAAATTGTTTAGATGTATTATTTCATTGTTACCAACTTTTTAAAGACCGTCCTGCCGTCATCGTAAAAACTTATTTATATGAAAGAAAATACTAAAAAATCCCCACTTCAAAAAACCGAAGCCAAAGAAGTCGTTATAAACTCGGAGGCGGTTTATAGTGATCTCAATTCGAAATCATTTGAACACAGCTTCACAATTTTAGTTCATCATTATAAGAAGTCCGATCAGAGATCTCCGAAGCAAAAATAGATTTTTGCTCTGGCACAAGCACTGTGATCTCGTGAGCTTTTCCGTCATCCACAAGCTGAATTCCTTGGTGTGCCGCCGCCCCTTTTGATTTTTGCACAGTGATCCGATAGGACGATTCTCCGTAACGATAGCGGATCACAAAAGAATTCCAGGCATCTGGCATACACGGCTTGATCGTTAGTTTGTTGCCTTCAATTGTTAGCCCCAAGAGCGATTCAATTCCAGCTCGATAGAACCACGATGCCGAGCCGGTGTACCAGCTCCAACCTCCACGTCCCACGTGAGGCTCGACCGCATAAATATCCGCCGCAACGACATAGGGTTCAATTTTATAACGCTGAACACTGGCTTTATTATGACCGTGGTTTATCGGATTCAGCATATTAAACATTTGCAGGGCTCGATTGCCGTCGCCGAGTTTGGCATAGGCCATCATCACCCAGATGGCAGCGTGAGTGTATTGGCCACCATTTTCACGAACTCCAGGAACATACCCCTTGATATAACCTGGATCGTGTGAAGTTTTGTCAAAAGGAGGAGTCAATAGCAACGCTAATTTTTTTTCGGCAAGAATCAGATTGCCTTCTAGATGATGCATGGCAATTCGTTGTCGCTCTGGATCACCTGCTCCTGACAATACTGACCAGGTCTGCGCAATGGAATCAATTTTACATTCTTCACTATCACGAGAACCCACTGGAGTACCATCGTCATAAAAAGCGCGACGATACCATTGGCCGTCCCAGGCATTTTCCTCTAAAGCTCTTTTAAGTTTTTCAATGTGTGACCGATAAAGTTCTTTGCGCGAAGTTTGCCCTTCACAATAAGGCATAAAATCTTCAATCACACGAATCAAAAACCACCCCATCCAGACACTCTCACCTTTTCCCTCATTGCCAATACGATTCATGCCATCATTCCAATCACCGGCACCAATCAATGGCAAACCGTGTGCACCCGTAGTCAATGAAATGTCAATCGCACGCAAACAATGTTCAGTAATAGAAACCTTTTCTGACGACAGAGAAGGTTGGTTGTAGGAGTCTTCCTGTTCCGGCGGTAAGAGCGGACCTTCTATAAAAGGCGCCTCGGCAGATAGTATCGTGGTATCTCCCGTCACGCGAATATAATGGGCAACGACGTAAGGAAGCCACAAACGGTCATCAGAAAAATGAGTGCGAACTCCTCGGCCCGTTGGCGGATGCCACCAATGTTGGACGTCGCCTTCTACAAATTGACGTGATGCTGCCCTTAAGATGTGCGCTCTAGCGAGTTCTGGCGCTGAATAAACAAGTGCCATACAATCTTGAAGTTGATCGCGAAATCCATAAGCTCCTCCAGATTGATAAAATGCCGACCGTGCCCACATGCGACATACTAAGGCTTGATAAAGAAGCCAATTATTCAACATGAAATCCAAAGACTTTTCCGGCGTTTCAACTTGTACCGTATTCAAAATTCGATCCCAGGATTTTTCCATTTCCGAAAATGCCGAACTTACGTATTGTGGATCGCGATACTTTCGAACAAGCTTTCTGACTTCGTCGATATTTTCCGCTTGTCCTAAAAGAATTATTAACTCAATTTCTTCATCAGGCTTCAAAACAAACTGAGACCGTAAGACTCCTGCCGGATCTTGTCCCACGCCTTCCTTTTGACTAAGCCCAAGTCGTTTCATCGCCGCTGGGTTTGCATAATCCCCATTGCGACCGAGGAACTCGGTGCGATCACAGGTAAAAGAATTATTGCCGCCATTCGAATCAACGAAAGAAATTCGCGACGCGAATTCTTGATTGTGCGGGTTGCGTGCAATTAGCGCCTGACTATCCGAATCTCTTTCAACAACGATGTACGAGGCGCTCTTTTCTCGTTGATTGCCCAAAACCCATTCTACATAATTCGTCACTGATAAATTTCGCACCCTGCCTGAAAGATTCTTCAAAACCAAACGCGAAATTTTTGTCGTATCTGCGATAGGAACAAACATGGTCAAAGTTTGCAGAATGCCGTGACTACCGTGTTCGAAGCGAGTGTATCCATGACCATGACGAACAAGATAAGATCTGTCGCTGCGAATTGGCAGAGGCGTCGGTGACCAAAACTCTCCGGTTTCTTCGTCGCGTAGATAAATGATTTCGCTAGGACTGTCTGATACCGGATCGTTTGACCAACCGGTGATACGATTTTCACGGCTGTTGACCGCCCAAGTAAAACCACTGCCAGTTTCACTGACTTGAAAGCCGAAATCGTGGGCATTGGCAATGACGTTAATCCACGGAGCTGGTGTCCATTGATCGGGTCGTAACGCAATGACATATTCTTTTCCATTTTTGGTAAACCCACCCAGTCCATTAAAATATTCCAATGCCGGCAACGTCAGCTTAATCAATGCTTCTTCGCGAGGACTTTGAGTAGGAGTAAATTCTGGAGGATGGCTTTCTGTTGGAATCTTTCGACCAAGTTGTTCACGCAAAGAACCATTGTCAGGACTGAAAACCACTCGAGCCATCGCTTGAATCAGCAAGTGATCTTCACGCGGCAAAGTATCCAACTTGATAACAAAGATTCCACCGCGTTGATTAAGCAGGCTATGAGCTCCTGCGGAGCGAACATGATGATGAAGTTCTTCATGAAGCTCCTGCAGGTAAGTACTTTTAGAAATATTAATGATGACTAAGTCAAACTGCAAACCTTTAGCACGTAAATACTCATGACCTTTAATAGCTCTTCGCACCGAGTTTAAATCTTTGCGATCATTTATGTTGATAACAACAATCGGTAAATCTCCGCTGATCCCATAAGGCCACAAGCTTGATTGGGTGCGAATATTTGCAGCCAGCAATTTTGAAGGCAAACGCAAGATCGGATCAGCGTAGAGAAGTCTTTCGGCCAAACGTTGATAAATATAGGCTGCGTCGGCATCCAATCCCAAGTGGCGCAAATCAATGCGCGCCTTAGTCCATGCAAGACGGCATTCTCGCTCGAACGCATTGATATCGTGATAACGATCGGCAAACTGCATCACTTGCTCACGCGTGGACCCCATACCCATGGCAAAAACCACTCGTGTCGCGGCACCGGCAGGAACTTTCACCGCAACTCTTAAAGAAAATACCGGATCTAATGTCGAACCCACAGTCCCAGAAAGACTGATTTGCGGTGCTAAAGCCGCTGCCGTTTTTAAGTTTTTTCCTCGACCAATAAAACGGGATCTATCTCTTTCATATTGAATTGGTTCTTGCACTTCCCCGTCAGTGCATACGACGTGCATTCCCCACATTTCCGCTTTTTTGGAAAGTCTTGGCCGTCTTTTGGCGATCAAGGCATTTCTGCTTGCTAGAAATTCAGTTTGCAAAAACAAGTTGCTGAACGCAGGATGGGCGGCATCATCCTGCATCGGCGCTAAAACAGGTTCAGCGTAACTTGTGAATTCGAATACACGATCTTCACGCGAGTGATTGTAAACCGTGACTTGGCGAAGTTCGACGTTGTCTTCCGGTGCGACAATAATTTCGGTCTTAGTACGAATCTCTTTATCCGTCCTTACATAATCGACTTTTTCTTCGGACATCGTGACCTGGTAGGAGTCAGGTTCGCGCAAGCAGGGTTGATAGGAACTCGACCATATGTCTTGCGAATTCATATCACGAATAAAGATATAACTTCCCCAGCAGTCTCTTGTACCATCTTCTCTCCAGCGAGTTAGAGCCACACCGTTCGCGCTGGAATAACCAGAACCTGCGGTTGTTAACATCACTGAATATTCACCATTAGAAAGAATCTGCAAACGCGGGCTGCGCATATTGGCTGTGTTATACTGCCGCACAAAAGACTTCATAAGCGTCGATGTTCCCACCCCCTGCCACTCTATCTCTGCCGCATTTAAAGTTGCGATATGAGTTCGTTGGGGAATGCGCTCTTGTAAAAGCAATTCTGTCGCCTTGACTCGCAATTCGGAATGGAAACGTCGTCTGATGGAGGCATTACTTAAAATATTGTTGATTGAAACCAGGCTCATGCCTTGGTGATGCGCCATAAACGAACGTACCACGGCAAACTTATTTTTTTCTTCGACCCGTTCAGGTGTGAAGTCCAATGCTTCGTAAAAACCAAACCGAGTGAGCACCTTCAACTTAATGAGTTCAGCAATATTCACAAGACTTTTCTGAGGACTGAACTCGAGCGCGAGAAACGTCGAATAAGGTGAAATCACTAAGTCATGGCTTAAGCCGCGCTTCAAACCCAGACCAGGAATACCAAACGGCCCATATTGGTAATTATAATTTATGTCTCGAGCATTATACCCCGATTCAGACACTCCCCACGGCACGTGAAGCTTTCTGCCGTAACTGATCTGCCGATTCACCACAGCCTGCGATGTTTCGTGTAAGAGTGTTTTATTGTAGTCCTTCATCACCAATGAAGGCATTAAGTATTCAAACATCGATGCAGACCAGGACACCAATGCCCGCTGCCCTTCTGCCCGAACCAACTGTCGCCCAAGACGAAACCAATGTTTTTGATCTACGTCGCCTTTAGCAATAGCAACAAAACTTCCCAGGCGGGCTTCCGATGCTAGTAAATCATAATAAGAATTGTCGGCTCGCCCTTCGTTCAAATTGTAACCGATGGTGAAGACTTCGTGGTCTTTATCGAACAAGAATGTGAAATCCATTTCTTCGAAAAACCGTTCGGCATTTTTTTCTATTGCATTAATCTGTGCGAGAACTTCTTGCACATGTTTCTGTCCCTTTTCTAGTGCAGACTCGATGTCATCAAGTTTGATTAATCGTTCCTTAGAAATCAATTTTCCAGATTTTATATTTGTCGCAGAGGCCTGTTCTGCGCGAATTTTTGACAAGGCAGCTTCATAAGACTTATTCAAGGCCGCCAAAGATTGGTTTTTATTGATCTCTTTGAGCCAATCCTCGGTGTCTTCAGCAGACAGATGAATCGCTGGCATATAAAATTCTAAATCTTCCTTCAAGTCATTTGCCTGGAAGATAAGAGCTTGAAGCCACGATTTTAATGTGCGAAAAGGATGGCTGCCATATTCCTGTTCCAAGGCTTCTATGCCGTCGCGAATCTCGATCAATCCCTGGGTTAAGAATCTCGCCATCATATACCAATCGGAAAGCAGTTGCGGAAAAATCTCTAAGTTTTTTTTAAGCTCCGCAAGATCTTCCAGAACGTGTGATGCTGAAACAGTAGCTGTTCTTTGTCGACGCTGCTCAACCCTAGACACTTCTTGAATGATAATTTCTAATGTCATCCGGAGCGACGGCAACGTTTTAGAGTTTATCAGCATGTCGGTTGCTTTTTCCTGACAGGCCTGCTTAATCACCAACAGATAACCAGCAAAATTTCCGCTATCAACTGTCGAAATATAACGTGGATATAAGGGCTCTAGATTTTTGGTATCATACCAGTTAAACAGATGACCACGAAAGCGCTCCATCTGTTCAAGTGTTTCAAATGTATTCTTAAATCTTAAAACGCAATTGCGAAGCCCGATGTATCCAAGATCTCGAGCCGACAAAGCCGAAAGAAGATATAATCCAATATTTGTTGGAGAGGTTCTGTGCGCTATGACCTCCACTGGGTCTTCCTGAAAGTTATCTGGAGGAAGAAAGTTATGTTCTTTGGTAACGAAGGTTTCGAAGAAATGCCAGATTCGGCGTGCGATCTGATTTAACAGTGCTTTCTCTTTGTCGCTAATAATGTAGCTTTTCTCGAATGATTTTGCGGTAAATTCTTCTAGCAACGGATAGCACGCCCACAGAACCACCAATGGTAGAGCGATCCACAGCGCATCTTGTTTGCCAAAGAAAACAGTATAAATTAAAACGAGAGCCAATAAACCTTCAGTCAAAAAAGGTTTTTGCCAGAAGGAAGACGAAAAGGCGCCTTTTTCTTGCTCGGCATAAGTCACCCATTCCAGGCGCTTTTTCTTCGAAATAAATTGCCGATAAAACACTCGGGTTATGGCGTCCATTTGAATAACAGCCTGATGAGGCAAAAATGCTAATGTCAAAAACACTTGGGCTAAGCTCATTTTAAAAGAGACAAACGCGTTCCAGAAATTACTGGTCCATGGCACGCCCCGAGGACTGATGAAGACTCCATTGGCGACATGAACCAAACATGGAAAAGCGATGATGAGCAAACCCCAAAGAGTCCACAGTGCTGATGAGCCCGGTAAAACCGTCCATCCAAATACAAACAACCCAAATAAACCGAAGGCGACAAGACTGCGCCTTAAGTTGTCATAAATCTTCCACCGAGATATTGTGGGAAGTTCTGATCTTTTAAACATCCATGCAGCAATTTGCCAATCACCGCGAGTCCACCGATGTTGGCGAACAAAATAGGAGTGATAATTTTTGGGATAGTCATCCAAAAGTTCAATATCGGTCGCCAACGCGGTCCTGATATATAAACCCTCAAGCAAATCGTGACTGAGCACTGTATTTTCAGGCACTCGCCCGGTTAAAACACGGTGGAAAATTTCAACGTCATACAATCCCTTACCAGTAAAACTTCCTTCCAAAAAAAGATCCTGATAGATATCGGAAACCGCAGTGGTATAGGGATCAATTCCAGTATTGCCAGAAAATATTTTTGCAAAAAGCGAATGCGAAGAGCTTTGCAAAGAAATACTGATACGCGGCTGAATGAGGCCATAGCCTTGCACAACTCGTTTTAGCTTCGGATCAAAAACAGGGCGGTTTAATGGGTGCATGGCAGTGCCGATTAATTTTTTTGCGACATCACGATCCAGGTAAGTATCTGCATCCAAAGTGATAATATACTTAAAACTCTGAATCAGCTCAAGCGAGCCACTCACATACACGAAGCTTCCACGAATGCCCTGACAAATTAACTTATTCAATTCTTCAAGTTTGCCCCGTTTTCGCTCCCAACCCATCCACTGGTTGTCTGCTTCATTCCAAAGTCTTTTGCGATGAAAGAGTAAGAAGGTCTCACCACCTGCGCGCGGATGTCTGCGATTCAATTCTGCAATTCCCTCGGTAGCTTGCTGTAATAGCAAGGCATCCTCTGGTAGGGATTCTTGTTTGGCATCTTTATAATCAGTGGCCAGTGCGAAATAAATGTTGTCGTCGGCATTGGCGAAAAAATGGATTTCCATTTTTTCTAATAAGTGATCGATGGTATTTTTATCCGACAAAAGGCACGGCACCACCACAAGTGTTCGTGCCTCTGTCGGAATCTGCGTACTATAATCCATGCGCGCCAAGGTTTTAGGACGAACAATATTCGTTAAAAGTGCATTTAAAAAACTCACGGATAAATCACTGCTTGGAATGAAAAGAACCATTCCAGTAATCAGTAAAAGCCAATAGTTAAGATGCTCTTGCGCCAAAAAATATAATGGTGTCGCCATAATCAAAACGGTCAATAGCATCAACCAAACGATATAAAAACCCGTGGGGTGAATCGATACGAGATGGCGAAGTCGCGACAACAAAGGAACTTTATAACCACACACTGTGGCCAGTTGCTCAACACCCCGATCACGAAAATAGTAACCCACATGTCCTTTGCGAAAATCTGTGGAATCCTCTGCATAAGCGGCCTGAGCAAGCTGCAACGCTTTTTCCGCGATTTCCAACTCTGAAAGCCGACTTCTCCGAGCGCCCTGCTCAATAAAGTGCCGATATCCATCTCGAGTTTTGAAATCCATGTCGGCATAAATCCCGACAGGATCTTTCCGCAAAACAACATCCAACAAGCTAACGCTTTCAACGAAATGTTGCCAGTTCAAGTTAGAAAGAAGCCGCATACTTGTGATTATATTCGTCATCGTCACAAGATTTTCAGCTTGCTGCTGATGTTCAAGATGAATGACGGCATCGCTGTTTAAATTGATTTTTTTTAAGCATGATTCAATCAGGTCACAGGCCGGCCAAATTTGCGCTTCTTGATCGCGAAAGCGTTTTGCCAACTGGGATGCCAAAGTATAATTATCCGCCGAAGAAGATTCTAGGATATCAGAAATCTTATTCAGTGTTCGATTCATTGCGGCTGGATTTTTTCCGGCCGCTTCGAAGACTTCGTCAGCCAGGTCGTCCGCTTGAATTCTTTTGCGTCTGTTAATTACGATGCGAGTCGTGACCCGACGCACGTTTTCAACAAGAGCCAATCTTAAAGTTATGGGCACGGCCCACAGCTCGCCAATACTCAAGTAAGATTTTGTCTGGAAAGAGTGAATAAAGCGGCGAATGGTCTCCATCTCTAGGCGGCTGTCGGTATGAGCTATTAATGAGAGTGCCAATGCATAAATGCGCGGATACCCCACGAGCTGATCAACATCGAGTTTCGGTAACACTTCATAGTAAGCCCTAGG
This sequence comes from Bdellovibrio sp. NC01, assembly GCF_006874625.1. Lineage (NCBI taxonomy): Bacteria > Pseudomonadati > Bdellovibrionota > Bdellovibrionia > Bdellovibrionales > Pseudobdellovibrionaceae > Bdellovibrio > Bdellovibrio sp. NC01. Next base: position 2,739,495 of record NZ_CP030034.1, read on the forward strand.
CAAATCACGCCGAATTTCACGGATCTGATCTTCGATGATATAAAAATTGTCTACGAACCATTCTGCCGCGGGAGTGATGGTTTCTTTTTCCCTCAAGGCATGACTTAAATCTTTGTAACAAGAAACCAGCACGTCGCCGCTTTGAGAAACACGCTTTAAAAGTGGAATTTTGATACGAGTTTTCGGAACTATTTTTAGATGTTCCGCGAGATAAATCGCATACTCTTCAAGTCGCTCAATACTATAGATATCTCCGCGAATTGGAGACTCCACAACATCCATTTTAAACGTCCTTTCCCGAGTCACTATTCTCAAGAAAACAGGGAACTTTTAAAATTTAAGATGTCGTGAATTGTTAACAAGCACCAGCATTGCAATTAAGATGTGGTTCGGCATCATCGCTAAGACACTATTCGTGTATTTAGCTGGGGCCCGTGCAGGCATTCTTGCCGGGAAAACAGTTTTAGCTTCTATTCTGAATCTGGGCTATCCGATGACTCTTTATCGTTGTCTTCTGAATCGGCAGAATCATCTGGAGGCAATTCTGGTTTGCCACCTTTTAAAGTTGCTTCTTGAACCGATGAAGGAGTCTTCGCTAAGACAGCATTGCACGCAGGTTTTGTTCTGAAGATATGTTTCCACATCTCATCACCTGGTTTGCCTTTGATTTCTGGATTCTGTAATTCCGAACCGATGTAAGAGCCGGCTTTAGAATATTCTTTAAGATGTTTCAGTTTACGGGGGATTTTTTTCTCGCCATCACACTCACCTTGAGATGCTTTTCCGCCTTCAGCGATGAAGCTGTACGCGCGCATCGGAGCTTTCTTTTTCGCCAACGCAAAAGAGGATGGAATCAGCACAACACTTGCCAAGATTACGATATTTTTGATTTTTGAATTCACCATAACAAAAATGCTAACGGCTGGTTTTCAAAATATGAAGCACAAAAGTGAAGGGTCTGGGTTCTTCTATCGCGCGCTTCCCCGTTCGATACCCAAACGGTCTTCGTAAGCATTCAAAACTTTCTGGAATGCCGGACGATCTTCGCAGCGTTTACGGTAATTGACGATATTTGGATATTGTCCCAGCACTTCGTTTTTACGTAACTCACGTAATACGCACGTCAAAATAATATCGGCGACTGTGAAATCGGAACCCGTAATGAATGTCTGATTCTTTAATCTGTCATCGATTTGTGGCAGGAAGCGCGTAAGGATTTCGACATTCCATGGACGAAGCTGCGCCATGGGTGAACCCGAGTCCCCTTGCATGTCGGCGAATAACACTGATAACGCAAAAGGTTCGATGTTATTTAAAGAAGTAATCAGCCAACGATATACCTGCGCACGAGCCTGCAAATCTTTGGGAATAAGTTTTCCCGATTTTTCAGCAATATAAAGCAGAATTGCTCCCGACTCTGAAAGAATATAGCCATTATCATCGATCGTCGGGATTTGTTTGAACGGATTTATTTTTCCATATTCCGTTTCGTCTTGCAGGCCATTAGGTCCACAGACAAGACCGATTGTTTCATATTCAATCCCGCACTCTTCCAGGGCCCACATCGCACGAATGTCACGAGTATAACCCCAAAGAAACGGCGGTAGCGATTTGAATACGTAAACTTTCATGCCTAAACCTTTTTAGTAAAAATTAAAACCACTTCTTATGTTCAATGATTAAACAGCGATTCGAAACCACTTTGATGCCCGCCTTTTCGGCGCGCTGTTCGGCTTCGCGATTTTCGATTCCTAATTGCAACCACATGACTTCGACACCACCGGCTTCCAAAATTTCATCGACCACATCGTTGATTTTATCTGAAGCGCGAAAAACATCGACGAACTTGCGATATTCCGCAGGAACTTCTTTCAGCGACGAATAGATTTTAAAACCACCCGCCTCGTGATGTTTCGGGTAAGTGCCGACCATATCCCAACCATGATCGCGCATATACAGCGGAACATAGTGACTGGCCTTCGTGGCATCTGGAGCCAAGCCATACACTGCAAACTTTTTATATTTCTCTAACAAGGATTTAAATTCGCTATCAGGCACATTCATAAAGCTCTCCTCGCCCTATATTATTAGAGCGAATCCTGGAGAGCAAAACAAGTTGAAAGAGCTGCCAGATCGCAGATTTGCGATCTATTTCTTTTCTAATCGTTCCAAGCGTTTTTCGAGGATTTTTTGTACTCTTAAAACTTCATTAAGACTTCTTTTAAGTTCTTGATTATCTTGTTCAACCGCAGCCACTTTGCGTTTGAGTGACAAGTTTTCTTTTTCAAGATCAGACACACGCGTTTCGATCGTTTTGATTTGTGCCGTCGTCATCTCACACAGACCATAAGTTTCTTTGGAAACTTCAATCAACGGTGCAATCAATTTGCTATAGGCCACGGATTTAAAGCCGTCTTTATCTTGCTTAACCGCCTCTGGAAATACTTTTTCTACTTCCTGAGCGATCACACCCATGTCGCGACCTTCATCAAATTTTCTGTCAGGGAATTCATCTTGGCGCCAATCAAACGTGACGCCTCTTAAAGAAAATAATTTTTCGCGAGCATTCTGTACAACCTCGATATTTTTCTTCAAACGCATATCAGAGGTATTTACATAAGCACTCGTGCCAGCGACGCTGCCGTTGACTTGCAGAGTGTAACTTGGTGTCACGCCATTAATCCCAACGCGGCCATCCCAAATCGTATAGTCAGTGCCATAACTTCCAGGCACCCGATGTGAATGGAAGATTGTCGCAGCCGCATTATAGGCGTCGTTCACACTACGTAGAACAGTAGTGCCGGCTGTGTCCGTATATAATTCTGTCAATTTTTGATTTGCGGGTGCGCCGGTATTGTACAAAGCAAAACCAGGTGTCGAAGCTCCTGTTGCGCGAATAGTTCCAACGACATCTAATTGCGCTTGAGGATTTGTGGTTCCAATCCCCACGGCGCCGCAATTTATATAAGAAGCCCCGAAACTTGTAAGCTGAACACAGTTATTAAAATTTCCGGCCGTATCAGCATTCTGCAACAATATAGTGGCAAGAGTATTCGAAGACGATCCCCATCCAGGTCTAAACACATAAGTTACATGAGTGTTCGAACCATCCACGCCTGTCATATACATCGATCCACCGCTATTATAGATGGCAGGATTTGTATTATCAATTCGGATATTTCCCGATACATGAAGTGCTTGTTGCGGATTTGAGTTACCAACGCCGACTTTACCGCCGTGTTTAACAAACAAGGCACCATTTCCGAGTGTAGTGTCCCCCGTCGACATAGAAAATGAAAATGGACGTAGCGCATTCCATGAACCGTATTGATCCGCGGAATTCGTCATTAGCATATAAAAGTTCGCACCGTCATTGCGCGAAATCATGCCGTAGTTGCCAGCGATGTAGCGCGCTTGATTGGCGTTCGTAGAAATGAATTCGCCACTAGTGCGAATGTTACCAGCAACATCCAATTTTTGACCCGCAGCCACACCGATACCCAGATTACCTGAGGTATCAATTGTCATTCGCGAAGTGCCACCTGTTTTGAATGATAACGTCTGCGCATCGTTGGTACCAACAGTCATTGCACCACCAAAACTATTACCGTTATTAATCACAGCATCAGTGATACCGTAACCTGCAACTGTCGTTGGATTTGTTCCCGCGGTGACTCGGCCATAAGTATCCACCGTCACCGATTTATAAGTTCCGGCACTTACACCACTTGTCGGCAAATCCGTCGCTGCAAGAGCACGGAATGTCGGAGTACCCGCCGCGCCCGTTGGTGCCGCAAGAACCGTCGCCGCTGCCTGCGAACCGAAAGCAGATCCCGTAATCGCGATCGCTGAACACAGCCATGAACCCGAAGGTGAAGAGAACGTTAAAGTCTGATTCGCAGCACAGCTTGCTGGCATTTGCGAAGCATCGATTTTATTTCCCAATTGTGTTGAAAGATTTGTGACATCGGAAATCGCAATGGCCGAGTTAATCCAATTCGTGCCGTTGTATTTCAAATACTGACCTGTCGTCAGTGACGACACTGACAAGGCCGTCCCACTGATTTTTGCAACACTTGGATTGGGATAAGTTCCTGACAAATCGCCACCCGCAGAACCACCCGGAGTCGTCCCCGTGATGGTCACGTTCGCTGCCGCCGTTAAACGACCTTGCGCATCGACGGTAAATGTCGGCACTTGTGTCGCTGAACCATAAGACGCAGCTGTGACTGCTGTGTTCGCAAGTGAAATAGTGCCTGAACTTGTAATCGGTCCACCAGAAAGTCCGGTGCCCGTTGCAACACTTGTCACTGTGCCCGTAACACTGGAACCGATCATGTCCCACGCAGAACCCGTATCGCGATAAATCTTTTTCGTATCTGTCGCGACATAGATCTTACCTGTTGTTCCGAACGCAGGTTTACTTGCATCAAGTCCCGACTGAATTGACGGAGTCGAACCATCATTCTTCACAGCATCAGTAATTCCATAACCAGATAATAATGTCGGACTCGTTCCCGCCGTCACACGACCGTAAGAATCCACAGTGACAGACTTATAAGTTCCAGCCGTCACACCACTTGCTGGCAAATCACTTGCCGCAATCGACAAAGCGCTATTCACCCAGCTTGTGCCATTGTATTTCAAATATTGTCCTGAGCTTACTGAAGAAATCGCAACAGGTGAACCGTTAATTTTTGCAACAGAAGGATTAGGATATGTGCCAGACAAATCGCCACCAGCAGCACCCGTTGGCGAACTCGCAGAAGCGGAAATTTGAATACCACCCGCAGACGGAGTAAGGGTGATACCACTTCCCGCTGTCAAATCTTTAAACTCATAAGCATTGCCAGCAGGATTCACTCCAAGAATTTGATTGGCACTTCCAAGTGACGTCAGCCCTGTTCCGCCTTTGCTTGCTGGAATTGTCGCAAGTTTGCTTGCGCTGATATTTGCTGAAGCAGAAATGTCAGCGTCGATAATGGTGCCATCGGCAATTTTTGCAGAGGTCACAGCATTATTACTAATAGTTGCAGTAACTGCCCCCGAACCAGAAGCCGTGATGTCGCCCGTTAAAGAGCTAATAGTTCCACCCGATGTTGCAACTGTTGCAGGTTGAAATTCATTGGCAGCTTGATTCCATTTTAAAACTTGGCCATCAGACAATCCAGAAACACTCACCGTCAAACCTTTGATCTTATCAACGGAAGTTGCTGATTGAGTTCCCGAAACATCGCCAGAAAGTGTTCCCGTAAAACCACTCGCTTTACCCGCGATATTACCACTAATCTTTGCCGCAGAAATAGTTCCCGAGATATTACTTTCCGTCAGGGTGATATTACTGCACGTGAATGTGTCACTGAGTGAAGACCACGTCAGCGTTTGATTGGCAGCACAGCTTGCCGATGCAAATTGTTGTGTGCCGATTGAAGAGCGAAGATCTGCAACACCAAAATTCACCGACTGCCACTGCGAAGCCGCTAAATTGTATTTCAATAACTGTCCGTCAGAAGGTGCCGTTGATGAAACAGAATGACCTTGGATTTTTGCGACAGTTGGATTCGGCAAAGTCCCACTTAGGTCACCGCCTAAGTTTGTATTCGCAGCAAATGCGCCTGCGATACGAGCATCATCACCCGCCGCCACAGTTCCCGCACTTGTTCCCACTTGAATACCAATACGAACGTTTCCAGTACCTGACACTGTTAACGGTGCATTCACCGTCACGCTGCTAACAATCCCCGAGCCACCTTGGTCAGTTACACACACGAAGCCCGAGCCGTCGTAAGTTAAGACCTCTCCCGCAGCACAAGATGCTGACGGCAAAGTCGACTTCAATAGAAGATCATTGCTAGTGAAGTTTCCGATTTTCTGCGCGCTATATGAAAAGTAAGCATACGGCACAGAACGAATGATATTCGCCGTACTGAGTGTGCGCCAACCGACTCCGTCATGAAACTGAACTTTTAAAAGACGTTCTGACTCTGCGGGCGCGGTCCACGTGCTGCCGCCGTAACAAGATAAAGTCACTCCGTTAACAAACGAGTCTGCTAATTTAAAACTTGGATCAGCGGGAAACATTTTGGCGCCACTACCGATTGGTACGTCAAAAACCCCACCTGAGTTCGCCATGTTAATACCGTCTTTTTGTTCGCGATAAAGTGTGCACAGACCGTCAGCGCTGGTGATCTCGAACACGAAGCTCACATTATTATATTCAAGAGGATGGCCGTCAGATTTCAGAATACGGCCTTGATATGTCAGCTGGCTTGGCGAGGCCATGACTTGAAATGAGATTCCGAATAGAAGAACGTACGAGAGAATGAGCAAGTTCATATTTAAACTGATCGGTTCAAGGACACCCATATTTAGGGTTCCAAATATGAACTTGAGGCTTATTTCATATAATCTGCTCCCTCAAAAGTTTGTCTCAGGAAATCACGACCCTGATGTTCGGGAGCTTTCCGGGAGCAGCTCTTCTGACGTCCTAAATTAGAAAAGGCACATTGATGTTTTTTGAGAAAGCACTTTCTCGACGTAAAACATTGCTGGTGTCTGAACGGACATGCTTGTCGTATAGACGAAGTGTTGTTCTGATTTGGTATAAATCTTTCTGCCGACTCCAAGAGCCGTGCTCATGCAGTTGCTCCACCCGTCCTGACCAGGTTGAACATCATGCTCAAGGTGCAAATCAGATTTTAACTTCAGTTCGTGATACGCGCCGACTCCTTCAGGAACAATCGTACCTAAAGAAATCACTTCATTTGTCGTTTTGCTTTTTAAAGTCACTTCACCGGTCTTATCGTTAACAACCGCAAAGCTGTATGTGTATGAAGGATCATTGCCAGTGACGTTGTACCACAAATTATCTCCGGCAAAACGAATCCTAGTGACAACATGTTTACCACCCAACGACAGATAGGGAGAGTCATAAACCAACGCACATGTTTTTGATAAATCATCTGAACAGCCTTGGTCCGCAGAGGCGATGTTGCTTCCCAGAGTGATCGACGTGACAGACAACAACTGAAGTAACAGAGTGCTTAAAATCTTCTTTTTCATAAATTTTCCTTTCACGCTATTTTTCCGAAATGAAACTCGATTTTTAGAATTCCATTGAAAATAAAGGCAGTGATGAAAATTCACAAGAGCACGCCCCAATTAGGAGCCTGCGATTTCCTTCTTTATAGATATGTGTAAAGCCTTATCGAAAGTTCACCAACGGTGAACGCAATAACGGATTATATTTCGCCAATGGCGATATTGAAATCGTGTTCAGAGATGGCTTCGATGCCTTCTTCTTCTAGAAGATCTTGCATCAGCACTTGTGCATCAAGAAGTTGATTGACGTTATCGCTGACAAAGCTTGTGCGGAAGATGATTTTTTTCTTAGAGTCTTCAGCACCGATAACCGCGACTGCACCGTCAAGACCTGTGATAAACACGCCGCCAAGTTCTTCATTGGCAGAGTTCAGTTCAGCAAGGTGGCTTTTGATCAATTTTGTCGCTTCAGTTTTGATAGACATACGCACGTCGCTTTCTTGATAGAGTCTCTGGCTTGAAAAAAACCCGCATTGCTGCGGGCCCTGCTTCGCTCAGAGGCTCATTTCCGGCGAAACTTTCTTCGGTACTCTGCCGAAGACTAAAAACTTGAACTCCAGAAATAAAAAAAGCAGCTCGAGGCTGCTTTTTTTATTTTTACTGCCTACTCCGACGGAGTCGGAGTGTAGACAGAAAATTTTTTCGGCGCCATTTGGCGGCGAAAAAATTTGGTAGTGAGAGGCGGACTTGAACCGCCGACCTACGGATTATGATTCCGTTGCTCTAACCAGCTGAGCTACCCCACCACACAATCGCGCGTCTGAAAGAATCAATATATGCAGGATTTCTCTCAAAAGCGTGAGATGCGATTTTTAATGAAGTTGGTGTTGTTAGTCAACCGTGCGCTCTGCGTCGTGAAAGGAAAATTACAAATTCGTAGCGGGGCTCGGCTTTAGTATTGACCACAAAGCAATAGCCCTCTGGAATATTAATTCTAGGTTGCTCCCCCAGGACGCAGCTGAAAAGAAAACCACGGAAAGGGATTCTCATGAAACGTTTTATGATGGCGGCAATGGTGCCGGCACTCCTACTTGGATGTAGTGAGCAAAATAAACAACACTCGTCGCAACAACCCCAACAACCGGGCTTCTTGGAAGGCTTCTTCCACATTGAAGCGAACGTTATCACAATCAAAACTGCCGATGATAAACCGATTTCAGGTGCACAAGTTCTAATCGGTGACGCCTTAAACTCGCCTTTTTCTGGTAACTTCCTGACTACAAATGCCTCAGGCCAAGTAGAGATCCCAGCCGCTTGGACTTCACCAACGGCAGTGACTGTACAGGCTGCAGGTTATATCCGTGCGACTTATTTGGCACAATCTCCGGCGGCGATGACTATTATTTTGCGCCCGATCAAAAACGGTTCGGCTCAATATGAAGTTAAAGGTGCAGCTTTGGATCTGCCTGTTAAGAACAATGACGACCAAGTTGATTTCGGCTTGGTGATGCCGGCGTTCACGAAATTGGATTTGTTGAGCTTTAACTTGGATTCAGTGATCAGCCCGCAAAGCGATACGATCTCTGCCCTCGGCCAAGAGATCAAAGTTCCTTCAAACATCTCTTTACCAAAACAGTCAGAAAAGTATTCGTTCTTCACGATCACTTTGGATAAACCGCTTTATCGCACTTATTTCGGTCAAAAAGGTGTGAATCGCCTGGTGGCTGTGAAAGGTCGCTTCCCGTTCAAAGACACAGTCGATGCAATGCGTGGCGGTAAAGAGTTCTATGAACTCATTAATATGTTCAAAATTTCTGGCGCAGGTATTCGCGATCTCGACGTTCAAGGAAATTCACAATTGAATATCCCTGCGGGCGAGTTGAGCTTCACGGATTCTAAGAAAATCACGGCTCCGGCAGTTCGCGGTGATGAGTTGTTCATCGCAGTCGGTGTTGCGAATCAATCTGGTTATATGATTCCAACGGATATCAAAAATGTCGGTTCAAATAAGAGCATGACGTTGAATACACTTGCAGGTTCTGATCAAAAGGTTCTTGCGGTGCTTAAAAAATCAGCCGACATGAAATCTGGCAACGACCGCATGAGTGCGACTTTGCTGCCTTTTGAGGCACAAACAGCGCCAAAAATGCTTCCGTTGATCAACGATCCGTCTTTTGTTGGTCAAAACGAAGTGGTGTTCCCGCAATTCAACACAGTTGAAGGTGTGAATCCAATCGCCACTTACTCTGTGATCTCTTCACAAATCGAAGTTCAACAAGGACCTGCGAAAGTGACGATCATGAATCCAGAGTGGGAAGTTTATGCTTCGAAATGGGTGACTGGCATGAAACTTCCGAACTGGCCACAAGGTTCTCGTGGAAATGGCAAGAAGCGTTGGGAAGTCAGCTTCATCGGCTCACAAACTGCTTCACAAGCGCAGCTTGGTCCGGCTATCATCGACGCTGCAACACATGTCACACACAGCTCAGTCTCTTATTAAACGAATCGTTCTAATTTTTGTGATTATCACAGGCTGCACTCTATTGGGTTGCAGCCTTTTTGATAAAAGACCTTCAGCTCACGCACAAATGGAAACAGTGAACAAACAAAGAGTGTTCTTTGCTTCCTACGATAACGTGTGGCGCGCGGCTCATGCTGTGATCAAATATCCGATCGCTCAAGAAAATCAAGACACAGGCGTCATCGAAACAGAATACATCAAAGGTGTTGATGGTTGGATTCCACCAGGAGCCGACAAACCACCTTCAAGTGGCATTCGCTACAAGTTGACCTTTACGTTTGCTAAAGGGACAACCGAAGGTCGCGATTCAACGCGCGTGACGATTGATAAACGCATGGAAATCCTTCGCGACTTCTTTTCAGACCCAGAGAAAATAGAATCCGATGGTCTTGAAGAGAAAATTCTTTTCTACCGCATCGAACGTGAATTAGTGATTCAAGATGCTTTAAAGAAAGCTCACTAAAATTTATGAAAGAGCTCGCTGACAAAGCGGGCTCTTTTTTTTTACAAACGTGTTTTGAGCGAGTGAGGCTCAACTATAAGACACACTTTCTGCTCCCTATTTTCATCGCGCGAGATTGGTCCACTTATATTGCAAATGCAAAAGACATCGGCGCGTGTGTTCATTTAATTCGATTTTATAGAACTTTACGGCATCGAAGTCATATCAGTATTAGAAATTTCCAAAAAACTTAGGAGCGGCATTAAATAATCGAGATTTAGTTTTATAAATACGAGGCCGATTAATTTTATATGGAACGTTTAAAAACACTGTTCATATTAAAATTGGCGTTGGTCTTCACAACTACTGCGTTCGCGGCGGGACCGAATACCACGAATACTCTGACCTATCAGGGCAGGATTCTTAAAGCTGATGGAGCTCCACTTGAGTTTCACAACGTTAGCTTCTTATTTGAGATCACGAATCCAACAGGCTCTTGCGTAATATATAGAGAACAAGTGAACGGTATTAATATGACCGGATCACAAGGCGTGTTTGATGTTCCAATTGGTTCAGGTACAAAACTTTATCCTGCAGATCCTTTGTTTAAAATGCTCGATTCGTTTAATAATAACGGCAATTTCACGTGTGATGGCGGCGTCACCTTCACTCCACAATCTGATTCAATTCGTGTTCTAAAAGTTCAATTTTATGATGGCGTCGGATGGAATGCTATTTCGCCTTCAAGCGAAATTCGTTCGGTGCCTTTTGCAGGCTTTGCGATGTCTGCTGAAAAACTCGGGAGCAACTCCGCATCTGATTTCGTTTTGAAATCAAGTGTACCGACTTGTACTCCAGGACAAGTCCTGTTTTCAAATGGCACAACTCTTTCATGTGTTACTGACGCTGGCGGTGCTGGTTTCGTCTCCTCAGTAATAGGTAGTGGTCCCATCACTGTGTCGGGAACTTCGACCGTTACCGTCAGTGCGACTGTTGGTACAACTGCAGGAACATTAGCAGCCGGAGATGATTCGCGTTTTACAGATTCCCGTCCTCCGACTGGAGCAGCCGGCGGTGATCTGTCTGGTACTTATCCAAGCCCAACAGTTGCGGCGAATTCCATCACGACAGCAAAGATTTTGGATGGAACTATTCTTGGATCTGATTTGAATTTCAGTGGTGTTAATACCGCAACTTCTGGCATCGCCATCGTCGATGCTACAGGTAAGTTTAATAGTTTTGCCTGTGGTACTGCTGGTCATATTGCAACTTGGACAGTTGCTGGTTGGTCCTGCCAAGCACCAGCTCCTTTATCAAACACATCTGTGTCAGCGGGTTCTTATGGCTCAGCGACACAAGTTGGAACGTTTACTGTCGATGCTCAAGGTCGTTTGACGGCTGCTGGAAATATGACTGTTACACCAGCATGGTCATCCATCACCGGCACTCCGACGACTCTTGCTGGTTACGGCATCACAGATGCGCAATCTTCAAGTTTAGCTAATGGCAAAATCTTTGTCGGTAATGCTTCCAATATCGCAACTGGTGTCAGTGTTTCTGGTGATGCCACTTTATCAAATACCGGCGTATTGACTCTGACCTCTTCCGGTGTGACGGCTGGAACTTATTCCAAAGTTACTGTCGATGCCAAAGGTCGCGTGACGACTGGAACAAACATCGCAGGCAGTGACGTCACAACAGCATTGGGATTTACACCACTTAATAAAGCAGGCGATGTGATGTCTGGTTTGTTGGGCCTTAATGGAGTGACAGCAGACCCTGCAGGCCTTGTTGGCGCAGACAAAGGTAAAATGTGGTATCGCACGGATACAAATGAAGTGAAATATTGGAATGGCTCTGCGGCTATTGCACTTGGTGTGGCTGGATCAGGCCTAACCTCGCTAGGTGGGCAATCCGGTTCTTCACAAACTTTTGCAACTGGCAGTACAGGCACAGCTCCGAATTTTAGTTCTGCTTCGAACGTGCACACTTTGAATATCCCGATGGCTTCTTCTGCGGGAACGACTGCGGGTTTGATAAGCAAAACGGAATATGACAACTTCAATACGAAACAAGCTGCTGGCAATTATTTGACAGCTTTGACTGGGGATGTGACAGCGACGGGCCCTGGCTCTGTCGCTTCAACGATTGCTGCGAATGCCGTGACTTCAGCGAAAATTCAAGATGGTACAATCATAGGCGCCGATATGGATTTTTCTGGCGTGAACCTTTCGACTTCAGGAATTGTGATCAAAGATAATGCTGGAAAATTCTTTAACTTCGCCTGCGGAGTCGCAGGTCAAATTGCAACTTGGACCGCAGGCGGATGGTCGTGCCAAGCACCAGCGGGTCTAAGTAATACATCTGTCACGGCAGGTTCATACGGATCTGCGACGCAAGTTGGAACATTCACAGTCGATGCTCAAGGTCGTTTAACTGCGGCAGCTAATGTCACAGTCACTCCGGCTTGGTCATCAATCACGGGAACTCCGACAACCCTTGCTGGTTATGGCATTACGGATTCACAGTCTTCAACTTTAGCGAACGGAAAAATTTTAGTTGGTAATGCTTCAAATGTCGCGACTGCCGTCACAATGTCAGGCGATGCGACGTTAGCAAATACGGGTGCGTTAACACTGGCATCTTCAGGTGTGACGGCAGGAACTTACTCTAAAGTCACTGTCGATGCAAAAGGCCGCGTGACAACTGGAGCGAACATTGCGAGTGGTGACGTGACAACAGCTTTGGGATTTACTCCTTTAAACAAAGCTGGCGATGTCATGGCGGGACTGTTGGGACTTAACGGTGTCTCCGCCGACCCTGCTGGTTTGGTCGGTGCTGACAAAGGTAAAATCTGGTATCGCACTGATACGAATGAAATTAGATATTGGAATGGTTCATCAGCAGTTGCCTTAGGAGTTGCAGGCTCAGGCTTAACATCGTTAGGTGGTCAGTCCGGCTCTTCACAAACTTTTGCGACCGGCACTTCGGGTACGGCCCCAGCATTTAGTTCTGCATCGAATACTCATACATTAAATATTCCAATGGCCTCTTCTGCTGGAACAACAGCAGGTTTAATTAGCAAATCTGATTACGATAACTTCAATACAAAACAAGCCGCTGGCAACTATTTGACAGCATTAACTGGTGACATCACGGCGACGGGCCCGGGCTCTGTGGCTGCGACGATCGCAGCGAACGCTGTGACTTCTGGAAAAATTCTTGATGGTACGATCGTCAGTGCGGATATGGATTTCACTGGCGTCAACGTCGCAACTTCGGGCGTTGTTATTAAAGATAACACCGGCAAATTTTTTAACTTTGCCTGCTCAACGGCAGGACATGTTGCTACTTGGACAGTTGCGGGTTGGGCGTGTCAGGCACCTGCTGCTTCCTCTTTAGCAAGTGGCAATATTTTTGTTGGTAATGCTTCGAATGTTGCGACATCCGTTGCAATGTCAGGTGATGCGACAATTTCAAATACGGGTGCGGTAACTCTTGCAACGGTCGGAGTTGCTAAAGGTGGTACCGGTACAACGTCATTAACTGCGGGTTCACTGCTTGTTGGTAACGGGACCAGTGCAGTGACGGGCCTAGCCGGTGGCGCAACTGGAAATGTTATTTACGCCACAAGTGCAACGGCTTGGACAAGTGGCACGCCGAACGCTGCAGGCCTTGTTGATTTAACTTCTGCACAAACGATTTCAGGTCTTAAAACTTTCCAACCTTCAGCGGCGGCTAATAAAGGTCTTATTGTTAAAGGTGCGGCTTCACAAACTGCAAACTTAACAGAGTGGCAAAATTCCACTGCAACTGTTTTAGCATCTGTAGATTCAACCGGAAAATTTGTGATGCCAAGTTTGCAGATCACGGGCGGTTCACCTGGAGCAGGAAAAGTTTTAACTTCTGATGCTTCTGGTAACGCAACTTGGGGCGCCGCGGGTGGCTCGGGCACAGTAACGAACATCGCAACAGGTACTGGATTATCTGGTGGACCGATTACAAGCACCGGCACAATCTCGCTCGCAAATACAGCTGTAACAGCGGGTTCTTATGGATCTGCTACTCAAGTGGGAACTTTCACTGTCGATGCTCAAGGTCGCTTGACTGCTGCCAGCAACGCAACGGTGACGCCAGCTTGGTCTTCGATCACTTCAAAACCAACGACACTTTCGGGATTCGGTATTACTGATGCCGTTATGGTTGGCGGCCAAAGTGGCGCATTCAGTTTAGGTACGACGAACTCTGCTGCTTTATCGGTCATGACAAACAATACAACACGCTTAACGATCGATAGCGCAGGTAATGTCGGTATCGGGACAGCTTCGCCTGCCAGCGCACTTCACGTTGTCGGTGATATTCAATTCACAGGAACTATCACAGATATTTCGGATCGCCGTTTAAAAACACGCATTCAACCTATTACTTCCGGCTTATCTACAGTTCGCAAAATTTCTGTGTATTCCTACGTCATGAAAGATGATCCCAATGAACGTACTGAATTCGGTGTGATGGCGCAGGACATGTTAAATATTATTCCCGAGTTAGTAAAAAATGTCGACGTCGATGGCAAATACTACGGTGTGAACTACATCGGTCTTATTCCTTGGAGCATCAAAGCAATTCAAGAAGTAGATTCCCAAGTACAAACACAAGAGGAGCGATCTGTAAAAGTCAGTCGTGAACTTGCATCTATACGACAGGAAAATAAAGAGCTGCAATCGGCCGTTAAAAAGTTGGCCGATAAGAATAAATCTTTGGAAGAAAAACTTGCAAAAATTCTGGAACGTTTGGAAAGAAAATCTCAATAGGAATTTAAGCCGTGAATTTCAATACGCACTTTCTTGAACACTTTAAAATGAAATTAAGCAGGCTTGCTTATAAGTCGATGGCTCTTATCAGCTTATCATTCGTGTTTTGCCTTCTATTATCGTTGAAGGCTCATGCGATCTGCAGCAGCCCGGCGGCAAATGCCGGAGCCATGAACTATTTTAGCGCGACTTCAGACATTAGATACTGTAACGGGACTTCGTGGGTCTCATCAAAATATGGTGGCGTTTCCATCGAAACAACTCTTAAAGATTTAACACCAGGCAAAGTCTTTGCGAATGCCGTTACGGCTTCAGGCAATTATGCCTACACTGTGGGAATGGATCTAAACGGTGTTTTTGCCTTAACGACACTAAATATTTCAACACCATCAAATCCAACAATCGTCGGTAGTTACACGTCTGCTGATTCAATGGGCGTAGCGATTACAACGGATGATTCATATCTTTATGTTATCTCTGGATCAAAGCTGCTTATTTTCTCGTTAGCAACGCCCTCAAGCCCAACACTGGTCGGCAGTCTAAATAATACGAACATTGGTGGCTCTAGAATTATTGTATCTGGAAATTATGCCTATCTTGTAACCAGCAATAAATTTGTGATTATAAATATCACGACTAAAACTGCTCCTGTCATTTCGGGTTCTATTTCTAATGCTTCGATCAACAGCAACGTCGGATTTAGTGTTTCGGGAAACTATGCTTTTGTGGTCTCTGGCTACTCCCCCGGATATTTTCTAGTATTAGATATCACATCGAAAACAAGCCCTTCATTAATCACCAGCATATCGAACAGCGGTTTAGGTTATCCTTCCACCTTAGCGATATATGGAAACTATGCTTATGTTGGGCGTGGGAATAGCTCCAGCGATCAGGTGGCGGTCGTCGATATAACAAATAAGACGGCGCCAAGTTATCTGGGGCTGACAAACTTCACCTGGATCAATGACATATTGATCAGCGGAAACTATGCTTACTTTGCATCCAAAGGTGGCGGTCTATCCAGTATTGATTTAAGTGCGACCGGCCCGCTAAACATATTTGAATTGCAGAGCGTATCTATTGGATCATGGAATCAAAATTTTGGCAGCCTTGCCAAATCTGGAAATACTCTTGTAGGTGTTGTTCCTGGAGCATCCTACATCGCAATTTTAGACCTTACCCCATCAAATATGGTGAAGGCGCCCGAAGCAGCTTCAATAGTTTCCGGCAGCCCGAACTACCCCGACGAATTCCATGTCGTCGGATCAACTGCCGTTATCACCGACTCAAATGGTGGGTTTTGGACTTTTGATGTTTCGAACCCTGCTGCGATGACGGCACTTGCCACGAACGCGATGAATGCGTTCAGTACAGATAGTTACTACGATGGAACATACGTATATTTATCGCTGCCAAACTCTTCAGAGATCGCTATTTGGGACTTAAGTTCACCCTCGAATCCCGTGCTAGCGAGGAGATTTCAAGATAGCGCTCATCTTTCCCAGACAAAAACCGTCCAGCGCTCGGGCAACTATGTCTATGCAACCAGCTATAACGGCATGTCTATTTACGATGCGACAACTATTTCTTCCATGTCATTTGTTGGTATAGAAACTACTTCTTTAAGCTGGCCAAGCCGAATGCGAGTATTTGGAAACTACGTTTATGTTTTGGATGGTATGAAATTATACATCTATGATGTTACTACCAAAACAGCGCCTACTTTGTTAGCTACATTGAATAATGTCACACTTAATAACTCTTATGATATCGCGGTATCGGGAAACTACGCTTTTATTGCAAATTATTCTGGCGTCGTTATTGTCGATATAACAACAAAGTCAGCCCCAGCTATCATCACAACATTTTCATCAGCTCCATCTGGTGATCATATTGCGATCTCGGGCTCTTACGCATATGTTTCTAGCGGTACCAAATTTTACGTCGTAGACATCACTACGCCTACGACGCCCGTCTTGAAATCCACTTTAACTTCAGGATCACTTGGTGTTGCTCTAAGTGGTACAAATGCTTTTCGCGCGGACAGCAACTTGCCGGGAATACGCTCTTACAACATCAGCAATCCACTGGCTGTGACAGCAACAAGTTCCATTGCTTTTAATGGATACTATGAATCCACAACTCAAGTTGCTTTAACGGGCAACTATGCCGTTACTGTGGGAAGTTATAACACTCTGACTGTGACTGATGTTTCGGTGCCATCCAACCCCGCACCTATAAAAATGATAGTTGATGCACGTCTTAATCAAGCCAGCGGCATTAACGTTTCCGGGAACTATGGTTATGTTGCCGCCAATTCTTACTTTGACATCGTGGATTTAACGACTCCGGCATCTGCCAGTATTATTGGCTCGGTCAATTCAGCATCACTATCGAGTAGCCGTGATATAAAGGTATCTGGAAATTATGCCTATGTTCTTAAAACCAACGGCTTTGCAGTAGTTAACATAACGACAAAAACTGCGCCTGCCGTAGTCGGCACTTTAACTAACGCCTTACTTTCCAACTGTTATGCCCTGGACGTCTCTGGAAGTTATGCGTACGCTGTTTGCCAAGGCTCACGCGCGCTAGTCATCATTGATGTATCCACACCAGCAACCCCTTCAGTTGTAGGCAACTTCACCTCAACATCGACGTTAGCTGGTGTGAATTCTGTGGTTGTCGTTGGCAATTATGCCTATGCTTCCGAAAGTTTGGTTCATATCATTGATATCACCAATAAAACAGCGCCTACGCTTGCATCTACATTTAATGCGATACCTTCATGTGGAGGATGTATTCCGAATGAGCTGCATTTCGATGGCACGGGACTGATGTCTTCGGGTAGTGGCGGCATTACTTATTGGGATTTAACGGATCCAATAAATCCAGTCATCTATGGAAACGCAGTCCAAAACTCCGCTTCTGCGTCGATGTCGCATTTTGCAATAAATGGAAATGTTCTAGTAGCTTCGGGAACAGATTCCCTATGGGTATTTGGAATAGGAAATTACCCAGCTCCAAGAAAAGCTTCTGCGTTGTATTCAACAGCGCCTGCTTTAAGTTATGCGATAGCCATTCAAAATTCTGGAAATTATTCGTTTGCTTTAAGTGGTGTCACCGCCACTCTTAGCGTCGTCGATATTTCAAATCCTGCGAGCCCTTCAATCGCAAAAACTTTTTTTGATAAAAAACTATCGAACGCAACTTATTTCGCTCTTACTGGGAATTATATTTATGCACTTGACCCCTCAAATGCGTATAGCTTGGTAGTCATTGATATAAGCAATCCCCTGGCTCCAAAAATTTTAAGCACATCCTTATCGTATTCTTCGTTTGGATTCGCCAGCTACCCTCAAATATCAGGCAACTATCTTTATCTAACGAAAAGTGGTCTGAAAGTTTTCGATATTACAACAAGAAACAACCCTCAATTAATAGGTTCTTCTTCAACGACAGGATCCTCAAACCTTACGATCTCTGGCTCTAATGCTTATAACTGCGACACTGGCGGCAATTTATTTACTTACAACTTGACGACCCCGAGTGCTGTCACTTCGACCAGCTTTTCCCATGCTTCTCTGGCAGGCTGTCAAAGGGTCTTTGTGTCTGGCAATTACCTTTATGCCACGACTGGTTCAAATGGACGATTTGCGGTGGTCGATATTTCTACGCCGACAAGTCCAAGCTTTATCGGGTCTGTTACTGATACGACAAACCTATCCAACGCAGTAGACATTCAGGTGAGCGGCAACTCTGCCTATGTCACGTTAAGTGGTGGTACAATCACCACAGTCGATATTACGAATAAAGCTGCACCTGTTGTCAGCAACGCATTGACAACAACGGCAACTCGCTATGCCAGCTCTTGGACATCTCCGTATCTGATATCACCGAATTATTTTGGTGGACTAGACTTTATTAAAATTTCAACAGTATCGACTTTAGGAGCCTGTTCAACAGCGGGAACTATTGATTTTATAACTGCCAACAAAGTCTTCGCATATTGCAATGGTTCTAATTTTATTCCCATGGGGCCATCACCAGGAGCCGGTGGCGCGGGCTGTTCCACACCGACAGCATTACCGGGGGCATTCAATTACAATACGACGACGAATAAGATGACTTATTGTGACGGAAGCTCTTGGGTCAAGGTCGGAAACTAATGGCGTGGTAAAGCACGCCATTGTCCTTCACTTTCTTGCATGACAACTTGATCAGTTGATTCAGCCCATTGGCTTTGATCTTTGCTGCGTTCTGCAAAGAAGGCTTTCATCTGATCTAAAGACATATCTTTTCTGTCTTGTTGAGCTTTCATCGCAAGCGGAGTTAATTCGGAAATAGCAGTTCGTGAAGGTGCTTTGAATTTATAACCAACAATCTGATTTCCAGCGGGATCAAAACCCATTTTGAAATATTCAAGAGATCCGGCTAAAGCGGCCGCCTTTAAAACTTGATCTTTCAATTCAATATTAGGAAAAGTTTTGTAAATCTCAAGATTGAGGGTTGCGATATATTTTTGTTCAACTACATCCTCAATTGCACGCTTAAAACGACTTTCCAAATATCTGTTATAAAGAGTCCAACCGCCGGTAAGTACAACTATCAAGGAAGCCGTCGCGACGATGATATTCTTATACTGCTTCAAGGGTGCCTCGTTAATTAGAGTGATTTTTTAACGTAGTTTTTCCACAGACCGATCAGTTCAGATTGTTTCATCGGACCGTCGCCAAGCTTTACGCCCGTCAAACGCTCAAGTCCTGCCACAGCGGGCAATTGCACACGAGCATCTTTATCGGACAACAGTTTTGCGAAGATTTTAAGCTCGTGATCTTTAGGTTGTTTCGCCAAAACCTCTACGATTTGGTGGCGAATCCATAGACTTTGAGAACCCTTGAAGTTGTATTGCTGATCAAGTTCTTCCCATAACAGGTCACGCACTTGAGCCGTCGCGTTCTTTTCAAGAACTTCAACGGCTGCCGAACGAACAACCAAGGCTTTATCTTTAATCAATTTTTGCGCAAGCTTTTGCGCCTCGGTTGGATTTACTTCCGACAATGCAACCAATGCGGCATTACGCATATACCACTGCGAGTGATTACCCGCTTTCAAAAGATCTTTGGTTGCAGCATCACCGTGAGCTTCTGCGGCGGCCATCAAAGCGCGCCAACGCAAAGCCATCGTTTGGGAATCATTAAAAGCGATTGTAATGAATGATGAATAGTATTTATCACCTTGCGATTGCAGCGCTTGCTTGCGATTTTCCGTTGGGAGTTTCAATAACTCAGTCGCCGAACTTAAAGTACTAGATGAAGGTTTGGCAACTGCTGCAAAAGCACTTGAAGAAAGACCTGCAATCAAAACGGACGCTACGATTTTTCTTTTCATGATTTAACTCTTCTTAGAAACGAAGTTTTCAAACTCATTCATTAATTGATCAGTGTCTTCGCCTTTTTTATCAGCTGCGGCTTTGCCGTCACCGGCTTTTTCGCCCACTTTATCAAGAGCCTTTTGACCCTCGACGGCTGCTGCGAATTCTTTCATCAATTCATCATCAATCAAATCACTGCCCGCTTCGGCAGCCGGTGCTTCTGGAGCCATCGCAGCAACCGCGGCTGCGACATCGTCAACCGCAGGTTCCGAAGGTGCTGGTTCTGGAGTCGGCTCAGGCTCTGCTGCCGCCACAGGAGCTGGCGCTTCTTCAACTGGTGCCGGAGCTGGTTCAGCTGCTGGGGCTGGGGCTTGCGCCGCGGCCGCTGGAGCTGCACCACCTTTTTGCAAAGCTTCTAGTTCAGAACGAAGCTTGTCGTTTTCTTCTTTATAACGAGAAAGATCCGCAATGTCTTCGCTGATGATTTCGTATTCCGCCAAACGAGATTCCAAATCGCGAATCTTCGCTTCGGCTTCCGCATTACTACCGCCACCTTCAGCCGGAGCTGCCGACGCTGATGCCGCGGCTGCCGCCGCACCCGCTTCACTCGCTGCCGATTGAGCTTGTGCTAACTGCGCTTGAAGTTCTTCAATTTTCTTTTGGCTTTCACTGACTGTCGAACGAAGTTGCGCGACTTCTGCCGCTGACTCGCCGCCACCTACTGCGACACTCGCACCAGGCCCCATGTCACTTTCATCAAGTTCCGCGTGCACGGAATGTTCATCGTGTGCTACATGCGCTCGGGCTCCGCCGCCAGCACCTTGATTTTCAAGAATTTTTTGAAGAGTTTTTTCTAGCTGAGCAGAGTCAACTCCGTGACCAGAACCTGCATCGTGACTGCTTGATTTTCCGAAAAAGGCGCGGAATCCCAAAAACAATGAGATGAAAATAATAAGACCAACAAGCCCTTCGATGATAGCCGTGTTGTGCTGACTCCAAAATGAGAGAAATTGTTCAATTGTCACAATTCAAATTCTCGCCCATGAGCGAGATGACGTCAATGCTAGACCTACGAATAATCCCAAGCTATTGTAGAGTCCTGAGACACCGGAGGTCCCATGGCTGAAGCACCCTATGACTTAATTATCAAAGGCGGAACGTGCCTACTTCCTCACCCCTCGGACCAAGGCCTTAACCCCCGCTTCATCGAACAGCAGGTCGATATCGCAATTGCGAATGGCCGCATCGTCAAAATCAAAGAGTCTATTAATGAGTCAGCAAAACAAACTATCGTCGCGAATGGACTTCACGTTTTACCCGGAGTCATCGATAGCCAAGTTCACTTCCGCGAACCCGGATTAACTCATAAAGAGGACCTTGAATCAGGAACTCGCGCTGCCATCCTCGGTGGAGTGACGACGATCTTTGAAATGCCGAACACAAATCCGGCAACAACAACGGTCGAACTTTTTCAGGACAAATTAAACAGAGCCAAAAATCGCGCACACGCCAACTATGCTTTTTTTATTGGCGCGGGCCACGACAACATCAGCGAAATCGGCAAACTTGAATTGATGCCTCACTGTTCGGGCGTAAAGATTTTCATGGGGAGCTCTACCGGCAGTCTATTAGTAGAAGACGATGCCAGCCTTGAAAAAATCTTAGGCTTCGGCCGCCGTCGCGTGATCGTACACAGTGAAGACGAAATGCGCTTGCGCGAAAGAAAGCATATCGCAGTTGATTCCGCAGATGTTCACAATCACCCTGTATGGCGTGATGTGGAAACGGCAGTCAGCTCGACAACACGTCTTTTAAAAATTGCGCGCAAAACAGGTCGCAAGATTCACGTTTTACATGTTTCCACTGGTGAAGAGATGGATATCTTAAAAGATCAAAAAGATATCGCGACCGTGGAAGTGTTGCCGCAACATCTGACGTTGTATGCTCCTGATTGTTATGATCGCCTGGGCACGTACGCGCAACAAAACCCACCGATTCGTGAAAAACGTCATTTGGATCGTATTTGGAAAGCTCTTCTTGATGGCACGGTCGATGTGATTGGTTCTGATCACGCGCCTCATACACGTGAAGAAAAAGATCGTCCTTATCCGTCTTCACCATCGGGCGTACCAGGAGTACAAACTTTGGTGCCGATCATGTTAAATCATGTGCACGATGGAAAATTAAGCCTGCACCGATTTGTTGAGTTAGTCACAACGAATCCTTGCCGCGTTTTTGGTGTTAAAAACAAAGGTCAACTGCGTGAAGGATTTGATGCCGATGTCACGATCGTTGATTTAAAGAAAAACAAAACCATTGATAACTCGTGGATTGCAAGCAAGTGCGGCTGGACTCCGTTCCACGGTATGAAAGTCACTGGTTGGCCGACACATACAATCGTCAGCGGTAAACTTGTGATGGAAAACGATCAAGTTGTTCTACCTTCGCAAGGTCAGCCTGTGAATTTCGAGGACACAGAAGGATGAACTCCAAGGCCTCTCCGAAAACTCAAGCCCTGAGCATTTTTGTAGCGGGCTTACTGCCGGTCATCGCCTTCACTTTGATTGAAGAGTATTACGGCACGATAGCCGGCTTAATTGCCGGTATGGTTTTCGGTGTTGGTGAAATTACGTGGGAACTTTATAAACACAAAAAAGTGCAAAAAATCACATGGATCGGAAACGGCATGCTTCTGGTTCTGGGTGGCATTTCGTTGATTTCATCTGAAGGTGTCTGGTTCAAATTGCAACCCGCTTTGATGGAAGGTTTGTTTGCACTGTTCTGCTGGGGTTCGCTTCTGTTTGGAAAACCGTTGATCGTCTATTTGGCTGAACAACAAGGTCAGCAATTTCCAGAATTCTTAAAAGCCCGCATGACCGGCGTGACATTCAGAACCGGTGTGTTTTTTGCGATTCACACTGCCCTTGCTGTTTGGGCTGCCTTAGACTGGAGTACGACAAATTGGGCTTTGCTTAAAGGTGTCGGTCTGACTGTCAGTTTTATTTTGTATCTAGGTTTTGAAGGCATCCTGCTTCGCAAAGTAGTGATGAAAGAGCGCATGGAAGAATTGGTCAAAGCACAGCTAAACCAACAAACTTCACAAAAAATGGAGTGAGCTTATGGAAACTTCTCTGACGAAACTCTTAGGTATTGAACATCCGATCATCTTAGCCCCGATGGCCGGTGGCCCGAGTTCAGTAGCTTTGACAGCAGAAGTTTCAAATCATGGCGGCCTTGGTTCTTACGGCGGCAACTATTTGACGCCCACAAATTTACAAAAAGCCCTTCAAGATATAAAAGCGCAAACGGCGAAACCCTTCGCGGTAAATATATTTATTCCGAATACTCCAAAAGAGCCAACCGCCGAACACCGTCAAGAGATGCTCGATTTCACCAATGATGTCCGTAAAAAGTTAGACATTCCAATTCTTCGCGAATTGCCGGTTACGACCAATCATTTTTCTGAACAGATTGAAGTGATTTTAAAAGAACAGCCTGCCGTTTTTAGTTTTGTCTTTGGTTTGCTTGATCGCGACATTCTGAAAAATATGAAAGAGCGTGGCATTTTAGTTATCGGTACCGGCAGTACTCTTGATGAGGCGCTTGCTTTGCAAGAAGAAGGCGTCGATGCAATTGTCTTGCAAGGTTTCGAAGGCGGTGGTCATCGTGGTGTTTTTGCGACGAATGAAGACTACGAAGTGCCTTTAAAGATTTTATTGGAATCTGTTCGCGGAAAATTACGTATTCCCTATATTGCTTCCGGTGCAATTATGGATGGCAAAGACATCAAGGAAGCTTTAAGTCTTGGCGCTTCCGCTGTGCAAATGGGAACGGCCTTCTTACTGTGTCAAGAAGCTGGCACTTCAAAATGTTACCGCGAAGCTTTGCTGTCTAAAAATGCCGCAAATACTGACATCACGATTGGCTTTAGTGGACGTCGCGCTCGCGGCATCGTGAATCACTACATGCGTGAGTTCAAAGCGAAAAGCAAAGTGCCACTTCCCTTCCCAATTCAAAATACTTTGACTCAAGATATTCGTAAAAAAGCGACGGAGCTTGGGGTTGCGGATTATTGTTCGCTGTGGTCAGGGACGGCAGCAGACAGAATTCGCGAGTTAAGCGTTAAAGATCTGATGCACGCTTTAGTTGAAGAAATGAAGTAAGACCTAACGCGAATTCAAAATAAAAAAGGAAGGTTTAAAGCCTTCCTTTTTTTATTTACCCTGAAATTTTGCAATCGCTTTGTTGCGCATAGCTTGCAAAGCTTCAAAGTGATCCGCAGTTCTTTGCGTGATTCCCTGATATGCCGCCGCCATATCAAGAACACTATGCAGGTCATTCAGATATGCAAGCTTCATCGTTTTCTTCGTCATCTGCACTGCAACTGGAGCATTGTTAGCAATCTTTTCCGCCAACTTTTCTGTCTCTTGCATCAAGTGCACATCATCAAAATAATAATTCAATAAGCCCCAGCTATAAGCCTCTTCACCGCCGACAAGATCACCAGTTAAAGACATTTGCATCGCTTTGCTGAAACCAATCACACGTTGCAGGAAGAATGAACCGCCATCACCTGGAACCAGTCCCAATTTTACAAAGGTTTCACCGAATTTAGAAGTGCTGCACCCTGTGCGCAAATCACACATCATCGCAAGATCGCAGCCCGCACCAATGGCGGCACCATGAACCATCGCAACGATTGGTGTCGAAAGATCTTCAATACATTTTGGAATCTGCTGAATACCGTGAATGTAGCGCATGCGCAGTTCGTTCGATTCGCCTTCAAACATCCCCGTCTTATCAGCCATAGCTTTGACATCGCCACCCGCACAGAAGTTTTTACCTTCCCCACACAATACAATCACGCGAATATTCGGATCAAAATCAGCGTATTTCAAAACGCTGATTAATGAATCTGTCATTTCGTAAGTGATGGCATTGCTTTGTTCTGGGTTATTCAAAGTCACCCATAACTGGTGACTTTTCACTTGAACTTTAAGATGGGTAAAATTTTGCGAATAAAAGCTCATAGATTATCTCTTCGGGAAAAGGCCTTCACGTTTCGTGAATAAGTTTTTTAACCAATGACCAAAAGTATCTTCAGGTCCTGGCAAACGATCGGGAACAATTTGACCACGTTCGCGCAATTTCGCGCATAACATTTTCACCTTCTTTTGCGAATCTGGTGAATGCACAAACTGCACACCGAAACCTTCAACGCTTGATTTCGCAGTGACATAAACCACACGGCCTTGCGCTTCAAAAGATTCGTCTTCAAAAGCCCACGTCAACTTCACAGTTTCGCCCTCTTTCAGGTGACCTGAAGTCAAAGCGAACAAACCGCCCTCAGAAATATTTTTGATTGAGCCCGTTTCATTCGAACCATTGATCGTCAGCGCATTGTTAAACACGTAACGAGGAGCAGCCTCCCACCAACGCAAACGTGGATCAAGATACACATTACGAACTGCGGGAACAACGAAGTAAGCAACCGCCAACAAGTCGGCCACCAACACCACAACAAGAGCAATGAAGTTTGCAAGATTTGGATTCGTCGAAAAACCGTAAAGATTCACAGCGAAGATCAAAGCTAAACACGCAAGATACGCCCAATAGCTCCAGCGTTTGCAGATGTAGATAAAAATACCCGCTAGAACTGGCAAAAGAACGTAACTAAAGAACAACGGCTTCGGCATGAAGTTCATCCAAAAGTTCCAGTGCTCTAAAATGGTGTGATGTGCACGTTGTGCATTGATTACTAAGTTGCCGAATGGCGCAAGAATATGAAGTACAGCTAAGATGATGATCGCCCAAGGTTTTCTTTTCATACTCTTAGGATATGAATGAAGTTGTAAAGAGACAATAAAAAAGAAGGCCTCATCCTGAGGCCCCTTTTTATGGTCGGTGTAGATTTACTAACTAGATATTCGCCAGACTACTGCTTACAGAAAGGCAGATCCGGTTTAATTTGACAGATAATTTGGCAAAGAGATGGATCACCAATAGGACATGACCCATCACCCGGTGGTTGTGCCGGATCATCACCGCCCCCGCCTGGTGGTTGTGGTTGGCTGCTGCCAGATTTACCAACGTTAATGTCCAAAGTACTTGCCGTTTTTCCATCAGCATCCGTCACAGTGATCGACGTTTTACCATTCGCAACGGCAGTCACAACCCCGCCATCTGAAACAGTCGCTGTCGACGTATTGCTGCTGACGTATTTAAACGGTGATTTACCGTTCAATACAGACAAATTCAGCGTGTCTTTCGCTCCAATTGAAGCTGCTGCTGGAACAACAATCATTTTTTTCGTCAAAACTGCATCGACGGCATTAAAAGCATCGACTCGGCAGTTACATGCCGTTTGGATTGAAACTTTCGTTCCAGTTGTTTGCAAAATCGCGCGAATTTGTGCTCCTGTTAAAGAGCTGTCTTGCGACTTCAAGAACGCAACAAGACCTGAAACCAATGGCGTTGCCATGGACGTTCCAGAAAGTTCCCCGTATTTGTTTTTTGGAAGAGTGCTGATGATGCCATCGCCTGGTGAAGACAAGTGGACCATCGCGGTTCCATAATTTGACCAAGACGGCTTGCTATCTGAAGAGTTTGACGCTGCAACAGTGATCGAATTTGGATAACCGTTGTTCGCTGGATACACTTCAGTCGAGTCATTGTTTTTTCCATCATTCGCGGCCGCTGCTACGAAAATAATCCCTTTATCGTCAGCTCGCTTCACGGCTTCCAATAATGGTTGCGCCGTTGCACGAGGAACTGTGGCTCCCCAAGATGCGGAAATAACTTGCACACCTTTTTCGATGGCATAGTCGATGGCTTTAATACCGTCGTTCAAATCGCCTGAACCATTTTCATCCAGGAAACGCAAAGGCATGATAGAAATACCCGGCGCCATCCCGATCGTTCCGCCATCAATGAGGCCTGTCGCCCCCACGATACCTGAACAGTGGGTCCCGTGACCTGGATTTTGATAGCTTGTTTTATCCATTGGATCGGCATTGTTATCTTTAAAGTTGTAACCAGGAATCATGTTCGGCGCTAAAGATTCGTGTTTGTAGTCAGCACCCGTATCGATGACTGCAACAATCACGTTTTTATTGCCTCGATTGCCAGCACGTTGCCATGCTTTTTCAGCCTGCACCTTTGCGATCGCCCATTGCGATTTCAAGGTCGCAGTATCAACTGGAGCCGAATAGGCTTTCAGTTTAAAGTTCGGCACCACATATTGCACGCCAGGAGTCGACAACAAGGTTGCCAACGTTTGTGCTTCTTTCGATTTTGCGATGTCGACTTTGATCAAAGATGCAGTCGCATTGTGATCCATCACTTGCATACCGACTGCTTTCATAGTCCCCATGTTTTGAACTGCCTGAAACCCATTTGTATTCGTGTACTTTACTAAGAACTCGCCCGCGAATGCTTGAGAGCCCAGTAGTAACGCACTTAACAGAACCGTCCGTTTCATAGATCCCCCTCCGTGGTGCTATTAAGGATATTCAAAATTTATGAGTTGGCTGCACTCGAGATTTTAAAATGGCTTTTATTTAATTGACGCCCTTCATCGAAAGTTGAACACACTCACGAACTTTTCAAGAATGGCAGTGTCAGTTTTTTCACTTCGACACTGATGTCGATGTGTAAACCCACAAGGGCACTTATGAGTCATCTTCAGGCAATCATTCTTGGTATCATCGAAGGCATCACAGAATTTCTTCCCATCTCTTCAACGGGCCATATGGTCATCGCAAGTTCGTTCATGGGAATTAATGAAAGCGACTTTACAAAAGCATTTGAAGTCATCATTCAATTCGGCGCGATTCTTTCAGTTTTAGTTTTGTATTGGAGAAGATTTCTTCCGAACTGGAATTTCTATAAAAAACTTTTTGTCGCGTTCTTGCCAACAGCGATCATCGGTTTCGCAGCGAAAAATGTTGTTGATCAACTTTTAGAGTCCGCTCAAGTTGTCGCTTGGTCGTTGATTCTTGGTGGCGTGATTTTAGTTTGGTCCGATAAGATCTTTGCTCACTTGACCGCAGTCGGTCGCAAGACGAGTGATTTGACATACAAAGACTCTGTCAAATTAGGCTTGTTCCAATCAATCGCGATGATCCCAGGAGTCTCGCGCTCTGGAGCAACGATCATGGGTGGTTTGACTTTAGGTCTTCAGAAAAAAGAAGCCGCAGAGTTTTCATTCTTCTTGGCTGTGCCAACGATGGCCGCTGCCACTTTGTACAAGCTTTTGAAAATTTATAAGACGATCCAGCACGATCAAATCGCGGTTCTTGCAACCGGCACAATCGTTTCGTTCATCGTCGCGATGGTGGCAATCAAGTTCTTCATGGGCATCGTCACAAAATACGGCTTCCGTGGTTTTGGTTATTATCGTATCGTTCTTGGCATTATCATCTTGGCGTTGATCTATACAGGTCACTCATTGAGCGCAGGTTAGGATTTATTTTAAATGGAAAAGTTTCTTTTTGAAGAGTCACATATTTTTTCTATGGAAGTTGCAGCACTGTTAAAACATACAGTGTTGATCATGCCGAACTGGAAATGGATCGTCCTTGCGATCTTTATCGTTCTTGGTATTGCTCTTCGTCCGTTGATTCAGTGGGTTTTGAAAGAATTCAAAAAACACAATCCGTGGGCAAAGAAATTTCCAAAAAGCTTCACAGCTTATTTCTTTAAATCTGAAATCGAACGCCCGCTGGCTTGGGTGATCGTAGGATTGTTGTGGTTCGGTGCTGGCGATGCGATTGAGCTTACTGGCAAATTCCAAACTTACTATGAACATGTGTTAAAAGCGTTCTTAGCAATTCACTTGATTCGCGTGATCTATTACGCGGTCGATGCTCTAGGTTCGGTGTTCGCTGATATCGCAGCAAAAACCGAATCCACGATGGACGATCAATTGGTGCCGTTCGCAAGCAAGATCTTAAAAGTTCTTGTTGTCGTTCTGGGTGTTTTGATTGTGCTGCAAAGTTTCGGACTGAACGTAATGTCGCTTCTTGCCGGTCTTGGCCTGGGCGGTTTGGCATTAGCATTGGCAGCGCAAGACACGGCCGCAAATCTTTTTGGTTCTGTGACGATCTTGGTCGACAATCCGTGCAAAATTGGCGATTGGGTTAAAGTGAAAGACGTTGAAGGCACGGTTGAAGAAATCGGTTTCCGATCAACACGCATTCGCACGTTTTATAACTCTGTCATCACGATTCCAAATGCGACGATGGCAAAAGAGAACATCGACAATATGGGTGTGCGCCCTGCTCGCCGTATTCGTCAGTCCTTGGGGCTTGCTTACGAAACGACACCTGAAAATATTGAAGCTTTCTGTGATCGCGTTCGTTATTTGATCAAACAAGATCAAAAAGTGATTCCTGAAACTGTGACGGTTCATTTCAATAACTTCAATGCCTCGACGTTGGACGTTTTAGTGAACTTCCATTTGAAAGTGTATACAGGTCCTGAAGAGCTTGAACATCAGCAGCGCATTTTCCTAGAGATCATCAAAATCGCTAATGATATGAAAGTAGAGTTCGCATATCCGACGCAAACTGTGTACTACCGCGGGGCTCAAGGCTAGCAAACAAACTATGAAAAGTTTGGGCGGGATTACATATTAATTTTGCGTAAAAAATAGGACGTCCAGAAGTCTTTCAGTCATGTCGAATCGCAGCGATACTGTGGTTCATGACAAAACAACAGATTACTGCCGTCCTTATTTTCTGTTCAGCCTTCGCACTTTGTCACTCAGGCTGGAGTAAAACAAAACCCCAAAAAGAAGCTGATCGCTATAATGTGATTTGTGAAAACCCAGACGACTGTAATCAAGCAGTTGCTGGTTTGTTAAATGACGAATCGAACGTCTGCACAGCCGTGCTCGTTCGTGAAGATGTGATGGCAACCAACCTTCACTGCCTACCACAAAAACTTCGTAAAGAAGGCTCTTCGTGCAAAGGCCGTATCAGCTTTACCTTCCCTGAAAATACTAAAAATAAAATTGAATACGCTGATTGCGATCAAGTCCTTTCGGTCTCTTCGCAATTAAAGGACACGCCACTTACGCCGGATTATGCGTTTTTAAAATTAACTCACAAGGCCTCTCGCAAACCCGTTGCGATCAACACTTCCGGAGTTGCGAACAACGAAATGCTTACGATCTTTAAAGTCGATCCACATGAAGACATCGGATTACTTCGTAAAGTCACATGTGCGGCGGCTCAAAAATCCATGTTGAATCCTTTGTTTAAATCAGAACAAAGTTCTGTCATCAGTCTGGTTCCGTGCGATATCGTTTCTGGTAATTCGGGCTCACCGATCTTTTCTGCTCAAGGTGACGTGAAAGCGTTGATCAACTCTAAAGGTCTGCCGGCCGATATGCCGGTGAATGTGGATCGCTTTGACGTAGCATTTGCTTCGAACTTGGCGTGCTTGAATATCCCAGAATTAGGTTTGAAAAATCAAAATACAGAATGTCATTCCAGCAAAGACCGCGCAGCGATTCGTAATGCTTCCGGTGAACTTGTGCGTGATGCCGTTCATCCGTTGATGATGAATTTCACAAAAGCCGTAGGCGAGCAATACCGCAACATCCACGAACAAACGAAGAATTTCTTAAAGTGGCAAGCTGACCAACAAGATATTCCTTATAACGGTGACGACAAAGCCAAGATCGCCAAAGTGGGTTTCAAACCTAAGTGCATCACCGCGTCCCGTGAAAACATGATGAAGATGCAAGAAGAGATGATGAAAATTAAATACTCGGAATGGGGTGTTCAGCTGAGTCTTGATTCAGCTGGCCGACCGAATCCGCAACTTGCTGCCACGGAAGTTTCAAGTACTTTAAGCTTCTCAAAAGAAGACCTGCAAAAAACCGAAGTCGCAATCAAGCTGGGCACCACTTCTTACAACGTCCCGTTCTGTTCTGACATCGCCGCCAAATAGGCTCCCCTAGCCGCTTTCCCGCTAAAGTAGATGCTTTAGCGGGATGAAGATTTTTCAAGTTTCCAACCTATAAACGAGCGCAAATTGAACGCGCTCACCTTGCGAGTCTGTTAGAGACAACTTGTCTTGCACCGGGACGCGAGATTTATTAGTGTTCGCCGCTCTAAGGTTGGGCCATGAAAACAAAATTTCCGCGATTTTTAAAAGGCATTCTGGAAGCTCGTCAAAGCCGTAATTCTCGCTATTCAAAGCGTGCGTTTGCACAGCATTGTGGGATTTCGATTGGACAATTAAATGATTATTTGTCAGGCCGTCGTATCTGCTCGCTGAAGACCGCGAACAAGATCGTTGCAAACTTAAATTTGCCGCCAGAACAAATGGCGCAATTCGAAGTGATCGCTAAAAATGCGAAAGCCAAATTGCATTCGTTGCCAGATGAAAAATTTAGTATCGTTTCAGATCCTGCCCACTTTGCGTTGTTGGCCCTAACGACGGCGACTGATTTCAATTTGGATATGGCGTGGATTGCTGAAAAACTTCACGTCACACAAGCCAAAGCTAAAACACTTATGCACAACTTGCAAAGCATCGGCTTGGTTGAGATCGTCGACGACAAAATCGTAATTCATCATGAACACATCGTTGCTGCTATGGACGCCCCTTCCGAAGCCCTTCGCAATTCGCATAAAACATCACTGCAAAGAATTATCGACAATATCGATAAAGTGCCAATGGAAAAGCGCGAAGTCAGTTCAGTCAGCGTATGTATTGATCCAAAAAAATTAGCGATCGTTAAAAAACGTGCGATGAAATTTATTGAAAAGACCGCGATGTTCCTTGAAAGCGGCGACAAAAAGGAAGTTTATGAAATCAACGTTCAAATCTTTCCGTGGGCCACTTAATATGAAATTCTTAATTTTAAGCGCAGCACTTTTGTTTTCCTCAATCAGTCACGCGATCTTCATTCGTGGCAACGGTGGCATCGGCGTTTACTCGCAAGGTCAGTGGCTTGCTTATGATGTGTTTGAGTTAACATCACAAAACCCCGAGTTGATTTTCAACTACTCAAGCAGCGAAGGTGTTGCTTATAAAGTTTTGGATTATGTTCGTCGTTTGCCGTTAGCACCTGCCGAAATCACGAAAGCAGAAGCCATTGCGATGGCGAATTTCTTTAAAATTGATTCGTGCAATTTTGATGAATTGAACCAACCACAAATGCACTACACGTACACTCAGATTTGGGAGCAATTGCGCGAGCAATCTCTGTTAACTGCTTTGATGGCTGTTAATTTCTATGATCCCAGCACACAGGCCTATCACATCTGCACAATGCCGATGTATTTCGACTTTATGGGTGAACAACAGCAAGCTGTGTTGCTTTTCCACGAAGTGGTTTACGTGTACCTAGAGCAGTCACGTATGCTCCCGCCGAAGCCGGAAGAAGTTCGTGCTCTGGTGGCAAGAACCTTAATGAAATTCTAGACAGCCGCACAGAAATGTCAGCGGCTTTTGTCACATGAGTCCTTTGTAATCCGTATAAACTCTTATATTTGTTAATACCAGGAACGTCTTTTGAATTTGCTTTCCTCTAACGCCAAAAATCATTGGCCAAAAAGGAGAGAGAAAAATGAAAAAGATGAAAGTAGCAAGCCTTGCCATCGCAGGCATGATGGTCGTTCAGGCAACAGTGTCTCATGCTGAGACATCGCGTGTAGACGGTATCGGCGATAAACAAATCGCGGTCGCACAGAAGCAACTCTCTGCGGTAAGAACACAGATCTTACTTTTAGATAAATCCTTAGAAGAAACAGCCACAGCCATTCAAACACGTGAAAAAGGCGGCCTTTCAAATGGCGCAGCAATCGTGGGCGCAGGTATCGGCTTGGGCTTCTCGGCTCTGACAATGCTTGGTACGCTTGGCAGCACTGGTGATGGCGGCGGCATGGTCGGCGTTATCATTGGCTCGTTGGGTTCTTTGGCGGCGACAGCTGGCTCTTTGGGTATGAGCGGTGTCAGCGCTTATTTGAAAGCAGACGCTAATACGGAAAGTATCGAAGCCGATTTAGCAAAAGCTCAAAAAGACATCGCCGACACAATGGCCCTTACGACAGATAAGGCCTCTGCGGCTTTGCTTTCACAATTAAATGCTTCATTGTCTGAAGTTCAAAAGTCTCTTATCAGCTATAGAAAAGATGAAAGCGCACGCTCTAAGCATAAACTTATGGCAAATATCGCTGAAGCAACAGGCATGGCTTTGACAACAATGGGCTTGGTATCAAGAGACAGCGCTAAACTTACGAACATCGGCACACTCGTTATGGGCGCAGGCAACCTAGGTCGCATCATCACGGGCATGTCTGATTCACAAGCAGAGCAAGTATTGACAGAGATTACTAAAACTCGCCAATCACTTCGTATAGCTGCAGCAGCATTGGAGTAATTCTGTGAGTTTCAAGGTTTGCATCTTAAGCTTCATTCTTTTCGTCCTTTGCGGCATCAATGCCGCGAAGGCGGAAGCATTGAGATGCGAATCTGTTTTTGTTCCTACGGTCATGGAAGTCATCACCCAAATCGATAAAGATCACAATCAATTCCTGCTTAAAGGTCGCTCGCTAGAAGAGCTGACAAGTGATTTTTCTTGGTTGCGCAAACGTAAACTGCGCAAAATCCTAAACTCAGTGGAAATTGAAAAATTCCCCTCTGAAAATGCGATTGATCGTTATGTCGCAGAGCTTGGAACTGTGATGTTCGGCTCAAAAGACAACGTCACTCTGTTATTTAAAAAATCAAAAGACGAACGCTTAGAAGATAGCACCGTCAAAATTATTCAAGAAAAATTATTAAACGACGGCTTGCGAGGCACTTGGGGCGACGTCGCCAACGTACGAAACACAAAACTGATGCAACGAATGCTTGATAAAATTTGGACCTTCCAAAATGGACGAATTGGCCAATTAACTGGATTGCCACTGATTCTGCCTGCGATGCGCGATATGGAAGTCCCCCCAGAACTGATGTATAAAATCATTCGTGATGGCTACAAAGCCCATGCGGAAGAAGCACGTGTCGCCTTAAAGAAGCAGTCGTCCATTGATGCCTACAATACGTTTAAAAAAGTTTATCGTCCCATTGCCGCAGTGATCATGTTCACGTTCATGGTACATACGGGTTGGGAAAATTATCACGATATGATCAACAAGCAGGTCGACAGCACGATGTCCCAGCTTCAGGAATCACGTCAGGCACTAGATAAAATCGCTTCGGGTGACGTGAAGAGTGAGATTTATCAGGCTGCCGTAGATGGTGCCATTAAAGACTTCGTCGCTAAGTGGGGCGAACAGCCAACAGCCTCTGAGCGCGCGCAAATCGAAGCAAAAATTCAAGCTGGACTCAAAGCGCAGTAAAGCCATTGTCCTTACAAAATAAAAGCCCCCTGTTTCCAGAGGGCTTATTAAGAATTCAAATCAACAGGTCAAAAAATTAAAACTCGCTTTATTTCTTTTTCTTCTTCGCTGGCTTTTCATCAGTCGCTGGAACCGCTGTTGCTATTTTGCCTTCCGCTTTGATTTTTGCGGCTTCAAGACGGTGCATTTCTGCTTCCGCATCCGCTTTCACGGTTTCCATTTTGATCTTCGCTTCGTCAGCATTGTTTTTAGCCTGGTCTAATTGTTTTTCCAATTTTTCGCGCTCGGCCTTCGCTTTTTCCGCTTCTGATTGCAGGCGTTTTAGTTCCGCTTCAGATCTTGCAGCATCAGCTTCAAGTTCGGCGATTGCTTTTTTAGATCTTGCGATTTCAAGTTGTGCTGTCGCTTGCTCTTTTTTCAAGTCCGCTTGGTTTTTCGCCAACTCTTGTTTTGCTTTTGCAGCCGAGTTACGCGCTTTTTCTTCAGCAGATTTGATTTCAGAAACTTTTTTGCGTTCTTCTTCAGATTGTTTGACGGCATCTTTTGAGGCCGATAAAGCCGCCTTCATTTCCGCTTCGATTTTTTCAGTCGCCGCAGCAGCCTGCTCGCCTTGAGCTTTTAACTTCGCTGTTTCAGCTTCTGCTTTTGACTTATCGGATTCTGCACGAGCGATTTCTTGTTTCGCTTTGGCATCGCGGGCTTTTGATTCAGCCACTGCTTTTTGCGTCAGAAGCTTCATCTTCGCAAGATTTTGTTCCGCTCGTTGCGCAACAAGTTTCGCGTCTTCTGCTTCTTTCATCGCTTTTTCACCAGCTTCAGTCGCAGAGGCCGCTTGTTTCTCAAGATCTTTCGCTTGAGATTTCAATTCGTCTTCTTTCTTTTCCGCTGCTTTTCTGCGGGCTAAAGCTTCATCACGAACTTGCGTGGCTTTTTGAGTTTTTTCTTGAGCCGCTTTAATACGAGCAGTTGCCGCAGCTTGCTCTTTTTCAGCATTTTTCTGTTCACGGTCGTGTTCTGATGTTTCGGCTTTTAATTTTGCAGATTCGCGCTCGGCATCCGCTTGTTCTTTCTTCGCATCATTTTCCATGCTGCGCGCTTTATTAATCGCGGATTGCGCTTCAGAGCGTGCTTTATCGCGACGCTTACGATCTTCCTCAGATCTACGTTTAGCTTCTGCTGCTTCGGCCTTTGCGCCTTCTGCGTCTGCTGTAGCTTCTTCTGCTTCAATTTGTTTTGAATCAGCTTGAGCCATAACTCTTTGAGAAACGCCAGTTGTTGCGAGCGCTGCTAAAAGAAGAATACTAAGTGGTTTGATCTGCATGAAAGTCTCCTATCGATGTTAACGAACAATAGGATATATGCAATTTAGGCAAAAAAAAAGACGACCAGGATTGGGGGGGAGGGTCCTGGCCGCCATGGGGGGGTACTTTCCTATAGAGCAACGGAGGTGCCAAGACCAAGAGTTCGTCAGATCTGGATAAACTCATTCTCGTAGCAAAACCTCTGTCGAGGAATTTGACGGAAAACGCCAATTGGCGCCCCACCCAGGACGCCGATTCGATTCACTATGATGTAGTTTTGGACTCGACTTAGGAAAGCGCGGAAAGAACCCAGACTCGATTATTTATTGTACGCCGTCTCAGAATGAGATCCCGAGGTTTCTTCAGCGAAATATTACGTTATACTCCCTGCCTATTTCGAACTCATGAACCCTTCAAAATAAGATGCAAGCGCGAAAACACTTCCTTTAGAACCTCTGATTCTAAAGAAAGATTATCTGAGCTGTCTTTAAGAGATGAAGCTAGTGCGGCATTTTTTTGAGTGATTTGATCAATGTTATTCATTGTGGTCGAAATTTCTCGTACACCCGTTGCTTGCTCTCGAGAAGCTTCGGCAATACTTTGGTTAATTTTGCTGGCCTTTTCGATTGCATCCACAATTCTTTGTAAGACCAAGCCGCTTTCATCCGCTTCAGAACGCCCGGCGACTGCTATTTCGACGGTGCTTTGAATCAGATCCGAAATCTCTTTAGCGGACTGTGAACTCTTTTGCGCAAGATTACGAACGGCATCCGCAACCACCGCAAAGCCTTTACCTTGCTCTCCCGCTCTTGCTGCTTCGACAGAGGCATTCAAGGCTAGTAAGTTCGTTTGAAATGCGATGTCTTCAATAACCGCGGAAATTTGCTCAATCCGTTCCGACTTTTCTGCAACGGCCCGCATCGATTCAATAAGACGCGAAATCTTCTCTGAACCTGCTTTTGCCGACTCTAAATTACTGACGGATAATTTATATGCCTCGTTGGCATTTTGTGAATTATTATCCACCATAGATGAAACCTCTGTTAACGAAGATACAGTTTGTTCAAGTGAAGCCGCGCCCATTGTCGCCCCCTCTGACATTTCTTCAGAAGATTGTTTAAGCTGTCCCCCATTTTGGGAAATACGCACGCAACTTTCATCCATCTGCTCACCAATACGCACCAGAGATTTCACGTTGTGATCTAGGTATAAATAGCTAATACCTAAAACAGCGAGAAAAATTAAAGCTCCAACGCCTGCAAGTTTATAAATCATCGCATGGACAGAGGAATAAATTTCATCAGTTTCCTTTTCGACAATCAAAGCCCAACTGTGACCAAAAAACTCGATGGGAACGTAGAAAGACATAACGTCTTTAGCAAAAGGATTTTTTGTCGTCTCCATTCCCTCTTTACCCTTTAAAGCGTCTTCGATCGAAGTCGTTTTAAATTCACGCTTGTCTTTTAAAGACTCAACACCAGTGACATTGTTGTTTTTATTTATATAGTTCGTACGTAAGAAGTAATCAGGCCCCACGATATACGATACGCCTGTATCGCCCTCACCAAATCGCCATGAGGCCATTTCAGTAAAGACGCCCATACTAATGCGCGAGATGACAACTCCTAATACATCACCTTTTTTAATTCCGTCAGAAGCATAGTCAAACTCAGCTGCTTTTCCCTGACACAGAAAAGATTCCATCTGACCGGATATGCTATTGATACTTGTGCCAGAAAAAATCAGTGCGCGCTCTTTGGATTCTTTGGCTTTGCGATAACATTCGCCCAGTTTAGTTTCTTTGAAGACCCCACTAATCAGATTCTTTCCGAGATAAACATTTACATCTTTATCTTTTGCAATCGCAAAGACGACTTGGCCGTTTGTGGAGGCTAAAATGATATCGTCAAAAGCAAAGTCTTCTGCCATCGTCTGAACGCGCGCTAAAAAACTTTTATTCAAATTTTGAAAAGACGGCGTGAATGCTTCTAAATCTTTTCCCGGCACGAGCCCCGAACCATACAACGCTCCTTCATAAGCTATGAACATTCCTTCGATCAAACGACTGTCACTCACCTGCGCTGCATAGTTGCGCAAGCGTTTTGCATGCTCCGTTACGTTCGTTTTAATTGTATTCCCTTGGCTGCGAAGCTGACCTTCGACTTCCGCTCTTAGACCGTTACGCGCGCTCAACGAACCAATGATGATTAGTAAGATCGCAGTGACACCAATTGACGATGCAATGACACCCAATAGCTTTGCTCTAAATCCCAGCTTCACAGTTGCTCCCAAGAATGTACAAATTCAATTTTATCTTTGACTGAAACGAAAGATTATTTCCAAACGCCAGAACCAACGATCCAACCTTTAGGACCACCGCACTTCTTTACGAATGAAATTTTGTCCGTTGCTTTTTCTGCGCCAGGTTTTGGCCAAACATAGTCAACCCAACCGCCATCTTTATTGGCTTTTGCTGATTTATCGAATTCCACGAATAACAACTTGCCGTTATCATCTTTGTTTTCTTTGAGTGATGTGCCATTTAATTTAGGCTTGATCGGATGTTTCACCATATTGACGTTGGCGTCTTGCACCCACACATAATTTGAACCGCAAAAACGATATGTTTGCACTGTCTCAAGAGCTTTATCTGCGTCAGCCTCAACATCTTTACAGATCTTTTCTACTGCTTCTTTCGCTTGTTCTTTTGTACATGCTTCTTCCGCTCGTGCCGAAAGTGCCAATAAAGATGATGCGACGATTAACATTGCTCTTTTCATTTTAAAACTCCTTGTGGTTATATTTTAAGGGCGACTAAATAGTCGGCTTTTATCTGTTCTTTCACACGACAGGTTTGGCGCTATTTAACAGATCGTTAACTTCCAGACCCAAGACCGGGCCTCTGATGCTGGACTCGACGGCAACGACTTGGCGCTCTTATTCTGATTGAAATGAAATTCCTGCGTGCTAAAACGGCCTTTATTTCTGCGACTCTTATCGCGGCAGCAATCCCTGCTTCGGCCTTTCATATTGTGTTAGATGCCGGCCACGGCGGCACTGATACGGGTGCGGTCCACAGCAATATTAAAGAGGCAGATCTTGTTCTGAAGGTCGCTAATAAGGTCAAAGGACTACTTGAAAAGGATCAAAACTTTCAAGTATCGATGACTCGCAATGCAGATCGCAACTTGGGCCTGCCCGATCGTGTGAAATTCGCGGAAACTTCAAAGGCTGATTTATTTGTGAGCATTCACGCCAACGCTGCTTCTGATCAACGCGCAAAAGGCGTTGAATTTTTCTTTCAAAATAATCTTCCTCCCGATGAGGAAAGTTTGTTCTTAGCAAGCCAGGAAAATCAGGCTGTTCTAAATTCGATAAAAGAAAGTCATGAAGGTGATGAATTATCGAAAAAGGGTGACGTGACAGCGATTGTTGAAGACTTGCGTCGTCAAAACCGCATGATGTCGAGTTTGCGTCTAACACAGACATTAACAAGTACATGGGAAAATGATGCGAGTGCTGCGCAAGCGACAATCAAGCAGGCTCCATTTTACGTGATCTCGAAGACTTCTATGCCCGCTGTATTGATCGAAGTCGGTTTTCTAACAAATCCACGCGAAGCAAAAAAACTTTCAAGTTCAGAATATCAAACCGATCTTGCTCAGAAAATCTACAGAGCACTTCTTAGTTACAAAGAAAAAGTAGACAACACAGAGGCCAAGACTTTAAATTGAGGGCTCACTTACGAGGAGCTCTTCATGCGCGCTGACGGCCGTCTTTTCGATCAACTACGCAACGTTAAAATCACACCGAATGTTTCTGAATACGCAGAAGGTTCTGCACTCGTTGAATTTGGTAAAACTAAAGTTCTTTGTACGGCAACTTATGAACCGAAAGCACCACAATGGTTGCTAGGCACAGGTTCTGGCTGGGTCACTGCTGAATACGGCATGCTTCCCCGCTCGACTCATACACGTAACAAACGCGAAAAATCAATGAACAGCGGTCGCACGCAAGAGATCTCTCGCTTAATAGGTCGTTCACTTCGCGCGGCTGTTGATTTGAAAGCTTTGGGCGAAAAACAAATCATCATCGACTGTGACGTGATCAACGCTGACGGTGGCACACGCACTGCTTCCGTAACAGGTGGCTTCGTGGCATTGGCTTTGGCTGTTAAAAAATTGCATGCACTTAGCGAAATCAAAGCAATGCCTTTGATTAATTACGTTTCTGCGATCAGCGTGGGCCTTCATGAAGGCAACATCTTCCTTGATTTGAACTACGATGAAGATTCAGCGATCGGTACTGACATGAATTT
Organism: Bdellovibrio sp. NC01; assembly: GCF_006874625.1. NCBI lineage: Bacteria > Pseudomonadati > Bdellovibrionota > Bdellovibrionia > Bdellovibrionales > Pseudobdellovibrionaceae > Bdellovibrio > Bdellovibrio sp. NC01. The sequence continues at coordinate 2,779,663 of NZ_CP030034.1, forward strand.
CGTCATGACCGATAAAGGTGCCTTCGTTGAAGTGCAAGGCACAGCGGAACACACGCCATTCACACGCGATCAATTGTTCAAAATGATGGAAGTCGCTGATAAAGGTTGCCGTGAATTATTCATTCATCAAGCAGCAGTGATGGGCGAAATCTACAAGATCGCCGGCAAATAGGAGTCTTCGATGGAACTGTGGATTGCGACTGGAAATAAAGGCAAATTGACCGAGTTCAAATTACTTTTGAACGAGATCGCTGATTTGCAAGTACATCATCAAGGTGAAATCCCTTCTTTCACTCCCCGCCCAGAAGACGGCAAAACGTTTTTGGATAATGCACGCATTAAAGCCAAAACTTTAAGAGCCGTTAAAAATAACGTGTGGGTTCTTGGTGAAGATGCGGGTCTTGAAGTGGAAGGCTTGAATGGTCTTCCAGGTATTCACTCAGCCCGCTACGCAGGTCCAAAAGCCTCTGACAGCGAAAACGTCGCAAAGCTTTTGAAGATGATGACTTTAAAACCGATGAACAACCGCAATGCGAAGTTTGTTGCGACAACTGTCGTGTACACTCCAACAGGCGAAGAATGGGTTTTCACTGGCGAGATGAAAGGAAAAATTGCGACCAAGCCTTCGGGTCTGCATGGCTTCGGCTATGATCCTGTGTTTATTCCGGATGGCCAGACACAAACCTTGGCAGAGCTTGGTGATGGCTTTAAAACGCAGTTCTCGCACCGTGCACAAGCCATTAAAGCCTTCTTGGATAAGTGGCGCACAACTCAATAAAGATTCGATCAAGGCCCTCACTCGAGGGCCTTTTTTTTACCCAAGGCCGTCGCGCTGTCTAAGGATCTAACACGCGCTCACACTTCTAAAGAATTTTAAGCATTCCTCACAGTCCAAATCGTTCGGCATAAAGATTGTATTGGTAGCTCCTGTTCAAAATTTAAGGAGCTTACCATGAAACGTTTTTTCGCAGGCTTCCTTGCGACGATGGCGGTCGTTCAACATGCAGCGCACGCGGCTGAAAACCTTGTTGATCTGCCAGGCTTTGATTCGCAGGACACACAAGTAACTACAACGCCAGCAACTCCGACAGTTGCACCTCAAACGCCTTCAGTCGAGCGCAGTGAGTTCGCGGGAACTCTCTTAGTTAAAGAGGTACCAAGAAAATCTGGCGGTACATTGCTCAAGATTTCTTTGAAGCAAGCGTTGTCATTAAAACGCTTGGAACTAGCAATTTCTAAGAGCTCATTAAAAGTCTATAAAGTGACGGCCTTCAACGATAATGGCCAAGCGATCGCACTCCAATCTCTGACGTCGTATGAACGTTCCTTTGCAGCGGGCACGGTGGTTTCTTCGCAATTGAATCAGAGTGATCGAATCGCAAAAATCGAAATTTTGGCGGAGTCCTATGGTGGAGAAGCCGATCTGACTGTGAATGCAGTTGCAGATCGGGAAGTGCCGAAGTTGGTATTAACAGATTCTGTTTTGCCAGCTCCACTTCCTCCACCAGTGGATACGGTTCTTCGTCGTGGTGACGAAGTGATCTCGGGTCCGTTCCAAAATAATCAATATTATTACGGCACCGTTTTAGAAATATTTGCGAATGGCAAAGTGAATGTGCGTGATAACGACGACGGCAAAAACTATGTTCGCGACATGACTGCTGTGAACAAAAAAATCAATTGCAACAATACTGGTTTGGTATGCATTGGTCAGAAGGTTTTGTCGGGTCCATTCCAAAACAATGCGTACTACAACGGCGAAGTGACGGCGGTTTATACAAATGGATTGATCGCGGTTCGTGACAATGATGACAACAAAACTTACCTGCGCAAATCTGATGTGGTTATTACCCCATTAGCTCGTTGCAACAACAGCGGCCACTGTGTTGGCGACAAAGTATTGTCAGGCCCCTTCCAAAATAATGCTTACTACAACGGTCAAATCGAAGCGATGTATTCGAATGGTTTGATTGCGGTTCGCGATCAAGATGACGGTAAACTTTATTACCGTGAAGCACGTTTGGTTTTGAAGTCTGTTCGCTGTGATGCAAAATCTGACTTGTGCATTGGAACAAGCGTTCTTTCAGGTCCATTCCAGGAGAACAAATACTATCAAGGTCGCATTGAAGGTATTTACTCAAACGGTTTGATTTATGTTCGTGATCAGGACGACAACAAGCTTTACCCTCGCCAAGCAAACAACATGTTCCGCGAAATTAAGTGCGAAGCCAGCAAAGGTATTTGCAAAGGTGCACGCGTTTTATCGGGGCCTTACCAACGTGGCGCTTATTACGCAGGAACAGTGCTTGCGGTTTACGTGAATGATAAAATCCTGGTTCGTGATGACGATGATGGCAAAAACTATATTCGTCCCGCGAAAGAACTTTTCAAGGCTCAGTAGTATTGAAACTTGATTCAGTTAAATAAAAAAGGCCTCGTAAGGAGGCCTTTTTTATTTTGTGCTATTGATAATCAGCATCTTTGAAAAGCTGGCGAGCCTGCTCCAGGTAAGGAGCAAAATCACTCCATGGAGTTTCATCTTTTTTGAAATTTCCAAAGGCCGCTAACGACGCTGGAATTTCCGCTTCGACATTCGCTGGGTATTCCATTTGTTCACGGCCCCACTGCTCTTGCACATCTTTGCGAGTCATGAATTCAATGAACTTTGTAGCTAACGCTTTATTTTGCGTTGTCTTCAAAATACCGATTCCCGAGCCATTCATATGTGCACCTGTTGTCGCCTGATCGGCGAAGAAGGGTTTCGCATTGATTGTTTTTTTCATTTGTTGTTCCGCCAGATAGTGCGTGTTCATCACACCCACTTCGCAAACTCCGGCATCAATATTCGCAAGTAAAAGCTCGTCACCAATCGTTGGATCAATCACCGTGTTTGCAACCCAACCTTTGACAGCTTGCAAAGCTCGGTCGTAGCCCAAGTGCATAATCATCGAAGCCACATAAGCAACGCTGTAGGAACTTAACGACGTACGCAGACACATGCGTGCGGTCCATTTGCTGTCACCTAAATCTTCGTAAGTTGAAAGCTCTGCGGGGTTCAAAGACGACGGATTGTAAACCATCGTGCGCGCGCGAAGACCTAAGCCAGTCCATAAATTGTTTTTGTCGATCATATAGGCCGGAATGTTCTTTGCGACCTCTGCACTTGTGAACGGGATCAACAAATCTTTCGCGGCTGTTTCATTCAAGTAAACAAGGTCTTTCGTAAAATAAATATCGCCTTTGGATGTCGCTTTTTCGGCTTCCAACTTTTTCACAAGTTCCCAGTTCACATCACTGAAATACGCGATCTCGACACCTTTGTTTTCAGCTAAAAACTTGTTCAATAAATTTTGGACGCTACGTTGTTTGTGCGTGGAATAGATCGTCAAAGTTTCGGCGGAAGCCAGTGCCTGAAAACTCAAAATCGCGGCACACAAAAAAGCGGATACAGTGCTTAATGTCACTTCACTTCTCCTTAAGGAATTAACAGGAGTGCCAGTGATAGGCTCGGCCTAAAAAAGGGTCAAGATCGCCCCCGGGATTTCAAAAAGTCCCTGGTAATGCCGCCCTTTACGACCCGTAGGTGGAAGATAAATGAAAAAATGACCCACCCTGCCCGAAAAAGGGGCTTTCTCTCTCGAGACGGCCTCTTTTTTTCGTTTACGAACTTTACTCTTTTGGGGGCCTTTGCTACTTTCCTTCAAACGCACTTACCTACTCTGGAGACTACGAGTGATGAAGGGCCTAAAGATCTTTACAGCCAATGCCAACCCCGCTCTTGCCAAAAAGGTTGCTGAAGCAGCCGGTGTCGAGCTTGGATACTGCGAAGTAAGCAGTTTCGCCGATGGGGAAATTCAAGTTGAAATTCATGAAAGTGTTCGCGGACAGCATGTCTTTGTCGTGCAAAGTACTTGTCCTCCTGTGAACCAAAACTACATGGAGCTGTTCGTGATGCTCGATGCTCTAAGAAGAGCTTCTGCAGCTTCAATCACGGCTGTCATTCCATACTACGGTTATGCCCGTCAGGATCGCAAAGTAGCACCTCGTGCTCCGATTTCTGCGAAATTGATGGCGGACTTGCTGACTACGGCAGGTGCGAACCGTGTGGTCTGCGTGGACCTGCATGCGGCCCAAATCCAAGGTTTCTTCAATGTTCCGGTGGACCACTTGTTCGCGATTCCGACTTTAGCTCGCGCTTGGCGTGAGGCTTACGGTCAAGGCAGCGAGTTTGTCGCAGTGAGTCCAGATGCTGGTGGCGTGGAAAGAACCCGTGCCTTCGCTAAACGCATTGAGAGCTCTATGGCGATCATCGATAAACGCCGTTCTGGCCCAAATGAGGCTAAAGCGTTGCACTTAATCGGCGATGTGACTGGAAAAACAGCAGTTATCGTCGACGATATGATTGATACGGCTGGGACTCTTACACAAGCTGTTGACAGTCTTTACCGAAATGGGGCAAAACGTGTGTTCGCCGTTGCAACGCACCCTGTTTTGTCAGGTCCTGCGATCAGTCGTTTGAAAGAAAGCCGCATTGAAAAAGTGTGGGTAACTGACACGATCCCGTTATCGGAAGCTGCGAAAAATTGCGGAAAAATCGAAGTGGTATCCGTAGCCCCAGTTTTGGCTGAGGCGATGAGACGTATCCACGGAAATGACTCCGTAAGTTCTTTGTTTGATTAAATAGCACTCCCCGAAAGGGAGTAATTACTAACACCCTCTATTGGACTAGAAGGAAAAAATATGAAAAACAGAATCGACCTAACAGTTGAAGCTCGTGAAACTGGTAAACACAACAGCCGTACTCTTCGCTCGAACCGTCAAGTTCCTGCAGTAATCTACGGTGCAGTTGCTCCAATCAACGTAACAGTTGGTGAAAAAGAGATCGTTAAGTTCAACACTCGCGCTTACGAAAATGCTCTTTTCAACTTGAAATCTGGTGACAAAAACGCAAACGGTATCGTTGTTCTTGTTAAACAAGTAGACGTTCACCCTCTTACTCGCCGTCCAGTGCACGTAGATTTCTACGCTTTGGATCTTAAAAAAGCAGTTCGCGTTTGGGTTGAAGTTAAACTTGAAGGTAAACCAATCGGTCTTTCTGAAGGCGGTTTGTTGAACGTAGTTAACCGTCAAGTTGAGATCGAAGTTCTTCCAACTGAGATCCCAGAATTCATCGCTGCAGACATCTCTAACTTGGCGTTGGGCGATGCTCTTCACGCGTCTGATTTGAAACTTTCTGGTTCAGGCAAAATCATGTCTTCTGCAGACCTTACAATCGCGGTTGTATCTGCTCAAGAAGAAGAAGTTGCTGCTACTCCAGCTCCTGCTGCTGCGGCTCCAGCTGCTGCTGCACCTGCTGCTGCAAAAGCTCCAGCTGCTAAGAAGTAATTCTTCTTTTAGTAAAGTATTTCGAAAGGCAGCTCCTTATAAGAGCTGCCTTTTTTTATTTTAAGCTCTCTCATTTGTTTTGGTGGAGTCATCTATGTGGTTGATCGTCGGCTTAGGCAATCCTGGAAACGAATATAAATTCACTCGTCACAACATCGGCTTCATGGCCGTGGATTACTTCCTTCAAGGTGTTGGCAACCCCCGCCAACAAAACAAATTTAAAGCTGAAATCGCTGAAGTTGAATGGAAAGGCCATAAGCTTCTATTCTGCAAACCTCAAACGTACATGAATCTTTCGGGCGAGTCGGTCACGGCCATCATGGGTTTTTACAAAATCCCGATGGACCACATGATTGTGATTCACGACGATATCGATCAGCCCTTCAATCAAATGAAAATTCATAAAAACCGTGGGCACGGCGGTCATAACGGAATCAGAAGTATCTCAGGTTTGCTGGGAAGTGCTGACTATGCCCGCCTGAAGTTGGGTGTGGGTCGCCCTGACAATCCAAACTATCCTGTCGCTGATTACGTTCTAGGGAAATTCACGAAGGAAGAAAGCGACAAACTTCCTGAATTTCTCAACAAAGGTTGTGATGCGCTAGAAGCCATCATCCTTGATGGAATTCAAAAAGCTTCGACAAAATTCAATACTTAGGATAGAGTCGCCGCTGTTTAAACTGTGTTAGAGTAGTATTTTTCGAAAGGGTTTTCGAATGGCTTTGCAAGTAGGTATCGTAGGTCTTCCAAACGTAGGTAAAAGTACGCTTTTCAACGCGTTGACTTCTGCTAAGGCAGAGGCTGCGAACTATCCTTTCTGTACTATCGATCCAAACGTAGGTGTCGTAACAGTTCCAGATCCTCGTATGGATAAAATCACTGGTTTCATCAAACCACAAAAAGTTATTCCAACGACAATGGAATTCGTGGATATCGCGGGTATCGTAAAAGGTGCTTCGCAAGGTGAAGGCTTGGGCAACCAATTCCTTTCTCACATCCGTCAAACAGACGCGATCGTTCACGTGGTTCGTTGCTTTGACGATCCAAATATCGTGCACGTTGCGGGTTCTGTTGATCCAATTCGTGACATCGAAATCATCAATACAGAGCTTTTGCTTGCTGACCTTGATTCAGTTGAAAAACGTCTTCAACGTATCGAAAAACAAGCGAAGAACTCCACTGACAAAAAATTGAAAATGGAAGTGGAAGTTGCCAAAAAAGTTCAAGAGGCTTTGGGTAAAGGTCTTCCGGCTCGTTCCGTAAATTTGGATGAGTTCGAAACTCCGATCTTGAAAGAGTTCCACTTGTTGACTGCAAAACCAGTTCTTTACGCGATGAACGTGTCTGACACAGACTTCGCTGCTGGTGGCAACGATTGGACAAAAGCAGTTATTGCTCGCGCCGCTGAAGAGAACAACAAAACAATCATGATCTGTTCTGCGATGGAAGCAGAGATCGCCCTTCTTCCACCGGAAGATCGCGCTGATTTCTTGGCAGCCTTGGGTGCAGAAGAACCAGGTTTGAATCGTTTGATCCGTGAAGCTTACGCTTTGTTGGGTCTACAAACGTACTTCACTGCTGGTGAAAAAGAAGTTCGTGCATGGACAATTCGTGCAAACACGAAAGCCCCACAAGCGGCCGGCGTGATCCACACTGACTTCGAAAAAGGTTTCATCAGAGCAGAAACTTACCACTGCGAAGATTTGTTCACTTACAAATCTGAACAAGCAGTTAAAGACGCTGGTAAATACCGTGTCGAAGGTAAAGAGTATGTTGTTAAAGATGGCGACATCTTATTCTTCCGTTTCAACGTTTAATATGATCGAATAAGGGCCTCAAAAGGGCCCTTTTCTTTTTCTAGGAGAGCGTTGTATGTTGAATGAATTGCTCACACTGTCTGCTACGGATCTTGCGAAAAAAATCGCAAACAAAGAAGTCTCTCCTTCCGAAGTTTTAGAAATTCACATCCAACGCATCACCGATGTAAACACAAAATTAAATGCCATGGTCGAAACTGATTTCGAACGCGCGCGCATGCGTGCTCGCGAACAGGACGATAAATTGATGGCAGCGGATAGTCCGCATGATCTGCCCGTCTATTTCGGCGTGCCCTTCACGGTGAAAGAGATGTTCGCTTACGATGGCATGAAACGCACGGGCGGCAGTGTTCATCATAAACGTGACGTTATGAACTGGGATGCAACACTGGTCTCGCGCTTAAAAAACTCTGGCGCGATTCCGATGGGCACAACTAATGTTCCAGAATTAGGTTTTTGGTTTGAAACTTACAATCGCATTTATGGTCTAACAAAAAATCCGTATGACTTGGGTCGCACACCTGGCGGCAGCAGCGGTGGCGAAGGTGCCTTGATTGGCGCGGGCGCTTCACCGATGGGCATTGGTTCTGATATCGGCGGCAGCATTCGTATGCCTGCGACTTTCTGTGGAATCTTCGGTCATAAACCGTCGCAGTTTCTTTTGCCGTTCACGGGCCACTTCCCCTACTCACGCGAAGACATCAAAAATATTTTAGTTGGCGAAAAGTATCCCTACACAACAATGGGTCCTATGTCGCGCAAAGCTTCTGATCTGTATGAGATGATGGGCCTTATGATGGGACCTGATGGTTACGATCAAAGCACTTTGCCGAATGTGCGCTTGAAACCGAAACCACAAGATTGGTCGAAAGTAAAAGTCGTGATTTGCCCTGATCCGGTTTTCCATAAAGCACGTCAAACAGATTTGGAATTGATTCAAGTCGTGAAAAATTGCGGAAAGCTGTTTGAAGAATTAGGTGCTGATGTTGTTGAGCTTCCACAGCGCTTCTTTGTGCGCTCTGCCGAATTGTGGTTTGCGGCTTTGAATAAAACGAAAAATAAAAACTTCTATGAAGTTTTGCGTGGACCGGATCAAGAATTCTCTGCCATGCGTGAATTGTTTAAACTTGTTATGGGTCGTAGCAGTTACATTTTCCCGAACTTGATTGTTTCACTTGCAGAAATGCTTGATACAAAACCAAAAGATCTTGAAGAAGAATTGCGCGCGCTACAAAAAATGCGTGACGACTTACATCAGATCATTGGTGATAATGGCATTCTGATTTTACCACCGCATCCTCGTGTAGCACCAAAACATCGTGAACCGTTGTTCTCGCCATTCGATTTTATTTATACAGGAATCTTTACGACGCTAGGAATGCCCGCGACATCCGTACCGATGGGTTTAAATGAAGAAGGCATTCCACTGGGCGTACAAGTCGTTGCAAATTATTTGAACGACCACATGACACTAGGTTGTGCTGAATTCTTAGAGCAAACTTTTGGTGGCTGGGTGCCACCGACCAATCTTTAGGGGCGATCTTCGCGCCAGTTGTCGAGCAGGATGTGGAAGCTCCACACTGTTAGGAATAAAATCAGCGATGGAAATAAAATAAGATGCGGGAAACTTGAAAGAGTTTTCCAACCTTCACGCACAAGAATTCCCCAGCTTGTGTAGGGCGGATGAACGCCAAGCCCGATGAAGCTCATAAAACTTTCATATAAAATATTTGTCGGCAATTGTAAGGCAATCAACACCAACAGCGTGCTGATCATATTCGGCAAGATGTGACGAATCAGGATATGAGTTTTTGTTCCACCCAAAGCGATAGCGGCTTCCACGAAGGGTTTGCGTTTAATTTCTAAAACCATGCCGCGACTGACGCGCGCAATATACATCCAATGCGTTGCTGAAATTCCGATACACAATCCTAAAATCGCAACGGTGTGTGGATCTTCGAATGGCAAGATCGCTTGCATGCTCAAGCAAATGACCGATACCAGAATAAAACTTGGTACGGCGATCAGAATGTCGCACAAGCGCATTAAGAATTTATCGGTCATACCTTCGCGCCATCCGGAAACAGCTCCATACGCAAATCCGATGATGAACGTTAACATCGAACACACAAGACCAATCAGCAGCGATACGCGCCCACCGACGATAACACGTGCAAATAAATCGCGACCTAAGGTATCGGTCCCGAAGATATGTTGCCAGCTTGGTCCTTGCAAAATGGTTTCAACATTCTGGGGGACTCCTGCCGATGGGATGTAAGCAAAACTTCCCAATGTGAAGGCGGCAAGAACCAGCAAAAAAGCACTCGCCAAAAAAATCGTGATCTTCTTCATGGATTGTCTCGCAATCTTGGATCAACCAAACGCATGCACATATCCATTAAAGAATTAATAACGATCAATAAAGCGCCATAGAAAAGTGTTAAGCCAACGATCAAAGTGTAATCACGATCATTCAGGGAATTAATAAATTGACTGCCTAATCCCGGAATCGCGAAGAGCATTTCTACTAAGAAGCTTCCAGACAAGAGTGTTGTGATCAGGGGCCCCGCATAACTCAAAAACGGAATCATAGAATTGCGAAGCACGTGATGAAATAAAATTCCCCAACGACTTAAGCCTTTAGCCTTCGCCGTTCTGACGTAATCTAAATGCAGATTTTCGTTAATTGAAGTTTTAAGCAAACGCACCAGCGTTGCCAAGGGTCTAAAGCTCAAAGTCAAAACCGGCAGAATATAATGCACTGGGGAACTTAAGAACGCGACCGGCAAAACGTTAAAGTAAAAACCGAAAAGATAAATTAACAATGGTCCCCAGAAAAGACTTGGCAGCGACAGCATCGCGATCATCAATTGATCGACACACTTTTCAAACCACGTATCTTTAAAGCGTACGGACGCTAACGTAAATCCAAAGGCACCGACTAAAATAAAAATCAGACTGATGAAGCTAAGCTTAAAAGAACTTTGCACACCCTGCCCGATAAGATCGGCCACAGTGCTGTCGGAATGAACCATGGATTGCCCCAGGTTTCCTTGAAATACCGAGGAAATGTACTTAAAGAATTGCGTGGTCGAAGATTCGTGCAGGCCCCACTGCGCAGACAGAGTTTCTTTTACAATGGGATTGAGTGCGGCATCGTCATCGAAAGGGCCGCCGGGAAGAAGCTTAAGTAATAAAAAGCTCAGCGCCGCGAGTACCACTAGCGACGCTGTTATTTCGATTAACTTTTTAAAAAGAAACCTAAGCCAAATAAAAATCAAATGTCATCCCAGTTTTCCTTTCCCACAAGTTCGGCGTTTACTTTCACCGGAACTGGCTCTGACAAGTATGGGAAAAGATCTTTTTTGTTGCCGTACAATTTTGCATAAACATAAGCGTTCGAAACAACGCGTTTTACGTAGTTTCTAGTTTCCAAGAACGGAATGTGTTCAATGAACTCATCCGTTTCCAACCCGCCAAAAGATACCAACCAATTTTTTACACGATGTGGACCTGCATTGTAACCTGCAGCGACCAACGGAATCGTGTTATCAAATCTGTCCATCAAACGTTTCAAGTAGCGCGAACCAACTTTCACAGCCGTTTCTGGCTCAAGCAACATTGGAGCCTTAAACTCTTTATCGCCGATCAATGTTGCAACTTTGTGCCCTGTGAATGGCATAACTTGCATCAAGCCCAACGCACCCACTGGTGAAATCGCGTCACAGCGGTAAGAACTTTCCGCTCTCATGATGCCCCAAACCAGTTCTTCAGGAACCACGAACTTCTTCGTGTATTTTTCAACAGAGTCATTGAACGCACGAGGATACGCAAGCTCCCACAAGTAGCGAACACCGTCAACACCATGAGCGGCACGTTGACCACCGAATGTCACTTGCGCCAAGTACGAAGAACGATTGAAGTGACCAGCAGTGCTGTATTCCGTCATCAAAGTGCGAAGGTATTCACGATTCGCCGTTTTTCTTTCGATGTCATACAAATCCCAACGAGCCCATTCATTTTCACCAACGATCATCAAATCGCGGGCTCTTTCAAAACGACGCATCAACACGGGGCTAGAGAATGAAGCTGAGTTTTCACCGGCAGTGGCTTCATCTTTATCAGTTGCGTTTTGCACAACCTCAACAGCTTGTTGATCGGTTGAGTCGCTACCGTCCGCTTCTTCCTCTTCACCTTTTTCGTCATCAGCAGAATACTGAGTGATCAACATTGTCTCTTCAGATTCTGAATCGTCACCGCGGTACGTGTCTTCAACTGACGGCATCAAGAACTCGCCGGCAGAAAATCTTGAAATCATACGAGGTGCAGTTGGCAATGGACTTTGCGCCAATTTAGCTGCTGGCAAAGTCGCTTCCATTTTTTTCAATCGCGCTTGCGCTACAATCGCATAGTAACCAAGAAGAGGATCTTTTGCCAAGCCTTCCATCATACCACGAGCTTGCTCGGTCTTACCTTGACGATACAAACTCATCGCCATCCAGTAAGTCACACGATCATTCGGGAATGCTTTCCACGCTTTTTTATTTTTATGCTTCAGCGATTGCATATCAGAAAACGCCTTATAAGCGCCTTGATAATCACCCTTCAAATATTTCAACCACGCCAAGTGCCATTTTGCATCGCGATTCAAACCAGAGTTCGAATACACTTTCATGAACTCTTGGAATCTGCGAGCGGCACCGTCATAATCTTGGAACTGATAGCTCAAGAATGCCGACTGGTATAAAGCTTGACGACCCGTTTTTGAACGCGGGCTTAATTTATAAGCTGAATAGTAAGAACCGACTGCCTGTTGCACTTCACCCGCACGCGCCGTTGCTGATGCGAACAAAATCAAATAATCGAAATTCTTTTTCATGCTCTCGTAATACGGAGTCAGAATTTCAACAGCTTTCGTCAACTCGCCTTCTTGCAAATAGAACTGCGCTTGCAATTTATCGGCAAGATATTTATCGGTCTTTGCAAGCTTCTCTTTCATCACGTTGATTTCGGCTTGCGCTTTTTGATCAAGACCTGCGAATAACAAATAACGAACGCGTGTGCGGAAATCTTCCGTCGTCACATTACAACCTGAAGGCTTGCCGTTGAATTCGTTCGCAGCAAGATCGACACTCCAATCTTGCACTTTTGAATAACCTGGATATTTTTCGTAAAGTTTTTCCAACCATTTGCATGTTTGGGAATGCTTTTTCATACCGTCTTCAGCAAGTGCTAAGTTGTAAATGATCTCTGGATAAGATTCTGTGTTGCGTGTGCGCTTTTCAAGTTTTGTAAATAACGCCGCTGCTTGTTTATAGCTTTTCTTTTCTAGTGCAATTTGCCCCTGCAAGCTTGACGCTTCGATCGACATTTTTACGTTGGGCGATAACGCTTGGAGTTTATTCAACTCTTTTTCAGCGTCATCCATCTTGCCCGTTTTCATGTACGACTGCGCCAAATAGAAATATGCGTATTCTTCTAAATCAGTTTTTTGTTTCGCGATTTCTTCGAAGGCCGGAATAGCGGCTTCGTATTTAGAAGCCTTAAAAGACTCCATAGCCTTTTTAAAGCTCTCTAATTCATCCTTGCCCGATTGAGCAAATGCTGTTGAGGCCACAGGGCCCGCTGCCAAAGAAAATAATAACCATTTCAGGGAGGTCTTCATGTCCGCCACTCCAAAACAAAAATCCGACTACGTCGGAGCAAGCAAAGTGCATCCTTGTCACTCAGCTTTAATAATGATACCGAATATCCATGGCAAAATCGAAGACGAAAACGATCTATACCTGTCAAAATTGTGGAGCCCAACGTCCTAGGTGGGAAGGAAAATGTTCCGACTGCGGCGCGTGGAATTCCTACGTGGAAGAATTGCAGCTGGCAGAGGTTAAAACCCGAGGTTGGTCTACAGGGCCTTCTGACACGGCAACAGCAGCAAACAAGCCTGTGTCACTGGACCAAAGACTTGAAGAGATCAAATTGGATCGCTTCGATACAGGTTTTGAAGAACTGAACCGCGTTTTAGGTGGTGGTTTAGCACGTGGAAGCTTCGTTCTTTTGGGCGGCTCCCCTGGTATCGGCAAATCGACTTTGCTTTTGCAAATGGCCGGTGGCCTTGCAGATAACAAACATAAAATCTTGTACATCTCGGGCGAAGAAAGCGTTTCACAAACGGGTTCACGTGCGCATCGCTTGGGAATTCGTACTCCGTTGATTGAAATTGGCTGTGAAAGTAATCTGCATAACGTGATGGAGCTTGCTCGTCACAAAAAGCCAGATGTGCTTGTCGTCGATTCTATTCAAACGATGTATCTTCCTGATTTGCAGGCAGCTCCTGGTTCCGTATCGCAAGTTCGCGAATGCGCAGGTCATCTCATGGGTCTTGCGAAACAAGAAAACATCACTGTGATCTTGATTGGTCACGTCACAAAAGATGGCAACATCGCGGGTCCTAAAGTGCTTGAGCATATGGTGGACTGCGTTCTGTCTTTTGATGGTGATATCTCTTACAACTTCCGTTTGCTTCGTGCTTTGAAAAATCGTTTTGGTGCCGCTCAGGAATTGGGCGTTTTCCAAATGAACACGAAAGGTCTGGAAGAGGTTTCAAATCCTTCCGAATTATTCCTTGAAGAACGTGGCGATCAATTGATCGGTTCTGCGGTCTTTGCTTCGATGGAAGGCACTCGCCCACTTCTGTGTGAGGTTCAAGCGTTAACACTGTCGACCCATATGGCGATGCCTCGTCGTACCGCTTTGGGTATCGATGTGAATCGTCTGCATCTGTTAACGGCGGTTTTGGATCGTCATTTGGATGTGCGCTTAAGTTCGAATGATATCTTTATCAACGTTGTTGGCGGTTTGAAATTGATTGAACCAGCGGCAGACCTTGCGGTCGCAGCTGCGATTCTATCAACGGAAAGTCGTCGCGATCTGGATTCAAAAACTTGTTTCTTTGGAGAGATCGGTTTGACTGGCGAAGTTCGTGGGGTTTCTTTCGTAGAAAATCGCATTAAAGAAGCGGATAAGCTCGGATTTAAGCACTTCGTGATCCCGTATTCTAACAAACGCCACCTTTCCGAGGTCAAAATTTCGAAGGATAAGAAGATTTCATTTGTCAAAAACGTCCATGAACTGAGTAAAATTATATAAGAGCTGATTTATGCGGCTCTTATTTTCTCAAGGACGATAATAATGAGCGATGCAATCGTAAAAGAAACTTATCCCGCTGGTGACTACATTTTCTTCGAAGGTGATTTGGAAAGACATTTCTACATCATCGAAACAGGAACGGTCAGCATCTGCACGATGAATCGCCAAGGCCAAAAAGTTGAATTAGGCCAAGTCCACGATGGCGAATCCTTTGGTGAATTCGCCCTTCTTGAAAACAAACCGCGCTCTGCCTCTGCCATGGCAGTCACCGAAGTGACACTTGTGCGCGTTTCCGAAGAAGGCTTCCAAGAATTGCTTGAAGATCTTCCAGTCTGGGCAAACTGCATGTTAAAATCATTCGCAGATCGCCTAAAGAAAACCACAGCCGCCCTTAAAGACGCCGAAGATAAACTACGCTAACGCACTGTAGACCCAAAAAAACGACAGACACCTTTATTTGGCGGATTTGATGAAGAGTTCGCGTTGGAGGTCGGTCATTAATTGGAGCATTCTTGTTTCCATGACTTTATCGACTTCCATGAAGCGTGTGCCGGCTGTATAGGTTGTGCCATTGTCGTGTTCGCGTTTTTGTACGAAACGCACTTCAAGATCGAATTCCATCGCGCGACGAGCGCCTAATCTTAGACTGCCCTTTACGACATCGCCGATTTTTAAATCGGGCTTTTCGCCGCTGAATTCAATTCTGACTCCGCCGGCGCTGACATCTTTCACTGTGCAATCTTTAAAATATTTTTTGCCACCATGGCCGTGCAATGTGAACAATGCATCGAATTCTTCTGGAATGGGCACGCGCACGTTCGCACGACGTTGAAGTTGGTACACTTCCACATTGGTATTGATATAAAGTTTGTTATTTTCAGAGCGCACGTATGTTTTTAGAAAATAGCGCTGATTATCAAAATCCAAATTCACAACGACATCTTGAGTTTGAATTTTGACTTGAACATCGTCAGTGGGTTGACACTCCAACATTTCATCGTCAATCCCGATAGCTTTTACGTGAAAAGACTCGCCACCGGCTCCGCGCAATAGCAACTGTCCTTGTTCGGCAACAAGGTTTTGGAAAAGCTCTTTACGATCCGAGATAGCGATGTTTTTAAAAGCGGATTGTCCAATGATCATTATTTTTTTCCAGAATACTTGATGTAGATTTCTCGCTGTAGATCCATCATCAGACTGAGTAATCGGTTTTCTTTCGTCAAATCGATATTCATAAACTGCAAGCCCGCGACTTGCGTTTTATCGTTTACCTTTGCAAAACGCACTTCAAGATCAAATTCCAAAGCGCGGCGTGCACCCAAGCGAATGGTCCCTTTGATGCGCTCCCCGATTACAAATTCAGGAGTCACGAAAGGACATTCGATTTTAATACCACCGGCACTGATGTCTTTGATTTTGCTTTCAAGGAAATAATTTTTTCCACCGTGAAGATACAGCGTGAAAACGGCTTCGTATTTTTCAGGCAAGTCGATGCGTGCATTTGCACGTCGTTGCAGTTGAAACAGATCGCCATCGATTTTTACGACAGCCCAACCGGAATTAAAACTTAATTCCGACTGAAAGAAATAGCGCTCGGTTTTGAATGGGAAATTGACCATGACCTTTTGCGCGACTTCGTGTTTCTTTGAATCTTCCGTGTGATGACAAAGTAGCTCTTCATCTTTTTCAGTTTGAATGGCGATCAAATGAAAAATATCGTCGCCTTCGCCTTTCAGCGAAATCTGCGCGCGATCCGAAGCGAGTTCCCTGAAAAGCATTTTCTTTTCAGAGACCGCAACTTTTTTAAATATCATCTGACCTTGATCAGCCATTAAACTCTCTCTAAAGCTCTTTCCCAACGTGCCATGCGTGCTTTACGGGCCTTGGGATCCATTTTAACTTTAAATTCTTTATTGGTCTTCCAAACTTTTTTAAGTTCTTTGATATCTTTCCAGAAACCGCAACCAAGGCCTGCCATAAACGCGGCACCCATGGCTGTTGTCTCAAGATTTTCAGGGCGGATCACATTGAGACCCAGATAGTCAGCTTGTAGTTGCATTAAAAGATCGTTCGCGGCAGCACCGCCATCGACTTTCAAAGACTTCAACTTCTTGCCCATATCTTTTTGCATCGTCACCATGACGTCGACGTTTTGCAAAGCCATGGCTTCCAAAGTCGCGCGCGCAATGTGTGCTTTCGTCGTTCCGCGAGTCAGGCCACAAATCAAACCGCGAGCTTCCGGCTGCCAGTGAGGCGCCCCCAAACCCGTCAATGCGGGAACAAATTCAACGCCCTCGGTATCGTCGACCGTTTTTGCTAATTTCTCAATATCAGACGATTGTGCAAATAGTCCCAAACCATCGCGCAACCATTGAACCGCAGCTCCGCACACGAAGGCACCACCTTCAAGAGCGTAAACTGTGTCTTCGTTTTTTAAGCGCCAAGCGATTGTCGCCAGCAATTTATTTTTTGAAGTGACAGCTTTTTTACCGGTATTAACCAGCACGAAACTGCCCGTGCCGAACGTACATTTTGTATCACCGGGTTCAAAACAGATTTGCCCGAACAAGGCCGATTGTTGATCGCCCAAAATTCCTGTGATTGGAATTCCGTCTGGCAAGAAGCCCAAACCTTGCGTGCGACCGAACTCTGCATTCGAAGGACAGATTTCTGGCATCAACGCAGCCGGCACATTAAAGAGTTTCAACAACTCTTCATCCCACCAGCCTTTATGAATATTCATAAGCATCGTGCGGGAAGCATTGCTGACGTCCGTTTTGTGCGATTGTTTTCCCGTCAAACGCCACAACAAATAGGTATCGACGGTGCCAGCTAACAATTCACCGGCTTTGGCTTTTTTAGCTGCTCCATTTACGTTTTTTAAAATCCATTGAATTTTTGTCGCAGAAAAATAAGGATCCAAAACCAGGCCCGTGCGCGCTGTAATGAATTTCTCTTTTTTGGCTTTCTTTAATTTTTCGCAGATGTCTTGGGTACGACGGCATTGCCAAACGATAGCGTTGTAAACGGCTTTACCTGTTTTTTGATCCCACACCATGACAGTTTCACGTTGATTTGTGATTCCAATGGCAGCGATTTGCGAACCTTGCAATTTGGCTTTTTCCAAAACTGTGCGCATCGCTCGTTGCGTGGAATACCAAATATCTTCGGGGTCGTGTTCTACCCAACCTGGTTTGGGGAAAATCTGTTTGAAGGTTTCACGTGCCTCGGCAACAAGACCTCCGGCTTGATTGATAATGCAAGCTCTAGAGCTGGTTGTTCCCTGGTCGATGGCCATGATAAAAGTAGAAGACATAAACACTCCCAAAATCGCTGGATGATCACTCTCAATCATGAAGAAATTTTTGCCGAAACCCAACGAAAAAATTTTTGGTCTAAAATCTCTGGATAGAGACACGCTGATCTATCGTGTTCTTCCCCGCTTTCTTTTAGAAATCCTACGCAAATACTTCCGCCTTGAGGTGGAGGGTGCTGAAAACATCCCACGCCGTGGTGCCGTTATCATTGCGCCTAATCATTCGGGCTATTCAGGATTTGATGCGTTTCTTTTGGGTCACGTCATTCAAGAGGAAGCGAAACGTGTGCCGCGCGTTTTGACTCACCACTTCTGGTTTCTGACAGAAACGACAGCGATCCCAGCACAAAAAATGGGTTTTACGGAAGCAACTTATGAAAATGGCCTCAATGCCCTCAAAAAAGGAAATGCCATTGTGCTTTTTCCTGAAGGCGAGCAAGGGAATTTCAAACCCACGACTGAAAGATATCAACTGCAAGAATTCAAACGTGGTTTCGTGCGCATGGCTTTAGAAGCTGGCTGCCCGATTGTACCGGCGATTGTTTTGGGCGCGGAAGAGACTCACATCAATTTGAAGAAATTGAAATTCACGAAATTCTTAAAAGGCTCCGTCATTCCGTTGCCGCTGAATGTTTTGCCATTGCCAGCGAAGTGGCGCATTCGCTTTTTAGAGCCGATTGAACTTCCCTACAAAGCGTCCTCAGTTAATGATGCGGAACTTGTGCACGACATTGCCCAAGATATTCAAGAAAAGATGCAAGCCGCGGTTGAAGAAGAAATCGCCAAACGCGGAAATGCATTTCTTTAGAACCTACTTCAGCGAAGCTGAAGTGCGGACCAGCTAGTTATGTTTATCAGGAATGTCAGCGCCGACTGTGCGCAAGACGGCATTCCATTTCGTCGTAAGAACCCCACCGTCATCACGATCACGGCTGACAAGATTCTTCGTTAGAATTGCGGCAAGGCCTAATGAAATCACCATCAAAAGAACCCATTCGATGATGACCTGACCTCGATTATTTTTAATCATAGTGGGATTAGGATATCACAGCTCGACGTCTGCGACAGCGCGAAGACGCTCAACTGGACGCCAATTTTCCATTGTGATACGCAAAGTATCTACCAAAAGATCCAGGTTTTCGTCTTCAATTGGGCCGCGAAGACCGATAACCACGTCTTCGTTCCACTTCTCAACTTGTAAGCAAGTCTTCATTGGATTTGCATCTTCAAAAGATAACTCGAAGCTTTCAACTGTTGGGTAAACCATCACCAGAATGTTCGCGCCTGAAGCTTTCGAACGATCTTTCGCGACAGCGACTTCGTTCAACAAGCGTTGTTGGATCATGAAGTAAATCTTCAGCGCCAACGACTCATGAAACTGAGCGAAGTAGATGCGGATGGGACCATCAAAGATGGCACTGTTAAAAGCAGGATTAAAATATTTCGACTGCATTAAAGTGGTATACGATGATCTCATTGTTGTAGCTTCCCCCTCACCACAACCCAAGACTAGAAAGAAACTTGCACTTTATTCAAACAAATAATTTAAGAATCTTAAATTTCTTAACGCAAGCTATCATTTCAAAGGGTCAAAAGCCTTCTTTCCTCGAATGAAAACCTGCTTTTCAGAGGCCTCACCCACGCTATAGAACAAAGTCCGCCAATCTTGCGGAGTGCACACAAGATCAGCACTCTTGCCAACCTCCAAAGATCCGACTTCGTTTTGCAAATTCAAGGCGTACGCGGCACCCACTGTGTAAGCTGCCAGCACTTGAGGTAAAGACATTTTCATTTCAAGGCGTGCAAGCAAACCTACAAGATTCAGATCCTGCGTTGGCGAGGTGCCTGGATTAAAATCAGTCGCTAAAGCCACACGAGCCCCCGCTTCGATCAATTCTTTTGCCGGAGGATATTTCGTACGCGTGTAAAGGTCCGCTGACGGCAACATCACACAAGTCACTTCCGATTTTGCCAAGGCTTTGATTTCTTTATCTGTGATTTGCAACAAGTGATCGCCTGATAAAGCGCCCAATTTTATCGCCGTATCTGCGCCCCCACTTAATGTCATTTGATCAGCATGAATCAAAACATCAAACCCGAGTTCTTGCGCACGACGCAGATATTTTTCTGACGCCTCTTTCGGGAAAAATCCTTTTTCAATAAAGACATCCACCCTGCGTGCGAGCTTTTTCTTTTTCACTTCTGGCAGAACTTTTTCCGACAAGAAATCCAAATAACTTTCGTAAGTTGAAAATTCAGGTGGCAGAGCATGAGCCCCCAGGAACGTAGCAACGGTTCTTGCGCCTTCAAGCTTCTGAACGGCTTGAAGGACTTTCAATTCATCTTTTAAGTTCAAGGCATAACCTGACTTCACTTCAACCGTCGTGACACCTTGACTGATGAAATGGTTCACGCGCTTTTGACCTTGCTTCACAAGATCGTTTAAAGAAGAACCGCGCGTATGCTTCATGGTTGAAAGAATACCGCCACCCTTAGCCGCGATTTCCTGATAGCTAACACCTTGGTTGCGCATTTCAAATTCTGCGGCACGGTCACCTGCAAAAATCAGATGTGTGTGACACTCAACAAATCCAGGCAGGACTGTCATGCCTTTCATATCGAATTCTTTGTGATTTTTTTTGGCGAATTCTTTTGGCAACTTGTTGCCAATCCACGCGATCTTGTCTTTTTCAATTAAGATCGATTGTTTGTGGGAAATGCTAAGATCTTCTTCAACAATATGGCGTCCGTGTTTTTCGCGCGCGCCTTGAAGAGTCAAAAGTGTCGAGATGTTTTTTAAAAGAATGCCCATGTGTTCATTCAAACACACGGGCATGAGGGATCAAGGACTTTGGAGTTCCTATTGAATTTTAATCGAATGACTGCGTGCGCCTTCCTGTTTTGGAATCGTCACATGCAATACACCATCTTTAAATTCCGCTTGAACTTTATCTGCGGCAACATGCGCTGGTAAGCTGAATGATCTTTGGAATTTTCCATGAACACGTTCAGCGTATTTACCTTCGCCTTTGGTTTCTTTTGTACGTTCACCAGAAATAGTTAAGACGTTGTCTTCAATATCAACCTTGATATTTTCTTTCGTCATTCCTGGCAAATCGGCTGTGACTAGATAAGCGTTTTCACGTTCATCGATGTCGACAGCAGGATTGAAACTCATTCCACTGCGTGACAAAGCAGGCGAGCGATCAAACTCATTAATAAACTCTTCAAATTGCGAAAATAAATCGTTCGCAGGACGTCTTGCAGCCCAAGGGGCTAATGATCTCATAGGCATAAAATCCTCCTAGTTTTGAGTAATAAAACATTGCGAAGGTATTTTCCGGAATCACTTCTCAAGGTTAGTATGTGGTCGTCTTCAAAGGTGTCAAGTTAGGCAGAAAAAAGAAATTATCCTTAAGTCGAAACCAGGATTTCACGTTGTGACTAAAAACAAAGGGCCGGTCTACTGACCAGCCCTTCTTTGATTTAACATTTTTAAATATATGGCCTTAGTGATTTTCTGGAGCAAACCACAAGTCGATGACTTCGCCCTTTTTCTCTTTACCTTTTTCAATAAAGATAAATGAACTGCGTTCGCGCACTTGCGCACGACCCGCAACACTGTTCACGGCCGAGCCATCATATTTTAAACTGATGGATTTGATTTTTGTTTTAAGCGGAACCAATTCACCTTTTTGTGAAATGCCGTCACCGTTTTTATCAAACCACAAAAGCAATTTTCCAAAGTCTTTGTCTTTGCTGTCAATAACGCCGTCTTTGTTGCTATCGAATTCACGAAGCGCTTCAAAACCATTTTTGTATTTGCCGCTTTCGTTACCGAACAACTCTTCAGCCTTTGTGATTTTACCATCGCCATCACGATCAATCGCAATGAAGGCACCTGGTGCACCCGCCTCTGGCCACATTGATTTGCCCGAAGGATTCAATGGGAAGTCCACAGACGCTTTAAACTCTGGGCGCTTATCATCAAAGAACACCATCAATGGAGAAAAGAAGCCTCCGCAGAAACCATTCTCCCCAGGGAAGTAGGCAGCGACATTATAAGTCTTTTTATCTTTCGAAGCCGCTGTGTAAACGCTGGCTGAAAGAGGTCCCGTATAACCGCGATAGTCGTCAGGGTTCACAGAACTTTTCATACCATTTTCATAGTACGGTCCTGAGTATTGACCACGATTGCCCGGAGTTTCAAACTCTTGATCAAAAGAAACAGATCCCAATTCCGCAGCGATACTTGCCTGCGAAATATTGCCGTTTTCATCCACTGTTACAGAGGACGCAATCGGCAGATTCAAGCGCACGACGTTGCCGGAAACGGCACCAGTCACATTCATACCCGCTGGAGCAGAAATCGCTGAAGCAGGAATTGCCAGCGAATTCAAACCGCCACTTGGTGTAACAAGTGAAGCAGGATATTTAACCATGATCTTTTTTTCCACGCCGTGGTCTTTAACGATCAAGGTCATATTCACAATACTGTATGGAGAGATTGGATTCGTCACAAAACGAAGATTCGTACCGAAGCACGTATTCGTGATAACGATGCTGAGACCGTCATCAGTAGAGCGTGTGACTTGACCAGAAAGAACGACGCCTTGGAAACCAGCCGTCGAACCCGCCCCCGAGTTCACTGTTCCAGGGTCACCCGCAAAGGCGACACTTGCCATGGCACCAACGAATGGCACCAAAGACCACTTAAACATACAAGCCCCCTATCATTTCCCCGTTCGAACAATATTAAAGTAAACCACTGAGTCGTGTGGATCTTTACGCGAAAACTCAACGCGATCGATGTCATAGGCAACCAATGACGGCGATGTAAATTGAGAACCCTTGTAAATGCTCCTCCACAAGTTCACTTTTTTAGTTTTACTGTCCTGATCTAAATAATACTTGATAATCGATACAGCCTTCAAGCGCACAAGAGGAGCGGCTCCTCCCATCGGCGGTATTTCTCTTAAGAACGAATCTTCGTTCTCAATCGTCTCATTCGGATACATTGGATTTGTACGAATCAGCAAATTGAGCTTAACCGGTGTAAGCCTTGTTTCACCCATCGCACTGACTTCACCCACAAAAATCGGAGAGCGTGCCGGGCGATTGTAGTTAGGACCAAACGCCGTCATTTCGCGAACCATTGCGGGTGTATCAAGCATTAATAACACTCCAGGCTGCCAGAACAACGGCTGCGCTTGCGCCACGGCATTGCCTTGATTCAAAGAAACAAAGTTTAACGGTGCCGCGACATTTGGATCTGTCGGAATATATGGAATCTTGTAAGCCGAGCGCGGCGTATACATCACCGATGAACCGAGTTTTTCATTCACGATCATCACCGTGAAATCTTTTTTACCCGTGATCGACATCGTGTATTTGCGTGGCTCATTGTCCATCGACTTTGACGAGCGTTCGGATTCAAAATCAAAAAAGTTGCGGCCCGTATCATCGCTTAAGCTGAAATTATTAAACGACGGCTCTGAGTATTTTAAATCTTTTAGTAACACACGCTCGGCGATGATGCTGTCCGTTTTATCTTCGATGTCATTGACGATTTCATTGCGAGTTTTTGAAGAAAACACGAAGAACGAAGCCGTGACCATCCCCACGATGGCCATCAAAGCAACACCGACTAAAAGTTCTGAAAGAGTGAAACCTTTATTGTTTAACTTCTTCATTGTGCATTCACCACAAACTGATAATCCATGTAACCGTATGTGCCCACCGCTGTCGGAGTTCCTTCAGCCGTCGGTGTACCCGTCGCCCAATCTTTATGACTCATACGAACCGTCACAAGATAAAGACCCTTCATATTCGGATACGCTTGAATCACATAACCATAACGACCAGGGCAACCCGGGCATTGCTCCGCGGTCGACAACGTTCCGTTACCCCAAGCCATCGGCAACTTATCGACTTGCAGAGCTTTATCACGCTCTTCATCGCTGGTTGCATAATTGATTTGGTACATACGAACGTTAGGACGAATATTTTCGATCACATCATTGATTTGTTTGTACAAAGAGTTCTTCGTTCCTGAATCCTTGGCGACCTTCTTCATTCCCAACATACCGGAAATAAAGAACGAGCCCACGATGGTAATCATCGCTAAACCCAAAAGGGATTCAATAATCGTAAGACCTTTATTGTTTAACTTCATATGCCTGACTCCCTTGCCACTTCCAGAACATAGAAACGCACCATGCGATTTTTGCACAGATGCGAACTGACGCCTGGAACTGCACCGCAATCAGGATCTACGGTCGTCCAACGGAATGGATCGGCTTTGGATCTTAAAGAAATCGCGTTACAACGGTACAAGTTCGATAAGTCTGTAATAGATGGACTTGGATGCCATACCGGGAACCTGTTGATCGAAGTACAATCAACGTTGTTCTGACCTTTCAAGACACCCGCTTGACGTAATTCAAATGTCGCTTGTGGATGATAGATCGTACTCCAACGAATTCCTGATTTATAAGCTGAATCATCGATCTCTACACCTTGAGAAACGATGATCGATGCAATGATACGCAACGGAGTCGAACGACTTTCAATACGCAATTTTTCACACGTTAAGAAGCCCGTCACAAAATCCGCAGAGCTTTTAATAATGCACGTTCTTGCAATCGAGTGAACTTCAAAATTCACTGAACCATTCGCGCGCGAAGCATTGGTGTTGTCGAAGATAATGTCTTTACGATCATCGTAAGCATCCGTGAAGGCCCACGAGTTTCGAGAACTACCGGTAAACGAAGTTCCCCAATCCGTACCACCAAATGCTGTTGAACCATTCAGACCTTGAATGGCGCAAAGTTTTTCCAAGTTCTGATTGATGTCACCCAAAGGCAAGCTGCCCTTGCTTGTTCCAGAATAATCAGACACAGAGTCAAATGGGACGTAATCGCCACCTTGATATTTAAAGTTTAAATACCCGTTCGTTTTTTGGAACATACTCGGGCGCAAAGAAGAACGACGGTCGAAACTGACGTCATAAGCTTGCAGCTTCAACGACATATCCAACGGTTCGCCCATGCTATTTACGAGCATTTCAGGATGCTCGATTTGAATATGCAAATCCTTAAATGTTGGATTTGTATTTTCAGGATCTGGTGCATCCATGGAAATAGTAATTTTCGGTTGAACCTTTTCGTCTGATTCCGCTTTTGAAAGCTTATCTTGCAAAGCCACAAGATTTGCTTTGATCGCATCCATTTCTCTATCTTTAGCTGCTTTTTCAGCCTTACGACGTTCAACACGGTTGCGATCCGATTCGACTTCAGCTTCAAGATCGGCAATTCGGCGTTTGTCTGGTGGCGACTGCGCACGAGCGGCCTCTAAAGCATCGCGTGAACGTTCAAAATCACGTTCCGCATCAGCAATTCTTGCATCTAATGCATTTAGTTCCGTGTTCAAACGATCACGGTCTTCTTGCGCATTGCTAAGCTGTTTATTCAACGAGTCTTTAAGTTTCGAAAGATCGACTTTAGGCTCCAACGTGACTGAACCATTGTTTGGAATGTCACCATTCACTTCCAATGTCGTATTCCAACCGTTGGCACTAAGTGGCGCCAATACCAACTTAAAGTTGGCAATCGCACCCGTGTTAGCACTCATACTTGAATCAGCAAGAGCGCCTCGTGCTGCATACGGCGCTTGCGCTTCACCACGCTGAACTGAGAATTGATTTTGTTTTGTCAGACCTAAACGATAATCAAAGTTGCTTCCGGATTTTTTCGTCAAGACACCTGTCAAAATACTGTCTTGTGTCTGCTTCAAAGATGTCATCGCCAATGTTCTGTCGATACATTGTTTCATCAAAGTTTTATCAACAGTTTGTTGTGCCGTTTTTCCAGACAAGTTATCAAGACCGCCATCACGGCCGCCGTCAACGTCGACACCTTTTAAAAAGCCACCGAATTCAGAAATATTAGACCAAAACTGATCCGTCGCGCCCCCCGCTGAACTTGGGCGGAATTCTTTTTGCGAGCGCATGATCGGACCTTCACCCATGATGACTTTTTCATTGAAAGTCACTGGAGAATACATCGAATCTGTCGCTGATTTATCAGCAGGATTTGGCAAATAAATAGAGCCATTCACATAAACCGGGCTGTCAAAAACAAGCCCTGGATACTGACCCGCCTGCGCTTTAGAATTGAACATTTTAAAGGCAACGTCGCCCACAACCGGCGACACACTTGTGGCTTGATCCAAACGCATGTCACCCGCAACCAGCAACGCAAAACTGCCCACTTCACGTGGGTAAACGCCGACAAACGATGTCGCGATCAGTTTGCTGCCTGCAACTTCGATCACTTTTCCGGCGTCATCCAAAAGTTGCACTGTCACTTTGACATAAGTTTCGCGACCGTATTCAGGAATCAAAGCACGTTTATCGCGTTCAATCGTGATATCGAAAGCGCTGACTTTGTAGCCTTTAAGATCGGCGATGATTTTATAAACCGGATGTAACGCTGAAAAACTGTTGATTGAAATTCGCGCCGCAATTTTATCTATCGGTGCTGCGGCAGCATTGCCATAACCCGTTGCTTTTAAGAAATCGACAGTCTCTTGTTTCATCAACAAGCGCTCAACGGAACGCGGATGCGATAGCAATTCAGACGTTGTTGCCGGAGTGCTCTTACCACAATTTTCTGGCATCCATGAATCTGAAAAACACCAGCGTTGTTTCACTCCTAGCAAAGTGAAATCAAGCATCGAATGCAAAGCCAAACGTGTTGTGATGATTGAAGCTGTTTTGGAAACTTGTTGGCGATGTTTAATAACTGTTGGTGAAAGATAATAGATCATCGCGCCAACGATGCCGATGGCAACTAATGCCTGAATAAAGGCGCTTCCTCGCTCAGAACGAACGAGGGACTGGGATGTTTCAGTATCCAGTGGTTTCATTATCAAAGACTCCCCATGGATTCTTCGACATAAAACCTCTGGACCTTAACTACAAATTCTCGGTTTTTCTCAAATCGAGACGATTACTTCGCTTTTCCTTGATTCGCGACCGATTCAATCGCCGCTTTGACCTCTTCAGGGTCACCGATGAACTCTTTTTTCAGGACTTTTAAGTCTTTATCAAGTTCATACATGAGTGGAATTCCTGTCGGCATATTCACGCCCATGATTTCATCAGGAGTCATGTTTTCAAGATGCTGCATCAACGCACGCAAGCTATTACCATGAGCCACGATCAAAACTTTTTCGCCGCCTTTAATTTTTGGCGCAATCGTGTTGTTCCACAAAGGAAGGAATCTTGCGACCGTGTCTTTCAAAGACTCTTGGCTTGGCAGAAGATGCTTGTCCACATGCTTGTAACGCGGATCATGAGAAGGATGGCGAGGATCACTCGTCTCCATTGCTGGAGGTGGAGTGTCGTAACTGCGACGCCAGATTTTTACTTGGTCTTCACCGTGACGAGCCGCAGTCTCAGCTTTGTTCAAACCCTGTAGGGCTCCGTAGTGTCTTTCGTTAAGACGCCAGTCTTTGTGGACAGGAAGCCACACTTGATCGATCTCATCGAGAACGTAATTCAGAGTTTTAATCGCTCTTTTCAGAACTGATGTGTACGCAATATCAAATGTAAAGCCTCTGTCTTTGAGGGCTTTTCCACCTTTTAGAGCTTCGGCTCGACCTTTTTCAGAAAGATCTACGTCTTGCCAGCCTGTGAATCTGTTCTCTTGGTTCCACACACTCTCACCGTGTCTAATTAGCACCAACTTGTACACGTTTAAACTCCTTCATTTTGGCTTAGAAAAGAGCTATCATGACAGAGCTTTCGTTGAACATCAAAACCCGCGATTTTGCTACGCATTAATGAGTTACAAAGCCTCGAGTTTTTGAAAAATTAGGGAAGCATTTTTAGCGTCATACAAAGCCTACGTAAACTTAGGCCAACAAGAGGAACATCTCGTGAACAATAATGGCATTAACAGTTCGAATCTTGAATACATTGAACAGCTTTACGCTGACTTCAAAGCAAAACCGGATTCACTCGCTTCAGAGTGGAGAAGCTTCTTTGAAGGAATGGAATTTGCCCAAGAAGGTAAATTCGGAATGTCTGACAAAGAGTTGGCTGTTTACCAATTGATCCAAGCTTACAGAGCAAATGGTCACCTTGAAGCAAACTTGAATCCTCTGTACCCACCACAAGCAAACGAAGCCTTGGCTTTGAAAACTTTTGGTTTGAGCGACAAAGACTTAAACGCGAAATTCCAAATCGGTTCATTGATCGGCAAAGCAAATGCAACTCTTGCTGATATCGTCGCGACGTTGAAGAAAAACTACAGCGGCACAATTTCTTTGCAAGCATCTGATGCGGCTCCTGCTGAAGTGAAATGGTTGACGCAAGAATTTGAAGCGCCAACATTCAAACTTTCTGTTGATGAAAAGAAAAACACTCTGACGTCTTTAACTAAAGCCGAGACTTTGGAAAAATTCGTTCACACTCGTTACGTTGGTACAAAGCGCTTCTCGATTGAAGGTGCTGATTCTATGTTGCCGATGCTAGAGACAATCACGAACAAAGGTTCTGCTGCTGGCGTAAAAGAAATTTTCGTCGGCATGGCTCACCGTGGTCGTGTGAACACTTTGGTAAATTACTTCGGCAAACCTGAAGAATATGTTTTCGGTGACTTCAATGGTCCTTTGGAACTTGAAAAACCAGTTGAAGACTTCGACGGCGACGTGAAGTACCACTTGGGTTATAAAACTGAAAAGAAAACTGCAACAGGTACTGTTAAAGCAACGATGGCCTACAACCCGTCACACTTGGAAACTGTGAATGCCGTAGCTTTGGGTATGGCGCGCGCAGCGCAAGACTTGAACGGCGGCGATAGAAAAGCGGTTGTTCCTGTTTTGATTCACGGTGATGCAGCCTTCGCGGGTCAAGGTATCATCCAAGAGACAATGCAATTGGCTGGCGTGAAACCTCACACAACTGGCGGCACGATCCATATCGTGGTTGATAACCAAGTTGGTTTCACAACAAACGGTAAAGACACTCGTTCAACTCGTTATGCATCTGATGCTGCGAAAATGACATTCACTCCGGTACTTCACTGTAACGGTGATGATGTTGAGGCGTGCGTGCGCGCTGCTGATATCGCAATTCGCTACCGCCAACAATTTGGCAAAGACATCGTTATCAATTTCATCTGCTACCGTAAATACGGTCACAATGAAGGTGACGAACCTGCATTCACGCAACCATTGATGTACGATCTGATCAAAGCTCATGCGACTGTGCGTGAACTTTACGTTAAAAAATTAACTGCTGAAAATTCAGTAGATCAAAAAACGGCCGACGATCTTTACCAACAAGCGATGGATCGTTTGCAAAAGATTTTCGAAGATACTAAAAAATCTCCTCCGAAATTGAAAAACTTCAAATTCGATGGCAACTGGGAAGGTTTGCGTAAAGGTGTAGAAGCCGATATGGACAAACCCGCTGATACAAAATTCGATTTGGCGAAATTAAAACAAATCGGTGAAAAAATCGGTTCATTCCCTGCTGACTTCACTCCGCATCCAAAATTGATCAAATTGCTTGAAGCGCGCAAAGCTATGGGCGCTGGTAAAGAGATGGTTGACTGGGGCATGGGTGAACTTCTTGCTTACGGTTCATTGTTGTCTGAAGGAACTTCAGTTCGTTTGACTGGTGAAGACTGCGTTCGCGGTACATTCACTCACCGTCATGCGGGTATGTACGATGTTAAAACAAACAAAGCGTACTTCCCTCTTGCTGATTTGAATCCAAAAGCAAACTTGCTTGTGGCCGAGTCGATTCTTTCGGAATACGGCGTGATGGGTTACGAATACGGTTACTCTGTGCAAGATCCTAAATCACTTGTGATGTGGGAAGCGCAATTCGGTGACTTCGTCAACGGCGCACAAATCGTATTGGATCAATACTTGGCTGCTGGCGAATCTAAATGGCAACAAATGTCAGGCTTGGTTCTTCTTCTGCCTCACGGTTATGAAGGTCAAGGGCCAGAGCACTCGTCGGCACGTCTTGAGCGCTTCTTGCAAAGCTGTGCTTTGTACAACATGCAAGTGTGCAACTTGACGACTCCTGCGCAAATTTATCACGCCCTTCGCAGACAAGTTCGCAGAGACTTCAGAAAACCATTGGTTATCATGACGCCAAAATCTTTATTGAGACATCCTCGCGCTGTATCTTCAATTGAAGATCTTGCGAAAGGTTCGTTCCAAGAAGTGATCGCAGACACTGTTGATAAATCAAAAGTGGATACAGTGGTTTTCGTTTCAGGAAAGCTTTACTACGAGCTTCTTGAAGAAAGAGAAAAATCTAAAAAGGAAAACATCGCGCTCGTTCGTCTAGAGCAGATCTATCCATTCCCAGCACAACAAGTGACTGAAGTATTGAAGTCTTACCCTAAAGCGAAGACTTTAATTTGGGCGCAAGAAGAACCTAAAAACATGGGTGCCTTCCAAAACGTCTACTTCAAGTTTGTTGAAGTTGTGCAAAAAGCAGGTTTGCAATTGCGCTTTGAGTACGTGGGTCGTCCTGAAAAGGCGTCTCCGGCAGTGGGCTCTATCTACCGCCACAAAGCAGAGCAAGCAGAAATTATTAAAAGCATTTTTTAAGTTTTAAAGTTTAATCATCGTAAGGACGTTCAAAATGAAACAAGAAATCAAAGTTCCCGCAGTCGGCGAATCGATCACTGAAGCGACGATCGGCAGTTGGACTAAAAAATCTGGTGACTTCGTAAAACGCAACGAAGTGCTTATGCTCCTTGAAACAGATAAAGCCAGCGTTGAGGTCGTTGCAGAAAACGACGGCGTATTAACTATTCTTCCAGGTAGTGAAGCTGGCGCGACGGTACAAATCGGCGCGACTGTAGCGACACTAGATACAGATGCAAAAGCTCCAGCAGCAGGTGCCGCGGCACCAGCAGCGGAAGCTCCAAAGGCAGCGGCTCCGGCACAGGCAGCGACTCCAGCGGCGGCCCCTGCAGCAGGTGGTTCTAACCAACACCTATCCCCTGCAGTTCAAAGAATCGTCACTGAAAATCAAATCGATCCTTCAACAGTTCAAGGAACTGGCAAAGATGGTCGTTTGACGAAAGGTGATGTTTTGAATGCTCCGGCGGGTTCTGCGAATGCAGCTCCAGCACAAGCGGCGGCACCAGCGGCGAAAGCTCCTGCAGCTCCGACCGTAACACCAGTTGCAACGGGCCCATCAAAACAAGGCGAGAAAAAACTTGTTCCGATGACGACGATCCGTAAACGTATCGCAGAGAAATTGAAAGAAGCGCAAAATACTGCGGCTCTTTTGACGACTTTCAACGAAATCGACATGACGAAAGTGATGGAGCTTCGTGCGAAATACAAAGACAAGTTCAAAGAAAAATACGGTTTGAACTTGGGCTTCAACGGCTTCTTCGTAAAAGCTTCTGTTGAAGCTTTGAAAGCGTTCCCTGCGGTAAACGCATGGATCGTTGGCACTGACATCGAATACCACAACTACTTCAACATCGGTATCGCGGTATCGACTGAAAAAGGCTTGATGGTTCCAAACGTAAAAGATGCTGATACATTGTCATTGGCAGGTATCGAGATCGCTGTACGTGATTTGGCGGCAAAAGGCCGTGATGGCAAAATCTCCCCTAATGATTTGGGTGGCGGTACGTTCTCTATCACGAACGGTGGTGTGTTCGGTTCGTTGCTTTCAACTCCGATCTTGAATGCTCCTCAATCTGCGATCTTGGGTCTTCATAAAATCCAAGACCGCCCTATGGCGATCAACGGTAAAGTTGAAATCCGCCCTATGATGTATGTAGCATTGACGTACGATCACAGAATCGTAGACGGTAAAGAAGCCGTCAGCTTCCTAGTGAAAATTAAGGAGCTTGTCGAGGACCCTGAAAGACTTCTTCTTGAAGTGTAGTCTTTAAAATTGTTCTGATTCAGTCAAAAAAGCCTGGGTATCCCCCGGGCTTTTTTCTTTTAATGGCCTTCATTCTCTTCGGTGTCCCGCAGATGTTCGAAGTGTCTACATTCCGAACAGGTAGAAACTACTCAACTAAGTTACATTTATGAAAGAGACTTTTCTACACGAGTGTTTTCGGTTATTTAATGGACTCTCATTAGGACGTAATATGGAAATCGAAAAACAGCTCGAACTAGATCTGGCAGCAAGCTATCGCCAGAACTTACAAGATCTTTCCTCTTTGCTAGAGCAATTTGGATATACAGTCGTGCCCTTTAACGATGCCAGTCTTCCACACTTCCATAAGCTCAGTCGTGAACATCAAGTCGACGTTGAAAAAGCATTGGGCGTTTACGTAAACACTCTGCGCTCTGAATACGTCAGTGGTTCATTCGATCAAGAACGTTTTGTGATGCAGTTTCTTTTCCGCATGGGCATTTTGTCGTCAGACGATTTGCACGAAACAATTCGCAGCGAAAAATACATCCAGATCTACAATCGCGATCAACTGCAAATCTTCAGAAGTCTTGCGTGCTATGAGCGTTGCTCGTTCACTCTGGAACAACTGACGACTCGTCCATGGTTTGACCTGTGGGAACGTGATAGCTTGTTCTATTACGCTTGTTATGGCTTGGCTGCGACAGCACTTAAGATCATGAAATTCACAAAGCTGCGTTTGGATTTCCCGCACCACAAAGTGACAGAGCAGGAATCCGCTTTTGGTTATTCTTTCGAATACAAAATCAAAAGCCTTAGCGCTTTGACTCGCCAAGGAAAATTGCAAGCCGCTTTGTTGGTTGAAGACTGGAAGTTCTAAGTTGGTCTACTCTACACTCCGACTTCGTCGGACTACAACTTAGTCCTTCAAAAACTTCGGGAACTCTTCGACGATCGTATCCATTAAAGCTCGCACTCTTTTCGACATATAACGATTCGACGGCGTCACGATGTAAGCGTCGTGCCCTGACTCCAGACGATCATTCAATTCAATTTCGACCATCTCTTTTTTGCGTAATAGTTCATTAGCATCCCAGTGCGAGCGAATGGCGATGCCCGCCCCGGCTTTCGCAAGCTCCGTTAAGAAAAGTCCGTTGTTTGAAATCATCGAGGTCGTGCTTGCGACTTCCGAAAGTGTCAGTCCACTTTTTTGAAAACGACGTGCGCGGTGGGCCGGTACAAACATCAACGGATGCTCTTTGAGCTCTTTCACTGTTTTTGGTGTGCCCGCTTTTTTCAAATAAGCTTTGCTTGCGATGATTTTTAAATAGTTAGGTCCCAGTCGGCGTGCGATCAACGTTGAATCGGCCATCGTCGAAAAACGAATTGCTAAATCAAATCCGCCTTCCACCAGTTTTTCAAAGGCATCACTGAAATGCACATGCACTTCGACAAGGGGATGCTTCTGACGGAAGTTCGTAATGATTTGTGCGATCGGCCCTTGGGTCAAAGTCCACGGCAGCGTCAAACGCACGACGCCTTTTAGTTCGTTGGAATCAACGAATTGTTCTTCGATCTCTTTAATGTCGCCAAACAATCTTTGTAAGTGTGGGATCAGGCCTTTGCCCTCTTCCGTTAAATGCACAGCGCGAGTACTGCGCTGAAACAATCTTATACCTAAGGCGCCCTCTAAGCGTGCGATTCGTTTGCTTAAGACTGAAACCGGAACTTCTAAGGTACGGGCCGCTTGGGAAAAGCCACCGGCTTCGGCGACACTTAAAAAGGCTGTGAGATCTTCCAAATTCTGTATTTTCATATTTTCTATTTTAGAAAAGATGTTTCTACAAAACAAGGGATTATCATTTAAATAGAAAAGGTCTAAAGTGACGTCATAAGGAGTTCGTTTATGACTAACAACAAGCACCAACCTATCGCTTATGCTGTCTTACGCTTCGCTTTGGGACTTAACATTTTTCTGCATGGACTTGTGCGCATCGGTCCGAATTATTCTAAGTTTATTGATTGGACGATGGGCATTTTTAAAAATGCTCCGTTGCCTGATTTTGCCGTGCAGGGTTTTGCTTACGCCATCCCACCACTTGAATTGCTGGTCGGCGGATTCTTACTTGTCGGTCTTTTCACGCTGCCCGCTTTGGTGTTGGGATCGCTTGTGATGATCGCGTTAATGGCCGGTATGTGCATTGTACAGAACTGGGAAATCGTCGGCATTCAGATGATTTATATCTTGCTCTATGCGGTTCTGACTTTTGGATTTCAGTATAACACTTACTCTATCGATTCAGTGATTCGTAAAAAATAGGAGATCCATATGGCGAAAAATAAATTAGCACTTATCACAGGTTCCACAGCAGGTATTGGTTTTGCCATCGCAGAAAAAATGGCTCGTCATGGACAGTTCGACGTTATCATCAACGGTCGCACTGAAGAGCGTGTGAATAAAGCCATCAATCAACTGCTTGCCGAAGGCGTGAATAAAGCACGCTTGCACGGAGTCGCCGCCGATCTTTCCACGGTTGAAGGCATCCAAAAAGTGCAGGAACTTTTTCCTGACATCGACGTCCTGGTAAATAATTTCGGTATTTTTGAGCCCAAGGATTTTGCAGACATCACCGATGGCGATTGGGAAAAAATGTGGAACGCCAACTTCATGTCAGGGGCACGCCTTTCGCGTTACTACTTCCCACGCATGCTGAGTAAAAACTCGGGCCGCGTGATCTTTATTTCCAGTGAATCGGCCGTTCAGATTCCTGTTGAGATGATTCATTATGGTGTGACAAAAACAGCGCAAGTAGCGTTAGCTCGCGGCATGGCCGAAGCGGCCGCAAATACCAAGGTCACGGTGAACTCGATCCTTGTCGGTCCTACGAAGTCCGAAGGTGTCGGTACGTTCTTGAAGCAACTTGCCGAAAAAGATCAGGTCAGCGAGGCCGAAGTTGAGAAAAACTTCTTTAAAACGGCTCGCCCGACTTCGTTATTGAAACGCTTTATTAAGCCTGAAGAAGTTGGAGCCCTTGTCGCATTTGTCAGCAGTGACGAAGCGTCTGCGATAACGGGTGCTGCGCTACGCGTGGATGGCGGCCTGCTGAAAGGAATCCTGTAAAGACCTTGGCGGAGTAGCGCGTCTAACCCTTTGTCGAGACCTATTGTGAAGCATACTACGTGACCGATTATGCTAAAATGGCGTATAAATAACTCCGTATAGTCCCTATTTGCAGCAGTGTTTTCTAAAAAGGAATTTCTCATGGCAGACAATCAATTTGATCTTATTGTTATCGGCTCGGGCCCTGGTGGTTATGTTGGTGCGATTCGCGCGGCACAACTTGGTCTTAAAGTAGCTGTTGTTGAAAAAGATAAAACTTACGGTGGCACATGCTTGAACGTAGGTTGCATCCCTTCAAAAGCTTTGCTTGAAAGTTCTGAACACTATGTAGCGGCTCAACATGATTTCGCTTCTCACGGCATTAAAGTTCCAAAGGTTGAGTTAGATTTAACAACGATGCTTGCGCGTAAAGATAAAGTTGTTAAACAAAACACAGAAGGCATCGTTTTCCTTTTCAAGAAAAACAAAATCACAGGCTTCAACGGCTTCGGTAAAATCACAGCTCCGGGTAAAGTTGAAGTCAAAGGTGACGACGGCAACACACAAGTCTTGACGACAAAATCAATCTTGATCGCAACAGGTTCAGTACCAGTTGAATTGCCGTTCTTGAAATACGATGAAAAACGTATTGTTTCAAATACGGGTGCCTTGATCATCCCACAAGTTCCGAAAAAAATGATCGTTGTCGGTGGCGGCGTGATCGGTTTGGAATTGGGTTCTGTATGGCAACGCCTTGGCGCGGAAGTGACAGTGATCGAGTACACAGCTCGTTTGGGTGGTGCGACTGATCAAGACTGCATGAAAGTGCTTCAGAAAAATCTAGAAAAAGAAGGCATGAAGTTCCTTCTTTCAACTAAAGTTACGGGCTCAAATGTTGTAGCAGATGGCGTTGAAGTCACTTATGAAGCTTTGGCTGACGGTAAAGCTGCAACAGTGAAAGCGGATGTTGTTCTAGTAGCAACAGGTCGTAAACCATTTACTGGTGGCTTGGGACTTGAAGACGTTGGCGTACAAAAAGATCCTCAAGGTCGCGTGATCGTTGATAAACACTATCAAACAAACGTTCCAGGCATCTATGCCATTGGTGACGTTATCGCGGGCCCAATGCTTGCGCATAAAGCAGAAGAAGAAGGCGTTGCTTTGGCAGAGATGCTTGCAGGCAAAGCTGGTCACGTAAACTACGATACAGTTCCAGGTGTTATCTATACTCATCCAGAAGTTGCAACTGTTGGATTGAATGAAGAGCAATGCAAAGAAAAAGGTATCGAAGTAAACGTGGGTAAATTCCCATTCCTTGCGAACGGCCGTGCTCGCGCGAAAGGTTTCACTGAAGGTTTCGTGAAAATCATCGCGGATAAAAAGACAGATAAAATCTTGGGCGCACACATGGTTGGCCCAGGCGTTTCTGAACTGATCCATGAAGTGATCGTGTGCATGGAATTTGGTGGTAGCAGCGAAGACCTAGCAAGATCATTCCACGCCCACCCTACTTTAAGTGAAGTTGTGCGTGAAGCGGCTTTGGCTGTAGAAAAACGCCAAAGACAAATGTAGTTCCGACGACATTTACAGATAAAACATCAAAGCCCGGTTCAAGCCGGGCTTTTTTTATTGGTGTCATCTTGAATGGCACTCGAATTGCTTTTCCCTTTCTTGGTCATCACTTTGACACCATTAAAGGGGGATTTAATGAAACTGCTACTGATCTTTGCTGCACTTATGTTTGTAGAAACAACATACGCATCTATTGAAATCATTCAGGATGGCAAACGCTATACCTGTCAACCGGCGGAACAAAGCTTCGACAACACTTGTGCGGGCGCAAGTTTAAAAAAAATGGGTTACGTCACTTCTGACTGCAAGCGAGTACAAAATGATTCGCAAGACATCTGCGCTGCACGATCAATCGAAAAGATGGGTTATGTAACGTCGGACTGTTTGTCACTTCAAGGTGGCGGACAATGTGCCGTCGCTTCACTTGATAAAATGGGATACATCACATCAGATTGCAAAAGAGTCGCAAACGGTCGCCAAGATACTTGTGCCGCTGCTTCGATTCAAAAAATGGGTTACGTGACTTCTGATTGTTTAAGTCTTTAATTTCGAAAATAAAAAAAGCCTCTGCATTTTCGGTGCAGAGGCTTTTTAGTTTTTACTAATCAAAGAAATCAGAAGCTTTGGATTTTGTCTACTAGCTCTGGGAAATCGATGAATGGATTTCTGTTGCCTTGGACTTTCCAGATTTCTTCGTTACGACGAGCTTCTTCTTCGTCTACTGGATCATCGTGATTCCATTTTCTCAAGATCGCTTCTTGGTTCGCGCTCATTTTTGCACCGTAGTTTACTGCGAAGTAGAACAATGCACGAGCTACGTTACCTTTATGACCTTGAGGTGGTTCGAAAACATCCGCGCTACCTTTGCTTGATTTACCGAAGCGAGATACGGGGCATTTCAACGGTTTAGAGTCTTTTACAACTTCACCGAATTCGTTGTTACCACGGATCGAATTCATTTTGTTATCTGCTGGATACAAGTGGTGCAAATCTGATTTCTGCATGTTCTTGTCGAACTTGCCTACGAATTTGCTTTGTGGCCATGTGTGCTCTGTATTCAAGATGTTGCCATCAGGAATTACGCGCGGGCCTGGAGGATTGCTTGGGAAATCACTCGTGTGTTTGTAGTTCGCGCAATAAACGTCTGGAAGTGCGTAACCGTTAGCATCTTGTACTAGATAATAAACGCCCATCATCCACACACGTGCACGGTCATATCCCAAAGAGATATGTTGGTAGCAACCTGAACCGTTGCAGTTACCGATTTCATCAAGACCGTTGTCTACGGAACGATGTTGGCTGCGCAAAACTGTTTGCAAGCTCTTTACGAGTGCATCGTTAGTTACACCAGACGCTAGGTCTTGGTAAAACTGCTCACCATAATATGGAATTTCGCTTGAAGAAAGAGCCGCGTGAGAAACGCCACCCACTAGAACTAACACGAACGACAAAAGCATTGCCTTCATTTACCCCTCCCATAGTCAGACATTCTTGGTGCCTGGTAGAAACATTGCGCCCTATTCGCAACATATACGGAACGCAATCGTTAAACTATGGAAGAGGGAGTGAATTCAAGCTCAAAAAACGCTTTTAACACAATTCGAACAGAAATTGTGCAGAGCGCATTATGGAAATACTGTGAATGAAAATACTTAAATTTACTTACAAAGAGACTGCAAAGCATTCCAGCCGGGTTTTACCGCAGGCTCAGAAGGGCCTTCATCCGCAGTAGGATCAAATTGATTGAGCATATCTGCTTCATATCGGGCACAATCTTTTTTATGAAAGTCTTTTTCAGCAGGAATGGAATCGATCACTGCTAGCATCAAATCCATGTACGCTTCATCTTGCGCAGTTTGTGTAACTGCATTTTCACGAAGAGCAATAATTTGATCCTCAACACGATCCAATGCGCGGAATCTTTCGCGATTATTTTTTGCAGCCGCGACTTCCTTTTCCATCAATTCAGCATAGCTGTCGACTTGTTGACGGATGGTGCGCCCACTGTTCACCGGAATCTCTCGACCTGCTTGGGCGATAGAAGTAATGGCTACTAAAGATAGGATTAAGGCTGATTTGAATGCCATGAGGCACCTCCGACACCCTTAATATGAAACTCTACAAAGCATTTTTCAATACGCACCCACCCGAGGTAGGCAAAGAACATCTCGTGCTAACGTCTAGAGTATTAAACTGGCCCTCCACGTTGTTTTACACCCTTGCTAACGTGAATATAGAGAACGTTTGAGGGGATCAACATGAAATTACTCGCACTAGCGTCCGTCCTGTTTCTTGCTAAGTCTTCAGTTGCAATCGCAAGCCAACAACAATTGCCAATGACCTTGCTTTGCATGACAGAAATTCCAACAACTTCTTTTGTCGTTCGTGACGTCGATGACACAACAGTTGTTGAAGTCTTCCACCACAACGGTGTGAAATACATGCCGATTTTTGATGGCATTGCGACTCCTAATGATGTGCCGACTCTAGCAACAAAAGGTGATGTTCTGACAACTCTTGGCAGCTATATGCGCTTCGAGTGGCCACGCGCAAAATGTAAAAAACAAGATGATCTAGTTTCAAATTGTTTCGGCAGCACGGATGAACAAGACATCAATGGCCACAAAGTCAAAGCCTGGAATTTCGATACATCCCTTGTGATGGAGAAAACTTACTCTGGTAAGTACAACTCTTACAAAGTGTCTTTGAATTTAGATGTGGATGGCGAATCGCTGTCTGTACCGATGAAATACGATCAAAGCGAATGCACAGATCAAATGGTCATGAAAGCTCCGATCAAAGAGCTTCAGCAAAAGAAGAAATAAAAAAAGGCGGCCCGCGGGTCGCCTTTTTAGTTTTTGCACTGAATGCAAATTAGAATTTTAAGTATTTATCTTCCGTACAAGTTGCGTGGCCTAATTTCTTTTCAAGCTCTACATACTTCACAGCAATAAAGCTTAAGTAACCAGGTGCTCCGCCTGCTTTCTTGGCGTGGCCGATGCGCACGAATTCAGGGAACGTCAAGCGCGCTGCTTTTTCATAAGAATTATCAAGCCACGTTTTGCGCTCTTTTTCTACGTATGTTTGTACGGCAAGTTCGATCTTCTTTTGTTCCGCTTCAGGAAGTTTATCGATGCCTTTAAACTGCTTTTGAACGTAAGTGCGAAGTTCGGCATAGCGGCCTTGCAACTTCTTAGCATCCATTTTCAAAACATTAAACACTTCGACAGACTTTAAAGCCGCACGATAATCATCGTTTGTACCAGACAAGCCCTTCCAGAAAGTACGGAAGTTCGTCAGTACTGCCCATTTGCCCGTCTCTGTATCTTGGAAATTGAAGTCACTGTCCGCCAACTTCAATTGCGATTTTTCTCTGAACGTTAGATAGTCATCCAAAATATTTTTCGGAGCAGCGATACCCGCATTGAAACCCAAGCTCATGATCATTTGTTTGATCACTTCTTGGTCTGGGTGAGAGACACCTAGTTTTCTCATGCGTTCAACATAGTCACTGCGACGGATGTAACCACCATAAGGTGTGCCCTTTTGATATGGTTGACCATCAAGATAGTCAACGCCGCCTTTATAGACGATACCCGTTGTTCTTTGTTGATTGTTTTTATAAAGAATCGCCGTCGTCAAAACGTTGCGAAGTGGATTTGCTGGCACGGCCAAGAATTCACAACGAACATCTTTACGCCATACACGGTAGCACGTCGGATCGTTCTGCGCTTGTTCTGTCGAGCACAATTTTTGTCCCGCTGGAACAGCAAAAGTAAATGCAGCAGGAACATTGGCGATACGTTTGCACGATGGCTTATCTGATTTCAGCATCTCTGCCACATACCATTCAAAGCCTGATGGATTTTTTTCTTCACCGTTATAGCGTTCGAACACGTCACCTGAAAGGGCGTTATCAGTCAATTGACCAACACCCGAGTCACCGCCAGAAGCCCACGTATTAATGTGCAAACCGCTTTCATTAAATAGTTTTGGGAAAAGTTCCTTCAAAGGGATATTGAAACACTCTGCAACATCCACCAAAGAGTTATAGACGCTGTTGACGTAAGTTTCAGTCACGCATGGAGATTGGAAGTACTCTGGTTTGCCTTCAGCATTCGTTTTAAACGAACGCACTGGAGCTGCCAGCTTTTCACCTTTTTCATTGCGGCATTGCGAACGAAAACTCATCGGCGTATCTAACGATGCGAAGTTCTTCATAATATAGCTGACACATTGACGAGGTGGCTGACCTTTTTCAACACTTTGACGAGTGTTTCTAAATTCTGGAGAAATCTGCAAAAGATCTTTTTCCAAATAGTTGCGTTCGTCACCGCACTGTTGTGGGGTTTCGAATTCAGCTTCCGATGCCATCTCTGTTTTGCCTTGAGGAGCGTCTGTATTGAATTGCATATGGTAGTAACCAAATGCTGCAAAACTTAGAAAGCAAAATGCATATGCGAAATATGTACGACCTGAATGTTGCACTTCAGTCTCCTAATCACCTACTCTGGTGAAGCCAGAGTGTAAGCCAGTCTATTCAGTTACTTATCTGTTCTCGTGGAACAAAACTGAATGAACTAAGGTCTAGAATGTTGAAGCGATCTAGATAAAGGGCTAGCTAAAAACTGTAAGCAACGGCCAAGATTGCGTTGGCACCACCTAAAAATGCGAAAACGGCCTTGGCGTCGTGATCGGTTTCACGAGCTGCACTATATATATTCACTGCCGCGATCAGCGCGTGGGTCGCTACACGAATCCATTTACGTTGTTCTTGTTTTTGGCGCTCTTTTTCTAAATAACGTTGCAGGATTTTATTTTTCTCGACCATCGAAATAGTCGACTTATCTAAAGCATAAAAGAATGAATCGTACTCATTCCCCGTCCAGGAATAACTTGCACCGACACCGATCGCCGCAATACCGATTGTTGAAGTGATCGCAAACATCGTGCGACTAAAAACTTCGTCAGCCGCATAATATCCATAGGCGCCACCGACAGTCGCGATAGCCCCCGAGATCATGTAACTTAAACCCAGTTTTTCATCTTCTTCTTGGCGTTCTAAAACGAATTGTCTGAAATCAGACCACTGCGACTGGCCGTCATAGCTGACAGATTTTTCTTTTGTATTAGAGCCTGCAAACGCTGGATATGGCAGTGCCAGCAACACACACATGAAAAGACTCAGCGGCTTCATAACGTCACGCCCAACTGCATGAAGACGCCGCGCTGATCTTTATCGTCCCAGTACGACAAACCACCGGTGAAATTTTTAAAGCCTAAAAGAAATCCGGCAGAATGATCAAATTCTGAGGCACTGACCACCGCTTGTAAAATTCCAATCTGATAAGAAATCGCCGCGCGAATCGCATCACGCACATTTTCTGTTTCTGAATTCACACCAAACTGCACGCCCAATTCTAATAATCCGAGAGGCAATAGCGGTTTGATAGATGCCCCTAGAAGACCTTCTGGCTTGATGGGAAATTGCTCGGTCTTGTGACTAGAAACGCCCCACTGCATGAGGCTCGCAGAAACTTGTGGTGACCACGTGGCATCTTCCCACGCATATAAAAATCCGGGTTCAAAATAAAGCAGTTCTTGCGTTTGCGACTCGAAAAGATTTTTAGAATTTTCAGCCAAAGCTTCACTGACCATGAAGTATTGACCAATGAAACGCACATGCGAATAGCGCGCTTGCAAACCCGCATAGAAATTTTCATGCACATAACTTGCTAATTGAAACTTCACCGTCTGCTGTTCAGCCGCAACAAAGTCCACTGCAGGTAACGAGGGGTTTTCAATATGCGAATAGAGAATCACTCGATAAGGCTCAATCGAAACACCCCAGGTTTGCGCTTGATAAGCAGCTTCAACGGACGCTTCAGCTTGCGAGTAGTCACGACGGGAAGCTAATTTTGCGACAGTGCCTTGATCGGCCTGCCCGTCTAGGATTTCTTCAGCATCTTTTAAATAATCGACGTTGCTTCCTAAAAACAAATCCCCATCGAAACGACGTTGTGCTTGTTTTGCAACGAACGCGGGATTGCAGGGCAAACCTCGTTCGACACTGTCCATGCTGTAACAAGCATTACCTAATGAACGTGATAAAAATCGCGAACTGCCGTCACGCATGAACGATGGCAATTCAATACCGTGAGCAGCCGCACTGAAAAATAAGGAAGTCACAACAGTGGGACCCAACCACTTTAAAAGCACTGGTCCTCCTCTGGCAGAGTGATACTTTGCGCTTGTTCACGCACGCGGTGAATATTTTTACGAGCTTCTGTTAATTCTTTCTTTGATGGAAATGCGCCTTCAAGTTCGATCGAGAATTGTTCGATACCCGCAAGCACGCTTAAAGCCCAATTCCAATAAGGTTTGATGTCGTGAAGACAGATGCGTTTTTTCTGCGACAGATTCCAATTACGCACACCTTCATCAACGACGGATTTCAAAATCACCGCCTGCAACGTGGCACTGTATAGATGCACACCAGGAATTTCCTCACCACGCAGAACATTCACGGCACTTTGCAAATCTTCACGCGCGCTTTTACTAACGGAAGGAATTTTCGCCCACACTGCTGAATAGCGCGCCAGATTGCGCAGAAGTTCTGCCACTTGTTGATCGTAAGAAGTGGTTGTGCGCAGATTTAAAGTTGGAATGTCACCCGGACGAGCGGTGACGAAGTTATAAATGTTTTCAATCTTCACGCCGGCGCGAGCTGCATAAGCAGAAGCCCATGCGAGCTTCACCTGATAGTGCGAATCTTTTTGCGCAAGCTCTGCAAAATATTGAATCGCTTCATCGTACTGACGATGATCAAGCATTGTGAAACCCTTGCTTAGTGCGGTTTCGCGCGTGTCCGCATCTGGTTTTGCAGAGCAAGACAGCATTGAAAGAATCAAGCAAATGTAAGCGAGAAATAATATTTTGCGCATAGTGGCGTAGAGTCTTAACGCCGAGCGACCACTTTTTCACCTGTGCGCACGGCGAAATATACTAATTTCATTGATCCTTACTCCCCTGCAATATAACCCTGCACGCGTGTAATACTTCGAAGGAGAGTGACATGTTTCGTGCATTAATTCTGGCAGCCTCATTGATCGTGGGCATCGGGTTTCAAGCCAAAGCAGCGGTTTGGAACGACGTGAATCAGTGGTCTCCGGCGTGGGAAGCGCGCTTTGCTGAGTGGGTTCGTACTTCATGGCAAGTAGACTTCTTTTCGCGCTCAACACTTCCAAATGGCCAAAGCAATCCGTACGCGGGCTTGCGTTTGGACTGCGCGGATACTGTGTATTCAATGCGTTTGATTTTCTCTTACGAAAACAAATTGCCATTCGTGATCCAAGATCCGACAGCTTCAGGCAAAACTCTTTCAAATAAAATGTCTCGTTGGGATGGCCAAAGCGAAACACAACGTATTCGCGGCTTCCTTGTATTCATGTTCCAAACTGTTAGCACAAAATCTTTGCCGAACGATACGTATCCAACTGCGATTAGCAGAGATGCGATTCATTCCGGTTCTTTGATTTTGACTGTCGCAAAAAATCACCACTCTTGGTCAGTAAAAGAAATTTTGCCGATCGGTGTGCCGTACTTGGTTTACAACTCAACTGTGGGTGCGACTTCTGGTGCAGGTTTGCAACAACGTCAATCTTGGCCAAATCCTGAATGGGTGTTTGAAGAAAACTTCACGCCAGCTGGCAACGCTGGTTTCCGTTACTGGAGACCGCAAGCATCTTTGAACCAACCGGTTTGGAAAACTCCTGGTTACAGTGAAGAACAATACCATATTCCACTTGGAAAATGGGTTCGCACTGTTCAAGCGAAACTGGCTTTGCGCCAAGAAACTGACGCGCAAATGATGACTCGTATGATGAAAACAACGTGCGAGGATTTAACAGGTCGTGTGTCTGCAGTGAACGACGGTTTGAACTACCTGAAAAACAATTCTCGTTGCATGGACTATGCAACTTACGACACGTATTCGACTCCGAATCGTGACCAACGTGCGTTTGATGACTTTGTGGCTCTTCGTAGAGCGTACCGCGAGATCTTAACTGCGAATGGTGGCAACCAATTGTCTTTGGAAATGAAACAACAATTGGCGAAAATCTTCCCGTACATTTCTGAAAGCACACAGTCTGAAACAAATAAAATGGCAGCTCAAGGTGTTACTTCAGCGTCTATTTGTGTGACTGAGTACTTGCCAGGCAAACGCATGGACGTGGCTGAATTTAAACGCAGATTGTACACAGGCTTGATCTCAAACAATCCGCATGATGATGGTGCGTATCGTTGGGGTGACCTACGTGGACCTTCGCAGCGTGCAAAATCTTGCCAGTCATGGGACCCTTGGACTCCTGACTTGAGTCAGAACTAATTAAAAAGGAATTATGGGACCGATCAAATTTAAAACTTGGCTTACGTGGGCAATCATTTTGTTCTTCTTGGGTCTACTTGCAGACTACTTTT
Organism: Bdellovibrio sp. NC01; assembly: GCF_006874625.1. Lineage (NCBI taxonomy): Bacteria > Pseudomonadati > Bdellovibrionota > Bdellovibrionia > Bdellovibrionales > Pseudobdellovibrionaceae > Bdellovibrio > Bdellovibrio sp. NC01. Next base: position 2,824,401 of record NZ_CP030034.1, read on the forward strand.
TCCTTCATAAACTTTTTAAGGAAAAACAAGATCTGCTAAACGGAGCGGTCCCTGCTTCCGCTGTTATCAAATCTTCTGACGTTGCTGAAGCTACTACGGTGACAGCAACAACTCCAACCGCTACTCAAGAGCAAACTCAACCCGCACCCACTCAACAAGACACGTTCTTAGTTTCGTTGAAACAGTGTGCACCAGAGATCGCCGCGCAAACTGTGGCGACTCCGGAAGCGTTGATTGAATACTTGCGCAAATCTATCGGCATCAAAAACGAAGACATCACGGTTGAAAACTACCACATGATTTGGAAAGACGGATCAAAACGTCGCGTTCATGTGGTTGCATCCGACAATACGAACTCTAAGGTAAAAAAAGAAGTTCGTTTGTTTAAAGTCGATGACGAAGGCTATCCCGATCCGGTTCCGCTTAAAGGTAACGAGACGAAAGAGTCTTTGTTAGCAATGGGCCAAGTTGAAAACACAGAAGTAAAATCATCATTGCAATTGAAAGACGGCGGCAACGTTGAACTTGAAATGCATAACAATTCTGTTTACGAATTTCAGTACACTCATAACGGCAAAGTGCTTTCTTGCCGTCTTAAAGACTGTCAATGCCCATAATTTCAGGAATATCCGTGAGCGCTGAACGCCCGCGCGCACGCCTGAAGTCCAGCCTTAGATTAATTCCCTGTTAGCTTGTTTCAAAGTACACAGCCTCTGTTAGGATGAATGACAGAGGTGTGGCGACATGCAAAAGACTGGTTCTTTTTTGCACGATAGAAATATTTGGATCTATTACGCCCTGTTTTTTTCAGGAACGTTGGTTTTGGTCTATCAAGTTCTTGGTTTAAACTTGGTTGGCGATTCCGTGAATTTCTTGTGCATGCTGTTTTTATTCAACGGCCTTCACGTTCGTCGCTTCATTAACATCATCGAAAATTCTTTACTGATGACTGTCGGTTATATCCTGCCACTATTAATTCGAAACTCATTGAAACTCAGTTATGCCGAGGCTCCATCAATGTTTGATTTCGCAAAGCTTGCGTTGATCTCAAGTATCACAACAATGGCTTTGGGGGCGTTGTTCACTACGGTCGGCTTCTTGTTTAAACACTTCTTAAAAAGAGCTGTGCATTCCAAATCGCGTATCACGACTCGTGGTACGACCAGCGAAGACTAAGCATTTCTTTTGTGGCGGCAATCGCTAAAAAGCAAAAAACCCGCTTGCGCGAGTTTTTTGTGAGTTTATCAATTTTAAGAAGAATTTTAGTCGCCTGTTGAACCACGCATCTGCGCTTGTTGGAAGCGGTTTTGTTCTTCCATGACCAGATTCGTAAGTTCCTTCTTCAAATCATTGAAGGCTTCATCTGTTGGATTGCGTGGGCGCGGAATATTCACGATGATATCTTTTTTTACCGTGCCCGGACGATACGTCATCACCACAATACGATCCGCCAAATAAATGGCTTCTTCCATACTGTGTGTAACGAACACCACCGTCTTTTTCGTTTCATTCCAGATTTTGACTAACTCGTCCTGCAAAGATCTGCGTGTCAATGCATCCAAAGCTCCGAAGGGCTCATCCATCAACATGATCGGTGGATCTAAAGCCAACACACGGGCAATCGCTACACGCTGTCTCATCCCGCCGGAAAGATCTTTAGGGAAACGTGAACGGAACTCTGTCAGTTTCAATTTTCCAAGCAGTTCAGTAAGCTTTGCTTCGATCTTTTTTGGATCTTCTTTACGAAGTTTCAAGCCGAAAACGATATTTTCCTCAACGGTCATCCACGGGAACAACGCATATTCTTGGAAAACCATGCCGCGATCTGGGCCTGGTTCAAAAACTGTTTTACCATGCACACGAATGTCGCCGTCTGTTGGTAATGAAAAACCCGCGATTGCGTTTAGCAACGTACTTTTGCCGCAACCCGAAGGTCCTAGCAAACACACGAATTGGCCCGGTTGAATTGTAAAGTCGATATCACGAAGAGCGATGACATCTTGTTGCTCTGCTGTTTTAAAAACTTTATGAACGTGATTGATTTCGATTTCTGCTGTTGAATTTGCCATTATTCAAGACCTCGGTGCCAACGTAGCAAATGATTATTTAAACGATCTACAACAGTGTCGATAGCTAAACCTAACAAACCGATGCTGAACATCCCTGCGATAATTTTGTCTGACCAGAAGTATTCACGTGCTTCAAGAATACGGTAACCAAGACCGCTGTTCACCGCGATCATTTCTGCAACGATCATACAAATGAAACCCGTACCGATACCAATACGCACACCACTCAGAATATACGGCATTGCTGCTGGAACCATAATTTTCATGAACATCGTCACCGGGCCTGCGCCCATGTTTTGCGCCGCACGAATGTAGATACTATCTACTGAACGCACGCCAACGATCGTGTTCATCAAAACCGGGAAGAACGCACCTAAAGCAATCAAAAAGATCGCCGGAGGATTTCCCAAACCGAACCACAAAATTGATAACGGAATGTAAGCAATCGGTGGAATCGGACGAAGAACTTGAATCAATGGATTGAAGTAATCGTAACCTTTACGACTTGAACCCATTAACAAACCCAATGGCAGCGCTAACACGGCACCGATAGCGAAACCAACGATCACGCGGTAAAAACTCGCAATCGTATCTTGGATGAGTTCACCTGAAAACATCCAAGAAATATAAGAACTTTGAGCGGGGTCATACGGTTGCAAAGGCAGCAGGTAGTGATACCAACGGATCAACACTGCTGAAGGCGACGGAAGAACCTGTGGGTTCGCCCATCCAATTCGTACTACAAGTTCCCACACAATCACAACGACTGCGGGAACGACCATTCCTTTTAATCTTGCTGACCACACACTGCCTTGCATACTCACCCTATTTCACGCCCAAAGATTTTTTCGCGTCAGCAAGCAAATCAAGTTTAACCCAGTCCGCTGCTTTCGGCGGATTCTGCATACGACCCACGCCATATTTTTGCATGAAGTCTGTCGTGATTTGAATATGTTCAACTGTTAGATCGTAAGTGTACGGAGAATTTCCGATAGCATCTTTGAAATCTTGTGCCGTGATTTGGCCTTTAAACATTTTGTCGATCACGAATTTTTGCGCGACTTCGGGTTTTTCGATGAAAGTTTTCGTCGCTTCAACGAAACACTTCATGAAACGCTCTGCAACCGGGCGACGCTCTTTGTACATCTTTTCTGTCATCACAAGAGTACGGATGGGTTCACCCATTGGAGTGTCATAGGGTTTCATCAGCTCAACGCCGTAGTTTTTATTAATTGCTTGCGATGCTTGCGGTTCTGATTGCGCCATACCGTCGATGCTTTTTTGCATCAACGCTTGATTCAAATCCGCGAATGCCATGTAAACGATGCGCACATCTTTACCTGGTTGATCAGACCATGTTAGGCCCGCTTTGCTAAGTTCCGCCAAAAGCAAAAGCTCTTGAGCGCCACCACGAGCAACACCCACTTTTTTGCCTTTAAAGTCTTTCATTGATTTGATACCCGCATCGCCACGAACAACGATACGTGCACCACCTTCTGCAAAACCTGCAACAGCGTATATTGGAACGCCCGAAGCACGACCTGCAATCGCCGCATCGGCAGCACTTGCAGACACATCAATTTCGCCGGCGATAATTGCTGGCATGATGTCCAAGCCTTTAGCAAACACACGCTCTTGAACTTTCAAGCCGTATTTACCGCAGATTTCTTGCATGTAGGAAACTGCACCGTAGTGCGCGAATTTTAAGTTACCAACGCGCACAAGATCTTCTGCGCGAGCTTGCATCGAGAATGTCAGAGCAAGAACAGGTAATGCCCCCAAAACAGTTTTCATCATGACGTACCTCCAAATTGTACAAACGTATACAATTATGGTCTGACGAACAGCACAGGAAAGCAACCCTCAAAACCAAACTATGTGTCTTATAAGTTTCTTGGGAATACTAAGCTTTCTGCTCTGAAACAAATTTGTCCGCAAGCTAACGAATAGACAAAATAAAAAAGCCGATTTCCCTCTGAAAATGAGAAAAATCGGCTTTATGCTTTACTTACTAAAGTTAATTACTTCAACAGTGTCGAACCGTGAATTAGAGCCACAAGCTCTTCACACCACGCTCTACGGCGATGTCATGAGCAAGTTCATAACCTGCATCAAGATGTCTAAACACACCCATTGCTGGATCTGCCGTTAACACACGCTCAAGACGTTTCGCTGCTTTCTCTGTACCGTCAGCAACGATCACTTGGCCTGCGTGTTGGCTGTAACCCATACCTACGCCACCACCGTGATGCAAGCTCACCCATGTGGCACCGCAAGCTGTATTTACAAGGGCATTCAACAACGCCCAATCGCTGACTGCATCGGAACCGTCTTTCATCGCTTCTGTTTCGCGATTTGGTGACGCCACAGAACCACAATCCAAATGGTCGCGACCAATCACGATCGGTGCTTTCACTTTACCTTCAGCAACAAGTTTGTTGAACATCAAGCCTGCTTTTGCGCGCTCGCCGTATTCCAACCAGCAAATACGTGCTGGCAAACCTTGGAACGCGATACGCTCTTCCGCCATATCCAACCAACGAAGAAGATCTTTTTTGTGAGGGAATAATTCTCTCATCGCATCGTCAGTTACTTTGATGTCATTGGGATCGCCAGACAATGCAACCCAACGGAATGGGCCCGAGCCTTTGCAGAACAATGGACGGATGAATGCCGGTACGAAACCTGGGTAATCAAAAGCATTTGTTACGCCCGCTTCCAAAGCACGTGCACGCAAGTTGTTACCGTAATCGAAAGTCACAGCACCGCGATCTTTCATCGCAAGCATACCGCGAACGTGTTTTGCCATCGAAGCATAGGCTGCTTCCAAATATGCTTTTTGATCTTTTTCGCGGAATGGTTTTGCAGATTCAACTGTGTAACCTTCAGGGATGTAACCAACCAACGGATCATGTGCAGAAGTTTGGTCTGTCAAAAGATCCGGAATGAAATTCTTCTCAAGCAACTGGTGAATCACTGTTGCCATGTTACCAAGAAGCGCGATTGATTTCGCCTCGCCTGCTGCTGTGTATTTTTTGATTCTTGCAATAGCATCGTCGATGTCGTTGGCAACTTCATCGATGTATTTTGTTTCAAGACGTTTTTGAATACGAGTTGGATCGATTTCAACCGCAAGCACACAGGCACCTGCGAACACACCTGCCAGAGGTTGCGCTCCACCCATGCCGCCCAAGCCTGCTGTCAAGATCGTGCGACCTTTCAAGCTGCCGTTGAAATACTGGCGACCCGCTTCAACAAAAGACTCGTATGTGCCTTGAATGATACCTTGAGTTCCGATGTAGATCCATGAACCCGCCGTCATCTGGCCGTACATCATCAAACCTTTTTTATCGAGCTCGTTGAAGTGTTCCCATGTCGCCCACTTCGGTACTAAGTTTGAATTCGCCAAAAGAACACGTGGCGCATCTTCGTGAGTTTTCAAGATACCGATTGGTTTTCCTGATTGCACAAGAAGTGTTTCATCGTTTTCAAGATTTTTAAGAGCCTCCAAAATTTTATCGAAGCTTTCCCAGTTGCGCGCGGCTTTACCGATACCACCGTACACAACAAGATCTTCAGGGCGCTCTGCCACCATCGGGTCCAAGTTATTTTGAATCATGCGATATGCAGCTTCTTGCAACCAGCCTTTACATACCATTTTATTGCCCGTAGGTGCTCTCACTACTCTAGACATGTGTGTCGTCCTCCTGAATTAAATGAATCATCAAATTCCTATCAAAGAGACACTCATAAGACAACGAGTTGCGCTGCGGCAACAAACTTGATCTACGTCGAAACACCCTGGGAAGAGCTTTTCTCAAGCTGAGATATGTCCACCATGTCGTCTCAGGAGTGGAACATTATTCACTTCATGTTTAATCAAAGCCCCTAAATTCCAGCGTTTTTCGCTCCGATGAGACCTATAAGCACTATGGAACGTCGAGGAATTCTGCACTTATTCTTGCACCTGACTATACTCATGCCATTTCTGGCAGGGTGTTCTATATCCACAAATATCGAAAGTGCGCTTCTGCCTTCGGAATCGAAATTTTACGGTGTTGACGGCACGCTGAACTCAGTTCCCACAGTGAAGGTCGGCGACTCGACATCAAACTTTACGGTTACAGGTGTGTGCCATCCTGATGGCAGTCAAATCGAAATTCGTAGCGAAGATGGACAAACAGTCTTGGGCTCCGCGGTCTGTGGCAGCAGCCAGTTCACGGCAAATCTCGATTTGCAATCCTCTACACAGGGTCCTCACAATCTTAAGATCACCACGACGGACACCACAGGTGCGAAACAAACCAACACATCCACTCTGTTTGTCGACACTATCGCTCCGGCATTATCGCTGTCTCAAGATTTACCCGGAGGTTCGCTGAATGCTACGGCTGTTGCGAGCCTTCCGTTGCAAGGCGCTTGTACAACGGGTGATCAAGATGTTGAGATCGATGGTGCTGGTCTGCATCTAACAGCCGCTTGCGTGAATGACCATTGGAGCACAACACTTGATGCTACTTCCGTGGCGGATGGAGTGTTGCACTTTACCGCAAAACAAGTCGACAGCGTTGGCAACACGACGACCGTTGCTTTAACCGCAATTGAAAAAGACACGCTTCCACCGAACATGATTACGTTGCCAACAATGACGGCAACGATCAGTCCTGATCCTTCAATCCGCAACGTTGCGCTGAATATTCCGGCCGATGTTGTGGCATATAAAATTTTGCAGATCAAAGATGACACCTGTGCCAATCAAAGTGCAGCCCTCGATGCGACGTCGACAGTCAACGCAAGCACGACGCAATTTAATTTAGATCCAAACAGTGGTGATGGTGTTTATCGCATTTGTGCTTACGGTTGGGATGCCGCGGGCAACCGTCAAACCATTGTCACACAAAGCCCGACTTTGACGATCGATACAGTTCCACCTGCTTTGACTTTGACGTCACCAGCAAATAATTCTTCGTGGCAATCTGTTGTAACATTGACGGGAGCCTGTGAGATTGGTCTTGCCATTAATGTCAGCGGTGATTTCAGTGGCTCCCCACTGTCAGCGTCTTGTTCAAGCGGAAGTTATTCATTGCCCATCGCTCTTGCAGGTGCTGATGGCGCGAAAAATATGACCGTCAGTCAAACGGATGCAGCGGGAAATTCCTCGAATTCATTTCTGACTTTAAATAAAGACAATATCGTTGCTGCTCCAGCAATTACCGCTGTGACTTCAAGTCCGACAAAACTTGCAGTAGCGACTTTCACCTCAGCCTCCTGCGGTGACATCAAATACATCTTAGTCAATGAAACAGGCTCTGTCCCTTCAGTATCAGATCCCGCGTGGCAAACTTGTGCGACGACTGTTGGTGCAATCTCTTACGATCTTTCGACGGCGGGAACGCAGGGTCCTCGCAGCTTGAAGTTTTTTGCGAAAGATGCTGCGGGAAATATTTCGACTGCGACGACGCTTTCTATTGTTTACGACACCCTTGTACCCGCGTTGACGATTCTGCCCATTCCAAATCTTCAAGCAAACGGTTCATATACTTTGCGTTGGTCAATTACTGAACAATATATTTTATCGACGTCTGCGATGCAGCTTGAGTACACAACCAATGGTGGCACAAGCTGGACAAGTATCGCATCGGTCCCCGTCAGCGAAGACTATCCTGCGACTACAAAATCTTATAGTTACAATTGGACGGTTCCGACCGCGGCCGCAGCCGTGCAAGTGCGAGTCAGACTGACGGACTTAGCGGGAAATGCCGGCTCAACGACAAGTAATACCTTTGCTATTTTGACTGACATCACAGCGCCAACAATCAGTCTGTTAAAAGTAGATGGTGTCAGCTCTCCGCGCACAAGTCCTTTCACTTATGGCAAAGTGAATTTGACGGCGAATGACGGTCAAACGGCGGTCACACAGTTTTGTTTAAAAATCGATTCTGCGGCCCCTGCCTCGAATCACACGTGTTGGATTAACGTCAACGCCCCCGTACCTGGCTTACCTGTGCAAGCGAATTTAACGCTGACGAATTATGCGACCTTAATCACGCAAGTGCCTGGCACGGTAACGCTGTATGCTTGGGTGAAAGATATGGCTGGTAATATCTCTGTGAACTCTGGCACCGTGAATGTGGATTCATTCGTATACACATACACTCCCGATGCGCCGCCAAGTGCGAGTGAGTTTTTAGCGTTTAATCAAAACACAGTTCCTAATCCCGTGTTACCTGCTCACACGACTGTTGCAACTGGTGGTGCGATTTATTTGAACTGGAAAGCGACTGACAATGGCAGTATCGCGGATGTCACATTATTAAAATCAGAAGATGGAATTAATTTTACTCCTGTGGTCACGGGTCTGCAGAACACAACTAACGGTACGGCGTGTACGAAAGTTACGAACGACAGCTCACATGGTTGTTATATTTGGAATTCCGATGTGGCGGATGGAATTTATTTTAAACTGCAACTGCAAGTCACAGACAACTTGGGTCAAAGTGCAACGACAGTCAGCTTACCAATGAATGCCAGCAATTTTGCGGTGATGGCCGGCAATATGGATTCAGGTTACAACGGCAATGGCAAAAAAACCGTGATGCTTCCATACGAGTACAACACGCCAACTCCGGGACAATTCGTCGTCAGCAGTGATGGTAAAATTGTCGTTTTAGATTCGATCAATGGCTTAGTTTATTTTGATCCTGAAACGAATAACTCATCATTGCTTTTAAAGATGGATACCTATGGCACCCCTTCTGGCCATAACGTTGATGTACATCAAGCGCGTGCCGGAAAAATTTATGCGATTGCAATCGACTTCATGGATCGTGTGATTGTGCAGGAAGAAAAAGTGATTCGTCGAATTGACTTACGCTCTTCACCGATGACCATTGAAAACATCATTGGTGCCGATTCAAGTTTTGCCTATGGAACTGATGATTCCGCCAATGTAGCTGATCCAAGAAATTTGAAATTTAATTTTGGCTTAAATGACAAACTTGATTTCGGTAATAGTTTCGTGCTGCAAGCGTTACCCAATGGCGACATCTATTTCTCGAGTGAAAAGGAACGCTCCACGCCAACGGCGGGTCGTACAATTCGCATTTATAAAGGATCTTCGCCAACTCCTTATATCGCAACGGTGACACCTGGTGGTTCAGGCGCAACGAATATCGATAACACGTTCGACACTTCTTATGATCTTAATGCTTATCCGTACCGCATGACTTTGGAATTCAATCCGAATACGTCGGCGATTTCGCGTGTGGTGATGTTTTCGCAAAAATCCATTCCCGGCGATACGTGGAGTTATCCAACTTATTTGAACACAGGAACATTCCAAGGTTTAGGTTCAGGACCGACTATGCCTTCACCGGTGAATACTTCCGATGGCAATCCTCATCGCAGTAATATTTATCGCACGGCCAGTGCCTTGAACGGCAATACTTATATTCTGTATAACTACGCTAACATGTGGGTTGGTATTCGCCATCTTAAATCCGATGGCACGTGGGAAACGATGCTTGGATCCGGCGATCGCGGTTTCTGTGCTGACGGCACTGTTGCGACTTCATGTGATACGTCTGTGAATGATGTGTTTGTGAATCGCTTAGGCCAAATTTATTTCCTTGATACTGGTCGCATTCGCACGATCTTTAACGGCAAAGTCTACACGATTTACGGGGCCGATCGCACAACAGGCGATGGCGGTCTTGTTGGCGATATGCACATGGGTAACGTTTACTACATGGATCACGGCTTAAATAACGGCGTGATCATCAGCGACTTCACGGGTCTTCGTCTGCGTGAAATTCGTCCTGGTCAAAGTCCTGAAGTGCGCACGATTGCAGGTAACGGTCGCTTGGACGGCGTGAATACAGCAGTCGCTGCGACAGCCACTTCGATTGACACATCTGCATGGGGATCGTCTGCGCCGATTGCGACCGACCCCGCAACCGGTGACGTCTATTCCACGGTTGGTTATACGATTTCAAAACTCAGTCGCGGTACCGGAATGTGGTCTACGGTCATATCTGCTGGCGGAGCGGCCGCCTCGGATTCGTTTACTCATGGCAATCTGGCATTTACCGATTTCAAATCGGCATGGGGAGTAGGAGTCACACCGTGGGGTTATCAGCCGACAGCAGCGGGCTTCTTTGGCGGTTATCTTTATACGCATCACTTGTTCTGGGGCGGCACCGAGCATGTGAATTCGACACTTAGAAAAAATAATTTAGGTACGACAACGTCGGCATTCTTCGTTGGTTACATCGGATCGGATCAATCAGGCTGTCCAAATCTTTCGCCTGTGGGCAGTTGCGCATTTAGATATGCCGGCGTGAATGCGGGCATTCAGCCGACGTCCTATTCGCCGATCGCAAGTGCGATGTTGATACCAGGTCAAACGATCGTACCGAATCCAGATGGTGGCACGATGAATTTGGATGATCGCTTGCATGTAGTTTCTGGTGCGACTGCCTATACACTGATGCGCTTGGCACAACCGGCTTTAGCAATTTTAGAAGTGGGCGGAAATATTTATTACTGCGGTAAGAATGATACGAAACTTTATAAAGTGACAATCCCCGGGGCTTTACAAACCGCAACCGGCTCGTGGCCTTTAACGGCTGGCGTGAATGGTGTCACCGAAGCTGCGGTCGCATTCCCCCACAGCAGTTATCGTTGCGGAGGAAGTCGCATGTTATTCAAGGCAGCCAGCGGTGGACTGCCTGATCGCATTGTCTTTATAGGATCACAATATGGTGTGAACGGTTTGATGGTTTACTATCTACCGTAATTACCACTCAAGTTCGCCGACAGTTTTATTCACAACCGCCATAATTTCACCAGACGTCATCATTGCTTTAATAGCTTCAACGTCCTTAGAGAAAATGCGGTCTTCTTTTGCGAATGGCACTGTTTTACGAATATGCGCATGAACCGCGGCAACTGCTGCTGCCGGTTTTGCTGGCGCTAGCAAGTCAAGAGCTTGACATGCCGACAACAATTCCATGGCAACTACGTTTTCCGCATTACGCAGAATTTGTGCAAATTTACGAGCAGCAATCGTACCCATCGACACGTGATCTTCTTTTTCCGCAGATGTTGGAATTGAATCCACTGATGCTGGATGCGCCAAAACTTTGTTTTCGCTGACCAAAGATGCCGCAGCCACTTGCACGATCATGTGACCGGAATTCAAACCACCGTTTGGTGTCAAGAATGGAGGAAGTTCTGACATCTGTGTCGAAATCATTTTTGAAATACGGCATTCGCTGATGCTTGCTTGCGAGCTGATAGCAATACCTGCGAAATCCATCGCGTGCGCCACTGGCATCCCGTGGAAGTTACCGCATGACAAAACTTTGTTCGCATCAGCAAAAACCAATGGATTGTCTGTTGAGGAATTGGCTTCAGTTTCCAAAACTTTGACGATGTACTGAAGAGCATCTTTCGCAGCCCCATGAACCGCTGGCATACAACGAAGTGAATACGCATCTTGGACACGGTGATCGTCAGTCAAATGTTGTTGACCGATTTCAGACATCTCGCCCATCAACTTCATAAGATTGCGCGCCGTTTTCGCTTCGCCCGGATGCGGACGTGTTGCAGAGATCAATGGATCAAACGCTTTACGTGAACCACGCAAGCCTTCTAGTGACATTGCACCGGCAAGATCCGCCGTCCACAGCAAACGACGCGCTTCCCACAATGACAACAAACCAACTGACGTCATCACTTGGCAACCGTTGATCATTGAAAGACCTTCTTTGGCTTTCAGATCAAGCGCCTTGATATTTTTCTTTTTAAGCAAAGTTTGAACTTCAACGGGTTTACCATCTTCGCCCCACGCATCACCTTCACCGATGATTGCCAAAGCCAAATGCGACAATGGAGCCAAGTCACCACTCGCACCCACGGAACCTTGTGAAGGCACGACTGGAATGATGTCGTTGTTCAGGAATTCCAAAATTTTCTCAACAACAGTTGGACGAATACCGCTATGACCTTTTGCCAAAGCATTCGCACGCAACATCATCATCGCACGAGTTTCAGTTTTCGTGAACGGAGCACCAATGCCCATTGAATGCGAACGAATCAAGTTACGTTGCAGTTGTTCGATTTCGCCATCAGAGATTCTTACAGATGAAAAGGCACCGAAGCCAGTGTTCACACCGTACATCACTTCGCCGCTTGCAATACGTCCCTCGATATAATCACGAGACTTTTGCATTTGCGCTTTTGCAGAAGCAGCCAATTCAACTTTCATTGATGGCGTATTAGCTGCCGCATAGAGGTTTTCTAAAGTGATGTTTTCACCTGTAATTTGCATACCTAACTCCTGTTTTCTAGAGTCGGCATCCTAGCTAAAAGAGGCTTAAAAGGCAGCACGGAAGGCGTTCGACGCACTGGATAATGGCGAATTTTAGGCATAAAAAAAGGGATGGTTTAACCCATCCCTTAAGAAACACAATCTATAAAACCTAAATAGGCTTTCCTACTCCGACAGAGTCAGAGGACTAAAAATTCAATGGCAAAGAAACCGAGAACATCACGTTCTCACTTTGAATATCATCAGCACCTGTCAATGAACCGCCATCAACTTTGTCCACTTTTGCCTTAATGTATTCAACGTTCAAAGAGATGAATGGCAAACCTGTGAAACCAACACCCACTTTGTATGTTTTATTTTTCAAAGTTGAATTGTGTGGAGAATCCAATTTTTGATCATCCATAAATGCATAACCAGCCCAAGCTCTTAACAAAACTGGTAAGTCGATACCAACAACACCATACAATGAGTTGCGTTTCATATCTGAATTTGCAACCGAACCGCTATCTGGTTTGAAGTTACCGCTGATACCCAAGTTACCATCAAGCCCCAACCACAACATGATTGGCGTGTGATAAGCTAAACGTGCACCGATATTTACGCCATCGCCTTTGCCATCTGGATCAGAGAACTTACCAGTTTCGTAACCCAAATATGGTTCAAACATAATGCTGGCATTTGCAACTCCGGAAACGCCAAGCATCAATGCTAGAGCGATAATAAACTTCTTCATAAATGTTCTCCTTTTGTAACCCAAAAAATTTCACAGATACTTTACAATTCTGGAAGCAGTCGAAGAGATCGTCAAAGGAATCTCGTAGCGCAAATAGGTCCAAGGTCCGGAGGTTTTTATGTTGAACGCCTATAAAGATGATAAAGAATATTACGACTCTCTTCCGCGCAAACGTATTGGAACTGGCGCTTTAATATTTTATAAAAACCAAATCCTCGTCGTGCAGCCAACTTACAATCCAAGTTGGCTACTTCCAGGTGGAACCGTCGAAGCGGAAGAGTCTCCCCTTGAAGGCTTGCACCGTGAAATGAAAACACAACTGAATTTAAAAATTGAACCAACACGTTTGATCGCTGTGGATTACATTCACAATCGCGACGTCAAAGGTGAATACGTACAATTCTTATTTGAAACAAAAGAGTTGAATGAACTGCAAGCTCAAGGAATCAAACTCGCTTCTGAAGAACTGAAAGACTATAAATTTGTCGATATCGAACAAGCGATCGGCATGTTGACGGCATCTGCCGCCAAACGTTTAGAGAGTGCTTTGATTTCTTTGCAAGATGGTCAACTGACGACTTATTTAGAAGACGGCAACTTGCCATCTTTCAGAGCCCAAATGGCGCTTTTATAGTCGTTGCCGAATACGTAGGAACCGGCGACAAAGACGTCGGCTTCGTGACACAACAACGCAGTTTCCGCATTGATACCGCCATCGACTTCAATCAAACATTTCAGATTTTGTTTTGAAATTTCCGCACGCAATGCGGAGATTTTGGCGATCTGATCATGCATGAAAGATTGGCCACCAAAACCAGGCTCTACAGTCATCACAAGAACCAAATCACACAGTGACAACAACGGCAGAACATCTTGCACAGACGTTCTTGGGCGAAGAGTAATCCCCGCCTTTGCACCAAGTGCTCTGATGTTTTTTAGAACAGCCGCAGGATCTTTTGTCGATTCCACGTGAATCGTCAGATAATCACTGCCCGCCTTTACGAATTGTTCGACGTACTTTTCTGGTTCATCGATCATCAAGTGAACATCAAGCGGTAACGGAGAAATTTTCTTTAACGACTTCACAACCGGAATTCCGATTGTGATATTCGGAACGAAGTGCCCGTCCATCACATCCACGTGAACCCAGTCAGCACCTGCTGTGGCAATGGCCTTAATTTCTTTTTCAAGATTGGCAAAATCCGCACTTAAAATTGAAGGAGCGACCATCTTAGACGCCAAGCTTATCTCCTACTTTTAGATCGTGACCTTTTAAGAAATCAGCAACCGGCATGCGCGTGCGCGACTCGGGCTGAACTTCAAAGAGTTTCAAAATGCCTTCACCTGTCGCAACGGAAATATAATCCGGTTGCACCGAAGTGATCGTCCCTGGCTCAACAGTCGTGACACCCGAAACCGGTTGCACGCGGTGAATTTTCAACTTTTTACCTTGCAGTAAAGTGTAAACACCAGGTCCATAAACGAAACCACGAACTTTGCCGTCGATCGCCTTTGCAGACGTCGACCAATCAATTTGTGATTCATGTTTTTCAATTTTTTTCGCGAACGTCACTTGCGATTCATCTTGTGGAATTGGCGCCAAGTTTCCGCGCACGTAATCCATCAACTCCACTTTCAAAAGTTCAGCACCAAGGACTGCCAATTGATCGTGCAATTGCATCGCATCCATTTCAGGAGTGATTTTCACGCGACGAATACCGATGATGTCACCGGCATCAAGTTTCTTAACCATTTTTTGCAGTGTCACGCCGCTTTCGACATCACCGGCTTCAATCGCACGTTGAATCGGAGCTGCCCCACGCCAGCGTGGCAATACGGAACCGTGCACATTCACGCAACCAAAGCGGAATGAATCCAAAAATTCTTGAGTCAAAATTTGTCCGAAGGCCACAACCACAGCGACTTCAGCGCCCCAGTTGCGGATTTCTTCTAAAATAAGTGGATTGGATTTTAAAGATTCAGGCGCAAGAACTTTAAGACCGTTCATTTGCGCAACTTGTTTGACCGGAGACGGAGTCAGCTGCAGTTTGCGACCCGCAGGACGATCCGGTTGAGTCACCACGCCTACCACTTCAAAGTGCTCATCAGAAAGAAGCGATTTCAAAGATGTGACAGCAAATTCTGGAGTACCTAGGAAGCAGACGCGGACTTTACTCATTTCGTTTCGGCTTTCTCTGGTGCTGATTCTGTTTCTTCGTCTTTTTGTTTTGGTGGATAGCCGTGTTTTTTAATCTGAGTTTTGATTTTGTTGCTCTTCACGAAACTCAAGTGATCGATAAACAACGTCCCTTCCAAATGATCCAGCTCATGCTGCATGCAAATGCCAAGAAGACCGTCTGATTTTACGCGGAATTCTTTACCGTTAACATCGAACGCTTTCATCTCAACAACTTGATTGCGAGTCACAGTTTCGAAGTAACCAGGAACTGACAAACAACCTTCATCATAAGTTGTTTTGCCTTCACCGTTTACGATTTCTGGGTTGATCAAAATCAATGGTTGTTTCACAGCCTTTTCAAGCTCTGTCATGTCTTCGTCTTTGTAACGACGACCTTTATCATCGCGCGGGCGTGTGTCGATAACGACCATACGGATCAACTCACCGATTTGTGGTGCTGCTAAACCAATACCGTGCGCATCGTACATGGTCTCGATCATGTCGTCGGCAAGCTTTTGTAGCTCTGGGCCGAACGTTTCCACAGGCTTCGATACTTCACGAAGACGTGGGTCTGGGAATGTGAGGATTTTCCTGATCATATGAGACCTCCAAATCAGGCCCCCATTATATCAGCGTTTCGTGCGTTTGAGAAGGACCAAGGCCAAGAGCCCCATGAGTATGTTTGGTGCCCACGCTGCCGCTAAAGGTGGCAACGTTCCGTGTTGTCCAAGAGTGATTCCAGACGAATATAACACGTAATAAGCGAAAACCAGGGCCAAACAGATCCCCACGTTCAGCATTGTGCCCCCCGAACGAGCACGACCGACACTGAAAGGGATGCCTAAAAGACACATCACAAGGCCAGCAAACGCGAAGCTAATTTTCGAGTGATAATCGACCTCATAAGCGATCGTATCCAACCCCGCCTCTTTATTTTTATTGATGAAATGTTCCAGCTCTTTTTGTGTCATCATGCTGGAAGTTTGCCCGGCACTTTGCAGGTCTTTCGAGTCTTCGGCCATCACGATGCTTTTCGTTTTGAATTGCGTCGTTAAAGGGAAACTTGAATCCTTACTGAAAATCGTGACCGTTCCGTTTTCAAGAAGCCACTGTGTGCCTTTGATTTCGACATCGTGGGCCGTCATCATTTGCACTAAATCCCACGCCTCGTTGAACACATACATTGTCAAACCTTGAGCTTTATCCCCTTGGGCACTCAGAGTTTTAATATTGAAAATGGAATCTTTGGTGCGGTACCAGATCTTATTGGTCTTGACCGTTGAAAAGCGATGCGGCTCTTTTTTAATGTCGTAGTAAAAGATGTAGTTCTTTTCACGAGTCGCTGCGGGAATCAGACGATCACCAGCAGCATAACCAACCGCAGAAAGCACAATAACCAACGATAAGAGCGGCGTTGAGATTCTTAAAAGACTCATCCCGCTTGCAAATAACGCAACGAGTTCGTTGGCTTTATTCAAGCTTGTGAGCGTCAAAATAGTGCCCATCAAACAGGCGACCGGAAGCAGCTTTGAAATGATCTCTGGGAATGAATAAAGGTAATAGTTTAAGAGCGTGCCGGGAGCTACGTTCTTATACGAAGACAGCGTCGACATCGCATCCACGGCAGTAAAAAGAGTCAGAAAAATCAGAAGGCCACCGATGAAGTAACCAATAAATAGCCATGATGTGTAACGGTCGATGCGGTTCATACTGGTATTATGTCTTGACTCAATACGAAAATACTATTTAACTTTCCTTATGGCTTTACGCGTCTTACTTGCAGATGAAAGTTCCACAATTAAAAAGGTTATGCAACTGGCTTTGTCAGACTTCGCGGTCGACGTTAAAGCCGTGCCTGTGGGCCTTGATGTTTTGCCTGTCGCTAAGACATTTAAACCTGACATCGTTTTCGCAGATGTGCTTATTGCCAAACGCAATGGCTATGAAGTGTGTTCTGACTTAAAAAACGATCCTGAAACTGCCAACATTCCTGTCGTTTTGATGTGGAGTGGATTCATGGAAGTCGATGAAGCTAAAGTAGCAGCTTCCGGCGCCAATGGCCGTTTAGAAAAACCTTTCGATGCAGATCATTTGCGCAACTTAGTAAATGACCTTGTTCAAAAGGCTAAAACAAATCCTGTTAGCTCATTCTTGCAATTCCCAGAGATGCCAGACTTCGAAGAAACTCCTGCTGAAAATGCAGTCGTATCTGACGATGCCATTGGCAACGACGACGTTTACGCAATCCCAGAGGAAAGCGGAACTGGTTTCGCAGTTCTTCCTGAAGTTTCTGATGCTGATGCAAATCCCCTAGAAATTCCAGGTGAGGAATTCTCTGCAGTGCCTTTGACTTCTCCTCGTGGCGAAGAAGAACACGATGAAGGTGGCTGGGCTCACCAAGATTTGACGAAATTTAAAATCAATATCCCAGTTGAAAATGAAGCGACTGATTTTGCTTCGAAATTTGTGATTCCTCAGGATGATCTTTCGAATGCAACGTTTGAAGTTTCTGGCGACTTTGAAGAAGTTAGTTTCCACGGCACTGATGCTGAATTGGGACCTGACTTAACACAAAGACCTACAACATCAACAGGTGTGAAACCTGCGCCTGCGAAGCAAGCTCCTGTGGCTGCGAAAGCAGATCCTGCTGCTGGATTTGTAGAAAACATTCAGCGTTCCGTTAAAGATCAAATGATGGAATCCCTCAAAAAGGGTCCGTCTGCAGCGACTCCTTCTGCTGCAAAGTCCAATATCCAATCTCAAGGTGACATGAACGCCGAGATGATGGAAAAGATTGTTCGAGAGGAAGCTCGCGAAGTGATCGAAACCATCTGCTGGAAAGTCCTTCCCGAGATTGCAGAACGTATCATTCGCGAAGAGATCAACAAGATCCTTCGTGAAACTGAGAAATCTATTTAGTTTTATTTAAGCAGCCTGCCGCTATCCTCTCGCGCAACTGCCCGAGAGGTATTCACATGACATTGCTTGAACTTATTCGCGCCGCAATCAAAGAAGACATGCCTAATGGTGACGTGACGACTGAGTCGTTAGCGCTAAAACCACGTCAAGGCCGCGCACGCTTGAAAGCAAAAGAAGACATCGTCCTTTCTGGTGCTGCTGCCTTCGAACAAACAATGCAACTGTTGGAACCAAGCTGCCGCGTGAAGTGGCACTTCGAAGAAGGTGACGAGATCTTGAACGGTCAAATCATCTGCACAATCGAAGGCGATCTTTTGCAAATCTTGAAAGCGGAACGCGTGGCTTTGAATTTCTTGGGCCATCTTTCTGGCATCGCGACACTTACTCGTCGTTTCGTAAAAAAAGTTCAAGACACTTCAACGAAGATTCTTGATACACGCAAAACAACTCCGGGCTTTCGTGATCTCGAAAAGCGTGCGGTTGTTCATGGTGGAGCTGTCAATCACCGCATGAATTTAAGCACGGCTATTCTTATTAAAGACAATCACATCTCGGTGATGGGTGGAATTAAAGAAGCTATTTCACGTATTCGTGAACACAGCAATTTGCCAATCGAAGTTGAAACTCGCACTTTGGATGAAGTGAAAGAGGCGATTTCTATGGGCGCGACTCATCTGTTGTTAGATAATATGAATAACGACATGTTGAAACAGGCTTTGGCGTTAATTCCTGAAGGTGTAAAAACTGAAGCCAGCGGCAACATGAATTTGGATCGCGTGCAGTCTGTTGCGCAATTAGGTGTAACTTACATCTCTGTCGGCGCGTTGACTCACTCTGCTCCGTGCGCGGATGTCAGCCTTGTTTTCCAGTGGGAAGAATAATGGACACTCCAGTAGCAGATATCAAAATTGGTGATATCACAGCTCGTTGGGCTGAAAACAATCACCTATTCGCGTCTTATCACGCTTCGATTGAAAGCACGAACACACTTGCCAAAGAAGAAGCTTTTCACGAATCGATGCTGCAAGAATCTTTGTGCTTGTACGTGACTGATTCCCAAACAGCAGGTCGCGGTCGTGGTAAAAATTCTTGGATTCATGATCAAGTGGGATCGGCTTTGTTAAGTTCATGGTCGTATTTGTTGAATGTGAAGCCTCAACCGACATTAGCATGTCTTGTGGGCCTTGCAGTTTACAGAGCATGCTCGACGACGTGGCCCTTCTTACAGTGGAATTTGAAAGCTCCGAATGACATTTATATCGGCGACAAAAAAGTGGCTGGTATTCTGCTAGAAAACGTTGTGCAAGGTAACGATGTTCGTTTGATCATTGGTCTTGGTTTCAACGTCACAGCTTCACCAGAGGCAGTGACAACATCGACAAGTCTTTTGGAAGAGCTGCCACCGGGTGCTCCCCTTTTGGGTCAAGATTACTTGGCGTTCTTGGATCGTTTGTTGTTTGAATTGACGGATGCAGTTTCACATTCTGATGAGCAGCTTTCGCCAACAGATCAATTGTCTTTGCTGACAGCTTTGAATCTTCATCCTTTGTTGAAAGAAAAATACACAATGGTTGAAGCCAACGGCAGTCTTCTAGTGGGTGATAAAAAAATCGACTGGATGAGTTTATAAAAGGAGACTTGCGATGGCTTTGACATTTACTCCGTTCGCGGAACTTGGATCTGACTGTCCTCAATTTACTTTACCTGCGATCGACGGCAAAACTTACTCGTCGAAGGACTTTGCTAATGGCAAACCTTTAGTGGTGATGTTCATCTGCAATCACTGTCCGTATGTACAAGCGATTGAAGATCGTTTGATTCAATTAGGCACTGATCTTAAAAAAGATGCGATCAATGTGGTTGCAATCTGCTCAAACGATGCGGCCGACCATCCTGAAGACTCATTCGAAAACCTGCAAAAACGTGCACAGGAAAAACACTACCCGTTCGTTTACTTGCACGATGAATCACAGGACGTTGCCAAAGCCTTCGGCGCTGTGTGCACGCCAGATTACTTTGTCTATGATGGCAATTTAAAATTGTCTTACCGTGGTCGCCTTGACGATTCATGGAAAGACGCTTCGAAAGTAACTAAAAGAGAATTATATGACGCCGTTCAAACCCTCGCAAAGGGCGCGAAGGTGTCTGATGAACAAACGGCCTCTATGGGCTGTTCAATTAAGTGGAAGTAAAATGAAATACGTATTGGTATTTATTATCGCAGCTATGATTTCGTTCGGTGTTTACCTTGCAACATACCTTGGTGCCTTTAAAGGTGTTGAAATCACTCAAGCGAAACAAGGTCCTTTCAAAATCGTTTACATCGATCACATCGGTCCTTATCACAAAATGAATAAAGAAATCGAAATCGTTGAAAAGTACTTTGTTCAATTGGGCAAACCTTGCGGCAGAACTTTCGGCGAATACTTGGACGATCCACAGACAGTTGAAGAAGCTCGCTTGCGTGCAAAAGCAGGCTGCTTGGTAGAGGAAGTTCCAGCGAATATGCCAGAAGGCTTCAAATCTGGTGAATTCCCAGTGCGTGATTATGTCGTAGCAAGCTTCACGGGATCGCCTGGTATTGGTCCGATGAAAGTGTACCCACGCGTAAATGATTTTATGAAAGAACACGGCCTTAAACAAGAAGGCGCTGTGATCGAAATCTACGAAATCCATTCTATCACTGAAAAGAATGCGATGACGACAACGTACTTGTTCCCGCTTCCTTCTGCATCAGCAGAGGCTGCCCCAGCAGCAACAGCTACGAAATAGCAAATAAAAAGGGCCTTGCGATTAGCAAAGCCCTTTTTTTATTTCATAAAATCAGTGTCTGTACTTAGTTGATTTCGTATTCTGCTGTCACTTCAACGCGAACTTTGATCTGTCCACCTGAAAGTTCAGTGGGTGCGCTATCCCCCGCTGCCATTGCTTTCATCGCAAAGCCACGATTCATCGGCATTGGCGGTCTGATTGCTGAAGCACCGTGAGAAATACGCGCCACATTTTTGATTTTTACGCCCGCAGCTTTGGCAATTTCTTCCGCTTTTGCTTTTGCTGAATGAACAGCATCTGCCAATGCCGCTGTTTCAACCCTTTGTCTTTGATCTGAATCCCAGTTGATGTTGTTCACGTTCACACCAGAATCCGTGCCTTTTTTCTCGACCACCAAGGCATCCAAGAAATTTCCAGCATCAGCTACGTTTCTGAATGTCACAAGCACGTTGTTCACAACTCTGAAACCGACCATTTTGTTTTGTTGCGTTTTTTGATCGTAAATATATTCCGGATTCAAAGAATAGTTATCCGTTTGGATATCTTCTTTTTTGATTTTGAAATCGTCGAAAGTTTTCTTCACTTGTTTGTATTGAGTCGCGGCAAGCTGTTGAGCTTGTTTCGCAGTCGTGGCTTTACTCCATACCTCGACGTTCATGATAACCATGTTTGGATCAAGACCTTTTTCGGCTGAACCAGATACGATGATCAAGCGATCATCCGCGTGAGCGATACAAGTAGCAAATGTGAGAATCAGGGCTGCAATTGTCTTTTTCATAATCTGCCTTTCGTTTTTTGAAACACTTAACGATAAAACGAAGAGAACTCGGGTCGCAAATGTATTAGTTTGAATCGTGAAACCTGGACGCGGCGTTCTTCCTCTTGCGTAACTTATGTCAAATTCCAGATAATGTTGAAGTTCTAGTAAAAGGAGAAATAGTTCCATGAAAAAAATGATCGTAATGGCGAGCATGTTCGCAGTAATTTTGAGTGCTTGCGCGACTATTGAAGATAATAAAAAAACGGCTGCGGGTGCTGGTATCGGTGCCGTTGTTGGTGGTGTTGCAGGTGCGGTGATTGGTCACCAAACTGGCAATCGTAATGCGGGTGCCCTGATCGGCGCGACACTTGGCGCAGGTGTTGGTGGTTTGATCGGTAATCGTTTAGATAAACAGCAAAAAGAACTAGAAAAAATTGCTGAAACAAAAAGAACTGAACAAGGCCTTATCACGAAGTTGAAAAGCGATATCTTGTTTGACACAGGTAAAGCTGATTTGAAGCCAGCAGCTAAAGAAAACATCAATCAACTAGCTGCAATCATGAAAAAATACCCAGAGAACGTATTGACGATCAAAGGTTACACTGACAGCACGGGTTCAGACAAAGTGAACAAACCACTTTCTGAAAAACGCGCTCAGGCAGTTCGTGATCAATTGCTTGTGGCTGGTATCCCGGCAAACACGGTGTCTTCATTGGGCATGGGTTCTGAAAACCCAGTTGATGCTAGCAAATCTAAAGATGCTTACGCAAAAAATCGTCGCGTAGAAATCGAAATCACTGTTGATGAATCTAAAGTGCCAAAACAAAAAGGCGCATAGTTCTTCACTCACCTAGTGAAAATAAAAAAGCCGGTTTCAACAACCGGCTTTTTTTATTTACGAATGTTACTTCATCAATTCGCGGGCTAATTCCAAGAAGCGCGCTTCTGTCACTTCCGGCTGCCATGGAATGATTGGGAAATCAAACGGCTCATCTTCACGAATACCCCATGACTTCAAATCTTTCGTGATCAAATCGCGAACTTCAGTCGCAAGCAAGCGACGATCAATTTGTTTCACAATCTTAGGAGCTGGGAATTCAAGATTGAATTTCTTAGAAATCGCCCAGTGAATGCGCGATTCAATAATTTCAAAATCAGGAAGCAATGCTTTAACCGGAGACACCAAGTCACCAATATACGTTTCCGTCGCATCATGAAATAGCATCTGCAAGGCCACTTCTTTCGTTGGCGAAACTTGCGCACCCAAACAAGAATGCTGACCTACGCTATAGAAAAAACGCGTATGACCGTTGAAGCGTGCCTGACGTGCTAAAGCACAAGCGATGTCTTCAATACGAATCGCATCGGGCTCTGGTTTTAGAATGCTAAAACGATTTCCTGAAAGGGTTACGACCCATGATTTCTCAATCACTTCAGGTTTGTTCAATCTTTCTGGTAAAGCAGCTAGTTCAATCATGGGAAAAACGGATATCCCAGGCGGATCGAAGTTGCATGACAAATCTGGGTCAATACGGTGTGTTATTTGGCTTTTTAATGCCCTGTTCTTAGGCAGCCCGACTCTACAAAACTTTACGGAGTTTGAGGAAACCGCTGTCATATTTAAAGATGTTTAGGGAATATGCTTTAACCTTTTTTAAGGACCTCTTTTTGGTCATGGCGGCCTTGATCCCTATTCTGAATCCCATGGGCCAAATGCCGATTTTCTTATCGCAAACCCAAGATATTCCCGCAGTGGATCGCAAAATTTTGGCGCAAAAAATTGCGACCTATGGATTTTTTATTTTAGTCGGCTCAATGTTCATCGGCACTTATCTTCTAAAATTTTTCGGAATCTCGCTTCCAGTTGTGCAAGTGGGCGGTGGCTTGCTTGTCAGCCTAACGGGCTGGAGCCTGTTGCAATCACCGGACACACCCGCAGGAACACTGACGCCGAATCAGCAACAAGCCGTCGACAACGAAGCGATTCGTGCTGCTTATTCGCGCCGCGCTTTTTTTCCACTGACGTTTCCATTAACAGTGGGCCCCGGAAGTATTTCCGTCGCAATCACCCTGGGCGCAAACTTACGCACGCAAGCGACCGGTGAAGGCATCATTTTAGTTTCAAGCATCCTTGGAGTCGTCGCTGTCGCAGCTACTGTTTATTTTTGTTATCGCTATGCAGATCGTTTGGTTTCTCGGCTTGGAGAAATAGGAGCCGTCATCGTTCTGCGTCTGTCGGCATTTATTTTATTGTGCCTAGGAATTCAAATCATGTGGAACGGATTAAGCGAATTACTCAAATCGCTTCACATTTAGGAGCCCTCATGGATTTCAAATTACTGATCGCAAATCACCCCGAGATTACAATTTTTTTCGCGATCCTGCTTGGAAATTTCATCGGTAAAATTAAGATCGGTCATTTCTCCTTGGGAGCCGTCATTGGAACTTTGATTGCCGGTTTAATCGTCGGTATTTTTGTGGTGCCTGATATTCCTGAAATCGTGCGCTGGGCGTTCTTTGATTTGTTCTTGTTCGCAATTGGTTATTCAGTGGGGCCGCAATTTTTTTCTTCTTTGCGACGATCGGCTTTGCCACAAATTATCATCACTGTGACTGTGAACTTGGGCGGTTTGTTCGCGGCCATTGCCTGCGCTTATTTCTTTCGCTTTGATACGGGTACAACAGCGGGTGTTTTATCAGGGGCACTGACCCAATCCGCTGCTTTGGGTACGGGTATCAACGCCATTCACAGTTTACCAATTTCCGAAGATCAAAAAGCAGTTCTAACAACGAATGTTCCAATCGCCGACGCCATGACATACGTGTTCGGTGACTTAGGATTAATTCTTATTTTAGTCGTGATCTTACCTGCCCTTTTCAAAATTGATTTGAAAAAAGAAAGTGCCGCCCTTGAAGAGTCGTTAAAAAAAGACGGCATCGGAGGTGCTTCGGAAAGCTTTTTCAAAACTGCGAACAAAGAAACCGTTCGCGCTTATGTCGTCACCAACCCCAAATATATTGGTCGGCCGATCTCTGAAATTGAACATGAATTCAAAGACAATCGCATGTTCATTGAAAAAGTCAGCCGCGATGGAAAAGTTCAAGAGGTCGACACCAATTTCGTTTTACAAAAAAGCGACTTGGTCACGGTCACGGGCTGGCGTTCGGGATTCATTCACGGCGTTGAGGCCATCGGCCCTGAAGTTGACAGCCACCAAATGCTGACTGTTGAAACTCAAGAACGAAAAGTATTTATCACCAACAAAGAATACGACGGCATGAAGATGTCACAACTTGCTGAACGCGGTCGAGGCCTGTATTTAAGAAAAATCACCCGCGGAGGAGTCGAGCTGCCTATCGGTGCCAACCTTGAATTGCATCGCGGTGACGTCCTTTATCTGATCGGCGCACCAAAAGATTTAAACGTTGCGACTTCTAAATTAGGTTTTGCGGAAAGCGATCCAAAAAAATCGGATCTGGCATTTATCGGTGCCTGTATTTGTATTGGTATTATTTTAGGTATGTTCAGTTTGCAGGTTCATGACATCCCTTTGGGATTAGGCGCCAGCGGCTCCGTCCTTGTCGTCGGCTTGATCGCAGGTTGGGCACAAAAAAGAGTTCCGTACATTGGTTCAATCCCAGAATCCGCGCAGCAAATATTAATCGATATTGGCTTGATTGTATTTATCGCTGTTGTCGGGCTGAAAGCTGGCCCGCATGCGGTCGATGCCATTAAAGAAGGTGGTTACCCGATGGTTCTTAAGATCCTGGGGGCCGGAGCGATCACGACAGTCGTAGGACCATTTTTGGGTTTTTTCGTGGGACGCTTTCTATTAAAACAAAATGCCGCGACGACGTTAGCGACCATTGGTGGCGCACAGACCGCAATGCCTTCTTTAAATGCGATTCAAGACGCATCCGGCAGTAAGGTTCTTGCCACTTCCTTTACATTGCCTTATGCGATCGGAAATATTCTTCTGACGCTATGGGGCCCGGTGATTGTTGCAGTCTCGCGATTGTGGCAGTAAGCTTTATGACATGAGTTCATACGTGTTTTTGACAGAATGTGCAGATTTTGGTGAAGCCCAAGTCGTAAAATCTTTTTTGGTGTCGCAAGGCTTTCACCCGAAAGTTCGCGATGAACAAATGCGTACGGTCGCTCCCCATCTTCAAAATCTTCTGGGTAAGCTTGTCATCGAAATTCCAGAAGTCGAATTCATGAGCGCTTCTGAAGCTCTGGAAGGTTTAGAAAAACAACGTCTGGAGATTGTGCGCCCTGAAGATCATGACGAACAGGCTGCGGCTCTGGCTATCACTCAAGGGACTGCAAAACGATCTTTGATCAACGCCGTATTAGGATGTGTGTTTATTCCTGTTTTGTGCAACTTGTACTCGATGTTTCTTACATGGAAAGTTCTTGCAGAAGAAAGACCTCTGTCACGCATCAGCCGAACTCGCATTGCACTTGCGACTATTTTTAATATTCTTGGATTTTATTTTTGGCTTACGTTTGGTCTGAAACACTTTTTGCAGAATATGTAAAGTCACACGTACTCGGTGCCTAGCGCTTCGAGTATCCTGTCAGCATGAAATCTTGCTTTATTTTTCTGACTTTCTTTTGTGTGATCATCTTTTGCCCCAAAGGATTTTCAGAGGTAAAAACCAATGAATTCGAATTCGTCGGTTACGAAGTCGAACCGTTCTATTTTAAATCTGGCACAGAAGGCATCACTGGCGCTTATTTCGAAATCATGACCGAAACCTGCAAGCATTTGCAGATGCGCTGTAAATTCAGAATCATTACGAACTTCCGCGAAGTATTCAAACTGGTTCGTGATGGCAAGGTGGATTCTTCAGGACCGTATGCGTTTATTCAACCCCGCGAACAAGCGTTGTATTTCAGTCCCCCTCTCTTTAAAACTGGTTATGGCTTTTATGGTTTAAAGAAGAATGTCACACCAATTAAATCACTCAACGATCTTCGAGGGCTTTCCATCGGGGTCCTTTATCCGTCGAATACCTCTTTGAGCCTTACCCGCATCAACGAATTTGTAGACGGCAAAATTAAATTCGTCCCTGAAACATCGGTTCCGAAACTGCTGCAAGGAGCTGAGCACAATAACTATCCTTTAATTTATTTAAATACTGATGCGGCACGAGTGCAGATTGCAAAACGCCACAGCCCCCTTGAGCAAGTTCCCAAGCTGGGCGAGACCGCAGAATATTATATCGTATTTTCAAAGCAGCTGGTGACGCCTGAACGTTTCGAGAAAATCAAAAAAGCTCTTGAAGAATTGCGCGGTTCCATTTTCTTCCAAGAGGTTGCAAAGAAATACCAATTGCAACCCTCTGACGAAAAAACCAATTAACCAAAGACAGGCCCACACGCGCGACGTGAAGAGTTCACTTTGTTCGTGATCGCATTATAAAGATCCACAAACTTCATCGCTACAAGTTTGAACGACCCGCGCACATCACCAATTTGCAAACGCACGAATCCTTTAACCACTGGTGACACTGTGATGCGCACCCAGTTATGACGTTCTGATTTATTCGTGAACGTCAAAAGATCTGCCAATGGTGGAGGTGGCAATCCCAAACTAGAACTTAAGCCTGCGGAAAAATAGTCCGGAGAAGCCGAACTATATCCCGGTACCGCTGGTGGATAGAATGAAGAACCTTTGATGGTGTCGGCACCTTCGCGACGGCCTAATGAAATACCCGCTTTACCAACAACACCGACAACGCTGACTGCAGCCTTTGTGTTATCAAAAACTTCTGAGTTATGGAAAAGTTCAAAAACGAATGCACGGCTTTTTTTATTGTAAGCGAGTGAAAAACCAAGCTCTTCAGCTCCGCCGCCGCCCTTGCGTAATACGCCCGTTTCCGCAACGATACCGACAGAAGCACTTAAACCAAATTCATTTGATTCAATAACCAATGGCGCTTGCGAAAACAGTTTATAGTCGATGCCTTTAAGAATCGCCGCCACCGCATCCTGACGACGTTGCTGAAACGTACGTTTTTCTTTTGGTTCAGACGGTTTGCCTTTGCCGATGGCTTTCATCGCACCTGACTTCACAACACTTAAAGCATCACCGACAAGACTGCCAACACCAAATACAACGCTTGTCGAACTTAAGATACGCGCCGCATTTGATAAAAATAACACGCGCATGTCTTGAAACTTCTTTTGGCTTTCTGGCGTCATGCTTTCATAAGGTTGCAACGGGTCTATTTCTTCCAGTGAACCACCACGCGCGATGATTTGTTCTTTGACCTTGTCTGGAATTTTTAAACCCAAAGCTTCCTTCATCGCCTCGCGATCGGGAATTTGTTCGAAAGAAAAGATTTTGGCCTCAGAAACTTTGATCAGCAGTTGCTCGCGCTGCGCGACCTGTGCGGGCTCTAGCAACGTTTCTGACGTTTCCATTTCTGGAACGTCATCAGCGTGAGCAAAACGCAGCGGAAGTGCCACTGCCAAGATCATCAATAAGGATGTTACTAAGTTCTTCATAGTCCTTTTACTTTCTTATCGTTCGCACACGCACGGGGTTTGTTTTTAAAACTTTTAAATTCCAATTCTTAAAACTGACAAAGTCCAATCGAAGATCTTGATCCACACCGACTTCTTTGGAAGTTCGTTGTTCGCTTTTAAGCGATAGTATTGGATCAAATCTTTGAAGTAGTTGTTATAATATTCTTCCATCAGATGAGCGCGGTTGTAGCGTGCACCATCTGTCGCGCCCAATCTTGAAGCTTCAGTCACGTAAAGGCGCAAAGTTCCTTTTGTGTCTTGCTTGTACATTTTCGCGTACCATTGATCGAGTTTCACTGGCTTACCAACGAACGGATCAATCACCCACCAACCGCCATCGCTGCTTTTAACTGCCGTCGCGACATGGAATTGCCAGATGATATCGCCGACGATAGCTTTCATAGACCCCGCCACAAAGACTTTGCGGATCGAGTTCTTATCGATACCCATGTACAACGCTTCCAGATGTGCAGTCATCGCACGGCCAAAACAGAATCCCATTTTATGATCGGGATCGTATTTGTTTACTTTTAAAAGTCGCGCCACCGGATGACGTGTCACTTCTTCATAAAGCTTACGCACCGTTTGTTTATCAAGCGCATTGATCTTTTTGCCTGAATACGTAGCCGCAGATTCAGCATTCATCTGCTTTAATACTTCGTTATTCATCGCCACAGCTTCTTCAGGAGTTTTAGCTGTGTTATCCCAGATCAAGTTTTCTGCTGTGTATTTCGTAAGAATGTCTTCAACAAATTTATTTCCGACGATGGCGGCCCGTTCTTCGAAACTGAATCCGGCAAGATCTAAAATACGATCTTTACGCTCTAATTGCAGTTCTGTGTAATTGCCTGAAAACGCGCTTAAATTTTTGTTTTCGCCTTTTTCAGTGCGACCTAATGCGCGAGCAAGCTTCAAAGCTGTCGCTTGCTCTTTCGTCAGCGTGCGACCTAGCAGGCTTGTTACATCTTTTGAAAGTTTTAGGTCTGCGATTTCAAGATCTTTAAGGATAGCTTGGAATTGAGCGCGCGCTTCCGGTGTGATTTCAGCACCACGATTCACGACCTTGTCGATGAACGCCATGTTGAAATCATTCAGGACGAGATTGAATTCATTGCCGATGAAACTGCGTGATGGTTCTAGATAAGAACTTGGCTCTTCACCCAATAAAGCAAACTCGCAGCGTTCCGCCGCGGAAACCGCTCCTGCAACCAGGAGTGGTAGTATTGCCAATAGAGCATGCCTCATGAAGTTCATCACAACAGTGAATTTCAAGGTTTATGCCGCGATTTCACTGCCTTATGGAAATATTAGAGGCATTCTGCAATTATCTTTTAAACAGGGTCAGCGAAAAATTGTCGCCGTCTCAGAATGAGACAGCGCAATGACTAAGATTGATGACGATACTTTTCTGTCCAAAATCCACGATCGCAATGACCGTATTTGAAATAACGGCCATAGTGATGACGTAGTCCATGGTAGCGTTTCATCGAACGCTTCGACGGCATAATCATCATCTTCACGATTTGAATCAGCATGAACAGACAAGCGATATGCCAGTACGGAATATTTAAGTACAACGGTGGCGCTTCACTTAAATAGATGGGCGCAAGATAATTCCAGATGAAGTAAACTGGAATCGCCCAGATCATCGCACTGACAAGTTTAAAAACT
This sequence comes from Bdellovibrio sp. NC01, assembly GCF_006874625.1. Taxonomy (NCBI): domain Bacteria; kingdom Pseudomonadati; phylum Bdellovibrionota; class Bdellovibrionia; order Bdellovibrionales; family Pseudobdellovibrionaceae; genus Bdellovibrio; species Bdellovibrio sp. NC01. The sequence continues at coordinate 2,854,375 of NZ_CP030034.1, forward strand.
TTCATAACAACGTACTCCTACTTAGCTAAACCAACTGCTGCCAGGAAGGCTTCGTTCCCGTCGATTTCGACATCAGACAGTTGAATATTTTGAATTTTAATATCGCTTAAATTTACATTGCGGATTGTGACGTCAGTGAACGTGCAATCGGAAAAAACTGTTTTATGGAATTGGCAGTTTTCAAAGTGCATGTCGACGAAACCTTTTTTACGAAGTGACCAGGATTCATCGGCAGTAAAAATCACCTCCGAAAATTGGCAGTTCATAAAATTAGCATCACGGAATGAGGCACCTTTAAGCACGCAGTCTTTCATCGTGGAATTCATGAAATGCACATCATGGAAAGCCACACCATTCATATCAAGGCCATCAAGCAAGCTTGAACCCATGTTCATGTCTTGAATGCTGACTCCGTTGAAAGTGCTATCAGCGATTTCCGATTCATTCGACAATTGCACATCTTTGAACATGCAGCCGTTGAATTCTGTTTCTGTGATGCTGCTTTCATCGTTCAATTGCACGTCGCTGACTTTGCAACCATGGAAGTGCGTGCCGATGATTTCGCTTTTAAGTAGCTGCATATCTTTTAAGGAACTCCCCGCCACGCCGATCTTAGAAATCTGGCTGCTGTTCAAATGCAGATCTTCCACACGGCTTGCATCAATGCGGTTTTCGTTCATCTTCGATTGTTGAAGCATGACGTCTGCAAACGATGACATCGTGATGGAATTCGCTTTGAATTCTGAATTGGGTCCCGATGGCGCTTCAAATTTGCTCATCGTGATAGAGTTGTCTTCACCATCTTCTTGGGGATTGAAGCCGCGGAAAGCCTCACCCATTTTTTCGTGAATTTTATCATGAATAAAAGAGGCGAAGTGAGGAGGTCCTCTGCGATGATCACGCGGGCCACGGGACCATGGACCACGCTCTCTGAAACGGTCACGGTCCGCGCGACCGCGACGACGTTCTTCGCGAGAATCTCCTCTCTCAGAAGATGACTCATTGGAGCCCTCCGCTTGAGACTTCTTCATCAACTCATCAATGAGGGCCGTCGCCTGATCATCAGTAAGTGCGCCGCTTTTACTCATTTCAATAATTCGTTTAATTTGATCTTTCATTTTTACGAGCCTTTCGTTGTTTTGATCAAAGCCATCGCTTCGTCAAAAGTGATTTCGCCTTTTTCAAGACGAGTAAGAACCTCTTCTGTTGTCAGAGGTTTTGGTGGTTCCCCTTTTGCGCGCTCCTCGTACTCACCGACTAATTTATTTTTCAGTTGAGTCAGACGATTGCGGATTGTGGGATAGCTCAGACCCAAAGCAGGCTCCATGTCGCGCACTCGTCCTTCACAGCGAATGAAGATACGTAAGAAGTGCAGATCCTCAGGCGATAGAGTCGCGAACTCATTCAACTGAAAGGGACCTTCAACACGGATGTCGCAATGACCACATGACAAGACCGTAGGGCTCAAAAGGCCGTGGCATACTGGGCATAGAATATTTGAATCGATATTGCTCATGCCCTATTAATAGCACTACAGACTTTAATATTTCAAATATATTTTTAACATTTTAAATAATCGGCATATTCATTCTAATAAAATCAATAACTTAGGACTGTTTTAATATTTTAAAGAGAAAATTCATAAGGGAGCCTAATAATATCCGCGCTCCCCGCCAAACGAAAAAAGGACTTCTTGCGAAGTCCTTTTAATTATCATCACTCAGTTTTTGCGAACTATTTAAAAATAAAACGATCGGCTTTCATAATATCAAAGTCCTTCTTATTAAGATGGACAAGAAGTTTACCTGATCGCGTTGGCCCATTCGTAGCCTCAAAATTTTTGCGGGGAATTCTAAAAGTATTATTGTTAGCCGAAATTTTCACCCAATTTGTATCGAATGCTTTTACTTCAGCTGGAAAACTAATATCGGATGTCACTGCTCCATAAGAAACAGATGCAAAAAGAAGAGACACGATCACTAATATTTTAATCATTGTACACCACCTTGTCTTTGAGAACAGATTATTTTTAACGACCAAATTTTCTAGAGATACCGACACGGGCTAGATCTCGATCGTTATTGCGGTTGAACGAAGCCACGCGACTGAAGCTTGCGAAGACCTTCCATTGTTTGCCAACCGAGCGCTCCACTTGCAAAGTGATCAGCCCATCGAGTTCTGCACCACCAGAGTCTCTTGAGTTGTTTGCGACATAGGGACCAGCGCCAGCACTGACAGTCCACTTGTCAGTCAAAGGCTGTACGAACCAACCTTGAACGGCGACGCCTTGACGATTCACGCGAGTGCCGTCATCACCTTCGACGATAGCAGCCACCGATGCAGCCCAAGGGCCGTCATAGATTTTTGATTCTACACCACAACCTTGAGCCGCACTGGTACCGCCATGATTGGTTTTCGCAGTTCCCGCTGTGACGCTAAACCAAATTGGTTTTTCCGAAGTGTCGTTGCTGCCTTGATAAGTCGAAGAACCAAAATTTTTGCCCACACCAATAAGGATAGCATTGGTCGATGGCGCACCAGGCATCTCGACATGGTTTAAAGCAAAACGCATATGCAAGCCCGGAGAAAGTCGATCCATATTCGCAAGAAGAGCCAAGGACACCAAGGCACCTAAATTTGGATCGTCGTATTCCGTGCCGTTTATTTTTGTCGTGTTCATACTAAAATAGGGACCAACTCCGACTTCGGCGCTGATGTGGTTGTTGATATTTTTTCTGAAGACGATTTGTGAACCAAAACCATCGCGATGATTATTGTCAGGGTGTCCTTCGTTATAATGAAAAACATCAACACGCAGTTGTCCGTCAGAATCAAATTCATGACCAAAGCGCACTTCAAAAGTTTTAGCTTTCATTGATTTATCATCGACCGCGCCAGTGCCATAAGCTTTGCCGTCGCCGTAAGTCGCCGAAGTGTAAGAGCCATGATTTGTTGTCGCAGACTCAGAATATTGAGCTGCCGCAACCACAGGTAAAGCGAAAGCCAAAGCCATTAAATAAACGTTCATATCAACCTCAAGAATTTAGTTATCAGTGAGGTGATCAGCAAAGCATTTGCCATGACTGTCAATTTTGCGTGATATTGCGTGATCTTAATCAAACCAAGGCTTATGAAAACCTGAATGGAAATGACGGAATTTACGACGAACGTGTCCTAACGAAAAAAAGAGATCATTACAGAGCAAGAATCAGAACTCCTGAAGTTTAGTGTATTTCACTGACCAACTTCTAGGCAGAAGGCACGAAGATGGCTCGTGCCTTCGGATTCTAGCGTGCGCAGAGCTAATGGTTCGGATTCGACATAGGTGCTTCAAAACCCGTGACGGCAAACCACTTTTCTTCAGATCCCGCCATCACAAATATAATTGGCGCGATACAAGTTTTAGGAAGCTTGATCCTCGCATTAATCTCAGAATTGCCCGAGGTCGTTGCTCGATAACCGCGAGTCAGCACCTTTGTCATGGAAATTCCACCGCTGTTGTTTTCAGAGAGACAGCTGACCATAGCGCGGAATTCTTTTTCATCATTCTTGCCGCGAAGGTTTGGTGGAACCACAGACGCATCACTAAACACTAAACCCTTAACGCTAATTTTCAAATGACCATCTGTCGAAAGAGAACCCTTTGCGCTCCTGATCTCCCACGGCAACTCATCACCGAGCACTCCGCGAATCTGAGTCCCTCCTACAAAGGGCCCATCAACTCCATACATAGTATCAAACTTCAAAATGTCGGCGGCATTTGTGATTGCTGGCATTGAAAGAGCAAGTGCCATAATAAACAACGTTTTTTTCATCATTCACTCCAATCTGTTTCAGTTTTATGACTGCATAAGGTTTCGGAGTGTGATCATCAATACAGGAAAAGAGATAATCAATTTGCAGATTTGGAATGTGCATACAATCAACGTGAACACTTTTGTAGGGTATCAGCAAACGCCCTTAAACCATTTTTGGTATTTCACGAATCGGTCCTCGCCCAAAAAAAACAAAAACCCCACAACCTCTTCAGATTGTGGGGTTTGATTTGGTGTTGCTACCGAAATCGTATCCGTAGTTTATAGACCACGGATCAAGTTCAATGCAGAACCCGCGCGGAACCATTTCAATTGTTCTGCGTTGTACGTGTGTTTCAACTCGATTGATTCAGTTGAACCATCAGCGTGCTTGATGTTCATTTTTACGTTTTTGCCTGGAGCTAGATCTTTAAGATCTACCAACGAAACTTTGTCTGCTTCTTGAACTTTGTCGTAGTCTTTTGGATTTACGAAAGTCAAAGCCAACACACCTTGTTTTTTCAAGTTTGTTTCGTGGATACGTGCGAATGATTTCGTGATAACAGCCGTTGCGCCAAGATGTCTTGGGCACATCGCTGCGTGCTCACGAGAAGAACCTTCACCGTAGTTTTCATCACCGATGATCACCCAACCTTGGTGAGCTTTTTGGTAAGAGCGTGCGATTTGCGCGAACTCAATACCAGTTTCACCAGTCAATTGGTTCTTACCTTTACCGATTTCACCTGTGAATGCATTGTCTGCACCCAACAACATGTTGTTAGAGATGTTGTCCAAGTGACCACGGTAGTTCAACCATTTACCACCCGGAGAGATATGGTCTGTCGTACATTTGCCTTTTGCTTTCGCAAGAACCAAATTATCAACGAAGTCCTTACCATCCCATTTAGTGAATGGAGACAACAATTGCAAACGATCCGAAGCCGGATTGACTGCTACAGACGCTGTTGCACCTGCTGGTTTTTGGTAACCAACTGTATCAGCGATGAAACCTTTTGCAGGCAATTCAGGAGCTACTGGAGCTTGCAATTTCACTGAACCTTTTGGTCCAACCAATTCGTCAGTCATAGGATTGAAATCCAAACGACCCGCAAGACCCAAAGCCATTACGATTTCAGGAGATGCGATGAACGCCAAAGTTTCTGGGTTCGCATCGTTACGTGCGCGGAAGTTACGGTTGAAAGAAGTTACGATTGTATTCTTCTCGCCAGATTTAACGTCGTCACGTCTCCATTGACCGATGCAAGGACCGCAAGCGTTCGCAAGAACTGTCGCGCCTACTTCGTTGAACGTTGCCATTTGGCCATCACGTTCAATTGTGTTTTGGATTTGTGTTGAACCTGGAGAAACCAAGAATGGAGATTCCATTTTCACGCCCACTTCCATAGCTTGTTTTGCTACGAAAGCTGCACGACCGATATCTTCGTAAGAAGAGTTCGTGCAAGAGCCGATCAATGCAGAAGAAATCTTAACTGTGTAACCTTTCTCAGCCACTTCTTTTTTAAGTGCAGAGATTGGACGAGCCAAGTCTGGAGTGTGAGGACCAACAAGGTGTGGTTCCAAAGCAGACAAATCGATTTCGTAAACTTCGTCGAAGTATTTACCTGGATTTGCGATAACGTCAGCATCCGCAGACAAGATGTCTTTGTGAGCAGCTGCGATCGTTGCAAGCTCAGTGCGACCTGTTGAACCAAGGTACGCGCCCATGCGATCGTCGTATGGGAATACAGAGCAAGTTGCACCCAACTCAGCACCCATGTTTGTGATCGTTGCTTTACCAGTACAAGAAATTGATGAAGTACCTTCACCGAAGTACTCAACAACTTTATCTGTACCACCTTTAACAGTTAGCATTCCGCAAAGTTTCAAGATCACGTCTTTTGCAGAAGCCCAACCGTTCAATTTACCTTTCAAGTGAACACCGATCAATTTCGGATTTTTCACTTCCCAAGGAAGACCAACCATCACGTCAGAAGCGTCAGAACCACCAACACCAACAGCACACATACCCAAACCACCCGCATTCGGAGTGTGAGAGTCCGTACCGATCATCAAACCACCTGGGAACGCGTAGTTCTCAAGAATAACTTGGTGAATGATACCAGCGCCTGGATGCCAGAAGCCGATGTTGTAACGAGAAGAAGCTGTCGCCAAGAAGTCATAAACTTCTTTGTTTGTAGAATTCGCAACAGTCATGTCTTGATCTTTACCTTTGTAAGCTTGGATCAAGTGGTCACAGTGAACCGTTGAAGGAACAGCAGCTTCATCTTTACCTGCTAGCATGAATTGCAACAAAGCCATTTGTGCTGTCGCATCTTGCATCGCTACGCGGTCTGGTCTCAAAAGCAAAAAGCTTTCACCACGAACTAATTCTTGATTTTGTGGATCATCTAAGTGACCGAACAAGATTTTTTCTGCAAGAGTAAGAGGACGATTCAAACGATTACGAACAACTGCAAGTCTTTCAGCTGTCTTCTTGTAAACGTTCTGCACCATTTCTGGCGTAGTTTCGATTTTCGAAGCCATTGTATTTGCCTTTCTTTTTAGAACGCCCCATCCTAATGAAAATCAGTTGAAAGCGCAAACAAAACTGCCGTTCAACAGGTCCTCACGGGCCCGACTTTCTGCGAGGCATAAAGGTGAACACTCTGCTCTTCAAAAACATCGTGATCCTTACTGGTGCAGGCATTTCCGCCGAGTCAGGGATTCGCACGTTCAGAGATCAGAATGGCTTGTGGGAAGATCATCGCATCGAAGACGTAGCGACGCCCGAGGCCTTTCATCGCAACCCGGAATTAGTTCAACGCTTCTACAACGCGAGAAGAGCTCAACTGAAAGATCCACAAATTAAGCCTAACGCCGCACATCTTGCTCTGGCAGAGCTGGAAAAGCAGTGGGAAGGCGACTTTCTGCTCGTAACACAAAACGTCGACAATCTTCACCGCAGAGCGGGTTCTAAAAATCTGCTGCACATGCATGGCAGGCTGGATCGCGTGCGTTGTTTGAGTTGCGAAGAAGAGTTTGAGTGGCTGGAAGATGTCGCTGTAAATGAGGATTGTCCTCATTGCGGCATCAAAGGTGCGCTTCGCCCTGACATCGTGTGGTTTGGTGAAATGCCTTACCATATGGAGCAAATTTACGACGCGCTTGAGAAAGCCGATTTATTTATCTCGATCGGCACCAGCGGCAACGTCTACCCTGCCGCAGGTTTTGTGCAACTTGCCTGGAAAGCACGCAAAATTGAAGTGAACATGAAAGACACCGAAATTTCTAGAGCATTTGCGGAACACTTTGTAGGTCCCGCAACCGAGCAGGTGCCTCACCTGATTTCACTTCTGCTTGGAGAATAAGCTGAAGCGCGGACTTATTTCTCTTTTCGCACACCTTTAAAAGGTTTATCGTCAGCTTTGACATTCATGAACTGACCGGTGCGCAGATCTCTTTCAACCCAGTGACCTGTTGCCGTATTAAAAACCTGACTGCGTTGGCGAACGGCGCCGTCTCTGTGACCATCACCTTTTTTACCTACGGTAGCCATAAAATCCTCCTGCTAAAGTCAGCATAGCAGGAATGCTTGAGTGAGTTTTGTTTTTGATTCCCCACAGAAGACCAACGTCGATGTCTCAACTTTGGATTGTCGAATCACCGTGTCATGATTTTTTTTCGGCCAAAATATCGCTCATAAGCAATTTAGCTCATTAATAACTTTTCAGTAAGTAATCCACAAAAAAGTGCCTACTTTTTTTTAAAACAGTTCTTTGCTATCTTTTAGATAGTTACTTCCCAACAGAAAGGAAAAGTATGAAAACACAAGAGCAAATCAGACAAACCGCACAACAAACATTCCAAAACCATCTCGACTATCTTTCTAGTGGCCGAGTTGAAGACTGGGTGAATTTATGGAGCGAAAACGGCATCCTTGAATTTCCCTTCAAGCTTCCCGTCTATCCAGACAAAGTCGAAGGTAAAGCGATGATCCGCGAATACATGAATCACTTTCCAGACACTCTGAAAGTTGAGTTTTCAAAGCCAGTATTTCATCGCACGGAAGATCCGACGCTGGTCATTGCTGAATTCACAGCCCGCGGCCACATGCTAACGTCAGGACGAGAATACAATCAAACATACATCTCTGTGGTGTATACGGAAGACGGTAAAATCGCGCGCTATAAAGACTTCTGGGATCCACTCGTCGCTTTGAATGCACTAGGTGAAAATAACAACTACAAAGGTGCGACGGCCACAATGTAACAACATCGAGGCAGGAGCGATCCTGCCTCTTTTTTTAGAGGTCACCATGTCAACGATTCCAGCAAGCCCCTACAGCAAACTTGATTTTTCATTTCCTATTCGCGGTTCCCGCAACTGCGGCGCTGTGGTATTTACAGCCACAGAAAAACCACGAATTGCCTTTCACTGTCATTGTGAACACTGTCAGAAATTTTCTTCGAGTGGTCACGCTTCTTATGTTTTATTTAATAAAGAGACTTCAAAAATTTCAGGAAAAACTTCGACGTGGAGCTATCTTGCCGACAGCGGAAACACGACGACAAAACATTTTTGCAGCACCTGTGGCACTCAAGTCTACAGTCAGACCAGTGGACATCCCAATAACATGATTGTGGCCGCTTCTTGCTTAGAAGCGAAAGACCTTTTCATCCCAAGTATCGCCATGTTTACAAAACACGCCGCCCCTTGGGATCTGATTGCTGAAAACCTGGCTCGCTATGAAGCGGGCGTTTAGATATTCTTAGCGACTTTTCTAATTTTAGCTTCGTGCCCGACAGACCACTCGCAAAGCACAGTGATCGCGGGCCTGACGCTTTTACCAAAGCTTGTCAGTTCATATTCCACACGCGGAGGAACTTCAGGAAAGACTTCGCGTTTGATAAGCTCTAAGTCTTCAAGCTTTTTCAAAGTTTGTGTCAGCATTTTCGGTGAAATCGTAGGAATTTGCTTCTGCAATTCTCCGTAGCGTTTTTTACCTTCCATCAAAACAACCAGCACGATGATTGTCCACTTATCGCCAAGTAGTCGCGCCCCCAGACTGAAAATACACGTCTCATCAAAAAGCGGTTTCTTTTTGATTTTTTCAACCATCGTATCAATTTTGTCTTGGAAAAAAGCTTCTTCTCCGCGTGCCATAGCCACACATCCTTTTATATACCTACTATACAATAGATAGTAAGAATATACAAGATGGCACTAAAGCCCTAGTTTCGCTTTGATTGCGTTGAGATCTTTTTGTTGTTGCTCGAGTTTTGCGCGCAATTCGCGGTTTTCTTCTTTTAGCGATGCGATGTCGCGCTCGTTCTTAGTCACTCGTTCGGCGACCGAAGAAATTTGCGCTTGCGACATTTCACACTTGCCGTTCAGCTCTTGCACGGCATTTACCATCGCCCAATGAATTGGATCGACATTCAAAGTCAGATAACCGTCGTCACGCTTAATCACCGCATCAGGAATTACTTTTTGCACTTCTTGGGCGATGAAACCGATTAACTTTTTATCGCTTGGCAATTTCAAGGCATTATCTTTTTTGTAGTTATAACGAACCGTGTGCAATTTTAAAATTGCATTCAAACCATATTCATAATCACCATGAATATCTTTAAGTCGCGCATCTGATGCCATCGTCCATGTTGTTGAAGAGCTTAACGCCGCTGTACCCACAACTTGTAAGTTATAAGCAGGACTTGAAGTACCGATACCGACGTTACCGGAATCTTTCACGACAAAGGCACTCGGAGAGTAAGCGGAACCAGCTTTAAATAAGTTACCCGAACCACCCGTCGTATTTTCAGAATAAACCGTCATAATACCATTTACTGAATCCGAATATCCCGTACCCGCGCCGACCACCTGCAGAACATTCGCTGCCGCCGTATAAAAACGTCCTTGCCCAATAACATCCAAAGTCGTGGCAGGAGTCGAAGTATTAATCCCCACACGTCCCGCTGAAGTAATACGCATGCGCTCAGTGCCCGAGTTGCTCGCTAAAGTTGTAAACGCTAAATACGCATTCTTAGTTGATGCCGTTGTCGTCCAATCATTTTCAGGACGAGAAACAATTGCTGCCGCAGTCGCATAAGAGGAACCATCGTAACCTCTGAACGCTAACAAGCCTAAGGTGTCACCATTCAATACGGCTGTTGGCGACGACGATGTTCCCCGCGCACGAGTTTGAAAAACGGCTGGTCCCGCAGAAGCCGTCGAGCTAAATGCATCGATCTGAATATCATCCGCGACGCCGCCATCACCGACCATGTGCAAACCAGCAGCTGGGTTCTGAGTTCCAATCCCTAATAAACCTGCTGACGATAATGTCATGCGCGTTTGGCGAGTCGTTGAACCAATCGCGGTTGTACCGAAATCAATGAGTGTTCCTTGATTTGTCGCAGTGAAATTTTCAGCAGCAGAAATTTGCACGGCACCCGAATTCGTCGACCAACCTGATGACGAATAGGCACCCATGCCGTACAAGCCCATCAAACGATCCCCTGCTAATACCGCTGTTGGTGCTGTCGGCGTACCACGCGACTTGTAAAACGCAATCGTGCCGCCGCCATTGTCGTTATCGGATTCTTGCACGATCACCCCGCCCCAATTGCGTCCCACAACGTGCAACGGAGCCTGTGGCGTACTCGTATTGATCCCAACTGTACCGCCTGAAACGATCAAATCAGGAGTTTGATCTACGTTGTGCGCAAAGATGGCGACAGGACGCGGACTCACGCCAGCTGAACGACCATACAACCACGCCCAACCATTTGAAGCATCAAGACCCATAGTTAGTCCATTGCCAGAAGAATCTTCAAATGTTGCAACACCATAATCGACTTGCGCGCTCTGCGTGCCAATCACATGCAAAGGTGATTGCGGAGTCGTATTGCCGATCGCAACTTTACCCGCACTAGATACCACCACTCGCGGAGTATTGTTGGTGGCGATACTCAAATTATAATTATCTTTTAAACCGATGGTCGCATTGGCACCAATCGTGTTGCCACCATTCACATACGCACTTGTTGGTAAATCGGCAGCGGCAATTGTTCTAAATGTCGGCGTGCCCGCAGATCCAGAAGGAGCCGCCAAGAATGTGTTCGCCGTTTGCGATGAAAAATTAGAAGCCGTCACTTGAATGTTTGAACACGTCCAAGTTCCTGTGGGGCTCGAGAAGGTTAATGTCTGACCCGCGGAACAGTTCGCTGGCATCTGCGAAGATTTAATAATACTGCCCGCATCACTTAAATTCGCAGTCGAAAGTGCGGTATTCACCCATGCACTGCCGTTATATTTTAAAAACTCACCTGAAGCCAATGACGTCAACGTCACCGCAGCACCTTTGATTTTATCAACACTCATCGTGGAACTTGTCCCACTGACGTCACCACTAAATGTCGAAGACGTACCAAGTTTACCGTTGAAAGTGTTCCAATCAGTCGAACTCAAGTAACCATTTGTTGAGGTATCTGCTTTTGTGATACTTAATGCGGGCGTCGTCGTGCCATTTGCAACAGCCAATGGCGCAGTGACAGTGACATTCGTCACAGTTCCACCACCCGTCGCAATATTGACACCGTTTACTTTAAAATTACCAGTGACATTGACATCACCGTTCACATCAACCGCGTAACCCGGTGATGTCTTACCGATACCAACTTTACCGGTATTATCGACCATAATACGATTGCTGCCTGCCGTATAAATTCCAACAGCCATGGGCGAGTACAAATTCAATGCGCCATTATCTAAGTTTTTAATCTCAAACATCGAGCCATTGAAATTCATGGTCGCGCCTGTCGCGGCAAACGTGTCAGTGAGTTTAATCCCTGACAAACCGTTGACATGAAGACCTGCGGAAGGAGTGTTCGTGCCAATTCCGACGTTGCCAGAATTGTAGTAAATATTGCTACCGCTCGTACTCCACTGCGAAGTGCCCGTGATATTTTGACATTCAAATGTCGAAGAACTGACGTTCCAATAAAGAGTTTGTGAGCTCGTGCAATTTGCATTAGCAACATAACCCGCAAAACTTGAATTTGATAAATAAGAACTCAACGACGCCGCTAAACCTGAAACATCGGAAGTGGCAATCGTCGCAGGTGACCAATTCGTGCCGTTGAATTTCAAGAACTGACCTGACGTCGGAGTTGTAGTGGCGACGCCGACACCTTGCAAAGCTTTGACCGTGGGACCTGGATAAGTACCACTTAAGTCACCGCTCGCAGTACCACCCGATTGAATAGCATTTACTAAGCGCGCATCGTTACCAGCGGCGACAGTGTTCGCACCCGTACCGACATTTAAAGTAATTTGCGGAGTTGAAGTTCCATTCGCGATCGTGACGTAAGCATTGGCGGAGGTAACATTCGTAACTGTACCACCACTAGCTCCACTGACACCTGTACACGTCAGCGCACTTCCATCCCACGTCAAAAAACTGCCAGCACCACACGTTGGAATTACCGACTTCAATAAAAAGTCAGCCGCCGTATTTGTGCCAAGCTTAGAAGCTGTTAACGAATGCCCAGCAAACGGAACCGAACGAATTTCTGCATCCGGAGAAATCGTTTTCCACCCACTGCCATCATGAAACTGCACGCGCAGTTTACGAATATCATCAAATGAAGGACTGTATGTCGAGCCGCCATCGCAGCTCAAACTTCCGGCGTTTGCAAATGCATCTAAGATTTTAAAAGTTGAAGAAGCGGGAAATGACTTCGTGCCCGAACCGATGGCCACATCAAACACACCGCCCGAGTTCACCATATTCACGCCGTTGATTTGTTCGCGATAAACCACGCACAAACCATCAGGGCTCGTGATTTCAAAACTGAAACTGACATTATTAAACTGCAAAGGCGTGCCGTCGACTTTTAAAATGCGACCTTGATAGGTCAACGCATTCGGCGCTGCTTGTGCTACAGACAAGAAGAAATAAATGAGAATGCTTATTCCAGTGTACGTTCCAACATTCATATAGAACGTGTCGGCATTCTTAGAACACTCAATGAGCGCTTTAGTGTCTAAAATTGAGAATTCGCGAACTATTCTTCGCGAATTCTTCAATCGTAATGACGAGAGCTCGCGTCTTACCACAAAGACTTGGAAACCTCGTCCTACTTAAGTCCTACCAACCAGAATAACAGCGGCTTGAGGTGATCACTTGGTCAGAGTCACGGACCATATACAAGCAGCTTGAATACTCCATATGAAGTTGCACGCGCACATGAGGGATCACCGTGCCGTCGCGCTCAACAATATGTGAAGGCTGCGCTTCCACGTCCAAAATTTTTGGCAGAGTGCAAAGTTCTTCGAACGTATAATCTTCGTGAGCCGCAACTGTGTAAATAGCTTTCGTCAAGCGAGCGTTGTTCGCCCATTTATCACAAGTTGTAAATGCGAATGATGAAGATGCAGCGAACAGTGTCGCGCAGAAAATAAGTGCTTTCATAGATTCCTCTTTCTCTTTGAGCGCACGAAGCTAAGGCGTGAAAATAAAACGCACAATCATTTGCGCCAGAAACTTCTCAACAGAAAAAGCATTGAGAAACAAAAGTTAAAGTGCGCGGCGCGGCTTCATACTCAAGTAGTGTTTATACTCTATTTTTATTAATTAAATTATTGATATCACGTCACTTATAAGGATTCATGTCAGCCATTTAATTTGCCCACAAACGCTTGGTAAATTTATCGTCTGCTTACAAATTCATTCAAACACAGGAGACAACAAATGAAATTGTATGCATTCGCAACAGCCCTACTTCTTTCCCAAACAACATTCGCAGCGTCGGCTCTTAGCATCGCTAAACTTGATTGCACAGCAGTCAACGCTGGTGGATTCGCAAGCTTGAAACTTTCTCCATCAGGACAAGTGGAGATCGTTGTGAACAACGTTTTCAAATCAGAAGCAAAACTTGTTTCTTTAAGCGAATCATCAGTTCTGTTTCAACAAGCAAACAGCACTTCGCAATACCGCATTGAATTCCCAGAAGCGCTGAAAGCTGGCGACCAAAAAGTTCAAGGTATCTTGTACTCGAAATACACGCCAAGTGCTGCGTGGTTAGCAACAAGCTACGCGACTTGCCAAATTACTGCGGCTGAAGTGGCTCACTAATTCTTTTCCTTGCCAGAAGCGGGTGTCGTGTTAAGCTCGCAGACATGATGACGACACTTCTTCTGGCAAATTTATTCTTCGCCCCTGCTGTTGCAGCAACACCTGCATTAAGCGGAGATTATCAACGTCCTTGTTACGCCATTGATGACGATTATCTGACGACAGAATTAAATGTCACAGGTAATAAATGGACTTTGCAACACATCGCTTACGAAGACGATAAATGCGGGCAAGCCTACCTAATTTACCAAGTTGATTACAAAGTTAAATCCGAAGAACAAAACATTGATATGACAACCGTTGAAGTTTCATACATGTCTTTGTCTGATGAAGTCAGCGAAGCCTTGAACATGGTTTCATACTGCGGAATTTCCGACTGGAAAAAGAAAGAGAAACGAGTTGTCACAGGAAAACTGTGCGACGAATTCAATGCGCCGAAACAAGGCGACATGATTTACTCCATCATCAAAGTACAAGGCAACGATCTTTATCTTGGAACAATGAGCGGAACGGCTGACGGCAAGACTCCTGAAACGCGTTACGACCAAGTCGATTCTTTGCCGCTTCATAAGCTTCGCTAACGAGTCAAAACTCAAGCATCATGAGTATCAAAGCGGTCTTTTTAGATTTAGGTGGCGTCATCGTCGAAGTCAGTTGGAAACCCGTCTTGATCGAGATGGGTTACACTGAAGCCGAGGCCCAAGACGAAATTATTTCTTTAGTTGGAAATTGGGAAAATCATCATCGTTATGAACGCGGTGAAATTTCCGAATTAGAATTCTTTGTTGGTCTTGGCGATTTGATTCAAAAACCTGAAACCAAAGCTTTGATCACGGCATGGAATAAAATGCTCATTCGTCCCCTACCCGGTGTGGAAGACATATTTGCAAAGTTTAAAGGTCGTATTCCTTTGATGGCTCTATCAAATACAAATCTGACCCATGTTGAATACATGCAGAAGAATTTTTCATTCTTAAAAATGTTCGATCATGTGTTCACAAGTCATGAACTCGGCCATCGCAAACCTGAACAGGAATGCTATTTAAAGGCCGCAGCCATTGCACAGCTTGAACCTTCTGAGATTTTATTTATCGATGACAATCCGGATAATGTCGATGCGGCGATTCGCGCGGGATACAAGGCAGAACTGTCGGTGAATTCTACGTCAGACACCATTCGTCTTATCGAACGATATCTGACGCTATAAGAACTAGGCCATCACTGGCATTTCAAACACTTTGGCTTTAATTGCGGCAGGACGATTCATCAAACGTTCCATGTAAGCTTTAATCACTGGATTTGGTTCAACGATATAATCCCATGCACCCGGAAGAACTGCTGCCAACATAATATCAGCAGCCGAAAAACCACTTTTCAAAATATATTCTTGGCGAGCCAAAACTGGAATCAACGCAAGTTTCAAAACCTCGCACTGCTCTTTTACGAATTTGTGAGTCACCGCAGTTTCTTCTGGTGTCGACACGTGTGTGAACATTCTGGCAATAACACACTCAAGACTGCCAACCGACCACACCATCCACTGCAAATAATCTGCGCGTTCTGGAGAATTAATTTCCGGCGCCATTTTCGCTTCTGGAAAACGATCCGCAAGATACAAGCAGATCGCACCCGATTCAAAAATTACCGTGCCATTGTCGTTAATTGTTGGTACTCGGCCCATCGGGTTCAAGGAACGATATTCAAGAGTGTTCATATCGCCCAATTTCTTTTTCAAATAGTGATCCTTATAAGGAACACCCATTTCTTCAAGCAACCAACGAACGCGGTCGCTACGATCTTGATTGGCCATGCAATAAATATCGACTGGATTCATTTTATTCTGCCTTCTGATCAACTGCGCTGATCATTTGCGCGATTACTTTTTTCGCGCGCTCTACATTGGATTTCATCGTCGCTGGGTCTTTTAAAGAACCCAACATCTCTTCCGGTGCAAAGCTCATCGTTTGGAAGATTTCAAATGTCTTAGTGATTTCAGTTCCGTGTTCACGACGTAAACTTGGTGGAATCATTTCCAACAAATCGTCGATCTTAAGTGACGCCCCACCTTCACCTGAAACGTTACCCATCACCAGGTAGAAGATGTTTGTCATTTCGGCACCGACTTTACGCACTTCATTTTTAGCAAGTGCTGCATCGACGCCTTTATAACGTTTATTCACAAGTTCTTTTAAAGTGCGTTGTCTGCGGCCCCAACCGAATTCACGTTGAGCTTTCACCAACAATGAACCAATGATGCCTGCAAATATAACTACCCACACCCATGGTTGATACATGACGCTGGCTTTGGCTGAAGGTTCCCACGCCATGATAACGTCAGGAAGTTTGTTTTCAACAACGGCCGCTTTCGCTGGTGCGCCTTTATCAGTGATTCGTTGTGAAGAACCGACGGGTGCGTTCGGATTATTTACAACCTTCAACGTAATCGGTTGTGTTTTCTTCGTATAATATTTTGAAGTCGCCGGATCGAACATGCTGACACTTAATGCCGGAATTGTCAGATCACCTTCTTGGCGCGGGATCAACAACACTTCGAATTCTTTAAAGCTGCGACCGTTCTTAAAGAACTTAGCTTCTGATTTTGAATCATACTGTTCAAGCTGCGACGGTAAGTTCAAAGCTGGCAAGTCGATCAATTTCGCATTGCCGGCACCTTCAAAACGTACTTTCAAACTGAAAGGCTGATTCACAGGTACCGTTGTGTTATCAACAGTATCGTGCAATTCAAACTGCCCCACCGCACCCGAGAAATCAGAAGGACGACCGTCCACTGGCAACGGTTTTACTTTGATAGGAACGCGTGCAGAACTTTTTGTGTATTCGTAAGGTTTACCTTGATAGCTCCAACCAGAACCCGGCAAACGAACACGCGATTTGATTTTATATTCATCAATAACCGCCGTGCCTTCTTTAATTGGGAACAATGCGTGTGATGCCAGCAAAGCTTTCTTCCATGGCACACCATTCACGATTTCTTCTGTAAACTGAATCGCGGGAACTTCTTCGATGATTTCTTTCCAGAAGCCTTTCAGATCTGGGAATTTCAAACGATCCAAAGTTTCCATCTGGCCGCGAGTGTAGACATACCAGTTCACAGTCACTTGTTCGCCTTCGTAAACTTCTGTCTTATCAATTTCAACACTGATAAAGAAAGCTTCATTTGGATTTGTCGGAAGACTGCGGAATGCTGGGTTCGCCATTCCTGCGGCAGCTCCCCCGCCGAAATTATTATCCGGAGGGAAATTACCGCCACCTTGTTGCTGCATTTGTTGCATCAAACGTTGGCGCTGTTGCAAAAGTTGATTGAAGATTTCTTCTTCCGCGCGATCCATGTCTTCGAATTGATCGTCAAAACCATGTGGCATTCTTGGTGCTGTCGGTGGACGAGGACCTTTCGGCACACCATTCCCCTGACTGCCAGCAGATTGCCCGCCTACTTTAATTACGATGGGTTGAGTGCGATAAACCTTGCCGTTCACGATCACTTCATACGACGACACACTCAAGGTGCCATCACGTTTAGGACTTAACATGTAATGAAACTCTTTACGTCTTTGAGTTTCAAATTGCATACCCTTATCACCTTGCACAAGTTTTTGTGCAACGGCTGTGGAACTCCAATTATTTAATAAATCGAAATCGCCAAGACTTGGCACGCGTGGATCTTGCACATCGACGTCATCATTTGAAACGACAGAAACCGTCAAAGTGAAACTATCACCAACGGCCATTTCAGTTCTATCTACACTTGATTGCACGCTCGTTGCAGCACCTGCTACAACAGCAAACGTGAAACTCAGAAAGAATAGAAAACTACCAATCTTTGTCACGTGGCTGCTCCTTCACTTCTTTACGATTAAACTCAGCACGGATTTTTGATTCCTGCTGTTTAATCTCTCCTAAGATCTTTTTGACGTCGCCTTCGGACAACTCTTTGCCATTAAATTGGCGAGGTTTGTACTTCGCAGAATTTTGATATTCTTTTTTCTGCTGTTCGTCCTTTTTATCTTTATCGTCGCCGTCTTTATTCTGATCTTTTTGATCCTTTTGATCTTTACCGTCTTTGTTTTGTTGCTGTTGGTTCTGATTGCCTTTTTGGTTCTGATCTTTGTTCTGCTGTTGATCAGATCCGCCTTTGCCCTGTTGTGATTGCGTCAATAATTCAATATTGATCTTCACTTCTTTCGACGTCGGCACGATATCCAAACATTTTTGATAAAGCTCTAAAGCTTCATCGATTTTTTTTGCTTTACCAAGAAGCTGCGCTTGATTGAACCGCGCCATAAATAGCGTGCGCAGATCACCACTTTTTTCAGCCAAGCGTTCCGCTTCTTTATAAGATTGCTCTGCTTTTTCCGCTTGATTCAACATCTCAAACGACAAACCCAGATTCAAATGAAGCTCTGGCAAAAACGGATTGTACCCCAACGCCGAAATATACTTATCCCCAGCAATCTGAAAAGTATTAGCCTTAAGAGCCTTATTCCCCTCACGATTCAACTGCAAAGTCTTCAAATGCAAATCATTATTTCCACATCCCGAAAGCACCATCGCAACAACGCCGCACAACAGAGCTCCCGCTTTGGAAGATAGTTTAGGCATTGGGCACCTCAAAACGTCCCTTCCAGAATTTGAAGGAATTGCGACGCTCACCAAGAACTAATTCGATCAAGGCGATGAGGACTCCCAATAACAAGAAAGCTTGGAAGCGCTCATCGTATTGTGTTGCCATGGTTGTATCGAACTGCGTTTTTTCTAATTTATTAATATCTTCAACTAGGTGTTTCGTTTGATCGCCACCGAAGGTCGCGAAATAGAAACTGCCTTTACCGGCTTCGGCCAACGCACGAAGGGCATCACCTTTAACTGTCGTGATAACTGTTTCGCCACCACGATCTTTTTTATAACCTTTTAGGAAGCCCATGCCATCACGCTCTGGAATCGCGCCACCTTTTTCAGTGCCGTAAGCGACCGTGAAAATACGAATACCTTCATCAGTTAATTTCTTCGCTTCTTCCAGGGCTCCTGGTTCGTTGTCTTCACCGTCTGAAGCAATCAAGATCACACGTGTCACCTTCACAGTTTCATCCGTTGTCACACCACCACG
This sequence comes from Bdellovibrio sp. NC01, assembly GCF_006874625.1. Taxonomy (NCBI): domain Bacteria; kingdom Pseudomonadati; phylum Bdellovibrionota; class Bdellovibrionia; order Bdellovibrionales; family Pseudobdellovibrionaceae; genus Bdellovibrio; species Bdellovibrio sp. NC01. Next base: position 2,873,432 of record NZ_CP030034.1, read on the forward strand.
ATCAAATGCATCTTTCGCAGCAGCTAAAGCTTCTTTAAAGCTTGTCCCTTGCGATGAAACAGAGTTTGTGTCTAAAGAGTCCAAGTACATTTTGATGGAACCCGGATCGTTCGTAATTGGCGATAACAATGCCGCTGAACCAGCAAATGCCAACACACCGATTTTATTTCCAGGCATCATGTCGACCAAACGACTGAGTTCGGCTTTTGCTTGTGCCAAGCGCGATGGTTTAACATCTTCCGCCATCATACTGTCAGAAACGTCTACGGCGAAAATCAGCTCAACGCCTTCGCTCTTCACTTCGGTTTTACTTTGGCCCATTTGTGGGCGCGCTAAAGCTACGACAAAGAAGAACACGGCAAGAACTTGCAAGAATGTTTTCAAAGTCCGTTTCTTAGAAGAAACCGACGAAGAAAGAAACGGATAAAGGCGTGTGCCAATTGCCGCTTCCATACGTTTACGACTGCGCAAATCAAAGATGTAACCCAGAACGATAATAACTGGAATCACCCACAGATAGTTAAAGGCAGAAAGGTTTTCAAATCTAAACATTATGGAACCCTCCTTAACCAAGAACGACCCAAGATCAAGGCAGCCAAATAAAGGATGATTGCCATCACTAAATATGGTGGGAATTTTTCAGTGTAATTTGTAAACTTATTGATATCGATCTTCGTTTTTTCTAACGAGTCGATGTCTTTAAAGATTCCAACCAACGAGTCTTCTTTTGAAGCACGATAGTATTTACCACCCGTATCTTTCGCCATACGCGCCAAAAGATCTTCATTCACCGTGCTATCAAATGGCTGATAAGTTTTTACTTTCTGACCAAAGATATCGCGTGTGTAGATAGGAATTTTTGTTGGACCATCTTTACCGATACCGATTGAATAAATCTTAATGCCGTAACCTTTAGCGATTTCCAGACCCGTTTCAGGATCGATAGTACCGCTATTGTTTTCCCCATCCGTCATGAAGATGACAACACGGCTTTTTGCTTGCGAGTCTTTCAAGCGGCCCGCCGCATTCGCAAGTGCGACACCTAATGCCGTACCATCTTTGATACGTGCTTGTTGTGCGGTTGTGATTTCGGCAACTCGTTGCAAGATCAATTGGTAATCTAAAGTTGGCGGAACCAGCGTAAATGATTCGCCGGCGAAGATCACTAAACCAATACGGTCAGAACTACGACCTTCAATGAAACGTTTGATCGTTTCTTTTGCTGCTTCCAAACGATTTAAAGGTTTCATATCTTCGATCAACATACTGTCGGAAATATCCAGACAGATAACGATGTCGATACCTTCAACGTTCTTTTTAATTTTCGTATTCATTTCCTGCGGTCGTGCTAAGGCGATAATCGCAAAAACAATCGCAAGGGCTTTCATTAATAGTGGCAGATGCATCAAACGCGTGCGTACACTTGGCGTCACTGACTTTAAGACTTCGATAGAACCAAACTGCAACGTCGGCGTTTTCTTTTTCTTACGCCACATCGTCCACACAAGAAGCAAAACTAAAGGAAGAATCAGCCAGAATGCCGCGGAAGAATGGAAAGTCATGACATGCTCTCCATTGTTTCAACTAAGTTTCTTGTGCGTTTTGAAAGATTCACGACGTCACTTGCGGTGACATTTTGTTTGTTTTCAAAGGCGTGCTGATATTCTTTGATCAAATCCTGCATGTCTTTGCCACATTCAGCATAGACTTTGCGATGACGTTTTTTGATGTCTTTGGCAATAAGGCGCGCGCTCCATTCCAAAGCAGGAATTTGGTATTTGCGTGTGATATACAGACGCAACATGTGGCGCATTTCTTCCATCGCTTTAGAAATATCATCAGCCGTTGTTTCACCGCTGAAGAACGCTGGATTTGAACGCTGCACTTTACGCATGCTTTGATGGAATTGACTGATCGGCGACAAGGCCGAGTCATGTTCTTTCAAGCCTTCAATCATATTACGGCGTTGAATCACTCGTATCACCTTAAAGACGATACCTGCGATAATCGCCCCCAAAACGGCAATCAGAATCACCCAATAGATATGCGGCACTGAAAGTTCCGCAGGACCGATCGGACCATACGGTTCAATCTTCGCTTGGGCTTGTTGGGCACCAGCGGCATCGACACCTTCTGGTTTTGGAATAGAAGTCTGCACGAAATATTCAATGCGACCTAAACTGAACGTCTCAGTTCCATCCGTCATTTGCAAGTCAGGCCACTCAATGTTGCCGGCTTTGTAACCAGTAACAACAAACACCGCTTTTGAGGGCGAATCCATGCGTGCTTTTAAAAGCTTAATTAAATATTTCTGCTCAGCAGTTTCGACGAAATGCAATTTGTCGACTTGAAGATTTTTTGGAAACTCCCCTTCACAAGTCACAAGGGCCTCGCGACCAACGGTCATCTCGTTGTCCTTGAGCCCTTCTACTTTAGGAATTTCAAACTTACACTGAACTACTGCCATTATTTTCTCTTCTTAAAGAACGCCACCAAAGGATCTACGTAATCCTCGCTGGATTTCACATCAACGCGTTCTACCTGCGACAAGCGCAAAAGTTTATCGCGTTGTTCTTTACGCTGTTGGACCGCATCTTCGTATTCCTGACGGAATGAAGGTGATGATGTATCGACCGTCAGAACTTCGCCGGTTTCGGCATCCTGAACTTCGATCACACCCATGCGTGGTAATGAAATTTCCGCAGCGTCATTCACGACACATGCAACCACGTCATGCTTACGTCCCAACAAACGCAAACTTTGTTCAAAGCCTTGATCCATAAAATCACTGAACACGAAAATCGTTGCGCGTTTTTTCAATGCACCCTGCATGAAACTTAAACCCGCAGAAATTTTCGTCTTATGACTTTTTGGCTGATAATAAAATAAATCACGAAGCAAACGGCGCACATGACCGCGACCTTTTTTCGGTGGCACGAAATGTTCAACTTGATCGCTGAACAATAACAAACCAATTTGGTCATTATTTTTCACGGCTGAAAAAGCCAGTAAAGCGGCAAGCTGAGTCATCACCTCGCCTTTAAAATAAGGACCCGTTCCGAAATCGGCAGAGCCACTGACGTCAACTGCAAGAATCAAAGTCAGTTCACGCTCTTCTTCGTATGTTTTGATATAAGGTTTTCCTGTGCGCGCAGTCAGCGGCCAAGAAATCGAACGAATGTCGTCGCCCGCTACGTACTCCCTGAAATCAGCGAAAGTCATACCCTGACCTTTAAAGGCCGTATGGTATTCACCGGCAAAGAGATTGTTCACAAGCTTTCTTGTGTTGATCTCTAAGAGTTTAACTTTCTTTAAGACCTCAGGAGGTAAACTCACTACGGCACCTCAATTTGGCTCAAGATCTCTTTGATCACGTCGTCTGACTTGATGTTTTCAGCTTCCGCTTCGTAAGTCAGAATCAAACGATGTCTCATCACGTGGTAGGCAATGGCTTTCACGTCTTCTGCTGTCACGTAACCGCGACCTTGCAAGAACGCATGCGCTTTCGCTGCTCTAAATAAGCAGATCGTGGCGCGCGGAGAACCGCCCACGTTGATCAAGTTTGCGATACGGCTTAGACCGTATTCCGCAGGCTTACGAGTCGCCATCACCAGTTCAACGATGTAGTTTTTGATTTTGTTATCAACATAAATCTGATCTGCACGAGCTGCTGCACGCAACAAATCTTCTTTTGAAATCACAGGATTCACGACAGGTTTTTGATCCGTGCCCATGCGATTTAAGATTTCAAGCTCTTCGCCTTTGTGTGGGTAAACCACATTGATCTTAAACATGAAACGGTCCATCTGTGCTTCAGGAAGTGGATACGTACCTTCTTGTTCAAGCGGATTTTGTGTCGCAAGAACCAAGAATGGATTCGCAAGTTTGTAAGACTCTTCACCGATTGTGACTTGTTTTTCTGCCATCGCCTCTAGCAAAGCTGATTGCACTTTTGCTGGAGCACGATTGATCTCGTCGGCCAAAACGATGTTTGTGAAGATGGGACCTTTACGTGGCGCGAACTCGCCTGATTTTGGATTAAAGATCATCGTACCAATCAAATCCGTCGGTAAAAGATCGGGAGTAAATTGAATACGTTGGAAATCCAAAGAGATAGACTTACACACTGTCGAGATCGTCAGAGTTTTCGCTAAACCCGGAACACCTTCAAGCAGGATGTGACCGCCCGTCAACAACCCCATCATGATGCCTTCCACCATTTCTTTTTGGCCTACGATAACTTTGTTGATTTCAGCCATCATTTTTTCGATGAATTGGCTTTCCTGCTTAATGGCAGCGTTCAGTGCCATGATATCAACTTCACTCACGATGATCCTCCACGAAGGTTAACTCTATCATTTCACAATGATCCGTTTCAGGCGGCAAGCAAGACTATTTTCGACTAGGACTTAAACCTCGCAAAAAGATGTTATGTCACACATTGCCAGACCCGAATTTGAACTCATCTTTACGTCTGAAGCGCTGCACTCGAGCCCTCCTGGGCTTGCCAAGGCGCAAGGAAAGTGGGACTAATTTTGTATGCAGAACACTAGTACAAAAGTCTGGGTTTTTATTCTATCGAGTTCTTTGGCGTTTTTGGTGTTGGGTTACCAATTCGGTGAACGTCTGGGCCTGATGATCGGCTTCTTCTTCGCGCTTCTTTTAAACTTCATGGTGTTCTTTTACGGAGAAAGCCGCGTCCTTGCGAAACTCAATGCAAAACGTTTGAAGGGCCAAGACGCTTGGGGCGTTTTAAATTTGGTCGAACGCTTGTCTGCAGAACTGGGCGTGCCAGTTCCTGCCGTTTACTTGATTCCATCCCCTGCTGCGAATGCATTTGCAGTGGGTCACTCTTGGCGCCGTGGTGCTTTGGGCTTTACGCAGGGTTTGTTGCAAACATTGGAACCCGAAGAACTTGAAGCCGCTGTTGCCCATCAACTTTGTCACATTCGTCGTCTTGATACGTTTGCGTTCGGTGTCAGCAGTACGCTTGCGAACTCGGTTGTGGGTCTTGGTCAATTCTTGGATTCCTTCCTGCCGTATCGTTTGCAATTTTTTATGCCTCTTTTTTCACCATTAGGTTGGCTTATTATCAAAACGGTTGTGGGCGAAAAATCATTCTTTGAAAATGATTTGATGGCCTCGCAGCTTGTGGGTGATCGTCATAAATTAGGCGAAGCCTTGTGGAGACTTGAAGGTCTTGCCCAAACAAAACCGCTTGTGATCCCCGCTTGTACTTCGCATCTGTTCATGGTGAACCCTGAAGGCATCAAGCAAAGAAATTTATTTTTAAAATCTCATCCACCTATCGAGATTCGTATTCAGAAACTCATGGGTTATTATCCAATTTAGTCGAGGTATAAAATGCAGCAAAAAATGGAAGCCTCTATGTCCGTCCTTATCATGTCTATCGCTTCATCAGCCGTGATGGCGATGGGTCTTTCTCCTGATCCACAATCTGGAAAAGTAGAAAAAGATAAAGAGATGGCTCGCTTTAATATTGATCTTCTTTTGGTGCTTCAACAAAAGACCAAAGGAAATTTAACGAAAGATGAATCGCAGTTTTTAGAAAATTTGATTAGCGATCTGCAAATCAAATTCGTGTCCATTTAAAAAGGGACTAAGAGGAAAGAGGAAGTTGTTATGAAGAAGTTGTTATTTCTGATTCTAACGGTGGCCTTGACAGCGCAAGCACAGAACCTGCCAAAAGACGCACCCAAATTAAATCTCACGGCACCACTGCCGGCAAATTTGTTTGTTGAACTCGCGCGAGTGATCAATCCCGCAGTTGTTAATATCTCGACGGCTGCTATTCCAAAAAACAATCCCCGTATGCGCGATCCAATGATGGATATGCTTGAGCAGTTGTATGGCATTCGCATGCAACCGCAGGCTCCGCAATCAATGAAGCCGCAGATGATGGGTTTAGGAACAGGTTTTATTATTCGTGAAGACGGTTTGATTGTGACAAACAATCACGTGATCGCAGGTGCTGACCAAATCACGGTGCAACTTTCTGAAGGCTCAAAAGAGATTTACGATGCGACTCTTGTCGGCAGCGATGCACGCACAGATATCGCGCTTATCAAAATCAATCCGAAAGGCAAAAAACTTCCTTACGCGGTTCTTGGTTCTTCCAAAGATCTTGAAGTTGGCGAATGGGTTGCAGCGTTCGGTAATCCATTCGGTCACGGTCACTCGATGACGAAAGGGATTATTTCTTCTAAAGCCCGCGACATCACAGAGATCAATAAAATTCCTCTGCTACAAACCGATGCCAGCATCAACCCTGGTAACTCGGGTGGTCCGCTGGTAAATACGAAGGGCCAAGTGATCGGTGTGAATTCTGCGATCGATGCACGCGCCCAAGGTATCGGCTTTGCGATCCCTATCGACGAAGTGAAAGCGATCATTCCGATCTTAGAAACCAAAGGTCGTATCGCTCGCGGTTACATCGGTACGGCACTAGGCGACCTTGATGGTGACGCGGCTGAATACTTGGGACTTGGCGACACTCGTGGCGCGGTGATTGTGCAACTAGATCCAAAAGGCCCTGCTGCAAAAGCGGGAATCAAAATGTACGACATCATCACGGAATTTAACGGTCGTGCGGTGACAAATTCTTTGGAACTGCAAGATGCGGTTGGTGATGCGACGATTGGTAAATCGGTGCCAGTAAAAATCCTGCGCAATCGTAAACCCATGACAGTTAGCATGCTGGTCACTGAACGTCCGGAAGATAAAGTCGCTAAGAAAACTGTGACGAAAAAATATGAAGGGCAAAAAGCTCCGTTCAATTTAGGATTTACAGTGTCTGATCCAAACGATCAAATTCGTGCGGAAATGGGTTTGCCTGAAGACATGAAACAACCCGTAGTGATTGATCTCGAGCGTGGCTCTGCGGCGGTTCGTTCAGGCTTACAGGCTGGTGACGTGATCTTGGATGTGAACAAAACCAATGTTGAATCTTCGAAAGATGTTTTGAAGGGTTTGAAAAAGGGCGCGAACACTTTGCGTATCGCTCGCAATGCGCGCATTCAAATCATCAATATTGAGACTCCGTAAGCGCATCTAAAATTTTCATTTAAGACTTAAAAAGCCAAGCTCCCCGCTTGGCTTTTTAATTTATGTGGTCTTACAGATTGTCCTCGCGCGGACCGTTAGAAACAGCACTGCATTTAGGGCTATTTCCTGCTTAAATTCGCTGTGGCTGCGAGGTCACTTGGGCCAAAGTTCTGCACAAAGCATCGACGAAAAATTTGGAATTGTAAGTAGACTTTGTCCCGCTATGAGACAGAATTTCTTCGTTCCTATTACATCATGAAAAATCCCGGACCTAGGTCTTTAGTTTTTTTTTCCAACTCCGAGAAGAATTACGGACCATAGTTTGGCTCCAAGTATGCGCCAAGATTTGCAACAAGTATGGCAACTAGAAAGGGACTCTATGAAAGTCACCGAAGTAAAAGTTTTCCCGGTCAATGAGGATCGTCTGAAAGCTTATGTGTCGATCACACTCGATAATTGTTTCGTGGTGCGCGACCTTAAAGTTATCCAGGGCACCAGCGGCCTTTTCGTCGCGATGCCTAGTAAGAAGCGTAAAGACGGTCAGTTCCGCGATATCGCGCATCCTTTAAATCAGGAAACGCGTGCGATGATTGAAGATTTGATTTTTGAAGCTTACGAAAAAGAATTGAAATCCATGGGTGAAACCCTTGTTAGTTTGAAACGCCAGAAAGCTCCTGGGAGCGATTACGGCAACGATGACTACTAACGGTTGAAGTTCCCTGCTCACTCGCCAGGCTCTGATTCATTTGTGGAGGATCAGAACTAACGGCGGCTTCAAACCCCGTGGACCCTTTTGCCCGCTTGGCTTACGCTTAGCGGGCTTTTTTATTGCTAGAGCTGTAATTCAGTTTGGGTATTTCTTTCCTTGGTCCCAGGTATTTCTGCTCACATTTCCTTAGAAAGCCTCAAGTCCTCTAAATTTGCTGGGAATTTACCGTTAAGATGGCTAAATTGCCGGGCATTGAGGTCACATATGAAAACCTGGATTGCCTTAAGCTTAACGCTGCTTTCTTCACTCTCTTTGGCGGCGACAAAAACTTATTCTGATAAAGAGTTCGCCGATGCGAGCCGTGATTTTTTATTCAGTGATTTTGGTTCGATCAATCAACACTCATTAGCATCAAATTCAAATTCGATTCCGAAACAAGTAGCGATGACAGCTCTGGTGATGGAAGGCCGTCGTAAGGGTTGGATTGGCGAATACAGCCAAGACTATAAAGCCGTGCTTGCGCGTTTTGGCTTTTATACTCCGTCAGTGGTGTTGAATGCGCCGGTCAGTATGAAGGCTGATTTCAAATCGTTACCGATGGGTATGACTGAGCGTGAAATTGAAATGGGTCTTGGCATTCGTATAACGGCTGTGAATATCACGTGCGCCGTTTGTCACGCGGGTCACTTGTACGATGAAAAAGGTCAGGCGACTTCACAAGCGTGGATGGGCCTGCCGAATACTTCAATCAACATGGAAGGCTATTCGCAAGCTTTGTATCAAGGCATGCGCATTATCTCTAACAACATGAGTGGCACATTTCGTTTAATGACGAATATGTTCCCTGAAATGACTTTCAAAGAAAGAACTGTCTATAAGCTTGCGGTATTTCCGCGCGTGAAAAAAGCCGTGCGCAATATGGAAGATCTTTATAAGCAAGCAGTTCCTTTCAGCAACGGTGGCCCGGGTCTTACGAACGGTGTTGCCGCACTGAAGATGCAATTGGGCATGCTTGATATGTCGAAGGTTCAACCGGAATTTGGTTTCACTTCGATTCCGTCATTGGGCGATCGTTATTTAAGAACTTCTTTGTTGTGGGATGGTGTTTATGCGTCCCCGAAAATGGATCGTAATCACGAAAAATCATCGTGGAATGATGAAGACGAAAACTTCATCAATGCGGTGGCAGCGTTGTTCACGATTCCGACGATGGGTCAAAGTACTGACGGTGCGCTTGCGAATATTCCGCGTGTGCAAAAAGCTTTAAGTGTTGTATTTAACAAATACGAAGCACCTGCTTACCCTGGTGAAATCGATATTGAAAAAGCAACTCGTGGCTCTGTGGTTTTTGAAAACAACTGTACAAAATGTCATGGCACTTACGAGTGGCAAGGTCAGCGTCCTAAGTTGGTCAGCTATCCAAACCGCATGGTTTCACAAGAGAACATGGGCACAGATCCTTTGCGCTGGCAGGCTGTGACCGACAAGTTTGCAGAGCAATTTAACAAGTCATCGTTGGCGAAAGCAGCGATCATCGTGAAAGCGAATGGTTATATTGCGCCGATTTTGAATTCTTTGTGGGCGACGGCTCCGTACCTGCATAACGGTTCGGTCCCGACATTGTGGCATATGCTTCACCCTGAACAGCGTCCAACGAAGTTCATGGTCGGCGGTCATAATCTAGATTTAGAAAAAGTCGGCGTGAAGTTAGTTTTGAATGAAACGACGGGCGTGTGGGAGTATCCAAGCGACGTGAAGCCGTTTTCTCAACCCGTGGTTTACGACACGACGAAGCCAGGCTTAAGTAATGCGGGTCATACCCGTCCATTTGCGAAATTAAGCGAAGACGAAAAATCCGACCTGCTAGAATACCTAAAACTGCTGTAAAACCTAGCAAACGCTAGGTTTTCCCATGTTGCCGCAATGCATCTTTGATTGCTTTCAGAGGGGAAAATCCGTAATTTAGCGGTTCAGTCAGTCTTCTCGCTGGGGTATCGTCAAGTTGGTAAGACAACAGATTTTGATTCTGTCATTCGCAGGTTCGAGTCCTGCTACCCCATCCAATTTTCTTACCAATTTATGTCTCAAGTATCTGAAAACATTCAGTCTCAATTTGAAAATAAAAATAACTTGGTAAGTTGGTTGAGTTCACATCTATAATTGCGAAAATTTCCATCTCTAAAGCCGAGAGACAAATTCTTGAGCAAGCGATCACTGCCCGCAATCAAAAAGCTTGCATTTCGAATGGAGCCAACTCAACTGTCAGAAAAATTCCTAAAGGCTCACCCGTTAGATTTTTTGGATTTGTATATGAAGCCAGCAAACAGAGATGAACTTTGCTTGGCGAGAATTAAGAGAAGCTATCTTTCAATTTATATGAAGTAAATGGAGATACTTGTGGGCAAAATCGCAAAAGAAATGCTGTGGAAGAGGCTCGACGACCTTGCTGCTAAAGGAGCTATTCTTAATACAGAGACTGAAGTTGCCACTACTTTTTATTAATCGTTCAAAAGGGCGTAAAACAAGTGCCAAACTGGACTCGTTCTAGTCTCAACGCTCTCGATACATTTGTGCTTTTGAACCACCTGAGATACGTCAGAAAACTCTGAGCACATTCCAACGAAATAGGCGTATCGCTGATTCTCAATGCGAACAATTGTGATTGCGAACCAAAACAACAGCAAGAACTGGATAGCTATGATAATTTTGTATTTCGTCATAATTAAATTAAATCACGATGTTTCACTTATGCCTAGGAATTAACCTCGTAAATAATAGGTTCGTGTTGAGGTAGTTCAGTTTTAACCTTTGCGACATCTGAAGTTGCGATGCCTACTAACCTCAATCCCAACTGCTCCAGAGGAGATTTTTGATCAACTAGAGGCCACTTAACCGTCACTGGCTCTCTTACCTCAATCATCTGAACAAATCTAAATTCATCTTCGAACTGAAATGCCGTTTTCTTTTTAAACGGAATCTCTTCAGTTAAGTGTGCAACTGTCAATTCTCCAGGCTGAGAAGTTTGCATCCAAGCCAACATAATGGCCGCCTTCTGCATATCCATCGCATCGGTCGACTCTAGCAACGATCTAACAGCGGGATGAAGGTCACTATTCAACATGAACTTATGAAGATTGAAAGTCTTATTGTCGTCGTAGATAACTGACCTTCTACTTACCCCAGATTTGAACTCCGGATCATACTCAAATTCATACCGAACTCCACCGGAGCTACAGTAGTGATTCCAACATTGCTGGTTTGGACTTTGCCCTAAACAGAGTGTACCAATTCTTCCGTAAATACTCGCATAACGATCCTGAATTTCATCCTGAATCTTGTGAAAAGCTGGAGAAGTGGAGTCCCAAAGGTGTGTTGATGTAGCAAGACAGCTCCACGCCGTCTCTAATGCCATCATTGCAGCGAAAGGCACATACATTCATGACCATATTGAACATTGCCTTGATGGCAATCATGTCGATTTGGATGAACTAAAGGAAATTACAAAATATATCTAGATCCGCGAACACCTTAGATAACGCATCGCTTTTGGTCTCGCCAAATATACCCCTTATGGGTATTTCTCAACTGACGAAATCCATTCATTAGTTGGAGAATTAAAAATGAAAAGCCTGATTTTAGGGATTCTGGTGACGTTAGCTTCCGTTCACTCTGTCGCGGATGGCGGGGGACATAACGGTATTGAAATCAAACCCATCACTGAGGGAACTCTGAATGCTGGCACCATTCAATATAGTTTTGATCTTGTAGATCAAAACTCAAAAGCGCTTTCCGACGAAGATTTGACAGAGACCCATACGAAGAAATTGCATTTTATTGCTTACGACGCCTCACTAAATGAGTTCAATCATGTTCACCCTACTTTCGATGGCGGTAAATGGAATGTGGAACTCAATCTTCCTGTTAATGGAAAATATTTTTTCTGGGCACAAGGACAAGTGCAAAATGGCTCAGAATTTTCTACCTTTGTGAACACACAAATTCAAGGCGGACAAGCTGAGTTGCCAGTGGTTCCTGTTGGCGATCATAGAAAGAATTCTGATCAAGGAACAATCGTCGAACTTGCGGGAAATAAGTTAAGAGCCGGAAAAATGGCGATGCTTAACTTCACAATCTCTAGAGAGGATGGCACTGCTCCAGAAATCACACCTTATCTAGGTGCTTTTGCTCATGTCATCGCAGTATCACCTGATGGAGATGAACTGACTCACGTCCATCCAATGGAGGGCGGCGATCCTAACACGGGAATGCTCCATGCCACATTCCCTACTCCAGGCGACTACAAAATTTGGATTCAGTTCAACGACAAAGGCGAGCTAAAAACGGTTCCTCTTTCAGTAACGGTTTTCAAATAAAAAAAGAGGGCGCAATTAAGATCTATCTTCTGACGAGGGTCATTATTTCGCCCACTTTTTTTGACACTTCTTTTTCGTCTCGAGACTTCATAGCGGTTTTTACACATCCGAGAATATGAGTCTGCATGATTTCAGCCTCAATGGACTCCAGTGCTTTTGAGGCCGCTCTGAGTTGAATTAAGATATCGGGACAATAGCGTCTTTCATCAATCATCTTCTCAATACCATCGATTTGTCCGCGCACTCTATTTAAGCGCTTTTTATGAACGCCGTGATCGGGATGAATTTTTGCGCTATTCTTTTTCATAGAAACTCCAGGTATGCCACCATAAATACCCCACTGGGGTATGACTCCTCAAGAAAAATTACTACCACTACATGAACCGATTCATTGACTTACACCCTCGTCAGTATAGCATTCGATAAACAAATGGATCAGAACTTGTCACAAATGACAATTCCGCGTCCTAATGCTGACGAGGAGTCACTCATGTCAGATAAAATTCGTCCACTTTCGAGGCGTTCTTTTCTTACCACAGCTGGAATAAGCGGGCTTGCGGCCAGCTTGGGTGTCATGCTGAAAGGAAGTCCTGCGGAAGCAACTACGAAGGGTCGCACAGCGTCGTCTGCTGATTTCAATCCTAAAGATACATTTCCGACGTATCCTCCTAGACAAGCTCCGAAACCTGGAGAGAAAGTTCACGAGTTCGACATCGAACTGGATATCTCTGTTCATGAAATTGTTCCGGGGGTGAAGATCCACGCTTTCACTTATAACGGCACTTACCCCGGGCCAGAAATTCGCGTACCTGAAAACGACTGGGTTCTTGTGAATTTTAAAAATAAGACAACAGAACTGCACACCATTCACTGGCACGGCATCATGGTGCCAAATGAAATGGATGGAGTTCCTAATGGAACTCAGTGGGGAGTCGGACCAAATCAAACATTCAAATATCTTTTCAGAGCCCAACCTGCGGGAACTCATTTCTATCACTGCCACAACATGACGAATCTGCATGTTCAAGCAGGAATGTTTGGTGCGCTTATCGTTGAACCTAAAGAAGATCCCATCCAGAAAGTATTCCCTTACAAAAGAGAGTACACTTTATGCCTTAGCGAAGTCGACACGATCATGGTCGAATCACTGATGGAGAAAATGTTAAAAGAGATGACCGCCATGCAGAAGATGAGTGAGTCCCCAAAACTCATGAAAGAAATGAACGGTCGCATGATGGGGTGGTTTACCAATAAGAAAACTTTCGTGGATGCGGTTAAAAATGGCTATGTTCCTCCTTATGTCGCCTCACGAGCTGGCATCACAAGAACTCCCAATTTTAACTTTTTTATGATTAACGGAAAATCCTATCCAATGACTGACGAACTGATGATTCGCTCAGGAGAAAATATTCGCGTTCGCCTTATTGGCGCGGGCGCACAGCCACACTACATGCATCTTCATGGTCATGATTTCTGGCATGTGGCTCAAGATGGCTCCCCACTTGCGAGCCCTGTTCGCTTGAATACCATTCCCATCTTTCCAGGAACAACTTCAGACATCATTATTCAAGGCACAAATCCCGGCTTCTGGCATTTTCACGATCATAGCGATCTATCGACGACTAACAACGGGCTCTTTCCTGGCGGCATGATGACGATGCTGATGTATGAAGATGCAAAACAACATGGCGTCAACGTTCCAGAGATCGTGCAGGTGAGTTCATGAAAAAACTTTTTTGTATGTTGATACTATTCAAACCATTGCTGTCATGGGCAACAATGGCACAGCCAGTTCCGATACCAGAAGACCAAAGCCTTTCGCCACAGATTGAGTTGGCGGCTGTCGGTATCGGAACTTTAAATTATGGAAGAACCGCAGAACATGATGGACAAGGAACCATTTCTTTCAGTGACTCATCTCTTTTAGTTGGAGCCTCGCAACGGTTATACGATGAAGCCATTGGGAGCTTTACTCTGGGTGGAGTAACGACGGATGCGGCTGATGCTGCCTCTAACGACAGCAGCGGCTTATTTATTCACCAAGCATTTGTAAATTATCAAAGTGCCCAATGGGAATTTCTTGCAGGTCGAACGGACAATCCATCAGCACATACTGTGGACTTCCCGACCCTTCGCGGAGATGATCTGATCACGCTGCTGAATCCACTCAATCCATTTTCTAACGGAGAAAGCGCAGAAGAACATCGCTATTCAAATGTTGTTTCAGCGACCTTGAATCAAAACTTAAGCTATTTCGAAAATATTCACGCGCAACACCTTATCAACAGCGTCGATACGAACTCCGGCACAGGAATCAATTCGGCCGGGATCACCTTTCAATATTTAGCACCGCCAGGACTGGAAGTTTTTGATCGTGTGCCTTCATGGGGTTTTAGCTATGATTACGTTCACATTGATTCCAATGGGACTTCGGGCATCAGTCAAATAAGTGCCGGTGGCGTCATTAATCTCAACAAAAGCGTCACTGACCTGATCGATTTGCACATTCAAGACATTTTAAGTGTTGGAAGTAATATCTCGACTTTCCAAACACTGCCCGATACTTTTCAGGCAGATTCGAACTCGGTGGCGGCGTCTTTGCGATATCTCAATAGTCCCTTTGGAAAAGGTGGGTATCAATTAGCACTTACCGCTGCCTATAAGAATTATCTTAAAGTCACCGGCGCCAACTCATGGGGCACTGCCCTTTCAGCCATCAAGCGATTGGGACAAGGTTTTGATCTGGCGATTCAATATCAAGGACAATGGCGAAGCACAGAGTTGGCAGCTATACAATCCAAAGGGATCGACTACGAACAAAGTGTCGACGTCGGATTGGTATTTAGCTTCGACACGATCTTTAATCAACATATCAGCCCACGTCGCAGTCTACTTAATCAACAACATCAATATATTCCGAATTAATAAAAAGGCTTTAGTATGAAAAAGAAAATCATTCATTTCGCTCTCTTCTCTGCTCTGACACTTGCTGTGGGTTTTGCTGCGATGGCAGGTCAGGAAGGCATGGCTTCGATGCCTGTCATAACACCAACACGAGTCTTCAACGTTCAAGAAGGACAAGACCTCGAATCTCAACGTGGATTTGGAGATCAAGAACCCACTGTACGCATGATGAATCTTATGATGGTGGAAGGTTCAGGCATGGAGGGCATGGACATGGCAATGAATGAAACTCATTCTGCCGCTGCTTCAGCAAATACGCCGTCACAGACAGAAGGTAATTACGATTATGAGATCAAACAGCCAAGCAAAGCCAAAGTCGGCACCAACAGTGTGGATGTTCTTATCACAGACAAAAAAAGCAAGAAGCCCGCAAAAGGCCTGCACCTAAAATCTGAGGTTTACATGACAAGCATGGATATGGGGACCGAGACGCCTGCGGTAAAAGAAATTTCTGGTGGCTTATATCGCATTAAAGCTCCTTTTTCTATGAAGGGCCCTTGGGCCATCAAACTTATTTTCCAAGATGGCAAAGAAGAAAAAGTTCTTAACTTTGACGTGCAAAAATAAAAAGGACGCTCATGAAAAATGGACTCTTAACAGTTCTGCTGATGTTTTTTACTAGTCACGCATTTGCTCATGCTCACCTACAAAAATCAGAACCCCTCAAAGATGCGCAAGTCAGCAAACTTCCGGATAAGGTTGTTCTGACATTCTCTGAAGACGTCGAACTCGCAATGAGCAAAATTGAAGTTCGTCGACAAAGTGATCACACTACTCTCAGCACAGGGCCGATCACTCATAGCAATGAACAAAAAAATACGATGGAAGTCAGAATTACTCCCGACGCGAATGGTGGCAGCGCGAAGTATGAAGTTCAATGGAAGGCCGTCGGCACTGATAGCCACCCCATGAAAGGCAGCTATATTTTCACTGTGGTCACAGAGAAAAAATGAACATCACCTTAGGGCTGATCCACGGGCTGGATTTTCTTTTAGGTTACTGGCTCGTGGGCAGTATTGTTTTCAATTTCTTTATCTTGCCTGGTGGAGGCTCCACCGCTGCACAGATAGATCGTAATAGATTTCAGAAATTATTACTGCCGACCTTGATAACTTCGACACTCTGGATGTTGGCTTCAGCATATAATATGACAGAGTCTTGGTCGCCCGATGATCTTTGGATGGCGATGAGCTCGACGACATTTGGTCACTTATGGTGTCTGCGAATTGCTGTTCTTGCGTTAACACTTACAGCCTCTTACAAGCTAAAGAATATCAACAAGGCACGATACGCATTTATACTGCTAACTTTCATCCTTCCGCTGATTTCCATTCTTACAAGCCACCAAGCTTCCCAAGCGGATCATACAGCCCTTAGAATATTTTTAGGCCTTTTACATGCAGTCGCTGTTGGCATATGGACTGGCGGGTTGTGGACTCTTATTGCATGGCTCAGTAGAAGACTTTCGTTTGGCGAAACGGATCCCATGATCAGCTATCGCTTAGTTAAAAGATTTTCTATTTTCGCAATGTGCTCTACAGCTATTATTGGCATTTCAGGCTTTATCTTAGCCATGCTCGCAGGAGTTTCCTTATCCGCTCCACTATCTACAACTTATGGCAAGTTCGTCATAGGAAAAATTATTCTTTTCTGCGTGGTCTTAGGCATTGCCTCGATAAATCAATTTATTCATCTGAAACGATGGAAGATAACCGCTGAGAAAATTTTTATTACTGGCATTCACCGCGAATCGCGCCGCGAGCTTTTCCTTATTGTGATAATTTTTATTCTCGCGGGATTTTTGACGATGACTTCTGTTTAAGCCTCCGCAACACCGGCGCTAACTTCACCGCAATATCCGCGTGCTTCCTCTTTAAATACATATACGTGGGGGCCACATAAATATCGCAGACATAGCTGACGTCCCAAGCCTGCATTGAAGAGCCCAACTCACGCTCTGCTGTCAATTTATCCAGAAGAAATAAATCAGAACGATTGCTTTGCAAACGTCGAAACATTTGAACAGGTGTATCGATTGCTTGAATTCGATCTGACAAATGCGTGCTTAAGTTCATCTCGAAATAATAAATGCCTCTTTGAAAATCGATACGGAGTTTTGAATCAATGAGTTCTTTCCAAGTACAAGGCACTTTTTTATGAGGTTTTGAGTAAATCGAAAAGTAAGCTGTCGCAAAGGGCTCTTCGACACGCACCAATTCAGGATGAACATAGCCGTACTCACGAATTCGAACCAATTCTCCGTCCACACTTGAATTGCTAATTTCTTTCGGACCACGCCCCAATGGAACTGTACGATAGACGACCTTATAGCCGATTTCCTCCATGGCCCTGCTTAATAAATCTTTATCGTTGTCAGTCAGAAGACTATTACCAGAAGAGACAAAAAGAATCTCAAGCTCGCCCGAAGGCTTTTGTGCAAACGATGTCGGACTTAAAAGCAGGATCACTAAAATAAAAGAAATTTGAAAGCGCATATTTCATGATAGGCTCTTTGATTACAAAAAACGAGATCTTTCATTTCTTATGTCATACGAAAGCGAGCCCTTATGGCAAACAACTTTTTCCGATCCCTTGTGCGCCACTCAAAAGTTTATTTATGCCTGTTTGAAATAAACGAAAGCACCAGCCCCAGAATCCAAAACAAAGCCATCAATCCGTAAACCTCTTTCTGAAATTCTAAAATAAGATAGCCACACGTGATAACAGCGAGTGCTGGCAGAAGCGGGAATCGTCCGATACGCAATGGAATGAAGAAAGCCCGATGTTGCTGTGGATGGCTGAATCGCAGACATATGACAGCGATATTCACAAGAATGAAACTGATGATCGTTGCAAACGAAGCAAGACTTGCAATGACGTCGACAGTGCCAGTCGGAATCAGACAAAGTGCGATTGCCATAGCAAGAAGGCAAGCTATCCACGGGGTGTGACGCTTATGATGAAGTCGTGCAAAGATCGCCGGAACATCACCACCTTTCGCTATCCCATATAAAATTCGACTTCCAGCAAGAAGTGCAATCAAAACTGTGTTGGCCGTTGAAAACAATGCGATCGAGCCAAGAAGATCACCGAAGACGACCGATCTGGTCATTGCGGCATCCATAAGGGGTGCTGTGCTCTTCGCTAGGTCGGCGGGATCAACAAGTGAAACGGCAGCAATGCTCACAAGAATGTACAAGACCGTCGACAACCCAAGACTCAGCAATATGGCCTTGGGAATATCGCGTACAGGTTGCTTCGCTTCTTCAGTGAAGTTCACCAAGTTTTCAAAGCCCAAAAATGCGAATAGGACAAGTGCTGCACTGGAAAACACGCCCGAAGCAAGTGGCGAAGAAAAAATGGTGCGACCAAAGTGCGAACCAACTCCGAGCCAGATGATAACTATCAATCCAAAAGCTTCGATCAACGTGAAAATCACATTCAAGCGACTGGACTCTTGAATGCCGTAGATGCTTAAGCTCGTAAATCCAAGCAAAAGTATCATCGCTGTCAGTTCTTGTGGAAGATCTAAAAAGTGTGAAAGATACCCAGCGAATGCTAATGATACAGCGGCCGCTGTCGCCGCCGCGGAAAAAAACATCATTAACCCACTTGTCGTCGCAAGCCACTTTTTGCGGGGAAATGCAAACGACAGAAAAGCATACTCAGCGCCAGCTTTTGGTACCATTGTTGAAAGTTCGGCATACGACAATGCAGTAAGACCCGCTGTAAGACCCGCAATTACAAACGACAGCCAAAGAAAATGGCCTGCGACGCCTGCTGCTTTTCCAATAATACTGTAAATGCCAGCGCCCAGGATCATGCCGACACCATAAAACACCAACGAGCTAAGCCCAAGAACACGTTTTAATTCTGGCTTTGGTTTCTCACTGGGGGCACTCATTTTCACCTTCTGCCACAGCTTGCGTCGCGGAGTGGAGGCTGTCCCATTTAATGCAGTTCATTTGTAGAGAAACAAACATATTCAAGTAGGACTTAATGGCATGATGACTTAGTGGGAATCATGTCTTATCAAAAAAAAGAAAGAATGACTTCTATCACGACTGCGGCCGACCTGCACTCGTCAGGTGGGCTTTCGCGCTCTTTCATTCTCAGACGCCGTGAAGAAGAAGGATTCAACGAACTGCCGACAACAAAACCTCGCAGGCTGCATCACATTGTCATGGGTGTCTTTAAAGAGCCCATGGTGTACTTGCTTTTGGGATGTGGAACAATCTACTTTATTGTTGGAGATCACCAAGAAGCATCGATGCTACTTGGCTTTCTTTTTCTTATCATTGGGATCGAAGTTTTCCAGGAAAGAAAAGCGGAACGAGCTCTTGATGCTCTGAAAGATCTCTCAAGTCCCCGTGCCCTGGTTCTCAGAGAAGGAACGAAGCAACGCATTCCGGGACGCGAGGTTGTTAGAGATGACATTATTTTTGTCAATGAGGGTGATCGCGTCCCTGCAGACGCCCTCGTATTCTCGAAAGACTTGATCGCTGTGGATGAGTCGCTGTTGACTGGCGAATCAGTTCCCGTCGAAAAGACTTCAGAGTCGATGATTTATGCGGGAACCACTTTAGTGCGAGGCCAAGCCATGGCCATCGTCACAGCCATCGGACTTCATACTGAGATTGGGCAAATCGGAAAATCAATTCAAAGCGAGAATAGGGAACGAACAAGACTCGAAATTCATACCCAACAGCTAGTAGGTCGCATTGCATGGATTGTTGGTGGCATCTGTATTATTGTATTCTTGGTCTTCTCAATCACTCGTCATGATTGGTTGCAGGGATTCTTGGTTGGTCTAACACTGGCTATGGCGATTTTGCCGAACGAATTGCCAGCGGTCTTAACCATTTTTCTTGCGCTTGGTGCCTGGAGAATTTCACAAAGACGTGTTCTGACCCGACGACTCCCCGCAGTTGAAAATCTTGGATCGACCACTGTCTTATGCGTCGACAAAACGGGAACTCTGACGTTGAATCAAATGAAAATTCAGCGGATCTTCTCGAATAACCAATCATTAGATTTAAGTGAGCTGAGCAAACCTTACCTCCCCGAAGATTTTCATGAGGTTCTTGAGTACGGAATATTAGCGAGTCGCCAAGATCCCTTTGACCCAATGGAAATTGCTTTTATCAACGCTGGTGTCCAATACTTACGCGGCACTGAGCATCTTCACTATGATTGGAAGTTCGAAAAGGAATATCCACTTTCACCAAAACTTCTCGCTATTACACACGCATGGAAGCCTCGCCCTGGAGGCGGCTATGTTGTTGGAGCAAAAGGCGCCCCCGAGGCAATCATTGATCTTTGCCATCTGAACAAGGACCAAACTTTGGCGGCCACAAAATCCGCCGAGACGATGGCCGCTGCGGGTTTTCGAGTTCTAGGAGTGGCCAAAAGCATTTTTCCGCAAACATCTTTGCCGCCGATTCAACACGACTTTGACTTCACATTTTTAGGACTCATCGGAATCGCGGATCCTATACGACCAGAGGTTCCTCAGGCCATTGCTGAATGTCATTCAGCGGGAATTCGCGTTGTTATGATCACTGGAGATCATCCAGCCACTGCCAGCAGCATCGCCCAAAAAATCGGCCTACCTTCTCCTGATAAAGTTGTCACCGGCCAAGACCTAGAAAGCTACTCAGCAGATGATCTTTGCCGTGTCGTTAAATCCGTCAATGTTTTCTCTCGGGTTTCACCCACACAAAAACTTAAACTTGTTGAAGCGTTCAAGGCTAACGGTGAAATCGTATCAATGACTGGGGATGGTGTGAACGATGCCCCGGCGTTGCGAAGTGCGCACATTGGCATTGCGATGGGAGGCCGAGGAACTGACGTGGCACGAGAATCCGCTGCACTTGTTCTTTTGGATGATGATTTTGGCTCGATCGTCGAAGCAGTAAAAATGGGTCGAAGAGTTTATGCAAACATTAAGAGTGCACTTGTCTACCTATTCGCGGTCCACTTGCCGATAACGGGAATGTCCATTATTCCGGTCGTTTTTAAACTGCCACTCGTTTTACTACCCGCTCACATCGCACTTCTCCATTTAATTATCGAACCCGCTTCTTCAATTGCATTTGAGATTGAACCTGGTTCGAAAGACTTAATGAATCTGCCACCGCGCGACCCGAAGGAACCGCTATTTGATCGAAAGCTCTGGATACCGAGCCTTATCAAAGGGGCAAGCGTGTTAATTTCGCTGACGATTGTTTATCTGATTGCGCTTTGGCGTGGGCAAGGAGAAGAGGATGCAAGAGCTCTCGTTTTCACAACGCTTCTTATTTCTAATATCGCACTCATTTTCACAAGCCGCAGGTCTCACAAGACTCTCAAGGAACGCTTCTTTGTTGGGGATAACACTGTTGTCCGTTGGATTGCCATCGGATCAATAGTCCTTCTTGCGTGCATTTTGTATATTGATCAATTAAGACAGCTGTTTCGGTTTTCGATACTTCATCCACTTGATCTCGTTCTTTGCTTCGTTGTTGGCTTTATTAGTGTTACGTGGACGGAGATGTTTCGTGGTCTGGCGAAGCGAAAGGCTTGATTGAGATGGCTCTGCCGGAAAAGACCGATTCGATTCGCAGAAACCCGTCATCATTCCATGCATGTGACCTTTGTGCCCAGGGCCTCCATGCATCATGCCTCCAAACTCTTGACAGCTCCCCCGCATTTCTTTAGTAGGCTCTGGATAGTCAACACAATTCAACGGACGACATTGGTCCTTTTTACTTTTGTACCGTCGTGTATTTTGTCTCCGGGAAAAAGGATGACCTCGTCGTTTTCGTAAAGCCCATCGGTGACCATTGCGAAGCGATCGTTGCGCTTACTTATTTTGACGTCTCTTAATTTTGCTTTGTCATCTTTAAATACGTACACAGCCCATTGATCTCGATCCTTGAACAATGCCCCCAACGGAACGCTGAGTGCGTTGGCTTCACGGGAAACTACGAAAAGGACATCCACATGATAATTATCGCCGAATTTAATTTTAAGTTCTTCTGGGACCTTTATGAATTCCATTCTGACTTCGGTCCGTTCCTCTTCTACGCCAAGGGCAGAGGTTTTCACGACGCCGGCTCTACTTATTTGCATAATTTTTGCTTCGAGATCTTCGGCTCCACCCCAGTTTTGTATCCTCGCCTCCCCGTTTTCACTTAACCGCACAACATCTGGAGTCAGCACATCTGCCGTCACTTCAAGCGTCGCAAGATTCGAAACTTCAAACAAGGGCTCACCTCGCGTGACAGGCCCTGCAGAGTCTCGGAAAATCTTTGATATCACTCCGTCTATTGGAATTTTAATAGGACGGTCTTTATCCCAATCCAACATGCCAACTACTTTTCCTTTGTTAACAAGCTGGCCAAGTGTGATGTCAAGATTGTCAATACTGCCATTTGCAAATGCATAAACGATTTTCTTATCGCGAGTATGCACCTTGCCATCAGACGAGAATGTTTCCTGGAAAGGGCCTCGTTCGATCTTAAAAGTTTCAACAGATACCTTTTTGGGAGTCATCAGCACGTAGGCGACAACAAGAAGCACCAGACCCAAAAGACCATAAAAGATTTTTTTCATCTTCAGTCCCTCGCCTTAAGTGCTTCGGCAAAATCCAGATTTTTTATTTTCCTGTATAAGAAAATTCCGCTGGTAAAAAAAATCATAAGCAAAACAAAGACCCCCAACCCATAAGTTACAGGATTCACAACCATCGGAAATTTGAAAGTGTCGTTGTGAATAAAATGTATGCTTAAAAAAGAAAGATAATATCCGAACATCAATCCAGGAACTAAAGCTAATAACAGTTGCACTCCAATATCCATAAATAACAAATCAAAAACATTCTTTGTGCCATAACCCAAAATTCTTAGACTTGCCAATTCCCAAGCTCTTTCGGAAAAACTAATCCGGGCCGAGTTATAAATCACGGCTCCGGCAATGGCTGCCGCAAATATATATAAAATAATCGTAAACGTTACGATCATGTCGGCAACGGTTCTGGTAAAGCTTTCAAGTAACAGTTTACGTACACTGACCACAGCAACTTCCGGCATTTCCTTTAACGCAACATAGATTTTGTCGACATAAGAGGGATCCACCTTAAGCAGCAACGTATCGACTACCGGTGCTTCTCTCAGCCAGTGATGCAGATCCGCCTTCAACGCATAGGCCTGCTGCCCAATCAAATCATCAACAAACCCCATCACCGGAGCCTGAAACTCACGTTGTTCGCCCTCTTGCTCTTTCATACTAACAAGATCTCCGACTTGAATTTGAAACTGGGTCTCAAAGTAACGACTTAACAAAATACCGCCTTCTTTCGGCTCAATCACTCGTCCCCTTTGATCCATAACACGAGTGAGTTGCAGCGACTTATCCAACCCAAGAATAGAAATATTTTTTTTAGAGTTCCTGTACCTTAGCAAGACCGGCACATTCCTTTCACCCTCAACAATTATCACTCCAGGAATATTTTTAATGTCGGATAAAAGTCCCAACTTCTTTGGGTGAAGCAAGCGAACAGACAGATCTTCACGTCGCATTTCATGGAACTGACGTTCAATCATAAAATCAATGACATCAGTCCAGAAAGAGCCATTGATTAAAATTGATAATGCCGCTGCAACGCCGAGCACATTCAAAATCAGACGCAAAGGACGAAACAACAGCGATCGTAAAATCATTTTTGAAAACACACTTAAAGATCGTGTTCCGCTGATTTTTTCAAAGAGTCCTTTCTGAAAAGGTGGCGGACTTGGAGGCCTTAGGGATTCTGCCGGCAAAAGAAAGAAAACACGTGATAGAGCGCTAGCCGCTCCTATCCATCCTGGGATTAACCCAGCCAGAAATGCCAGCCCAATGGCACTCGCCGAAAGAGAAAAATCAATCGTCGGAAATCTAAAAAATTCTTTGTACAGCCCTGCATACCACTGACCAATGCCTGCCCCAACGACAATGGCTGGCAAGATGCCCATCACCAAAATAAAAGTCACAAGCTGGAAATAATGAAATGTTAAAGACCAACTGCTGTATCCTAATGATTTCAATGTCGCTATCTGTCCGCGATGAAGAGAAATAAGTCTGGAAAAGATAACGTTCAGAATAAACATGGCGACGGACATAAAAATGGATGGCATCAAAATCGCCATCACCCTTTGCTGGCGAATTTCGTCTTCAACAAAAGTATTACTCAACTGCGAAGTGCGATCATAAGACTGTATGTTTCCGTAAGACTCAAGAATCCGATCAACCTGGCGCTTGATCTCTTCCAGGGTCGCGCTTGTTTTATCTGCATCACTGACTTTAATCTGAACACTGTTAAAAGCGCCGTTCATTCCAGTGACTGATTCCAGATCCTGATGCCGGGCCCAAAATACTCCAAAATGTTTATCATCTGGCAAGGGCGCAAGCGGGCTCAATGCGTAAACATACTCTGGTGAAAGACCGATGCCACAAATCACAACAGTCCTTTCCTGTCCTCCCAGTAAAACCCGTAGTCGATCTCCCATTTTTAAATGTTGTGCATCCGCGAATGATTCATGAACAATTACTTCCATTATCGAACTGGCTTCAGGCATTCGGCCTTGGCGTAGATAAATATTATTCAAAGACTGATGGCGACCCAGCCAAGAAACGAAACGGCCCAAGGCGGGTTCAGTCTGTCCTGGAACTTCCACCAGACCATCTTTAATAATTCGCGCTTCAACTTGTTCAACGCCTTTAAGTCGGCGAATATTTGTAAGAACGGATTGTGGGGCTCGAATCAACTCCGCAAATACGTCCGCAAAATGATATTGTTGGTAATAGGTGTTTTTTGATCGTTGCAAAGACTGATAAGAACTCCATGACGAAACCAAAACCGAAACGCCACAGATGATAAGAATCGCCAGCATCAAGATCTGACCACGTAAAGTTTTAAGATCTCCCAACAGCTTTCGATGTAAACCTGTCACCAATGAACCTCGTCGATCGAAATCTTGTGTTTGTTACTTCGAACCTCGCTAATTGTACCGTCCGACAGATAGATCACTCGATCAGCCAACCCTGCAATTGCAGAATTATGTGTGATCACAACGACCAATGTTCCTAATTCATGATTGATACGATTAATTGCTTCCAGAACAAGCTTCCCGGTTTTGATATCGAGCGCACCCGTCGGTTCATCACACAACAAAACATCAGGTCTCTTAGCGATAGCCCTGGCAATTGCAACACGTTGCTGCTCGCCACCAGACATTTGCGAAGGGAAATGATTTTTGCGTTCGCTCAGGCCAACCAAAGCAAGCGCCTCCACCGGCGCCATCGGATTTTCTACCAAATCCGTTGCCAGCTGTACGTTTTCAATCGCCGTAAGGTTTGGAATTAAATTAAAAAATTGGAACACGAAACCGACATGTTCTTTTCGATAAGTGGTAAGCTGCTCTGGATTTGCCGACACCAAATCATGATCCTGATATCTGACTTTCCCAGAGGAAGGATTATCAAGGCCGCCTAAAATATTGAGCAACGTGGACTTTCCACTTCCAGAAGGCCCTAAAAGAACAACGAACTCTTTTGCGAAAAGCTCGAGATTAATTCCCTTCAGGGCCGCGACTTCAACTTCTCCCATCCTATAGGATTTCTTTAAGTCTCTGGCTGTGAAGACCGGTTCCGTCATGATCTTGCTTTCTGCCGGGTGACAGGTTCAATTTTCGCGGCGAAATCTTTATAAAAACACTTCGAAATGAAATTCCTTCATAAAATTCATAACTCAAATTGAAGCAACCCTCGAGATGTATTTATACGGGAATTGTGGTTTGACTGACACAAGACTCTGATATCTAATCCCTCGGCAATAAGGACACTAACCATGACTTTTAAAAGAATTTTGGTTTCTCTCATCGTCACTCTTCACGTCCTCTGCGTTCAGGCCGAAACGGGCTCACACTTTAAGCGCGTACTGTTCATTATTTTTGAAAATACCGATTATGAAACGGCCTTGCAGCAACCTTATTTCCAAAAGCTCACAACCCAAGGGGCTTTGCTGCAAAATATGACGGGAATGGTTCATCCGTCTCAAGGAAATTACCTGGCACTTTTAGGCGGAGATTTTTTTGGGGTTCGCAATGACAACCCCGTGGACCTGGATCAAACCAATCTCGTGGATCTTCTAGAACAATCCGGATATTCCTGGAAGGGTTACATGGAGAACTATCCTGGCAATTGCTTCAAAGGTGCAACCAGCGGTCGTTACGCTAGAAAGCACAATCCTTTTATTAGCTACACGGATATCTCTAACAACCCCACTCGCTGTGCCAAGATTCAGGACTATGTCGCATTTAAAAACGACGTAGCTAGAAACTCCCTACCTAACTTCGCGATTCTTTCACCGAACTTGAGTGATGACGGCCATGATACAGGAGCTGCGTATGCGGCAAACTGGTTGCAACAGAATTTTGATTCTCTGTTCAACAACGCAAATTTTCTGCAAGACAATCTTGTTATCGTCACTTTCGACGAGTCCGCAGGACATTCCGGAGCCAACCATATCTACACGGTTCTTTTGGGAAGCTCTGTCAAACCAGGCGCAAAAAGTGGTCAGCCAATGAATCAAGTGAGTCTTCTTAAAACTATCGAAGATGAATTTGGATTGGGCGATCTGGGCCGCTTAGACTCTAAAGCCTCTGCTTTGACGGATATTTGGAAACAATAGGCAACGCATTCATTACATCTTGGGAGCACAAACAAAACGAGGCGTCTGTTCATTTCTTCGACATCCTAACTGAGGTATATCAATTTTAAGGGTCGTTTTTCCTAGGTACAGTTGTTGAACAATTGTGAACCGACCTGGTGTTTCACCGGAACATATAATTGAAAAGGAATACCTATGAAGAACGTAACGAGAAACCTTTGCGTGCTGTTATTGGCTGTTAATGCCTCACTGGCAGGTGCACAAACAATCACTCCTGAGGCACGTCGCCAACTGGAAGTAGATTCATTTTTGAGTGAGACTCAAAACCTGATTAATCAAAACGCTAAGGATGGAATAGGCGAAGCTTTAAAACACCCAAGCACAGCCCGTGTTCAATATGCTGCCCGTTTGAACGCCCTTGCAGATCAATTCGGCAAAGAAGGTGGAGCATTTAAGTCTTATTATCGTCGAGCAGCTCAATTTGTTTTAAATGCCAATGTCTTAGAAACAGGCGCAGTTCCATCAAACAACTTCACAATCAAAGATCGTCAATCTGCACTTAATGTTTTTGCAACTGATGGCGAGTACATCACGAATGCGAAAAATCTTTTAGCGCGCGTGAAGAACTTGAAAGCTCAAATTGATGCGAGCAAAGATGCTGATGTTATTGATGCACTTTATAGTCAAATTAAAACCTTAATTACTAACTTTAGCCCTCACTATGGCTACAATGTTTATGTCGAGACGACTCGCAGTGGTCTTATTGATGACCAAATCCTTGTGCCACAGATGCGCATGTCACTTCAAAGTGTGATCAAAACAAGTGGCCAATGCCCACTCGCTTTGACGGAAGTAGCACTTGATGTAAACACTCCCACTTTAAGTGAACAGCAATTTCTGGTTCTGACAGATCTTAATACTTTATCGCTTGTTAAGGACTATAAAGTTATGGTGGCGCTGTTAGATGGACCAAAAGGTCAGGGATCTGTTGTAGCAAATTGCCCAGAAGGCTCCCTGTTTTCATCATCATTCAAATTTGATGCAGATAAAGGCACTATCCTTGATACTTATCGCTTAGGTGAAGCTAAAACGTTGAGCAGCACCGTATTGCCTAAAGTTGATAGCACGGAACTCATTCAAAAACTGCGCGCACAATACAACTAGAGTCCAAAGACAAGAGCCTCAAAGGTTTATTCCTTTGAGCTCTTGCGTACCACTATCTTCGCCTTAATTTCATTCTTAAAGATCATATATAAATTTTGTTCGAGCGAATTCAGCAAACCCTTCAGCTTAGAATCTTGAACGCCCAAAGATTTTCGGATCGGATCGCTAAAGACCGCGACTGAGATGCTTAATACAGTCAACATCAGTCCGATGCCAAACGTGGCTACATAAATTTGCGTATTTGTCGGCGCGACCGGAAAAATATTATAGAACGTCGAACCCATTCTTTTTCCTAGAAAAAATCGGTCGGCTGCATCTTCGTTCGCAACTTTGCGCGCGATTTTAGAGCCCATTCCCGTGATCCCGAGGGAGCTATTATGGAAGAACAATTTTCCCGCCACCAAGGTCAACAAAGTCGCAATCAGATCGGTCGTCAGCACTTGGGCCGAAGAAAACTTATCTATCTCTTCTTTATAAAGATCGGAAACTTTTTTATTAAGCTGCTCTACTTCCGCTTTTGAAAATAGCGCATGTAGATCTAACTTTGAATTCAAAGAAGCGAAAATTTCGCTCTGTGAATCTTTCAGAAAATCTTCGAGCAATATTTTTTCGGTGGTCTTTTGATATCGCGTTTTAAAAGCTGATGGGACTTTCTTTATTAAGCCGTTGGCTTGACTCCACCCTAGTTTATCAAAGGTCTCTATGGTCTTTTTAACCGCCAAATAAGGCACAGACCATAAAGCATTTAAGGGATAAAAGATAAGATCCGCCAGCAGAGATTTCTTTTGAATCGCCACAACTTCATTAAGAGTAAAGTGACGGTCGATAAAAACCGTCACTTCATTTTTCTTCATCGTAAAATGTTCTTCAAGAATTTCATCGATAGTGCCTAAGATGATATTTTTCTCTACGCGATTCAAAGCAGACTCCCTTAAGTCTTAAAGTGTCGATAACTGACTTTCAGTAACGACTGGCTCTTGACCATCGATCACTGGAGTATAGTCCCAACCATCACCCGTCGAAGGATCGTTTCCATCTGGAGTCGTAATAATTTCTACCGGAGGCTCTGGCGTTGGTGACGGAGAAGGTTCAACCGTAGGTTCTGGTGACGGCTCTACAGTTGGCGATGGCGTCACTTCAGGAGAAGACCCAGATCCACCACCAGACTCAGAACCACCCGAATCAGAGCCACCGCCTTCAGGTATTTCCTGCTTCGTCACAGAAATCAATTTTAAAACTGGCTTCAACAGACAGCCACCATTTCCTTGCAACACAACGGACTTGTTGGCATCAAAATCCAAAGTGACGTTGTATTGATGACCGGCTTCGAATTGAACTTTATTTGTCAGAATAATTTTAACACCTGTGTTTTGCGCACTTGGTGTTTTCAATTCACAAATCGAATCATCGCCTTTAACGATATAATGTCCTGACTCTTTTAAAATCAGACGGATTTGCTGAATCTGCAAACCATCCGGAGCAACGATATCTTGAAGCGGCAGACTGACGCCATTTTGAAGCTTCAAAAGATCCACCGGCCCAAGTCCTTGTGCCAATAACAATCGACCCGTTTTACTAGCACCCGCGACTAAAACTTCAAGATGATCAATATCAACGACCACGGACTTGATGTCTTTGTTCGGAGCATCCACCATTTTAAAACTGACCGCCGCTTGTTTGGAGCTATCGATAGCTCCTTGTGATGAGCTTGCCGAGGCAGAATTCAGGGACGATGAATTGGTCGCTGACTGTGGGCTGCAAGCGCCGAGTACGGCCATTCCTGCTACGAACACTATTCTAGACACGGGGTTCTTCATACACCCTCCTGGTGAGTGATGATTTACACAAACCACAATACTCCAACAATTTAAGAGTGCCTAATCGTGCTCTTCTTGAGTCGATCAATTCGAGAGGGTGATAAAAAAATAGTCAATTTCAAGAAGATTTCAAAGAGCGCAAGACTTGCAATCTGACATTCTTTTTATTCTCGCGGGCAGTATTTAGAAATACATTTTTATCTGAATTCTCTCTCTATAAATTCAACAATTCGAACTGAGGGCATTTGTGCGAAGTTTTTATACCAACCGTGCTTTCCAGCATTTTGGTGATGGTATTGAACAAACCATGACCTGTTTGCCATCCCCTGCCACCTTCGTTAATTTTAAAGTGATGAAAATGTCTCACGCTTACAATCAAGAACTTGTGGCCCTGTCGATCCTGATTGCGACAATCGGTGCTTACGTTGCTTTGAATATTGTTTTGCGCATTAAAGAGTCTTTGGAAAAAAGCAATCGTCTGTGGCTCTTAGCTGGAGCGATTGCCATGGGCCTTGGCATTTGGAGTATGCACTTTGTCGGAATGCTCGCGATGATCATGCCAGGGATCATCATTGGCTATGATCTAGGCTTGTCTATTCTTTCTTTAGGCGTCGCGATCGCGGCTTCACTGTTAGCGTTTTATCTTATCAGCAGATTGAAAGTTTCTTTGATCGGCCTGATCTTCGGCGGACTTTCAATGGCCGTCGCAATTTCCGGCATGCACTATATCGGTATGGCGTCGATGAGCATGCCAGCACAGATTGAGTGGAATTGGAACCTCGTCGCACTGTCTGTATTCATCGCAGCCTTCGCTTCGTTCGCGGCACTTGGCGTATCACTCCTTTTTCGCACGACGAAGCGAATTAACTTACTTCATATCTTTTCAAGTCTACTCATGGGCGTTGCCGTTTCAGGCATGCACTATGTCGGTATGGCTGCGGCAAACTTCGTTCACGACGGAGAGCACATTCCGAATCCTCAAGGAGTCGTACTAGGAACGCAAACCGTTGCCTATGTCGTTATCGGCACTACACTTGCTATCTTGCTCGTGGCATTGATTGCTTCTGTTTTTGGTCGAGTTCTTATCCGTCGCTCCAAAGAAGCCAGTGCCGCGATCAACAGTCGCGATATCTTATTAAAAGAAGCGCAAGAAATCGCACACCTTGGCAGTTGGGAAAGAATAATCAGCAGTCCGACTGTAAGTATGTCTGAAGAGATGTACAACATTTACGGCATCGATAAAACAGCCACGGTGACGTCAGACGATCTGCTAAGCCGCGCTAGCTCTTCGGATCGTGAAAAAATTCAAGCCACAATCAAAAGAGCCATTGAAAATAAAACCCCGTTCAGCTTCGAACACATCATTCGTCTTTCCGATGGGACATCAAAATATTTGCAAACACGTGGGCAAATCACCATAGACGAAAGCGATCAAGTTACAAAGATATACGGCACAACTCAAGACATCACCGATCTAAAAAATATTGAAAAAGAGCTTCTTCAAAC
This sequence comes from Bdellovibrio sp. NC01, assembly GCF_006874625.1. NCBI lineage: Bacteria > Pseudomonadati > Bdellovibrionota > Bdellovibrionia > Bdellovibrionales > Pseudobdellovibrionaceae > Bdellovibrio > Bdellovibrio sp. NC01. The sequence continues at coordinate 2,904,719 of NZ_CP030034.1, forward strand.
TCAAGCCGAATTAGAAAGTCGTGTTCAAGAAAGAACGGCCGATCTGGAACAAGCACTCCTTCGCGAGAAAAAAGCAAAAGAGGTCGCCGAAGAAGCAACCAAAGCCAAGATGACCTTCTTAGCTAACATGAGCCATGAAATCCGCACACCTATGAATGCCATTTTGGGATTTGCTGAGCTACTTAGTTCTGAAAAGCTTACGGATGAACAACAGGAGTTCTTAGGACGAATTCAAGCAAACGGAACTTTGCTACTTAGAATCATCGATGACATTTTAGATTTATCAAAATTCGAAGCAGGCAAAATGCCAATTGAGAAAACTTTGATATCGTATAATGACTTAGTCGAAGAGGTCATCAGCTCCATGTCCCTGATGGCGCAGAAAAAAGGTATTCTGATAGAGTTCGATAAAACCAATACTCTACCTGATAACATTTATTCTGACCCTGTTAGATTACGACAAATCTTAGTAAATCTTCTTGGCAATGCATTGAAGTTTTCAAACAAAGGACCGATCAAAATCAGAGTTCAATCTGATACCATCGAAGGGAAAATTCATATTGCCACCGAAGTTCAAGATTTTGGTATCGGTATTTCTGAAGAAGGGCAAAAACAAATCTTTCAAGCTTTCGGTCAAGCCGACTCTTCGATCATCAGAAAATTCGGCGGGACGGGTTTGGGTTTAGTCTTATCACGCCACTTTGCTCGTGCCCTTGGCGGCAATCTGTCACTGTTACAAAGTAAAGAAGGTGTGGGCAGTACTTTCTTATTCACGATTGTTTCTGAATATGACGAAAAGGCCGTTGCAAGAGCTAAACACAAAGCGAACATGACTCCCGCTCCGGTCGTAACGATGCAGGATTTTGACGGACAAACGGTCAAAGTTCTTTTGGCTGAAGACCTTCCAGACAATCAATTGCTAATGCGTCGTTATCTTAAGTCTGACAATTTCCAAGTGACTTGCGCAGAAGATGGTTTTGAAGCCGTGAAATTAGCTCTGGAAAATAATTATGATGTGGTGCTGATGGACGTACAGATGCCGGGAATGGATGGACTGCAAGCGACACGAAAACTTCGTGCGCAAGGATATAACAAACCGATCGTGGCGCTGACGGCCCATGCCCTACCAGAAGAAATCGAAAAATCTTTAGAGGCCGGTTGCGACGCTCATCTAACGAAGCCTATCAATCGTTCAGATCTTTTACGCACGATCAAGGCTGTCATTGCAAAACCTGAAGGCCCAGCACAGAATGCTGAACCTTCTCAAGTCTAATCTAAACGATTCGCAAAATTTTAGTACTGACGGTGCATGTCCTTGCACGTAGCGCCTAAAACTAGCAAATTACGGAATTTCGCTTGCATGGTATTATTGCTGATTGAAATCTTCAAAGTAGCACCACCGAATCCGCCCTCGTTAATCGTGATTGGATTCTGTCTTTGTTGCAAAGCCGCCTTAAATTCTTGCGTCATCGTGAAGCCATAGCCGTCACCCACGCCATCATTAGTTAAATAACGAAATGAAACGATATTATTTTTTACATCAAAGCTCACAGAGCATTCTTGTCCGCTGCTATCTTGACCAACGTAACTTACGCTGTCTTGTGCGTGTGCTTGAAGACCGATCAAAGTTAAAACTGCTGCTACTAACATTGTTTTCATAAATCCTCCTTAGGATTATTGTTAAAGGGTCTCTTTCTGTTTAATTAAGCCAATCAATTTTTTTCCTAACTCATCCCTCAACTCATTCGTGGTTGTGGTCGAGTATTCGTTCAAAATATGAAAATACTGTTGTTCAAGTTCATTCAGTTTCATGTTCAAGAGAAATCTTTCAATCATCTCTGCATTCACCCCACGTTTGCCCATCACGACTTGGCGCAGGTAAGAGCGATCTTTAATTCCCATCTCTTCAGCCCACATCTGATAGGAAAAATTTTTTTCAGCAAATTTGCGGTAGGCATACATTTGCTGCAAAAAATGATGAACGTTTAAGAACTCAAAAATATCAGGTTGTCTCATTGACTAAGTTCCTTATTCAAAAATGAAACTCATCCTGAGAGGCCCTAAATTCTCATCCAGCTGTCGTGCCAGATTTCATCGCCACCAATTGAAGGCGCTTCCTTATTTTCGTGAGCAGAGTTTCTGCCCTCGAAGCTGTGGTGTTCCACCTTGTTACTGATTCGTGACAAAGAATACCGGCGTTCACCTAGACTCGCCACACCGTTTGTCAAAGTGTCAATATTTTAGTTTTTTCGCAATTATTCCGATATATTAGATAAGATGAAGAATTTGCAGTTTGATTTAAAGAAAGCCTTTTTTAATAAGCGTTTAGGCATCGCCGAACATCGCCAGTTTCTTATTTTGGAAATGGCGTTAGAGCTGATTCAAAAAAAAGGATTTGAACAGTTGCAGTTTGGAGAACTCGCAAAAAAATGCAAAATTTCACGCTCTCTTGTACATCACTATTTCAAAGACAAACTGGAATTAGCAAACAGTCTTTTAGATTTAAGTACGCTGCATTTACAGAATTACGTACAAACATCTCTCGCAAAAGAGAAAGACAGTAGACTGCATTTTCAAATTTATTGTAAAGCCACTTTGGATTGGGCGGCAGAACATCCTATCGAGGCAACAGGACTTCTGTTATTTATTTATCTTTCATCTCACAATTTGGAAATGCGTCGACGCAACGATCAGCTAAGCGCCCTAGGAAGACAGAAAATCAAACTTCTTTTAACCCAAGCGGGATTTACGGCCCGGATTGATTCGAACGCGCACATTATTCAAACTGTTTTGACTGGATGTTATTTAATTTTGCTGTCTGAAAATCACAGCATCAAAGAGTCGCTGCAGCTGCGCTCGGATTGTTTAAAAACCTGCCTTGCTGTCGCTGTCTCAAAATAAGATTTTGCTCACAAGAAATGGAATGCGTTTTGCTTTATAAAAGGCATGAAGTTCGCTCTTGTTTTATTCGCATTTATAGCCCTTTTCAGACCCGCTTTTGCCTTGGCGCAAGTCAGCTGCGATTCCATTTTTGTCACTGCGTCTGATTTAGGTGAATACGGCTTAAATGCTGAAGCCATGGAGCCCTACTACATGGCGATGTTCAGGACCACACAAACTGTAAGTGGCATTAATACCCGCACTGGAATCATCACTCAAGATATCCTCAATTCAACAACTTCAGAATACGGCACGATTATCACAAAATTCAAACCACGAGGAAACCTTGTCAGCACCGACTTAAGTTTCCGTCAGCGTGTGAACGAAAATATCGAATTTGTTTTACAATCCTATTCAGAACGTCGTGACTGGTCCCCGGACTTGCGCGTGCATCTGAAGGCAGAAGCCGAGCACTATGCCGAGCAAAGCACCTACATTGAAGTTCGTAAACTCAATCAGGATACCTATCTGCCTGAGGACCTCATCGGTACGATGAAAATCGTAAAAGTAGATCCCACAACACCCATTAAAAAACTACCCTTGGAAGCAGATTTTTCTGTGACGATGCCAAGTAATGCCGGCAGAAAATTCGAGCCCGCAAACTTCGTAGTCGACAAGGATCAAAACAAAACCGGAACATCTGAAATCTTCACTCAATTGATTCTACATGCTCGCGAGCAATTAAAAGATCCACGTCATGAACCGAACAAAATGATGTACTACACTCCCGGTGATAAACTGGGTGTAAAGATGTACGGCAAACTGGGGTTCGTAGCAGTTCCGGGATTTGAAGCTCCGATTAAGGAAGGAACTAAAGATTGGTGGATGATCGGCAGCACGGCCGAAAATCTTGCGAATCTGCCTGAACGCTTAGAGCAAAATCGTGCACAATGGCGTCCTGAAGATATCGAGTGGATGTCAGAGCTGGTCAAAAAATTTGAAGGCCTCAAAGGAACTAAAACTGAAATTGAAGGTCACCGCACTAAGGACATCACTTTAGCGGAAGGCTCCCCTATGGTAAAAGAAATGGGCGTGTTTATTACCGAGCCATTTAGCTATGAGGGTGAACACTATCGTCGTCTGGATGTTCACTCAATAGGTGGTGGTGACGTTGACATTCAAGTGCGCATCCCTGAAAAAGATTTTCCGCTTAAAAACGGCTGGCGCTCTGACGAAAACTCGATTCAGATGTTCTATCAAGACGGAATTTTAAAAGTACAAAGTCCCTTGCTGAGAATTTCTTTAGCACTTAAAACAGATGGCGCATTTAAAAAGCCAGAATACTTACGAGTCAAAGAGCGCCGCTATAATCTTCGCGCTCGCTTTTAAAAAACAAAGGGTTCCGTGCGGAACCCTTTAAAAAGACATCTATTTTTTAAAAGGCATCGCGCCCAAATAATCTTTTTTACCCACATCAACACCGTTATGGCGAAGGATTGAGTACGCCGTCGTTACGTGGAAATAAAAGTTCGGCAATGCGTGGTGAGACACGAATTCAGCACCCGTCACCCATTGACCTTCCCAACGTGGAGTCGTGATTTGTTTTGTTTCAGAGCCTTTGAAATCAGCCGCTGACAATGATTCCAAATATTGAATCGTGCTTTTGATTCGCTCTTGGAACTCAGCATAAGTTTTTTCAGTATCAGCGTGTGTCGGAGCAGGTTTTTCAGTCAAACGGAAAGCTGCAAGTTTCGCTGTATCACAAGCAATTTGAATTTGGCGAGTCAAAGGGAATTGATCTGGAGCCAAACGAGAATGTAGCAGAACATCCATGTCGAACTTTTTAGTTTCGGCATAGCGTGCGCCCTTTTCCAGAATGTGTTCGAGGTTGTGAAGCATTTTGATAAAATAAGGAACTGTGATTTCATAAAGCATAGGGCACCTCCTGCAGGTGCCCTATTTAAGCGAAGCTTTTGCAAAGAAACAAGATTCTTATTTATTTGCTTCCAAAATCTTTACAAGCTCACGACCGACACTGTGCGCAGATTGTGGGTTCTGTCCTGTCACCAAGCGACCATCGACGACCACCTTATCTTCCCAGTTTTTGCCGCCTTCGTAATTTGCTCCGCGCTCTTGCAATTTAGACGCTAACAAAAACGGAACGACTTTCGTAAGACCTACTTCAGCCTCTTCTGCATTCGTGAAGCCATTTACTTTCTTGCCTTTGATCAAATATTCGCCGTTAGAAAGTTTAATATCGACCAAGGCTGCTGGGCCGTGACACACAGCTGATACGACACCGTTATTTTCATAAATTCCCGCAGCAACGCGGCTTAAATCTTTATTGCCCGGGAAATCAAACATCGCCCCGTGCCCGCCTGCAAAGTGAATCACTCGATATTTCTTCGTATCCACTTTTGCTAATGGCAATGTGTTTTGCATCTGGTTCATGACACTTGCATCTGCCAAAAACTTCTCATTTTCTTCGTCTTTCGTGTCTTTGCTGCCTGGGTCCATGGGCGCCGCCCCACCTTTAGGACTTGCGAAATCAACCGTATAACCAGCGTTCACAAGCGGATAATAGACGTGAGTCACTTCAGACAAATACCAACCCGTAGGCTTCCCGGTATTACCGAGCTGACCATGGCTTGATACAACGATTAATGCGCGCTTTTCCATATTCTGACCTTTCTTAGTTTGTGCATGCGTAACCTGCGTAAATAATGAAACACCTAATAAAAGAGTGGGTATAACCTTAAACATTAAAACCTCCAGTGAGTTGACACCTTTAAAGTTGCCAGCCCAGCCCTCATAAATCCAATTCATTGTTTTCATATAAGCTATCGATTATATTCATATCGAGGATTTATGAAGAAAACGCTGGATTTAAATCTATTGATCGTCGCCGAAAGCCTCTATCGCACTTTGAATGTCTCAAAGACGGCGCAAGAACTGAATGTGACACAGTCTGCGATAAGTCATGGTCTCAATAAATTGCGTCTGCACTTTGATGATCCACTCTTCGTTCGAGCTTCTAAAGGCATGACTTTGACCGAGACGGCTAAGCGTCTGAAACCACAAATCGAGGCGTTAGTCCATCAGGCCCAAGCCCTGACACAAGATAGTGAAAAATTCGATCCTCTGAAGGCTCAAGATCGCATCACGATTGCAACGACGGACTATGTTGAGATCTTAGTGATGCCCGCGATTTTGAAACGCCTTAAAGAGGAAGCTCCGCACTTACAGATTTCTATTCGCCCCACAAAAGGCGAATTTCCAAAAACGGAACTGGAAGATGGAACTTATGATTTTGCGATCGCAGGATTTTATAAAAATCTTCCTGAGGGATTTTATGAAACCAAAGTCCTCGAAGAGACCTTTTCAACAGCCTACCGAAAAAAACATCCCCTTATTCGCGGAGAATTAAAAGCAAATCAGTTTTACGAACTGGATCATTCTTTGATTACGCTGCAAGGGGATTTTAAAGACAGCTTGGCCACTAAGGCGAGCGGGAAAACGAAACTGCGCCACATCGTTTATGGCTCCTACAGTTTTACCGGAATGGCATTCGTGCTTGCGCAATCAGATGTTGTTCTGACCGCGCCAACTTTGTTGTTAGAAAAATATAAGGAGTATTTTCCGATTCAAGTTCAACCCACTCCCGTTCCGATGGGAACGATTACGTTACGAATGTTGTGGCATTCGCGAACACATAAAGATCCATTACGACTGTGGTTCCGTAATCTATTAAAGAGCGAGTTCGCGAAATTAAAAACCTAAACGTTTCGCTTTTGCACCGGGCTTTGCTTTGGGTTTCGAGCCAGGTTTAAACGCAGGCTTCTTACCTTCTAGAGCTTTGCTTGATAGCGCGGCTTTGCCTTCTGGTTTCTTGAAGCCTTTCTTCGCAGGCTTTCTGTCAGATTCCTTAACGTGCAAACGCTTACCGTCCTTATCTTTAAAGCGCTCTTTCAGTTCTTTCGCTGATTGACCTTTGCCTTCAAGTTTCGCAATCAAAGGAAGATCACGTTCAGTCACAAGATTGATCACTAAACCTTCGCGACCCGCACGCGCGGTACGACCTGCGCGATGAAGGTAATTATCCATTTGTTGCGGCAGATGATAATTCACAACGCGTCCCACGTGTTCTAAATCCAAACCGCGCGCAGCTAGATCCGTTGAAATCAACAAATCCACTTCGCCGTTACGGAATTTTTTAAGATTCGTGCGACGTTCGTTTTTATCCATTTCGCCGCGATAAAGAACGCACTTATAACCATGATCGTTAATTTCTTTAGCGATCTTATCGCATTGCTCGCGCGTATTCGCGAATACGATTGTGCCGCCTTCAATTTTCTTTTTAATGATTTTTTCAAAGATCGGCCAACGAAGACCGTCGATCACAGTTTCATTTTTTGTCGTCAGAGTTTTGACTGTCTTACCACTGCCACCACTGCGAACCACTTCCGCTTTTGCAAAAAGTGAATTCATCATCTCTTCAACGTTTTTAGAAACTGTTGCTGAGAATAACGCCATTGGAATATCTTGCGGGCATGTATCGACGATATAATTTGAATCCGTCAAAAAGCCTTTATCCAACATCTGATCGGCTTCATCAAAAACCAAAACGCGCACATCAGACAAATCAATCAACTCTTGATCAAGCAGTTGAATCAAACGACCCGGTGTTGCTAATAAAATTTCAAATGAACCGCTGATATTGCGAGTTGCCTGCTCCATACTCATGCCACCAAGGGCTGGACGCACACGCAAACGCGTATCATGTGTGAAGCTTTTGAAAACCTTTGCAACCTGCTCGCCCAAATCACGAGTTGGGACCATCACCACGGCACGCGGTGCCGCTTCAGCTTTTACTGGATCGCCATCTTCTTCCAATTTCTTCAGCATGTGCAAAAGCGGCAAAGCATAGGTCAGTGTTTTACCACTGCCCGTTTCAGAAACACCGACGACAGATTGCCCCGACATCAGTAAGGGAATCGCCATGCGTTGGATCTCTGTCGGTGTAAAAATACGCGCCGCTTTAAGGGTTTTAAGAATAGAGGGTAAAAGTCCGAAGTCAGTGAAGTTGTTCATGCCCGGCAATGTATACGGAATCAGTCAGAAAAGCGCGCCTTTTCATCATCCAGACTAAAAGTATGGCCAAAGCGATCACTTTTAGAGAGAAAAGTGCCTAAACATTGGCCAGTCCTATATTGATTGCACTCTAATTTCGAGCTTAGCTCTCGCTAATATACGAAAGTCTTTGATGAAACATTTTTCTGTAACCATTGTTCCAACTCGTGACGAGATGTCACGTCTTGGACATAGCATTCCGAAATTGGCGCATCGGGATTCAAACTAATATTGGGATGATAAGATTCAATCGCGCGAAAACCATTGGGAAAAACGTAAAAATTCTGAATCAACGCGCTAGAAATCTTGGCGCGATACAAGAACTCCCAACGCTCTGCTGATGTTCCGTCGATATTATATAAATCGAGATTATTGTTATTATCTGGCAGACCGAAATCGACGGCAAGTTTCTGGGTGAAGCTTGCTCGGTTATACTCAATCTTCGCCATACATGATGCATCCATCTGAAACGGCCGCCACTGATCTTTCAAAATCACACTCTGTGCAAAATTCAAATCATCTTGGGTCACGGCTACGCGTGCATCGAGTTCAAAGAAACTATTCATCTCACGAGTGCTCGTGACTTCTTTAATTTGAAGATTGAAGCTGTCAGTGGGTCTAATTAAGGACGCAATCGGAACGTCTAAAACTCTCGCGATACTTTGCAGTGTCTCGAGTTTAGGCTCGACCTCGCCGCACTCCACCCTCTGTAGATTTCGATGGGACATTCCGACCAACTCGGCCATGTCGATTTGCGAGAGCGAACGTGCTCTACGATAGAAACGAATTGTGTAGCCTATTTTATCAAGAGTGTGCCGGGAAAATATTTTCACAAGACAAAGCATCGCACGAAAATGATGTTTCAACAATATGACAGCCATGGCGTACTAATCTGTTAAAATGCGCCGAAATGGAACACGTAAGCAAAGTCTGGAGTGTTCATGAAGTTTCGTCTTAATCTTGGAAAGGGGTTGATAGGCCTTAGCATTGGTATAAGTCTCGGTATTTTTTTGGCAGCGACTTGCACCTACTGGTTTATGAGAAGTACCCAAGATAAACACGAAAACGTTGCACGCGGAGTCCTTGATGATGTTATTGCCATTGACTCCGCGTTTTTGAATTTCAAGCAGACAAGAATTACGTTGCGCACTCTGGGAATTCCAGCGATCACTCCAGAACAACAACAACAGACCGTTATGCAAATCGCAAACTCCATTGCCGCAGTCGATGAAGATCTTAAAAAGCTTCATCGTGATAATTTAATTGAAGGCGAAGCCGAACTCATCGCCCAAATCGATCATTCCTGGCTACAATTCAAGCAAATGGGACGTAAAATCATGGAGTTTCACCAACAAGGAACTCCAGCTTCACAAGTAAAATTGAATCGTATTTTTTTTAGAGAGTGTCCCGATGCCGCGGCTGACTTTATGAGAAGCGTTGATGCCCTTCGTAACTTTCTAACTCAGAAACAAAAAACGTGGCTCAGTGAGGCTCGCGAAGTTGCCCGTATTAATAACGAAAGATTTTTTGGCATCGCGATTATCGGGGCTGTACTTGGTGGAATACTAAGTACAATTTACTCAGTGAATCTAATTCGCGGCCAAAAATGAGCGGCGCAATCGGTCGAGCAAGGAAAAATGGGCACCGACTACAACTCCCCACTGCCCTAACGAGAAAATGCAAATTTCATAATTTTGTCGACATGCAGAGACCATAGCACATTGGACAAATTGTCATAATAGTGCGCCGGACTGACTCAGTTAAATCTGTCTTGAACCCTCTACAACGTTTTCAAATGGCTTGCGTCTTGCTGGCGTAATCTGAAGGAGAGTTCTATGTCTAAATTCGTATTAGTTTTGTCCTCTTTTCTTTTCATCATCGGTTGCGCAACGACAAAGGAACAAGAGGCCAGCCTGGATCAAAAAATCAAAGCAGAACAACCAGCCAACACACCTGAAGAAATCGCTTTGCGTGCCGCAGAGGTATTCGCCTCTGCACCTGGTCTAACGATGGATCAAAAGACAAAACTTCATGCCTTGTACTTAAAGACCTATGCCGATTCGCGAGAGATTCGAAAAGAGATTGGTCAAATGAAGTCGTTACTCTTTAAAGAAGCCGCCATGAAAAAATTCAATTCTAAGGATATTACTGAACTGACTCGTCGGATCGTCGAAGCAGATCAACGACGTTTGAATGTGATGTTTTCCGCGTTTCAAGAAATGCAGAAAATAGTCGGTTATGGTGAGAATAAAAAAGAAATTTATGAACACTTGCGAAACTATGACTACCCGGGAAACGCAAGTCGCTAGGAGCAGGATATGGAACGCCTTGAGAATCGAATGACCGCAGGAAAATTGCTTGCTGAACGAATAGCAGATTTGCATCTACAAAATCCAATAGTCATAGCACTTCCGCGTGGAGGCGTTCCTGTTGGTTTTGTGGTTGCAAGCACATTAAGATGTTCTCTTGATGTTACGATGACAAAAAAAGTTGGCGCGCCCGACAATCCTGAACTTGCAATCGGGGCTGTCGGCGAAGACGGTACTACAGTTTTGAATCAAGAACTTGTGCAATATTTAAAAATCGAAAAGGCGCTAATTAAAAAGCTCGCTGCAAATAAAACCAAGGAAATTGCCCAACAGATTAAAAAATTCCGCACCAATAAAACTCGAGAAACTTTAAACGGTAAAGACGTCATTGTGGTAGATGATGGCCTTGCAACTGGCGCGACCATGATCGCCGCGTTACAAGTTTTGCGAAAGCAAAACCCAAGAAAAGTCATCGTCGCATTACCGGTTGCACCTGCTGATAGCATTCAACCCTTAAAAGAAGTTGCTGACGAAGTTGTGTGTTTATTAGCTCCCAAAAATTTTACCGCTGTGGGTCTGTGGTACGAAGATTTCGACCAGGTCTCAGATGAAGAAGTCATCCGCCTGTTAGAACTATCCCGCCATGAGCAGTCCTTTATACAAGAGCGAGAAATTACCATAGAAGATGGGCCTGATTCCGTTACAGGTGACCTGACACTACTCAACAATAGCAAAGGCCTAATAATTTTTGCGCATGGGAGTGGCAGCAGTCGTAAGAGCCCGCGAAATCAATATGTCGCAACTGAACTAAATAAGATTGGTTTTAGTACGCTTCTTTTCGATCTTCTTACAGATGAAGAGGCCGCCAACAGGGCTAACGTTTTTAACATTCCATTACTTGCTCGCCGTCTTAATCTGGCTACTGACAAAATGGCATCTTTGCCGGAAACCAGCAGCCAACCTATCGGTTATTTTGGTGCAAGCACCGGTGCTGGCGCAGCGATCATGGCCGCCGCTCAAAGTTCTAAAAAAATATTCGCTGTCGTCAGTCGAGGTGGAAGACCCGATCTGGCAGCAGAAGCTCTGAGAAAGGTAACGTCGCCTTGTCTTTTGATCGTCGGTGGCAATGATGAGCCGACCCTGTCATTAAATCGAGAAGCGTCTCTACAGATAAAATCATGCGAACTGGTCGTGGTTCCAGGAGCGACTCATTTATTTGAAGAGGAGGGTACTCTTGCAGAAGTTGTTGAGCATGCTTCTTCGTGGTTCCTATTCCAGATCAATGGCTCACCTAATCCACATCCTATTGAATCCATTGTTGCGGAGTTGGAAAAAAAAGCAGTTCCATTTCGCGGAGACAATAGCCTCGATGGATTGATCGAACAAATCGCCAAGTCACGCATTGTTATGCTAGGTGAAGCCACACATGGCACTCATGAATTTTATGTTCTACGACGAATGATTTCTGAACGTCTCATTCGAAAGCACGGTTTCAAATTTATTGCCGTTGAAGGTGACTGGCCAGATTTTCAGCGAATTAACCAGTTTATTCGCAATGAAACAAAATCCAGTGCTTCCGAGGCGCTTCAAGGATTTTCGCGCTGGCCGACATGGATGTGGGCCAATGAAGAAATCGTTTCTCTGGTTGAATTTCTAAAAACAGAAATGGTTCCTATGTTTGGTCTTGACGTTTATTCATTATTCGAATCCATCGAGGCCGTTAAGGAATATGCCCAAGCAAAAGATCTTAATCTTTTGCTTGCCGTTGAGGGAGCCTATGCCTGCTTAAATCCATTTCAAAAAGACGAAAAAGAATATGCAAGACATCTGCTTCAGTTCCCTGAAGGGTGTCGACACGAAGTAGTTTCTATTTTGAGAAAACTTCTCCGTTTGCGAATTAACGACCTTCACCAATCGAAGGAGCAGCTATTCGACGTTCAACAAAACGCACGTATCGTAGCAAACGCAGAAGAATACTATCGTCGTATGTTGTTCGGTGGACCCGAATCTTGGAATGTGCGCGATCGCCATATGATTGACACCTTAGATATGCTTCTGAAAAATTGGGGCCCTGATAGTAAATGCATAATTTGGGCACACAACAGTCATATAGGCGACTATCACGCAACTGAGATGGTGCACCAAGGGTACGTTAATTTAGGAGGTTTAGCGCGTGAACGTTTCGGCATGGATGCTGTTGCTCTTGTCGGATTCGGTACTTACCAAGGACAGGTGATCGCCTCGCACGCTTGGGAAGGTCAAGAGACTGTGATGAATTTGCCACGCGCTAAAGATTCATCTTTCGAAGGCTTTTGCCACAAGACCACGCAGAATCTTAAAACTTCAGGCTTCAGTGTCATATTTGATGCAGAGACCAGAGCAAGTGTTTTAGGAAAACGAACTTATGGCCATCGCGCTGTTGGAGTCGTGTACGACCCTAAACATGAAAACAAAGAATTAAACTATGTTCCGACGATACCCGCGCAACGCTACGACGCATTTGTGTTTGTCGATGAAACATCTGCCGTTCATCCAATTAAAACGAAAACAAGCGCCTTGGATTTTCCCGAAACTTGGCCCGGAGGAGTATGACGTGATCTGGTCCCGAATTGAAAAAGGTCAAACCTTCCTATTGATGACCATTACAGGACATTTTGCCAACATCAAAACCTTTTTAACGTTGCTACCTATCAGTGAATACGGCAATGACATTGGTCGAGAAGGCATTATGATAAGCCCGGCCCGCGCACGACTTGCCTCTTGAATAATCTCTTCCGCCAACGAATTATGATCCACGCTAAAATGAACGCTCGACTCAATACCGGCGGAACGCAAATGGCGAGTCCATCTTTTTGCGGTCTTTCCACGTTGCACTTTTATTTCGTTCATCACTGACCGTGAATGATGTTCAATTTGGTTAAATAGTTCCAGAGGCGATTTGCTTTGCTGAACAAACCGAATAACTAATTTCATTGCAATAAGCGAGCTCCTTTTAAAGTCCGTCGGAAAAATAATAGGGGCATCAAAGCGCTTAACCTGTGCATTCACATTCAACACGACCGTTGGCACAAGTGTCTGAGCTAAAAGGGCTTCAGTAAATCCTCCAAGGTGAAAAAAAGCGCCACTCAGATTGCGGGCTCTAACAAAAATATAAGAAGCCTTAAGATCAACAGCATACCTATTAAAGCGAGCTGCCATTTTGCGACGTGAACTAGAACGGATGACTAGGATTTTCGGCAAATTAAATTCTGCGGGGAAATAGTCACGAAGGTTTGCGGTAATAGTGTCAGTATCAAGGGGGAGCGACTGCAATTTGTCTTCCGTAAAAATCGACAGCGGTTGCACCTGACATTCAAGTTTTTGGCTCCACTCACGGAGTATCTTTAGCGTCGTAGGGGTTTCATCGTTAAGATGATCTGGATCGATGGCCCATAGAATTATTTTATTCTTTGCAGCGTTTGACATACAAGTCATCCTAACAAAAGCGGTGTTGAAAAACCTTTTGTGTTTTTATCGGCCAAATCACATCACCACAGTCCACATCAGAATTGTAACTCCCCAACTGAAAATCGTTGAATTAAACTTTTGAATACCTGTGTATTCCATGATTAGGAGTTCATGTGAACCCTGCGTCCCCCCCAGAATTCAGTTCGATGAATAAACAGATTCAGGAAATGATTCGTGCGTTACCACGCATTGCCGCTACTGACGCAAATATTCTTATTCAAGGCGAAAGTGGAACCGGCAAAGAAATGCTGGCTAAATATATTCATCACCTAAGCCCAAGAGTTAACAAACCTATGTTAGCAATCAACTGCTCTGCCATTCCAGAAAATCTGCTAGAATCTGAATTTTTTGGGCACCGCAAAGGATCGTTCACGGGCGCCGTCAATGATCATAAAGGAATTTTCGAATCCGCTCGCGGTGGCACCGTCTTTCTTGATGAGATTGGTGATATGCCCATACATCTTCAGTCAAAACTTTTACGCGTCATTCAGGAACGAACGGTTCGTCCCATTGGTTCTTCATTTGAGCATAAAGTTGATTTCACAATTATCGCAGCAACTCATAAAAATCTAAAGTCGGAAATCAGAAATGGAAAGTTTCGTGAAGATCTTTATTACCGACTTAATGTCATTCCGATTAATTTACCGCCGCTACGACAGCGCCAGGAAGACATACCGAATTTAGTTCGGAGTATCTCGGGTCAAATCAGCAAAAAATATTTCAAACAGATAGAAATTCCATTTTCCGAAGCGGCGTTGCTGGAGTTACAAAAACGCCCTTGGCCCGGCAACGTCAGAGAACTTGAAAACTATGTCGAGCGAATAATTATCTTGAATATTAATAAGCAAATAATAGAAAAAGATGATCTTATTTACGATGACGAACGAGAAGATTCATGTGGCGCTTTTGCCTCTTATCACAAATTACCAACCCTTTCGGATCTTCAAGACGATTATGTTCGTTACGTTTTAAACTGCGTCAACCTTCATCAAGGGAAAGCAGCCGAAATCTTAGGGGTCAGTCGTAGAACGATTTCGCGAAAATTGAATCAAAAGACCTAAGTTAAAGGTTTTTATTCTCTTCAGGGTAATCAGCAATCCCTTTTTCTTTTTCATCACCAATGTCCACAAGAGTCGCTTCCGTAAGTAACAATACGCTTGCCACTGACACTGCATTTTCTAAAGCAATTCGCACAACTTTAGTGGGATCAATAATCCCTGCTTCAACTAGATCAACAAATTCATTTTTAGAGGCATCGAACCCATAGCTTCCATTGTGGGACATCATTTTTTCTACAACCACTCCTCCATCGGCACCAGAATTGGCAGCGATTTGACGGGTTGGACCTTCTAAGGCTTTCCTTAAAATCTTTACACCCGTTTTTTCATCACCTTCACAATTCCCTTCCAACTCTACCAATGCTTTCGATGCTCTTAATAATGATAAGCCCCCTCCAGGAACAACACCCTCGGCAATCGCGGCTCTTGTCGCACTGATAGCATCCTCAAGCGCCTCTTTTCGATTCTTCAATTCAGCCTCAGAGGGTGCTCCAACATAAATAACTCCAATGCCACCAGAAAGTTTAGCTAGTCGCTCCTCAAGTTTTCCTTTGTCATATTCAGATTTCGTTTTCTGTAACTGACGTCGAATTTCTTCCTTGTGATCCTCGATAAGTTCCTTTTTGCCTAAGCCGCCGACAATCGTCGTATTTTCTTTGTCTATTACCACACGGGAACAACGGCCCAAATCCTTAAGAGTGATGTGAGCTAAAGACAATCCTGCATCTTCAGAAATAAGAATGCCACCGGTCAAAACCGCAAGATCTTGAAGCAAATTTTTTTTCCGGTCTCCGAATCCGGGAGCCTTAACCGCTGCACAATGTAGCACCCCGCGAATCTTGTTAACGACTAGAGTCGCCAACGCATCATTTTCAAAATCATCTGCAATAATTAGAAGTGCTGCGCTTGTTTTTGACACCTCTTCTAATAATGGGACTAGCTCTTGCATGCCAGCCACTTTCTTTTCACATAATAAAATATAAGGAGCTTCCAATATCGCAGCCATTTTTTCGGAATCAGTTACAAAATACGGCGACAAATATCCTCGATCGAATTGCATGCCTTCTACCACTTCCAAATGAGTTTCGGTTCCTTTGGCCTCCTCCACGGTCACAACGCCTTCAGATCCCACTTTGTCCATCGCTTGTGCAACCAGAACGCCGATTGAACTATCGTTATGTGCAGAGATCGCCGCCACTTGTGCCTTTTCTTTAGAAGTCGATACACTTTTAGAAAGGGACTTAATAGTATTTACTGAGACGGATAAGGCTTTCTCTAAGCCATGCTTCAAATCAACTGCACTCGCGCCAGCAGCGACGTTATGCAACCCCTCAGAGTAAATTTCTTGAGCTATCACAATCGAAGTACTCGTTCCGTCGCCAACTGCATCGCCTGTTCGTTCCGCAGTCTCTCGAATCATTTGCGCGCCTAAATTATTTTCTGGATCTTTTAGCTCGATTGCTTTGGCAATTGTAACCCCGTCGTTACATACGATGGGATGTCCCCATTTCCTTTGAAGAAGCACACATTTTGATTTCGGCCCCAGAGTCAATCGAACCGTCTCACTAAGAATGTTCACACCTTCAAGAATTTTTTCCCGTGCCAAGTTGTGAAAAAGAATTTTCTTATATGACATATTCGTTACCTCGCAAAAGAAGACTCGAATTGGCTCAATTATAATTCTCGTGCTGTTTGAAGTGGCTTAATTTTATTTTAAGTTGCTTAACGACATCTCACCACGGAATGAGACAACTAAGCCACGGTTTCGCGACAGGTTGTCTCATTCTTTCTAATCATTTCTTCGTACAAACTCCATAAGGCGGCCCATGATTTGCTTCTCTTTAGATATCTCGTAAAATTCAGGAGTTTCCCATGCTGTTCATTTGGGCTTTCGATCCACAGAAAAATCCAAAAGATTCCCTGCAAATGATAAAAGAAATTAAGTTTTGGGCCGATCGATTTAAAGCCAAAGTTCAACCTGTATGCGTTTTAACTGATTCCATACTTGAGATTGATCCCAATTTAGATACGAAGAATTACCGCGAATATGTCAATAGGATGGTGGCAAAATATCTTTCTCTCACTTCATCAAAAAGTTTTTTGCCGGCTAAAATCTTGAGCTCATCGTCGCCATCGCGTCGAAAGAAAGCTCTCGTCCTATCAGAATATGCAAAACAAAACGAAGCAGACATTATTTTTATCAACAGTCACGAACGCAGTGCTTGGCGGCCGCTTCGCCTCGGCGGCTTTTGCCAGGCTCTTATAGAACTCACCGAGTCTCCAATGGTCGTGCTTAATCCCGAGGTGCAACATTCCAAACGCATCTCTACAGTTCTTTTTCCCACGGATTTCGATCGCGCATCCAAGACAGCTCTGTCACATATAGTTCCGTGGATTCAAAAATTGAAAGCAAAATTACTTCTTTTCAGTCGCGTCGAGGTTTCGATTTATTACATGGGTAGTACAAGTGCCATGCCTTCTTTCGTTGATGCCGACTATTTTATTCATCGAATGGAGGACGTTAGGAAAGGACAAGCCCATAAATGGAAAAAGCGGCTGACGTCTTCAAAGATTGAAAACGACGCTATAATTCAAAAAGAAAAAAAATCTCTCGCTAACGATATTGTTAATGTCGCCAAACAACAGAAGGCCGATCTCATCGCATTGGTAAATGTCCGACAACCTCGAGCGGAAAGATTTCTGGGAAGCACCGCTCGAGACGTTTTAGTGACTAGTCCATGTCCTGTCTTAATCTTAAGACCATGACGCTAGTTATTTTTTTCGATTCGCAAGTTTCAGAAAAAAATCATTTTCTTGCTTCTTCGAAGCCTTCACCTTTTTAGGTGCGGGCTTTTTCTTTTTCTCGGCACCGTCCACGGCTTTCACTCGCGGAGTGCTCGCAGATTTTAAGTACAATCCTATTAGCGGATTATTTTTAGAAATCTCTCGCATCACAAGGCGCACTTCTTCTTCGAAGTTTTCTGAACTTGCTGGAATATAAAGCCAATCTTTGCTGACGGGATGATTTTCTAGAAATGAATACTTCAGAAAAAGTGCATTTTGCTTTTTGTATTCAATTGGCAGGATCAGACCATTCCACAACGGAAACGGATACGTGACACCTTTGTGTTCGTAGCTACTATCTGCCTGTTCTACTAAGATAAGAATCATCTTTGTATCAAGAAAATAGGCCATCCCCCCGTGCTTCGGTATCGAAATCACGTCGGGCGGCAACAGCTCTTCTATCCAGTAAAGATTGTCCAGGGTTTCAAACATGGTTCTAAAATAGCAAAGTTCTTAGCGGAAGGCCAGCTCGGCCCTTGTATCTTACCAAAGGAACTTTACTATCCAGCATTCTCATTCAAAATTTTATAAATGATCAGGAAAGGAGTGACGATGGCGCAAAACAAGCTTTCTCGCTATAAGCAGCAGAAAATAAAAAAGGCTCAAGAAGAAGGGGCTTTTAGTGATGTGGCGATCTCGCACACTTCAAAAGAAAAAATCATGAAGGCCGTTAAGAAAAACGATGAAACGCCGCCGCGCGGTTCAAAAAGACAATAAAAAGGAGAGGTCGCCCTCTCCTTTTTTGTTTTTAATTACTGAGCTGGAACTACAAAACTTGGAGTCACGAATTCAGTACCGTTTTCCGCTTTGAATTGGAAGCTGATTGCGTTTGCTGATTCGACACATTTCACATCAGCCAAGCCACCTGCGCCTAGCAATTCAATCTCGACATTTTTATCAGACAGAACGGCATGCAAAGTCTCAAGACCGCGCTGTGGAATCACGGCGTGTTGCTTCCAGTGACCTGCGTTTGGGCACTCTGGTGGGATCGGCATGCCTCCACCAGGACCACAAATACAAGGATTACAACTTGCACCCGCCACGTGACCGACCATCATTGTCGCCATAATAGCTAAAATCATTTTAAGCATAATTTCCCCCTGCTTTTCATAAATATAGGCATAAATCACTTTACTCAGGCCCAGAACCCGTTTTATGAAAGGGTCAATATTTGACCCTTTACTTGTTTGGAAATGGGCCCACGATGAAGCTCGAAGAAGCAAAAATCAAAAACAGCCTGAAGATTCTGATGCGCCAGCAAGGCATGCAATACCAAGATCTGGCGAAGATTTTGCGCGTATCGACGGCAACTGTGAAACGTCGCCTGAATAAGGGTGAACTGAGTATTTCTGAGCTCAGCGAAATGGCCTCATGCCTGGGGACGTCTTTTTACGAACTGGTTGAAATGAGCAAACAGAATATGCAAGAAGCGTATTTGTTTTCCGAAGAACAAGAGAAGCTTTTTGCTGGTGACCTCAGCTACCTGATGCTATTCCGTTCGATCATTATGGGTCTTAATTTCATGCAAATTAAGACCGCCTTAGATCTTAAAGAAATCGAGCTGCGTAAGAAGTTGCGCAAGCTTGAAGACGTCGAATTGATTCAACTAATGCCACGTGATCGCATCAATCAACTCGCGCGCTTTCCCTTTAAGTGGCGTGAAGATGGTCTGCTACACAAGGCCTATCACCATAAAAATCTTGAAGCTATTTTTAGCGTGATCTCGACCCGCTATAAGACCTCAACTTACAACGAAGAAACCGGCGCGATCTGTAAACCGTTTGAACTTCTGCTGTCTCAAGAGAACAAAAAAGGTCTTGCTCGCGAATTGATGGACGTTTTAAGGAAGTATCAAAATCTGTCCCTTATGGAAATGAACGCCAAGACCACGCGCGGGCTGACGGTCTCGGGCATCGTTCACTCTGATGAGTTTTCTATTTGGGATATTGAAAGTTCGGTGCGCTTAAAACTGGATTAGAAACCAGCCCGTCCTTCAGGCGGGATTTTGTAATAGAATCCCTCGACTCTTCGAATAAAAAGATGAAATCTTCCAAGAATATGATCTGCTAGGTGGATCATCATAGAGGGAGTTTCATGAGAAAATTATTTGCGCTAAGTGCAGGTCTTGTTCTGACGGCAAGTCTTGCCAATGCAACCACAGGATACGATAAACCACCAAAAGAAATTTTGGATGTGATGCAAGCACCGGCGACTCCGTTCCCGCGCATCAGCCCGACGAAGGATCGCATCCTTCTGGTGTCGATGCAGAACTACCCTTCTATCACACGTGTTGCAGAACCATTCTTGCGTTTAGCAGGTGTGCGTGTTGAGCCCAGCAATCGCGGTCGCCACGACACTCCGGGCGGTTATGGCATTCCACCATGTGCCCAAAGTTTTTCATTAGTTAAAGTTGCCGATGGCAGCGAAACAAAAATTGATATTTCAAAATTAGCTTGCGCCGATTATCCGCGCTGGAGTGCTGACGGTAAGATGTTCTTCTTCCGCAACAAAACAGCAACGGCTGTTGAGTTGTGGCTTGGCGATGCGCAGACAGCAAAGATCACTCGCGTGCCTGACGTGAAATTAAATCAAATGTTTGGCTCCGACGTCCAATGGACTCCGGACCAAAAACATCTATTGGTAAAACTTGTTCCTAAGAATCAAGGCCCTGCTCCGAAAGTGGCAGAGACTTTAACTGGTCCAAGCATTCAAGAGTCTGTAGGGCAAAAAGGTCAAAGCAGTACCTACGAAAAACGCGACACTTTGAATAACGCCAATGATGAAGCCTTGTTTGATTATTACGGCGTCTCACAACTTGCGATTGTTGACGTTAAAACTCGCAAAGTGACTACGTTTGAAAAACCAGATCTGTATGAGCGTTTGCAGTATGCTCCAGATGGTGTGCATCTTTTGACGAAGAAGATCGTTCGCCCCTATTCGTACATGGTGACTTATGGTCGTTTCCCAGCAAAGGTTGAAATTTTAAATACCGCAAATCTTAAGAACGTCACTCACCACTTGATCGCGGATCTTCCGCTTGCAGACCGTGTTCCTATCCATGGTGTTCCGACATCGCCACGTGAATTCACTTGGATGCCGCACGATGCAGCGACACTGGTGTGGGCAGAAGCTCTTGACGGTGGTGACTGGAATGTGAAAGTTCCGACACGTGATAAGATCATGATGTTAGCTGCGCCATTCAAGGGCGAGGCTAAAGAGATCTTCAGAACAGAACAACGTTATTCTGGTTTTGAGTGGCTAGAAAAACGTGACAATTCTTTGTTGTATGAATACGACGAGAACAAACACTGGATCAAAGCATTCATCGTAAGCTTCGATAAACCTCAACAAGCTAAAAAAGTTTTGTGGGATCTTTCAAGCGACGAACAATATGCCAATCCTGGTCAGCCCATTTATAAAACTTTAAGCAACGGTTATGAAGTCGTTATTCAAAATCAAAACGCGATTTACTTGTCAGGCGAAGGTGCTTCCCCTGAAGGTGACCGTCCGTTCCTGGATAAGCTTGATCTTGTGACTTTGAAAACGGATCGTTTGTTCCGCAGCGATAAAACTGAATTCGAACAATTCATTTCATTCTTGCCAAGCGGAAAAGACGACACGTTCTTGACGTGGTATCAAACGCAAATGGATCCGCCGAATGTGAATAAACGCACATTGGGTGAGGAAATCAAAGCGGCTCCTGGTGAAGCGACTTTCAAATCTTCACGCGTCGCTGTGACTCATATTTCAGATCCAACTCCGCAAGTCAGAGATATCAAAAAGCGTTTGGTGAAGTATAAACGCGCCGATGGCTTGGAATTATCATTCACGCTTTACACTCCGCCAGGATATAAAGAAGGCACCCGTGTGCCGACAATTCTTTATGCTTACCCGTTGGATTATGCTGATTCATCAAAAGCGGGCCAAATTACCGGCTCACAAAATACGTTTACACGACTGCGCGCTTACAAATTACTTTTGCTTGCGGGCTATGCGATTATTGACGATGCTGCCTTCCCTATCGTTGGCGATCCGAAAAAAGCGTATGACAACTATATGGATCAACTTGTCGCCGATGCCAAAGCAGCGGTTGATCAAGCGGTTAAACTGGGTGTCGCAGATCCACAACGTATCGGTGTCACAGGTCACAGCCATGGTGCATTGATGACTGTGAATCTTTTAACGCACTCAAATTTATTTAAAGCTGGTGTTGCGACAAGTGGTTCCTACAATAAAACACTGACACCGTTTGGATTCCAAAATGAGCGTCGTACTGTTTGGGAAGCTCCGGAAGTTTACGCGAAAGTATCGCCGTTCTTCTTTGCCGATAAAATGAAAACGCCGCTTTTGATTATGCATGGAGCTGATGACGCCAATCCTGGTACGACACCTATGCAGGCAAGCTTTCTATATGATGCGGTTCGTGCTAATGGCGGTACGGTTCGTTTAGTGATGTTGCCGCATGAACCGCACTGGTATTCAGCACGCGAATCTAACGAGCAGCAAATTTCTGAAATGCTAAAATGGTTTGATAAGTACGTTAAAAACACGGGCGGCTAAAAGCCGTTTCCCGTGCTTACGCAGACTTACTTGCGTGGACAATATCTTTGACTTCCAAAATAGGTTTAGGATATCCACGCAAAGTCGTCGCAATCATCGCTTGCGCCAACTGTTGCAAAGTAATCATTGGAAAGATCAAGCGCAAGAATGGCAACATCACGACCAGTTTGTTGTAGCCATAAATATGTTTCTGCTGTGGAAAAGGTTTCATCAGACCGGGTCTGAAATTATATTCGCGGCCTGGAAACATTTTTTGTAAAGCATTTTCCGTTCGCCCTTTGACTCGCGCCCACATCACACGCCCTTGCTCTGAACTATCCGTATGCCCGCCTGAAACAAAGTTAAAAACGATTTGTGGATTTAGTGATTTTAAAATTGCTGCTAAGTGCATGGTCGTATCGTAAGTGATCTTTGTGTAGACCTCTTCGTTAAGACCGTTGGAACTTATACCCGCGCAATAAAAGCAAGCATCAAAGCCTGCAAGTTCTTTATTGCTTTCACTCAGGGCAAAGAAATCTGAAGTCAGAAGCTCTTTCAATTTGGGATGAGTCAAACCGCAAGCGCGACGACCTACCACCAGAACTGAATCAATTTGTGAATTTTGAAGAAGTTCGATCAGAACACCTTCGCCGACCATTCCCGTTGCGCCTGTTAGTATGACTTTTAATCCCATCACTTACTCCTTGTAGAAGCTTACTGCTTTGCCAATGGATCGACTTGCCTAATCCTGCATTTTATTTGCCTGATTCCCTGCCGGCACATCGGCAGCTTACGAGATCCCAACAGACAGAGCCGCCGACTTTTCGGCAGAGTCTTCCTCAACTCTAATATATCTTTTCTGGGGTTGCAAAAAGTTGGTATCGCCCTTGCTTTATTGTTCTTACGAAAATCTTGAAAGGACAAAAAATGAAAACACTTATTTCAAAAATCACTATGATCACTTCTCTACTTGGCGCGATGACATTACTTCCAAGCTTAGGCCATGCATCGGAAATGCGATTGCAAAATCAAACGATCTATTTAAGTACTTTCGTCATTTATAAAGGCGATATTTTGGTTGCGCATATTCAGATTCCTCCTTCGGGCCTTGGGGTTGTGCGCACCGATTCTCCATTCCAAGTGCAGGCTCTTACTAAACGAGGCGGACAAACATTGAATTCACAAACACTGAATCTTGATCGACCGAAGAACTTTGATGCAGTTATCACTGAATCAGGTTCGACCTTGAGTTTCGATATCGTTGATTCAGCTCCGTCTTACCTCGACGCCGTTGCGTTCAATAATACGACAGCAAGCCCGGTCCAATTCATGATCAAACATGAAGGTGCACCCGCGCAAAGTTTCATCGTGAATGGCAATGATTCTAAAATTCTATCCATCGATGAAACATTCAGGATTTATGCAATCATCAACGGAGTTACAACTGCCGTCTATAAAACAACCAATCCCAATGCAGTGGCAAATGCCGTTGTCATTTCCCAACAGGATTTCGATTACTACGACCTAGTCATCGAATAGCCCTTCCCCGACTAAAGAGTGGAGACATACAAGCGTGTTTGTCTCCGCTCTTCCTTTTGCAACTCTGCACAGGCCCTACTTACTCTCGCTTGGCGTATCTATAATTGAAGGCATCAAGGAGGATTTATGTACAGTAAGGTCACGATCAATAAACATCCCGTTCATCCTATGCTTGTGGCATTTCCAATTTGCCTTTATGTCTTAACGTTTGTTTCGTTTGCAGTGTATGCAACGACACGAGGAGAGATCTTCTGGTATAAGCTTGGCTTTTTCTCGAATATGGCAGCGGTGGCTTGCGCACTCGTAGCGGCCATTCCCGGGTTCATTGATTGGGCCATGGGAATTCCTAATGGCACACTGGCAAAACGCGATGGCCTTATTCATATGTCATTGAATCTGATTACACTCGCACTTTTTGCGATCAGTGGAGTTTTTGTTAATGGCACTTGGGACAATCCACTTCTATCCCTTGCCGCTCCATTAGTCCTAACAGGTGTTGGCTGCATCACTCTTTTAGCGGCCGGCTACTATGGCTGGACAATGGTTCAAACGCACAAAGTGGGTGTCGACCTTTCGCCCGAACAAGAACATGATCAAGAGGAAATCGAACATCGTGGACGCCGTCACGAAGAACCTCCTGTGATGTATCACTAGTCCATCATTGCTACGCTATCGCGAAAATGCTAAAGATATTGTATGAAAACAATTCTTTGCATTTTCGGGATTGCACTTTTGATTGTTCCTACTCTTTCGTCTGCGAGAACTGCGCAAGACGAATTATCCATCGCACTCAATGCAGAGTTCGACACGATCAATCCTATTGTAAATACCATGGCTGCGGCTTCGTTAGTCGATGATGCGGCGTTAAGACCTCTGGTAAAGCTAACTCCGTCTGGAAAAATGGAAGCCGTTCTTATTAAAGACATTCCAACTTTTGAAAATAAAAAACTCCAAAAGACGAAAGATGGTGGCTTGCAAGCTGACATTGAATTTCTGGCACCCGCGCAATGGGGCGATGGCACTCCTCTCACATGCCAGGATTTGAAAGCGTCATGGCAAATCGGCAGCGATGATTTGGTGGCAACACCGAATCGCGAAGACTATACGAACATTCGCCAAATCAATATCGACAAACAAAATCCCAAACGTTGCACTTTGATATTTGCGAAGCCTCAATTCAGTTTCATTCTGAATTTACCACGTCCTATTCCCGCCCATTTAGAGCTGCCGATTTTTGAGAAAAATAAAAAGCAAGTTCATGGCTACGAACATAATTCCAACTACATTAAAAACATTGGCAATCCCGGTCTGTACAACGGACCCTATCGCGTAAGCGAAATGGTCTTCGGCAGTCACGTGGTCCTTGTGCCGAATGAGAAATATTGGGGGCAAAAACCCTACTTTAAAAAAGTCATTTTGCGCTTCATTCTTAATTCATCTGCGATGGAAGCGAATCTTCTAAGCGGCAACGTCCAGATGACGTCGTCTTCAGGCTTAAGCTTTGACCAAGCTCTAGCATTTGAAAGAAAAATCAAAAGCCAAAATCTTCCTTTCACAATTCAGTTTGCACCGGGCGTGATGTATTCGCATGTCGACGTAAATTTGGATGATGCTATTTTAAAAGATCAAAATGTCAGACAGGCATTGGCTTATTCCTTTAATCGTAAAGAGATGGCTAAAGCCTTCTTTGAAAACAAGCAGCCGCCGGCTTATCACTTTGCGACCTCTTTTGACGATTGGTTTACCGATGATCCGAAAGAAGTATCAACGTACCCATTCAGCACAAAAAAAGCGATTGAGCTTTTGGAAAAGTCTGGCTGGATGATGGGCAAAGATGGTTATCGCTGGAAAAACGGTCAAAAACTATCTGTGGTTCTTTCCGGTGTTACCGATTTAAAAATTAACGAGATGATTGCGGTGTATCTGCAAAATCAGTGGAAACAAGTGGGCATCGACTTAACGCTAAAAACTTATCCCGCGCGAGTTTTCTTTGCCGATGTTCTTCGTCACAGAAAGTTTCAGTTGGCGTTATTGACCTGGGTGAATTCCCCGAATGTGATACCTGTGAATACACTTGCCTCAAATATGATTCCCAGTGAAAGCAATGGCTGGTCAGGACACAATCGTGCCGGCTGGAAGAACAAACAAGTTGATAAGTGGCTAGAACAAGCATCATCGGAATTTAATAAAACCAAACGCGTGGAGCTTATGAAGAAAGTTCTTAAAGTCTATAGTGAAGAACTTCCGTCCTTGCCCGCGTATTATCGTTCGAACAATTCTGTCATTCCTAAGAAGATGAAGGGCTACGAACTTTCGGGTCACGTCTTTTCAGAGTTTCTACAAATTGAAAATTGGCGCATGGAGCCCTAAGCGGACTACATGATCCAAGCGTTCCCCGCTTGAATATAAAAGACCGTTTCTTCGGGACCACGAGCGATATCAAGTCCCATTTGAAATCCCAACAGTCGCGCAATCAAATAGCGAAAGCCTACTCCATAGGCTGAAGCTGTTTCAGCCTCCTCCAACTCCTTGAAAGAATCACCCGCTCGCCCCACACCACCGAATAATGATAATTGCCAACGGGGATGAGCATTGTAACGAACCTCTGCTTCAAACGAAGATGCAACCTCCCCTTGATAACGAAGCTTGGCAATACCGCGCAGGTTAATAAATGGCTTTGCATAAAATGGCGTTTCACCATCGACCCATTTATTTTGCAAACGTGCCGCGAATGCCCAGATATCGCTGACAGGAATGAAGCCCTGCATGTCGAGCTCTTGCACGTTATAATTTAGATCCCCACCCAAACCTTCGCGAAAGATGTAATAGCGATATTCACCTAAAAATCCCGCTTGAGGTGATAGAGGATTGGTGCGCGAGTCGTAACTCAGTAAAAACGAAAGTCCCCCATTGCGATTTTGAATTTCATCGGGACGCAACGTCGGAGGTAAAATACCATCATCGAAATTCACATTGATATCGGTGTAAATGTAACGGCCACCAAAAAAGAAATTGCTATCAGCAATGCGCGTGCGCAAATCATTAAATACTCCCCAGCCTTTAATGTTGTAAGCGAAATGGATGTCTTTGCTGGAAGTAAATCCCGATAAGCCATAGAAATCTAAATTGGCAGACACATCAGCGACGAACCCCATATAGCGCCAACGATCGTGATCCCAGTTACGCACATAGAAAGCACCGGCAGCACGTGTGCCATTTTCAGTGGCGGCTCCTAATACACCAGTGACCGTCGGCGCGATGAAGCGAGTTGTATCTGTTTTTGAATCTTCATTTTCGCTCATGAAAACCAAGGCCACCCCGCCTCCGTAGCCAACCGCCGGTTCAGTGATAATAATTGGTACAGGTAAAAAACCGCGATGTTTCAACAGCCATTCGCTGGCATCTAAATAATGGTCCTTTGGATCAATAAAAATTGAATCCATCGCATGGGCCGTCATCCCCAGAGATAAAATTAATAACACCACGAACGACTTCATTTCGACTCCTCCAAACAGTTTTTGATAGATCGACTGAAGTAAGAACTGAATTCGCTTCCGACAGCGTTTGAACTGCACAATTGCAAAATAGTATCTGCGAATACACATTCGCTTCACATAATTTATCAAAGTTAACAAGGTCTCTTGAGAGTCACATTTGCTTAAGCTTCACTGCTCTTGAAGGGAATTTTCAAACAAGGAGTCTTCATGAAAACGCTCGCAGTCTTAATCGCCTCAGCGGTTCTTTTGAGTTTCAACAATTTCGCAAATGCCTGTAACGGCCCGACAACGTGTTCAATCAAAACCTACAATGGCCATTATCTAACGGCGGTTGGTGGCGGCGGCAGAACCACTGACGTTATTCATACCGATGCCACCAAAGTGGGTGCGTGGGAAAAATTCACCTTAGTGGATGCATGTATTGGCGATCCAATTATCAGCTACGGCATTAAAACCGTAAAAGGCTTTTATCTGACAGCGGTCAGCGGAGGAGGCAGAACGACGGACGTCATTCACTCTGATGCAACATGGTTGCAAGGATGGGAGCAATTTAAATTTATTTCT
The DNA here is from genome assembly GCF_006874625.1 of Bdellovibrio sp. NC01. Lineage (NCBI taxonomy): Bacteria > Pseudomonadati > Bdellovibrionota > Bdellovibrionia > Bdellovibrionales > Pseudobdellovibrionaceae > Bdellovibrio > Bdellovibrio sp. NC01. The sequence goes on from NZ_CP030034.1 coordinate 2,932,586, forward strand.
TTAAGTGGTGGCAAATATGCCATTCAAACATTAACAGGGAATTATGTGACTGCCGTGGGTGGCGGTGGACGCATTACTGATACGATTCACACAGATGCAACGCAAGTAAGAGCATGGGAGACATTTGAAGTCGAGTGTGGCTTATAGCCACACTCCTTTTCACGGAAAAACTATTCAACGTTCGCGATCATTGTAAAGCCGCCAACGACACAGCGCTTTTGGTCCATCCATTCAGGACCCATGTTCAATTGTTCCATCTTTGGATCTTTGAACATTTTTTTAAAAACTGAATCGCGGTGCGCTTTTGATTTAAATACGGCTTCAGCAACCACGATCACTTCGCCTTTTTTCAATTTGATTTTCTTAGGGAATGAAAGAGATGAAGCATTTTCATCATCAGCCATATAGTCACGGCTCGCCAAAGCCCCGTGCTTCAATAAAAGCTTACCGATGATTTTAGTCGTTTTAGTATAAGCCGCTATTTTAGTTTTAGGAACCGGCATGATGCAGAGATCAAGATATTGTTTTGCCACGGAAACTCCCTTTCTGTAAGATGTTCTAACATTAAGACCGAAGGCTTGCATGAGCAATAAAATTCCCAAAAAGTACCAGCCCAAAGGATTTGAAATCCTTCATGACGATTTAGACATTATCGTAGGCAATAAGGCTCCAGGCCTGCTGACTGTTGCTGCGAAATGGGAGCGTGAAAATACTGTTCACGGTCTATTGAATCAATGGGTTCGTAAAGGCAATCCCCGCTCGACGAAATCGGTTTTCGTAGTCCATCGTTTAGATCAGGCGACTTCAGGTCTGTTGGTTTTCGCCAAATCCGAAGAAGTGCAGCAGTATTTAAAAAATAACTGGAAAGAAACCGTCAAAACTTATTACGCCATCGTTCATGGTCACATGAAGAACAAAAGCGGCGTCATTCAAAGTTATTTAAGCGAAGACGAAGACTATCACGTTCACTCAAGTCAAAATTCTGACGAAGGCAAGCTTGCGATCACAGAATATGAAGTCCTTAAAGAAATCGATAAGTATTCTTTGATTAAGATCAATCTTTTAACGGGCAAGAAAAATCAAATCCGTGTCCACATGGCCGAAGAAGGTCATCCACTTGTGGGCGACGTCAAATACGGCAAACCCAACTCACCATTCAGAAATTTATTTTTGCACTCGGCCGAGCTTGAACTGACTCACCCACATTCTAAAAAGCGCCTGCACTTCAAAGCCCGTGTGCCAGAGTATTTTAAGAAATTGATCGACTATAATTACTAACTTCAGCATGATAAATTCATGCACGTAAAAGAAGTTTCACAAGAAGAGTTGTATCGAGTCCTGGATCTGCACTTTGAGCGCGTTTATCAGAACCGCTCAAATCAGCCTTTGAATTTTCCTAAATCGGAAGAGGCCCAAGCCAAAATTCTGGCGCGTAAGAATGCGGAACAACGTTATCATCTTCGCTTGGTTGCCTACAAAGGTGATGAACCCGTTGGTTGGCATTACGGCTATTCGACGGATCCCGAAACTTACTACATGCAAAATTCTGCGGTTCTTGAAGAACATCGTGGTCATGGTGTCTATGGCCAATTGCTTGATGCGGTTATCGCCAAAGTAGGCAGCGAAGGATTTCAGGTCATCACTAGCACCCATCACTCGAATAATGCCGCCATTCTTATTCCCAAGCTTAAGAAGGGCTTTGTCATTAGTGGCACTGTTTTTCACGAACGCTTTCGTTTTCTATTAGAGATGAAATACTTCTTTAATGCCGAACGCCGCAAAGCTTACGACAAAAACTTAGGCCTTGATTTGAATGCTTGAAGTTTGGCGCAAGCCCTCGTTTAATTATCTTAAGGAGAACCCCATGAAACTAACACTTGTATCCGTTCTTGCATCGTTGGCTATTTCTTCTTTCGCACAAGCTGCCACTTTGAACTGTCACATCGACATCAATAACGATCCATTGTTGCAAACTCAAGTTGAGTCTAAGACAAAACAAAAAGTTAAAATCGGCGATGTTGATACCGTGACTGCTTATATCACTGAAAAAGTTGACGGGATTTATACGCTTGAGGCCTTTATCGCCAATGCAGAAATGCGCGTCTATAGCGAAGGCATGTTGAAATCTAGCAATGACCGTCTTTCAACAAGCGTTTGGAGTCGCGATATCCTTCTAGACATTGAATGCTCTTTAGCTAATCACTAAGAGCATCTATCGAGAACAACACTTCAATCTTGTTCTGACCAGCAAGACGACTTGAACCAAATTGCTTTAAGAAATTAAAGATGTCTTGGACCTCAACCGCTTTTGCTGGCTGCAACTGCCCTAGCTGTCTTGCGACCTGATAGTGATGCACCTTCAGCAAGGACTTTTCAATGTCGACGTTTGCGACATTCTGCCCAAACAAAATATATTGCGGCTTTGGCAAACGCACACCCACTAAAGAAACCGCCTGCCATTCAGGGTGATTTGCAAAAAGATCCTGCACCCAAGCCGCATCCATTTTTTCACCGACAAGATCGACACTGCGTAAACGCGAAACAAATTCGAAGCATGGCACGGACTGCAGGAACCCCGTAACACGCAAGCGGTCTTGCAGTGGATAGCGCAGAAGTCCTGACGAAGTCCACAGAATCGGCTGATACTCTTCACCCTTTTGCAATTGCCACGCAGGCACTATGTTACCTGTCGCTAAATTCCTAAATTCAAAAAAGTGCGAATGAAACGCCAGGCATTTTTGCTTTTGATAAGGAATCGTGACGACACCTTCAGTTGCCCACAACCCCTTGCCTTGGAAATTTACATTTGGAAAACGCGACTTCAATTTATCAGCCCATAAAGCGCTTGAAGAAGAATCCCAAGAACTTAATAACTGAAGCTTAGGCCACAACTTTACAAAGAATTCAGAATCGTCTGGATTTAGATCTGTAACATCACGAACAGGTGCTTTACCCAAATGAGCTGCAAGCTCGGTGGAAAATTTATTCCATTCCCCGTTATGTAGAGCCGAACAAATCTCTGACCAATTGTTTTGGATATCTTCACTGACCTTCAACCAAAAAGTCGGACTCCACACCGAAACGAGTGATAAATCTTTCTGTGCCGCCAGATACAACAATGTCGCCCACCACGCAGCCTCAGAGCTTTGCAGGGTCGCGATTTCAGAGGGCACGGCCATCAACTGATTTAAAATCCAGCGCTGATACGCAGGAAACAGATCTGCATCATTGGAGTTAGTTAAACCGCGCAGCTCCTGGGGAAGCCATGACAGCGACCAGTAATGGGTCCCCGACTTAATCGCTGGAATTCGTTTATACAGATCACCCAACCAGACTTGCGCCGCTTGATTGATTTCGTTCAAAAACACACGTGTGTAGGGAATCCACTTCCGTTGGTCTGTCGAGCCACTCGTCGGCTCGTAACGTACCACTTCAGAAGAAATAATATTTTCTCCGTTGGCTCTTTGACGCTCTATTAAAGCTGCGTAGTCTTGATAGGACTTTACGGAAACGGACTTGCTCAATTCTTCATAACTCAATGAAGCACTTAAATGCTTCCACTCGGTGGTGTTCTGAAGACTTGTTATAATATCTGCAAGCTTTTTTCTTTGAATAGCTTCCAACGAACCTAATGAACGACGAAAGGTCTTTTCACTGCGAGCATAATAAACTTGTAGAAGCTCGTGGCACAGACGGCGAATCATACAAGCCCCATCTCAAAAGAAACGGAAGAACCATCGGAAACACGTTTTTTATCGGTAGACACCGCAAATAATAACACCGGAACGCGCTGTTCAACCCAGCCTTTAATTTTGTTTTGCAATCCCCATTCGTCAGAAAAAGAAATCATGTGCGCTGCTTTTTCAGACTTAAAAGTATATTCAGCGAAAGCTTTCACCGCTTCCGACGCATCGACAGATTCATGAATATTCAAATGGGTTAGATAGATAGTTTCTAAATTATCGCCGACACCTGGCATATTAAGGCCGCAGAAACGTAAAGTCTTAAATAAGGCCCGCAAGACCACAGGGGCCTTCACCACAGTCATGCGTTTCGCAAAACCAGGGCTCCACGGCAACGTACAGGCCACAATTTGTCCTGCTTGATTTTTAATAAGTAAAAACTTTTCAAGCGCAAAGCCCTGCCACGCGGAACTGCGATAGTTCCAACAATCATCAGCGCTGTCATCAAAGATCGCACCAAAAAGTTTGCGCGTCTCGTTCATCTGTAAAAACTTTTTTAGAACTGGAAGATCTTCTGGTTGCGCCGCCACAGCGGCTAATTTCGATGAACGATACCACGGCAAGCGTCCATAGACATTCACCATGTCGACTTCTTTCAAGAACTCATAATAAAAGCCAAAGTCTTTTTTACTAGAAGTCAGACTGCGGAGCGCTTCGATGTTTTTCTTTAAAATCGCCGTCAAAAAATACTGAGGTCGATCAAAACTTTCATCGGCTTTAATTAAATTCAAAATTTCCGCATACGCCTTACGCCAAAGTTTAGCCGCCGCTCGAGTGCCATCCGTGCGAAAATCCCCAATGTAAGCACATGAAGCCTTTTGCCCATGAACCCATTTTTGTTGCACCGACATCGAAAAGAAACCGCTAACACGTTCCTTTTGCCAACCCATGACTGTCATATATTTGGCAGCTTGGCATTCTAACAGACGAGGAAATGACGGACTGCGATCGTAAAGAAGTTCGATACCACTTAAACGCATCGGTGCCGCATTCATAAAATCCAAAACTTTCTGATTATCACGAGCATAATCAAAAAGAATAAGATCTTTATTTTCAGCGAAGTAGGATTTTAAATCCAAAACTCTCTCTCTCGATTGAAATTGATTTCATGGGCGTCGTGGCGGTTCGTGATGCCTTTCACGCGCATGCGATCGATCGCTACGTGCAATTCATCGGCTTGAGTGGACTTGAAATCCCCTTCACCAAACTGCACGAAGTTGTCGCCTTGATTTTTCATAATTTCGACGTCTTGTTGAATCACTTTACGAGTATAGAACTGCATAAATGGCTTAAACACGCGACTGAGCAGTCCGACATCGTAAGCAATCCACGTATATACGCGAGATTTATAACGCGAAATCGGTGAACATTGACTATTGATGATAAAAAACTTTTTCCCGAATTTATAATCGACCCGAGTCAAATTTGGAAAGATGAACTCATCCATATGAATCATCGGCTCGTTACCGGGATTTAAAACCTTACTGGTAAAACCAATAGTGTCTTGCGTTTGGTTATAGGTAACTTTAACACGCGCATTGCCAACGGCAATGTCGACCGGAACTTTTAAAAGCGAACGATTTCTAAACCATTTGGAATGCACAAACACGGTATGTGGCACATCCATGAAGTTCTGAACCAAATGAGTGACCTCATTATCAAAATCCGTGATCATGAAGTAAGACACGACAGCTTTATTGCCGTACTCAGGAAAACGCCAGCTTGGACCTGCTGTTGCAAGCTTTGCATCGCCCGGCCAAATCCACACGCATCCATCTTGCACAACCACTGGTGTCTTATGCGTGCACCAGTTGCGTTTCTTGACGGCATCTTGCGCTTCCACAGACGGACCATCAGAAGGCACGTCAATAAGCTGACCATCTGAATTAAACTTCCAACCATGATAAGGACAACGAACGGCGCCGTTTTCGACGGTACCCAACGAGAGCTGAGCACCGCGATGAATACACTTATCAAGCAATGCTGTCACTTCGCCCTTTTCATTTCTAAAAAGAACGTAAGGAGTGTCATACAAATAACGTTTGATCGGTTTACCCGCGGGAACTTCCGACTCTAAGGCAAGAATGTACCAGTGATTTACTAAATCACCGTCTTGTTCGCGCAGGCTGTGCATTATTTTTTCCATGTTAACTTCGTGTACTCATTTACTTTCAAGTCTTCGAAAACTTCCTCGTGCATAAGGCACCAATTAATTTTCGCTGAAACTTTCTTCACACCATGGCCCAAACCAAAGTGCACACGCTTATCACTTTGTGCAGAAAAGCCACTCACCGCTTGCGTCTCTTGGAATAGAGTGAATTTTTCGCCATTTTCTTTTTCAACGAAAAGTTCAACTCGTGTTCCTAAGGCCTCTGCATTACATTGCGGGTTTGCACTCGACAAATCTAAACCGATCCATGCATTCGCATCGGCTGCTGTGCCTTTGTAAACGTTTTTATACAATGTCGGTTCGCCGAACTGGTGTGTGAAGATAACATCCATACGACCCGTATTTTCAAAATCGGCAGCAGCAACACCACGCGAATTCGTCAACTCTGTGACACCCACAGCAGACGCCACGTCAACGAATTGTGGTTTTTGTGATGGACCACGATTTAGGTAAATACGATTTTGCTCGTTTCCATAAATGCAATAACCACGAAGATCACCCCATTTATTTGCATAACGATGGATTGCTGGTGGCGAGCGAGCCACTTTTTCATTCACATACCAATAATCAGGACACGATTCGAATTTTCTATCGATTTTATCATCGACCATCCCATTTGCTTGGCCAAGATCCACCCAACCGTCATTATCGAAGTCAGCGGCGACACCACCCCAACCGAAGCGGTCTTCATTCAACGCGCCCTTCGCTGTCGCCATCTCTGTCACTTCAGGATAGAATGCGCTTTGTCCTTTAGAGAACATCCACAACAAACTGCCCTCTGCCTGGAAAGCATGGTGCACGTTTGAAACGTAGACTCCCAACCAACCTGTGCGATCGAAATCCCCGACAGAGACATTCATACCTTTGTAAGTATCCTTACCAATCGAGCCAAAGATATCGCCTTTGATATTTTCAAAGTATTTACCTTCGTGATTGTAGTACAAATCATCAGGGCCAAAATCGTTGGCAATATAAATATCTGGCCAACCATCTTTATTGAAATCCGCAATACCGACAGCCAACGACCAACGCGTTTCCGGCAAGCCCCACTTATCTGAATCTTGCAAAGCGAACTTATGATCAGGCGTTTGCAACAACAGCAAGTTCTTGCCGCCATTGTTCGACATGTGCCAGCTATCATGCATGAAATTAAACGGACGTTGATCCCCTTCGTATTCAGCCTGTGGCAAATGGAAAAGATTCAACTGATGTGGAGTTTGATAGTCCGGAAGATTTTCAGGCCACACATTCAAAATTAAAATATCAAGCAAACCATCTTTGTTAAAATCAGCAAAGGTCGCTGCCAAAGAGTTTGTATAAAGCTTATCAAGACCCACTTCTTTAGAAACATCGACAAACGAAAGCTTGCCCGTTTCTTGCAACATATTTTTAAGCAAGATCGGATGACCAAAACCAACCGTCAAAAGTAAGTCTTGATCGCCATCATTGTCATAATCTGCAAAGATCGCGTTGCTGATAACGCCGTTCACTTTAGGATCCGCGATGAAACTATCAAGCATTGGCAAGGGAATACGCTCAAATTTAAAGTCACCCACATTGCGATACAAAGCCGCGCGCTCTGATTTTTCTTTGACCATGTTCGTTAAGAAAATATCCTGACGACCATCATTGTCGACATCAGCAACGGCAACAGCATCACCAACGCTAAGAATCCACTTGGCCACGTGTTGGATGCGTGGATCAAGATCCTCATACAGGCCACCGTACTTTTCTGCGTTCAGACCTGAATGTTTCGATTCGACCTTTTCCAGGTGCCAGTTTAGGTTTTCAATGGACAAGTTCGGGTGAATGAACTGCGCGTAAACGAAACTGCCTGAAAAGAATATCGCTCCCAAAACAAGCGGACGCTTGAAATAACCGCTTTCAATGAAGTTGACTTTAAAATAGTTCCCGAAGCCCATCGCACGCGCCGCACGGAAATGATTTAGGCCGAAACGGAACGAACCAACAATCAATGCTGAATAGAAAAACGTGTAATAGCTTTGACGTAAGTGCAGCGCCAAATCAATCGTCGCAAGCCAGAAGCCAACCCAAATTTGTGTCTTACGATCCTTCGGTGTCGTTGCCGGATCTGTGATCATGAAGAACGTAAAGATCAAAAACGAAGGTGACGACAACGTCCCTAAGAACAAAGTTTCAAATGGTAAATGGTGGCGCATGATGAACGCACGCAATGCCGTTTGAATCGTGAAAAAGAATAAGAACGAAATCACCAACCACTGTCTATTCACTTTAGGGATAACGAACATTAAGCCTAACATCAAAACGAAGATCGACATCGCGCCAATACCGTTCCATTGATAGGCCGGTGCCGCCGTAATCAAATCATGAGAAAACAACAACGACATGCTGACACCCACCATTGCAGGATTCAGCGCATGCTTACCTTTAAAGGTAATCAAATACTTAAAACCAATCGCAAAGAAGACCGGCACAAACAGCAAAAACAAATCGTGACTATAGTTCAACAGAAACGACAAAGAAAAACTTGTGATCAAAGCGCTGAGTGGGAACATCCACTCCCCTTTGAAAATTCTTGTCAGAACCATTTCCAAAACTACGCAAGACACTGTTGTCGTGATGGCTTGAAGTGGCGAGCGATTAAAGCCCAGAACTGTCAAACCTAGTAACAAATAAATAAACAAGATGACGGCCACAGGAATACGTGGGTCCAATTTTTCAAAGCGAACTTTAAGATCCTGAAAAGCAATGCCAATAGGCTGTAAGATTTGTTCCATACTCTACTTAATTCAAGAACGGGCACTAATGTCATCATGAATCCGAGACTACAAGGCGCGTAATTTTAATATTTGCCAGAGAGGATTTTCCCTCTTATTTTAGGCTATGCTTCGCTTCCGGGAAGACCTTCGCAGCTTAACTTTTATGGCCATCAGTACCGCTTTATTGTACGAAGGCCTTGTGACACCAGTTGGTTGGTGGAGTTTGGCGTTGATCCCGGCATCGTGCCTCTTTTTTTACATCTGCTTCACCATCAATCACAACCAATTGCATTTGGGGATGTTTCGCGCGACACCGCTGAATATCGCGGCAAATATTCTGCTATCCCTGTGCACCGGAGTCCCCGTCACGATGATTTACTTGCCGCACGTGCAAAATCATCATCCCAACCCCTGCAACGGCAAAGACTGGGCAGGAGCACATTTGGTGGATGGTCACCAAGGACTTTGGCGCGCCTTGATTTACATCGCAAAAGCACAAATCGCCCCGATGAAAATGCGTCCACGCTCACTTTTTGCGGGTTTAAATACTTATCGTAAATCATCACTATGCCTTGAAGCCCTCGCACTGGGCATCTACATCGCCTATGCGCTTTACGCGCATCCTGTTTCGTTTTTACTGCACAATTTACTGCCGTGGTTTTTAAGTATGAATGCATTGATTCTAATGAACTTCGCTTTGCATGACGGTTGTGATTACGATTCAAAGCTGGATCACTCTCTGACTTTCACGACAAAAATTGGTAATTATTTTTTACTGAACAACGGCTATCATCTTGCGCATCACGAACAGCCAAAGATGCACTGGTCAAAGCTTCCGCACTATCACAACGAAACGGTGAAGCCGAGGGCCCGCACCGAGTTTGAAAAAGTATCGATCCTTAAACACTTACGACTTATGTACTTTTTTATTCCAAAGGTAGCGAAGAACGAAGTAGTCGCCAAAAAGACTTAGTAAAAATCCAAGACAGAATAAAATGCCCAGTGTCCGAGGTGGCGCAAACGGTGACGCCAAGAACACCAAACACGCTGTCGACATCATGACACTGGTGACAATCGCGCCGGGAAATCTTGCATCCATGCCTTCATCAAAGCGCATGGTATCTTTCGCAAACATAAATTCAATAATGTTATCGCCTGTCAGCCCCAAGACCACGGAGGCTGTTAATGACGTCATCATATTAATCGGAATTCTAAATACCATGATCAAAATCAACAAAACGGCAGGTCCCCATAAGGCACTGTAGACGACCATCAACGGTCGAGGGAAATCCAATACCATCGCCAAGAATAACAAAATGATAATCACCAACACGAAACTGACGAACAGACTTTCAAACAGCGTTTCCGCAAGATGACGAACAAATTCGGCATAGGTGATGATGGCGCCACTGGCATAGCAGCTATCACCACAAAGCGTGTGAACTTCATCACGCAATTTTAAGACGTCTGAAATTTCCGAGGTCTTTAAAAATAAATGATAACGTTCCAAATCTTTCTTGCCAAAGTAACGATCTGGACGCCACATCTTAAAGAACTCACGTTCAGCCAATGAACGAGTTAAACCCGTCAAATGCCCCGCGGAAGACTCGAACGCTGCTTGCGCGGTATCAATCTTTTGCACAAATGGATTTTTCTGCATCGCCAGAACGATCTTATCTTTTGCGAAATCGGGATCTTTGAAAACAACACTGACTGAGTACTCCCAACCCATTTGCTTTATAAATCCATCCGTATCCTGACGGAAGATGTGCGAGCCTGGGAACATCAATTTTGGTTCATCATAAAAGTGCAATCCCCACGGCAACAACACGACAAAGAAAGCAATCCAATGAAAGCGTAAAAACTTAAAGCGCGATAACACTTTGATTTTTTCAACGAAGTGAAAGCCCACGGCCTTTTCATATGAAACCCAGTGTTCAAAAATACTTCCCGGTTTTGTTAACAGAGGCAAAAAGAAGAACGTCAAAACCCACTCAAAAAAAGCGCCCGAAGCGGCAAAAATTCCGAAATCGCGAATCATGGGCAAAGATGAAATCGCGAGAGAACCAAAACCCACCATCGTCGTAAACGACGTGAAAAATCCTGCAAGTTGCAAGCGACGATAGGATTTTCTAGCGACTCCCGTCGATTTCATGTAATCCATCGCCACAAATGCCAAATCTTGCAACGTGGACACGGCAATCATCACCATCAAGGCATTCGTCAGAATATCGAAGCTACCACCGACTGCTCCCATTAAACCTATGACCCAAATCAATGCGATCACCAGACTTAACAGATAAAGCAATCCCGCTTTCCATGTCCCCATAAAGAGTCGGAAGAAAATCAATAGCACAAATAGCAATAGCAAATGCACACGCGAGAATTCACGATTGCCTTTACCGAGATAACTTTCATAAGCAGCACTACCAAGGAATTCCGTTTGCAATTGCAACGGTTTCCCGACTTGCGCTTCCCACCTCTCCATGAAGTCCTTCAAGATGGGATATGAAAATGCACGAATCTTAGGATCAACAACCGATTCAGCAAAATCAAATTGCACCAGGAACGATTCCTTCGTCGCATCGACGAGAACCCCTTGCCACGGAGATTTTACAAACTGATTCAGGGAAATAGTTTTATCCGTGGGCTGTTCACAATTCAGCTCAAGACTGCGCGGATAGAAGATCTTCGAATCGATCTCTTTAATTCCACGCATGTCAAAGATACTGAACGCTTTAATGACGTGCTGATTGTTCAGTGCTTCGTGACTAATCCACGCACGCACTTTACAGAACTCATTTTCAGTCAGTGATTTTTGCGGAAGGATATTCAGGATGAGATAACGATTGTCATTGAACTTTTCATCGGTGTTCTTAAGTTCAGCCAAAGAAGGAAAAGCCGAAGGCAGCAATTCATAAATTGAAAGGACCCCACGGACTTTCGTTGCTTGGCTCAAGGCAAGAACAGTAACCAGAGCAATAAATGTAAACACCCAACGCGGTTTTTGATGAACCCGTCTTTCCAAAAAAAGAAAGCTTCGGTTTAACAACCGAAGCCCCTTTTTTCCATGTGCTTTTACATTAGCGAACAACTGCACGCAATGGACCTGCTAACACAACACCGCCCCAAGACTGCGCAAGAACGCGAGCTGCTGTGCTGACATCCGAACCTTTTTTGATCTCTGGGAAGATCGTTTTATAAGCATTTACATTCCAATCAGTTGGACGACCGTGGAAGTAGTTATAGTAAGAAACGTCTTCAGCTTTTGCGCTCTTACCAACTTTGATCTGAGTTTTGCTGAATTTTTGAGTCATATCGAAAGACGTTGGCAACAATGACTTCACGTCGTTCGGAGGATTCATATAGAAACCTTTAAGATCGACAACCATCGTTTCGCCCGTCAAACGGCTTCTGATTTTTGTTGGACCTTGAACCATCTCTTCAAGAACTGACAGGTGGTTGTTGATTTGACGATCAAAACCCACGAAGAACGCTGGATTCAACAAGAAGTTTTCAGCAGCCGGTTTGTCTTTCACTTCTTCCCATGCAATACGCAAGTAAGACACAGCTTCCTTCATGTGATTGAACGAACGCTCCATCCACAAACGACCATCACGATACAAAATGAACGTGCCCGCATACTTAGGTTTTTTGAAAACCGCTGTACGCTCAAGGCTGTTCACACCGTCAACAGAACCATTTGGCAACAATGACGTTGTAAAACCATCAACGCCGTACAACGAACCCATCTCTTTAGACATCGCCATCACGTTTTTTACAGAATAAGAACGGAACGCCGTCAAATAGTGCAAGCCCATTTGTTTCGCCGCCAACAAAGCCCATTTTTCTGCAGAACCGATCAATGTGTAGCGATCTTGTGTATCGATATTCGCGTCAACGATACCTGCGTAAAGGATTTTATTATCCCACACAAGTGGAGTTGAAACTGGAATGCCTTTGATTGTTTCAGCAGACTTCAAAGCTGCTGGGTAAACAACGTCACCAAGGAAAGCCTGGAACTCTTCACCTTCTTTGAACTGCACGACGCCGTCATAAGGCTGAGTCAAATAAGCGAACAAGGCATTTGCTTGTTCCGTTGGGAAGTACACTTTCATTTGTGCCGCTTGTCTCATAACGAAAGACAACATCACACTGTGAGTTACGTTAGTCTTCGCAGCCAGCGGAGCAATTCTGTAAACGATACCTTTAAATGGTTGCAACAACACTAATTGTGCCATCAACATTTTTGCATCTGGAGCCAAAGTATCAAACTTCGCTTGGTATTCATTAATCAAAGAATCGATTTGCGCAGGGCTTTTAACAGCAAGAATTTTTGCGCGAATCTCTTTCAAGTTATCAGACATTTGTGATTCATAGTCGATACCGCTGGAAGCCACTTTGCGATTCCCACGGTCATGAGCGGTTTTTACGGCTTCTTTGAATTCTGTAGAGCTCATCCAAGGATAGCTTGTTGTTGAAATATCCAACGAACTTTCACGCAATACCGGTGCTGCATTTTGCGGAGCACGATTTGCAGCCATGGCTGATGTTGCCATCACAGTCGCTGCACAGACTACTAGTACTGATTTCACGAAATCCCCCTCATAATTTTTTAAACTTTTTCCCAATGCTTAAATTCTTTAAACTCTTCAAAATAATCTTCAATAGCATGCACGGCTTCAGGCGTTCGATAATGCTTTTGATAAAAAGCCCACATCGCGCGACCTGCGATCCGACCTGACTTCGTTCCCACTGGAAACTTTCTGTCGGCATCCAACTCTGCAAGGACACTTGTGCAATTACGACAGTTTTTTGCGGTCCAATCAAGCACCTTATACTGATATCGATTTACATCGAGTTCGTTTTTTAAAACCCATGCTCTGTCAAAAAACCTTTGTGAGACCTCAACCGGTCCCCACACTGTCACCGGTAATGCGTCCTTGGGTGTAGCCAATAATGTCTCTCTTAGTCCCCAGTTACGACCTTTCACGGGCCCACCAAACAATGTGTAATCGCCGACATCGGGAAGCCACGAAATACAGAACTTGCGCTCAACGGTATGAGTCTGGTCCACAGAGTAAAAAACGGCAAAAAGATGCGGCTTGCGACCGATCAACAATTTTCCGTTATCTGAAGAGATGAGTGACCAAAAATAGCGCATTAAACCTTCAAGTAGCCTTCATTTTTAAGACGAACCGCCATCATGTCATAGGCATGTTCTTCTGCGGGAGCAAAAGTCGCTAGACCATCCACATAACGATTGAACATACAAAAGGCTGATGCCACCAAAACCGCATCATGAATGCAGGCGTCTGAAGCACCCGCCGCGCGAGCTTTCGCCATCATTTCTGGTGAAACACCTAAAGCTTTCTTCTGAACTTGTCCTGCGATTTCTAAAAGTGCTTTCATTTTATCAGAGATATCAGCTGTTTTATAATCACGCTTTACTTGTTCCACGATAGACTTATCGCCATCCAACAAAGCTGATGCAACTGCAGAATGGGAACGACAGCAGAACTGACATTCATTCAACCATGATACGTAACTTGCGATCAATTCGCGCTCTGCACGCGACAGTGAAGAATCTTCCACCAACAATGCATGTGCAAGTCCACGCAAGGCTCTTCCTGTTTCTGGGCGATACTCCATCAAGCCCACGATGCCAGGAAATTGGTTATCAAGTTTAATATGTGGCATATGCAAGCCCCCCCATGATGAAAGCAAGAGTCAGATTAAAAATAACATTCATACGACTGCGCGACCACGTGATCGCAAAAGCTTTTTCCACCAAATCACGATAGAAAAAACGTCCCAACGCACGGAACACTAATAATGCCGATAATATCGCCATAAATGCGGCACGATGAACGGGATCTTTTTGAAAAAGTTCAAGAGTGCACATCAAAGCAATTGAAATCGCGTAAAAGCCTAAAGGTTTCAGATTGTACTCGTAGCGAGGGTCCAACTCCTGCGGCAATTCCAAAGCATAAAGTTTCAAAGCAATCTTACGAATCACTGATGTCGACAAGACCGAAGGAATACCTACTGCAAAGTGATAAAGTGCGAATAAAAATAAAATCGCTTGAGTCAGCGCATGTATGCTTAAATATTCCATCCAGTTTCCTCGCGATTAGAAAATAAAATTTGATCTGCTGGCAGCGCTTTTGCCTCTTTCAACCATGAATACCAATCGGCATCATTGGCAGAGCGCACTTTCACCATCGGTAGGAAATAACACGGAATTTTTGGCCAAATATGGTGCGGACCATGGGCATCGAAGCTTAATAGAATATACTTCGATACAAACGGTGGGAAAAACAATGTGCGCGTGAACTGATCTTGCTCATACACCGGCACGGGACGCACTTCTTCACTGCCCGCGATCTTTTGGGGAACGTGGCTGTGCTGACTGATCAACAATGGATCCGCGATAACTAAGAACAATAAATATCCTACAGTCCAAATCTTCCAGATATGTGGCGTGTGCGGAAAGATCACCCAGAAGGTCAGCTGCATAACCAAAAAACTAAATACGAACTGCCAGCGTTCTTTTGTGCGAGGAAATAATCGAAACAGTCGCGGCATATTCCAAAAGTTCTTAACTGAAAAAGAAATCGCTAAAACTGGAATCCACCAACGCCAAGCAAAGCGCGCAACTTTACGACGTGAATTATTCCCATTCTGTGGAAGAGTTGATTCCATTGTTGGATCTTTATCTTGCCACCCCGTCCAGGTGTGATGTTGCGCATGAATGAATTTCCACGGAGTAAACGGCACCAAACAGAAAATGGAAGCCACATGCCCCCAAATCCAGTTTGCAGTTCCCGACTTGAAAAACACATTGTGCCCAAAATCGTGAAGTAACACGAACCACTGCAACACGGCGATCGCAAACAAACACTGCCCCACTAGCCATACCAGCGTCATTGAAGAAAGTGACAACACCACAGACATAGCAGTCAAAGCAATCACACGCGAAAGCGTCCAAATAGCTAACGTCGTATTGCTTTTATAAGCATGATACTTCACCACTGTGGCTTTGAAATCTTCCTTCAACATCGTCGCTGCCTATTTATACATGAAACCAAAAAGATTCCCGAAGGACGGCTTCCTGGATTGAAATTGATTTTTAATAAAGCTTCTGGTTTGACGATACGGCGCAAATTCACGCAATATCCAACCACCTAAACGCAAAGTCCATCTTGTCGTTTCCATGAAAGACGTTGTATGCAAGACGGCCTTCACCATGCGCGAACAACCGATCAAGAAACAAATCTGCAAATAGAAAATACAAGCCAGTGTTGAAGCCAATGCCAAAACTTTCTTAAGTCCTTTAAGTTGACTGAGTTCTAACTCGTACATATCGAATTCATAACCGATATGCAGGCTTTCATCCATCAAGTGCAGAACGTTAAGCTGACTCCAAGAATTCACATTATCACTGAAAGCATTCTGCAAAGCCTTGCCATAAAAAACGGTATAAGCCTCTACCTTCGCGGCAGGTAAAGCCAACGCGACAGGGTAAGTGCGCGCTAGCCACAAAAAACTATTTTTAAATTTCTTATTGTGACGAAGCAGATAACTTGTTGATGCAAAGCCTGGACAATCGTTTTGTAAAAAACGAATGAAGGCTTTGGAGTGATCTTTTTCTTCTTGCATCAGTTTGCGCGAAGCCTCGATCAACGTAGCGTCTTGTCTTTGTGTGATCAAGGAACGAACACCTTCGTACAAAACAAGCTCTAACAAAATCAAAGCTTCGGCATTAAATTGGATGAAGGCTTTATAGAAGGCATTTTTTTGTTCTTCGCTAAGTGCAGAATAAAAAGGGGTGTTAGAAAAAGGCGTAAGGCTATCGACTCTTGCCGATGCAAAAACAGACGGAAGACTTTGATTTTTAAATTGACGCCATCGATAAGCAGAATCGTTATTGCTTATGATAAACTGTCTCAAGCCCTTTTCCATCCTTGATAAAAGCCTTTCTAATTCTTTTTAAAACATAGCGTAGTGGCACCCATAAAGAGACCTTGGCCACACAGGCAAGCTCCACGCCTTCTTTCCAATCAGGATTTCTTTTTTCAAAAAAAGCGATACGTGGATTTTGGCGGCACTCTTCCGTGATTTCTGCGACGAAATCTTTTAAGTGCGCGCTGGTATTATTTTCGAAACGAATCAAACCTTCCGCCGCAGAATATTTTTTACCGAAACGCTCTTCGTAAAAAGCATTCATGATATTTAAATGCGACACCGGAGTCGCTACTTCATAGCGCGGGAAATGTTCAGGAAAGTTGTTGGTCATCAACAGATAGGTCTTATAACCCTTAGAAATCAAAAACCAGTAAACTGAAGTAAAAGGATTGCGAAGTTTTACGTTCGTCAAATAACGACCAAACGCCATTGCTAAAGCCCCGTTACCCCAATGTTCGCGACTTAATACGGTGTCACCGCTGTATAAAGCGACAACTTTTTTACCGTCGATGTTCATCGCACGCTCAAGGATCGTAGAGAATCCTTTGATCTGCGCATCTGTACCGAAAAGCAAAATCACTTTTTGCTTTTCCATCAAATCGGCGACGAAACTTTCGTGCGTCACTTTATCGTAATACTGCTGCATGATTTCGTACATCACCGCAATATCCGTTTTTGATAAATGTTTTACAGATTTGATCTTAGTCTTCATCAAGACATAAGACTATCGGCAGTTGCATTCCGGTCAATCAAGATCTTGTTCATTCACAGATTATTGGCACCCAGAGCCAAAAATACTGTCCCGACTAGGGTTTAAATGCATCCAGCCCCGCCTGAGCAACTGGAATGTCCTGATCTTTTACGTCACAACTGGCAGCAATGGCCCCAATCACTTTCCCGTCGTGCAAGATCACAAGTCCACCCTGCATGAGCGTCCAATTTCCTGCAGTCACCATCGCCGTGCGCCCGTCATTAATCATTTTTTCAATATCTGCCGTGTTCTTTTTAAAGATCACAGCCGTTTTCGCTTTCTCGGGCGCGAGCGACGTACTAGCCATCATGACATTATCCATTTTTTCCATCATTACCGGATACCCCGTGTCGTCCGCAACCGCGATGGAACAAGGAACCTTTTTACCCTTGGCGTAAGCTTCGGCGGCGCTCATCATTTTCTTTGCATGCTCTAACGTCATCGAAGGTGGAGCTTTATCAGCAGCGTGAGCCAGTGACAGAGTTAAAAAAAGTGAAAGCATCCTGAACTCCTTGGTCAATAGAAATTCATTCTGCGCCAAAGAGTTTTAAAATCGAACTACGCAAGCAGACTTGTGACAAAATGCATCTCTTCAGCGAACGATGTCTTTGCCCAAAAAGGGTTGTCAAAATGAAGGCGCTCTTCAAAAATGAAACAAACACAAAGGAGTATTCTTATGGCTTATGTCGATGGCTTCGTTATTCCACTTCCAAAAAGTAAATTGACTCAATACAAAGCTATCGCAAAAAAGGCTGGCAAGATTTGGCGCGAACACGGGGCTCTTAATTACGTGGAATGCATCAGCGAAGACCCTAAGGTCATGGCCGGAATTCCCTTTCCCAAATTGGCAAAGACGAAGCCCAATGAAGTCGTTGTCTTTTCATGGATTACTTACAAGTCGAAAGCGGATCGCAACAGAATCAATAAAAAAGTGATGAACGATCCGCGCTTAGCAAAAGAGATGGGAGACCCAAAGAACATGCCGTTCAATCCGATGCGCATGTCCTATGGTGGTTTCAAAGTTCTGGTCGAACTTTAGATAAAACTAAATCGAAAGCATTTGGATCGACATGTAACCCAATACACCTGCTGCAATCAGAGTGAAAATTGGACCGAACTTGTCTGAAAGCTTTCTTGAAAGATACAAACCTACGATCGTTGCAGCAAACGCCCACAGACCGATTGAAATGATAAATGGCGTAATCGGTTTGTGTGCGATACCTAAGCTCACACCAACACCAAAGGCATCAAGACTTGTTGCAAAAGAAACCAACAAAACTTTTGCGAAGGAATGGAACTCTACCTTTTCTTCTGCTTCATCACCGCCGTGACCGCGCAATTCTTGAATGCCTTCGATCGCCATGTGAATCGCAACAATTGCAAGCAAACCGAATGCAACCCAGTGATCGATTGAAGAAATAAGACTGATAACGTTCGCACCCGCCCAGTAACCAACAAATGTTGCAATAGCTTCAGCGCCCCCTGACGATAGACCGAACTTAATTGCGTCTTTGCGCGTGAACGGACGACTGCCCATTGCAATCGCTGCTGAAAAAGAATCCGCGCACAAAATCAAACCCATGATGAGCACTTCGATAAACATTGCCATCTTCAAAAACTCCTAAATTTTGCGCCGTGAATTCATTCGATACGATATGAGAATGCACGGCAAATTGCTTTACCAGTGTCAGTCTCATCAACAAGATATGGATCTCGCGAATTGGCCGGGCTTTACCTCTTACGAGTGCCAGTATGTCGACCAAAGCTTCAGCTGCGTTGACTCCGGTAAACCGAAGTGGGTACGTGCTGAACGATTACTCCCTAACGAATGGTTGCAAGATAATGGCAGCATACCTTGTTGTCAACTGCCTTTCAGTTGCTCTTTTTCGCCCCTGTCAAATTAATGGCCAATCATCCCCCTACGAGGAGCATTTAAATCCTTATGACCACTGAAATTCCGGGCATTACGGTTGCAATAATTTTTCGCATTAACCAAGGATCTTGCTATGTCTCAGAGTTTTGAAAAACTACTCACAGCTGACCAAAAAGAAGTTGTGCGCAAAAACTTGCGTGAACTGTCGGTCTTAGATCAGCGTAAAAGTGTCGGCGCCTTCGCACTTGATTGGATTCTGATCTTAGCAACGATCGTAATTTCGGAAAAATTCTTTAGCCCAGCACTTTATCTTTTAGCCGTGTTATTCATCGGGACTCGCCAACATGCGATCGCGATCCTTTCCCACGATGCGGCCCACTATCGCATTCTGACAAATCGTAAAGCCAATGTGTGGATGACAAACCTTCTGGCGTCATGGCCACTGTTCGTGCAACTGGAGTTATATCGTTTAAGTCATCTGCAACATCACCAATATACAAATGCGCCCCAAGATCCAGATGTGATCTATCAAAAAGATTTGTGGGATTATCAATTCCCAATGTCTGCTAAAAAACTTCTTAAAATTTTCGCGATGGATTTCTTGGGCTTCGGCATGATCGCGAATCTAAAACGCGCTGCCCGCTATACGATGGATGCAGAAATTAAACAGGCGGTAAAAAAAGATACGGACCAAACCAAGCATGGACGTTTGGCATTTTATATTCTGCTTGCCGTTGCTCTGACAGTCTTTGGCGGATGGAAACTGTACTTGATGTACTGGATGCTTCCGTTGTTCTGGGTATTGCCGGCATTGCTGCGTTTGAGAAATATCAGCGAACATTATGGTCTTTCGCGCGTGAATGAATTGAAAGGCTCGCGTGATGTTTTGTGCGGACCGATTGAAGCGTGGATTTTTGCACCTCACAACGTGAATCTGCATTTGGTGCATCACCTTTATCCATCAGTGCCGTTTTATAACTTAAGAAAATTCCACGAAGTGTTAATGACAATTCCAGCATATCGTGATGGATGCCACAGCAATAATAGCTATTTCTTGCCACACAAAGATTCTGTATGGAAGGATTTGACGGCGACGACTGAAGAGGACAAAGTTGAAGTTATCGCATGATTCTTCTGAAACGTCTTTTACTTGTCGTTAGTGTCTTCATGACCGCCGCTGCTTCTGCAATGGCGAAAGAGACATTATCGCTTTACGTGACTCCAGGATACGAACACATCCCCGCTTACAAAGAGTCGATCGACTTTATTTCTGGCGTCGTCAAAGATGCCGGTTATGAAGTGAAACTGACGGAAGCGCCACGCAAACGCGGACCCACAATGGTTGATAATGGCGAAATCGACGCTTTACCAATTCGAAGCGCGCAAGACTTTCCCGAAGCAAAAAATCTGATTAACACGAGCTTCCCGATTGCCTTCACTACTTTTAAAGTTGTCGCTTTGAAAAAGAATTCGACTTTTATCGAATCACAGCTTAAAAAATTCCAAGGGGCAATTGTCTTAAATAACTTTGCACTGAAAGCCGAAGGACAGAAACGCAAATTGAATATTATCGAGATCAACAACGAATACGTCGATCTACTTAAGATGTTACAAGCCGGTCGCGTTGACTATGTGATCATGCCGCAAGAATTTATTCACAGCTTTCTTACGTCGGATAAAAATCTCGAGAAGTCTTTGCTGGTCAGTAAAAAGTCGTTCGTGGATTTACCACTCTATTTTGCCATCAATAAAAATCACAAGAATGCGCTTCCTAAAATTGAAGCAAGCTTCCGCAAAGCCCTTCGCGGCAATACAGACTCGTTAATCTATATTAAGCATAGTCTTAACAAACACCCTTCAAAATAACGACGACATTGCAGCCTTATGACTTCACTGCAAGTTTCAAAGCTTCAATCGTTAGTTTTTCTGCAGGAGTTTTTCCGAACTCAGGGCGATAGACCAAGCAAATGCTGTCTTTAAATGTTGGCAAAGATGTGTGCTGACGAAGATTAAAACCTGAAAGCTTCACCGCTCTTTCGGGAACGATGCCATAGCCAATCTTTTCATCCATCATTTTGCAAATCAGTTCAAGACTGTCCGTCGTGATAATTCGTTGCGGTTTGTTCGACCACTTTTTCAGAATCGATTGTGTTTGGAATAAGTTGGGATTGCAGATGATCGTATCGAACTCTTCATTGCTCTTTGGACCCCAGACGCCCACAGTATCCACCGCGAGTTTTTGAATAATCAAATCGGGAACTTCTGTGGCGTTAATAACGATACCGATATCGATGTTACCGCGTTGGATCTCGGCTTGAATGTTACGGGAAAGATCGTGACGAATCTCAATCTTATAATCGGGAGCTTTTTCTTTAAGATGCGCTATCGCCGCCGGAATCGAGTACTGGGCAACGGTCATGTGCGCGCCAATTGTAATCATACGACCGGCAAAGACGCTTTGGTCGCCGGTTGCAACTTCCAGATCTTGAATTGATTGCATCAAGGACTGCGCCTTACGTAAGAACACTTTTCCAGAAGGAGTTAACTGAATCCCCGTACGAGAGCGGTAAAACAGCACATACCTCAGATCGCTTTCCAAGCGCTTTAAGCTTTCCGATAAGGCCGGCTGACTGATTTCAAGCTTTTTCGCCGCTTGAATGATCGTCGTGCACGAACTGGTTTCTACGAAATTTTGAATATCACTAATTCTGTATTTCATATGTTCCTACCTATGAGGTTAGCCAGGCTCATCCTATTTTACTTATGTCCTACTGGCTAGAAGGAATGTCATATTTAATATATGCATTTCCTGTATAATATATGTATTTCTATTCATTACTCTTCTTTTGAAATCCCGCCTATAAGTCCTCGCATACAAAACCCCACCCCTTTTAGGAGATTTTATGAAAGCGACTGTTCTAGCCCTTGCGGCGCTGATTTCAGGAGTCCAAGCCCAAGCCGGCGACCTTAAATGCTCTGGTAAAACGGATGCAAAACGTCCTTTGTTCGTCGATGTCACGGGTGAAGGCCCTGCCGCTGATGGCTCTATCTATCAACTTGCGTTTACTGTTACTAAAAACGGCGGCAACGTCATTCGTAACTGGCCGGGCACTAAAACCTTTAAGCCAGGTGCCGTGCAAAATAGCTACGCTTACTTCCAAATTCAACAAAAAGACGAGCAATACATTGTTGGCCTTGCGATCCCTGTTTCTGGGAACGGCAATGCTGAAGTTCGTTTGCAGGACGTTAACACGAAAGAACTTATCGCGAGCATTCCTATGCAGTGTTCAGCAACTTCGGGCATGACATACAGACAAATGAACGACCTCTGCGAAGCTGTTGCTGCAAAGGCCGCAGAAAAAGAAACTCATAAAGAAGACAAAGAAGCTTCATTAGGTGACGTGACGATCGTTGATAAAGACGGCAATGA
The DNA here is from genome assembly GCF_006874625.1 of Bdellovibrio sp. NC01. Lineage (NCBI taxonomy): Bacteria > Pseudomonadati > Bdellovibrionota > Bdellovibrionia > Bdellovibrionales > Pseudobdellovibrionaceae > Bdellovibrio > Bdellovibrio sp. NC01. The sequence goes on from NZ_CP030034.1 coordinate 2,955,262, forward strand.
AATCCAAGCCAACGAAGGCTTCACTGGCATTTACAATTACGAATACAGCGTGAATGAAGAATGCTTGGACGGCATCCAAATAGAGACCAAACTTAAAAAAGATAAAAACGGCAAAATGACTTGTGAAGTGATTTCCACTCAAGGTATCGGCCAAAGAGATTGCGGCTAACCCCCGCCTTTCACTTAAGCCTTCACTGACACTTTTATTTTGGAGAATTATATTATGAAAAATTTGATGATCGTTCTAAGTTTAGTATTTGGTTCTTTAACTGCGTCAGCAGCCCAAGAAGTTGCAACCCAAGGTCCTTTGGCAAATGCGTTAGTAAATGCTTATCGTGACTACGCAGATCGTAGCCAAGGATATATCGTCCCTGGGCAAATTGAAGTTTCTAAAATCCTTTATCATGGCAAACAACTTTCAAACCCAGCGGCGCAAATTTACACCGCATATTTGAAAGTCGGTCGTGCTGATTGGCCGTCAACGGCTGTACAATTTAAAGTGCTCAATGGCGCCATTGATTCGTTTGAAGGGATGTTTTCTGTTTCTGCTCAGATGATCAGACATCAAGATGGCACAGACGCACGCTTCCCGATGGGCTTTGACGAAAGCGCGATGGCACTTCTTTATCAAGAAGCGTTTGAAGCGGCGAAGTCTTTATACATTCAAGCGGCTGGTGGCAAAGATTACGTCGGAACATTCTATGTGCAAACATTCGATGCTTCTGAAACTTTGCAACCAAAGATCAGTATCAGTGTATCAAGCTTTAGTATTTCAAAAGATGGTCGTGACTCAACTCCTTCACAACAATCTTACATTCTTTTGAGCACAAAAGATGGCAAGGTTTTGAATGTGAAAAAGGGTTGGTACTACTAGAAGGGGTCAGGGCATGAAGCAATTCATGCCCTTTTTTATGTGCGTTAGACCTTTCCAGTTCTTCGTTATAAGAGCAAGATTATAACTAAGGAGTGCCCCATGGAAAACTTCATCGCACGAATTGATCACATTGTCCTTACTGTCGAAAACATTCCCAACACCGTTGCCTTCTACACCAAAGTTCTTGGCATGCGCGAAGAAACTTTCAAACAAGGTCGCACGGCGCTGATGTTTGGAAATCAAAAATTCAATCTTCATCAAAAAGGTCATGAGTTTGAACCGAAGGCACAGCGCCCGACTCCGGGCTCTATCGATTTGTGTCTTATCACTGAAACGCCAATCAATGAAGTCATCATCTGGCTTCGTAAGTGCAATGTAAAAATCGAAGAAGGCCCTGTCGAGCGCACGGGTGCTATCGGTAAAATCAATTCGGTCTACATTCGCGATCCTGATTGGAACTTGATCGAGATTTCTAATTACTAAGATTTGTCAGTAAACATATTGTGAGTAAAGAAAGCGCTCGTCGATAATTAAACTATGAGATTATTATTGGCGTGCGTATTAATTTGCTGTGCAAGTACTGGCTGTTCTTCACTGCCAAAAAATCCTGATCGCCCCGTCTCTTACGCGTTGCCACCAGATCCCAATACACGCATCGCTCATGACTTTGCTCAACGTTTAAATCCTGATGCGCATCCTGGTGATTCCGCTTTCATTCCGTTAGTGACTGGCCAAGATGCCTTGCTGGCTCGTATTCGTTCTGCGCACTTAGCTGATAAAACTTTAGATTTACAATACTACATTTGGGCGAACGATCTGACGGGACACACGATGATGTATTACGTTTTGCTGGCGGCAGACCGTGGCGTGCGTGTGCGCATTCTGTTAGACGATTTAAATCAGGGCCAATATCAAAAGACTTTAACGATTCTCAGTTCCCATCCTAACATCGAAATTCGTATGGTAAATCCTTTTGCTAATCGCACTGCGCGCTGGCTGGATTTCACACGCTATTCCGATATCAATCAACGTATGCACAATAAAGTTTTTATTGCCGACAATCAGATCGCCGTCGTGGGTGGCAGAAATATCGGCAACGAGTACTTCTGGGCGAGTGACGAAATCAATTTTGGCGATTTTGATTTATGGGCCATGGGTTCCGTGGCGCAAGATCTGTCGAAGGAGTTTGATACCTATTGGAATAGCAATATCGTTTATCCCATTGAAAGTTTAAATCCTGACTTTAAGCCCACAGAAAAAGATCTTGCTGATTTAAAAATCAAGGCCTTCAACGCTTTTTCAGAATCCGAGCAATCGCAATATGCGGGCACTTTGCGTACAGCCTTAAAAGGTCAGTTGCTGGATAAAGATCTAACGCCTTACTGGGCTAAGTATGAAGTCCATTTCGATCCACCGGAAAAGTTTCACCAAAAGCCAGACGAACAAAAAACAACTTTGCGCTTTCAACTGGCACCCTACATTCGCAACACACAAAAGGAACTTATCTTAGTGTCGCCGTACTTTGTGCCTCGTGATAGCGGTCTTAAATTCTTTAAAGAGTTGCAAGAGCGTGGCGTGCAGGCAATGGTATTAACGAACTCGTTAGCCTCAAGCGATCAGTCCGTTGTGTTTTCAGGTTATAAGGATTCACGTAAATCATTATTGAAAGATGGCGTGCATCTGTATGAATTAAAGCCCTCGATCCCGAAGGAAATGAAGACCGCACACCATATTGGTTCAAGCTCGGCGCAATCAGGGTTGCATGGCAAAGTCTTCGTCTTTGATCGTAAGAATATTTTTGTCGGCTCTATGAATTTAGATCCGCGCTCGTTGGAGTTAAACAGTGAAATGGGCGTTGTCGTTCACAGCCCAGAGTTGGCGACGGATTTTGCGACTCAGTTTATTACAAAGCTTCCTGAAACTGCTTATAAGTTAAGCCTAAATGAAGCCGGTGATATTCGCTGGACTGATAGCGAAGACGGAAGAAATATTATTTACGATAATGAACCGGAAACAAGCTGGTGGAAACGCTTCAAGGCAGGGTTTCTGTCTATCTTCGTTCCCACAAGCGAACTTTAAGCTAGTGCAAAGGTGTTGAAGTTTTATCGCTGTTGCGAGTGCTTTCCCAGTCTTTGCCTTGTGCTTGGAAATAGTGATATTCGATTTCATCGTAAGAGATGGGTTTCATCGACTTCGCGAAGCTCATATCTTGCATAAGCTCTTTGTGTTCATTACGAAGAGCGAATCCCAAACCAATCAGACTTAAACCACCAAATACCAAGTCGACGCCAACAAAAGTTCCGATTGTCCAGAATGCCGATGCCGGGAAGGTGTACAAGATAATGCTTGCTAAGAACACCGAGATCACACCATTAAAAGCATAATAGCCCCAGCCCGTAGTACCTTCGATAAATGAGCCCACCACTTTCGCAATACCACTTGCTAACAGCAAGAAGCCCACTATCAAAGTAAGCCCTAAAGTATTGGCGATAGGATTTCGCGCAATCAATATCCCGCAGACGACGCTTAGTACTCCCAGAGTCATATGCGACCATAGCTGTCCGTGCTTACGCCCTTGAATGCCATAAACGATTTGCGAAATACCCGCGACAAATAAAATTGCCGCCAAGGCCATCACCGCAAACAGTGTCGACGCCGGTGTAAATATCAATGCCAAGACGCCAAGAACCAGATAGATACTTCCGAGGATTATTAAGCGAGTTGTTTTCTTAGGCATAACCGCCTCCCCATAACTCAAGCATGCGCGGGTGATTTTAGAAAACAAGACCGGATACAGACTTTGATTTTATTTATTTCACCAATACTTGAATTGGTCCTAAGCCAGTTGTCTGGCCTGTGGCCTGTTGAATCAGCGAACCATCATTTGAGATCGTAAGCGGAATTAACAACGACATTCCATCGACAACGAATGCCATGTTTCCTTTGGTTGCGATGGATTCTGGAAATTCACCGACAAGAGTTGTTCCTGGAGTCAAATCCGTCAAAGTTCCATCATTCGCTAATGCATACATGGATACCGACGCATCATTGGAATTCGTCACATAGACATAGGAACCTTGCACTTTAATACTTGTCGGGCGAACTCCTGTTGCAATTGTCTGTTGTGACGTCAAAGTTCCGTCACTTCCAATTTTAAAAACTTCAACTTGATCCGTCATGCAACTGACCGTGAAGATGAACTCGCCGCCATTTGTTTTGGCCGTACCTAAAGGACCTGTGGGGCATGCGGATGCCGCAACGGTTGCTGGAGAAAGCGAAGTCAATGTGCCGTCCGTGGCGACTGCGAATTGTGCAATGCTGTCGTCTCCGGCATTGACAATATACGCGTAACTTCCTGTTGTATTAAAAGTCATATTAATTGGAAAATTCAATCCACCGATATTTCCCAAATTCGTTAAACTGCCATCAGTCGCAATTTCATAACGAGTGACATTGTCATCTTGCTTATTCACCGAATAAAGATATTGGCCATTCGGTGAAACGACGAGTGCCTGCGGAAATGATCCCGTCACTACCGGCAAATTAATGGGCACAAGCTCACCATCACTGCCAATCGCGTATTGAGAAATAGTGTCGTCCCCTGCATTCGCGACATACGCTGATTTTCCTGATGGCGTCAGCACCATTGCAACCGGATACGATCCAGTAGGTTGTTTTGCCGTGATCATTGGTGTGATCACTCCGCCGACACTCTGATATTGAGAGATCGATTCATCACCATTGTTTAAAACATAAATGGTGTGCGTTTCGTTTGTGCTTGTACCACCACCTCCGCCGGTACAAGCAGAAAGAATGCACATCATTAAAGCTAGAATTGGTAATTTTAGATCTTTCATATCACATTCACTTTCTGTGAAAAGAAGAAGCTAGCGGTTCAAACCGCTAGCTAAAACAACTTTCATAGTTGCAGGCGCATTGCCTACAGGACTGTCGACTTCTTCATGAAGGATCACAAATCCAGCAGCAACCAATTCTTGGCGAATGATTTCGCGTGGAGCGATACGTTTTTGTGCCGTCCATGATTTACCATTTTTATCCACCACACCTGCAACATCGCAATGTGGAGTTTGGCGCCACAAGATAAAATTTGGATCTAAGTGCACAGACTCAAAGCTGTCTTCAGGATCATACATTTCAGTTAAGATAGTCGTTTTTAAAACGATCTTACCATCCACAGCCAATGAGTCGTGCATTGCTTTTAACAAGCGCATGCGATCTTCTGGCATCGGAGTGTTAGTTAAGCACTCGCAGTCATGGATTAAATCGAATTGTTGCGCCACTTGTTCCAGGCGAAGAATTCCACCCATCGCGAATGAAATATTCATTTTTTGTTCAAGCGCGATCTTTTGCACAACTGAAATGGAATTTCTGTACAGGTCATACGCAGCGACTTCAAAACCCATCTCTGCCAAAGTGACAGCAGAAACACCGCTACCTCCGGCAAGATCCAAAGCCTTCATACCGTAGGTGTGAGGGAAAAATTCAGTCACGACATTTTGTAGAAAGCGTGCATGATCGCGCAAGTTCAAGCCTTGAAGTGCAACCATGTTTTGCAGATTGTTGATTCCGATTGGTGTCGCAGGAATCAAACCGATTGTGTTTTGGTATTGCGTTTTCATAGAAATCTCCTTTTAAAAATGTTTTGATCAACTTCGTTGTTGATCTGATGACATTCTTAAAAGCACAGGCGGTGCCAACGATTTCTCATTTTAAAACGCGTTATTTCGATCTGAAGCTGGTCCTGCCGAGTTCACGGCAAGGGCTTTGTCGGGGGTTCGGGAGGCTGCCGAAGTCTCGGCAGCCCACCAAAGTTAAGGAAGGTCGAATAGAATCATTTCAGAATCATCACTGGCTTTAATTTCAGCCGTACCAATGTCAGTGGCTGCGATCGCATCCCCTGTTTGCAGGCTTTCACCATTGATTTGCACAGAACCTTTCACAAGCTGAATCCAAAGTTTACGTCCTTCAGCAAGTTTGAAGCTCAAGTCTTCTGACTTTTTCAATCGAGAGATATACATATCAGCATTCTGATGAATACCGATCGTACCGTCTTTTCCATCGGGAGAAATGACATGAACTATTTTTTGCGAGTTCAATTCTTTCTCGAAATTTTTCTGACCATAGCCAGGTTTCACACCGCGTTCATTCGGAGTAATCCAAATTTGAAAGAAGTGAGTCTCTTTACTGTCTTCGTCATTATATTCCGAGTGAGCCACACCCGTTCCCGCGCTCATACGTTGAACTTCGCCTGGTTTAATCACTGCCACGTTACCCATCGAGTCTCTGTGACGAAGACCTCCTGAAATAACGTAGGAGATGATTTCCATATTGCTGTGAGGATGCGTATCGAAACCCGTGCTTGGTGCAATACGGTCTTCATTGATCACACGCAGTGGTCCAAAGCCCATGAATTGTGGATCGTAATATTCAGCGAAAGAAAAAGTATGACGTGATTTCAACCAGCCATGCTCTGCCAATCCTCTATCATTTGATTTTCTTACTACTAACATACCCTTTTCCTTTCTGAGGGACTTCATTGTCGCTGCTCCGCTAATGACACCCACCATGGATGTCAACGCGCCTATTAGAAATTTGCGACGAGGTAACTTCTTATTGCCAAACATACGGCCTCCCTCTTGAAGTTAATTATCGGCGAAAAGAGCTTGCAATAAAATTACTATGTTTCTATTATCTCGATAAATTCCATTTATATAGTTTCCGAGGCTTGCGAATGACAATAGACCAATTAGAGACACTTGAGATGATCGTAGAAAAAGGCAGCTTTAAAGCCGCTGCCGAGCACCTGTATAAAACCCAACCCAGCCTCAGTGTCGCGATCAAGAAGCTTGAAGAAGAATTTGATCTCCAACTTTTCAATCGCGAAGAGTACCGCCCGAAACTGACTGCCGAAGGTTTGGTCTTTTATAACTGGGCCAAACAAACTTTGAGTTCATTCCGTGAATTGCGCACGGTCGGTCAGGAATTGGGCACTAAAAAAGTGGAGCCTTATTTAACAATCGTCCTTGATCCATTGGCGCGCTTTGAAGCTATTGAAGGGGTCTTCCAAGAAACAATTTTAAGTCAGCACCCGACCGAAGTGACATTTCGCTCAGAAATCATGAATGGTGGCGTTGATTCCCTCATTTCTGGCGAAGCAGACTTTGCTATTGCGCCTTTTTCAGCAACGAGTGATGAAATTGAAAGCGTGCCTTTCGATAGAATTCAAATGGTGCCGGTGATCGCTAAGTCGTTAGCGAAAAACTTGCCGACACTTACTGCCAAGGCCTTAAAGAAAGTCCCTCAGGTCGTCGTTTTACAGAATGGCGATAAGAGCGCTTTGTTGAAAAAAGATTCCAGAGGCGTCCTGAGCGATTCAAAAAAATGTTTTGTGACGGATCACTCATTAAAACACAAAATGATCATCAATGGTTTCGGCTGGGGCCGCTTGCCTTTGAATGAAGTCGATAAAGATATCAAAAAAGATCTGCTTGTGATCATCGATGATGAACAAATTAAAGCCTTCACCTTGGATCTGCATGTGATGCGTTTGCGCACGAAACCGTTGGGACCCGTCGCTAAAGCCGTCTGGAATCAGCTTTTAAAAAATGCCACTGTGAAAAAAGCAAAGCGTTCTAAATAGAACGCTTACTTCTTAAACGGCAAATATTTTTCCAAAGAAATAAACAACGTCATTCCGACAATCATCGCTGCCACGAAGACAAATACACGCAGATCTCCGGAAGCGATACTTGTCAGCGCTGGGCCTGGACAGAACCCTCCAAGGCCCCAGCCAATTCCGAAAATGATGGCACCGATGACTAGTCTTGATGTGATGTCTTTTCTTTCAGGCACATGAAACTTCACATCAAAGAGCGGCGATTTTTTCTTACGAATTAATGGATACGAAATCGCGTGCACGGCAATCGCTCCGACCATCACAAAGATCAATGACGGATTCCAAAATAAAGGATTCAGGAAGCCAATAACATTTTGTGGTTTTGTCATTCCCGCAATACCAAGACCGAGCGAAAAGACAAATCCCACAAACAATGCGACCAACGCTTGTTGCACACGAGTTTTCATCCGACAGCTCCCATTATAAATTGATACAGCATCACTGAAACAACACCGAATAAAATAAAGACCACCGTTGCGACAATTGAACGCGGAGAAAAACGACTGATCCCGCAAACACCGTGACCACTGGTACAACCACCACCCATCACGGTTCCGAAGCCCACAAGCAATCCCGCCAGTGCGATCGTCCCGATGTCGCGCCCTGAAGTATTGGTGAACACATCAGGAATGGTGTAACGCAAAACCAATCCGCCAACGATAAGTCCTGTGATAAATGTCAGTCTCCACCACAGATCTTCGACCGAGGCATTCAATGAACCCGCGATAATGCCGCTAATACCAGTCACTCGACCGTTGAACAGAAGCATGAAGGTCACAGCTAAACCGATCAGGACTCCACCAAGTAAAGGAAACAAGACTTCGTTTTGTGTCATAGGTCTACTATATTTCGATTTACCGTGTATTGCCAAGCTCGTAGCATTTAATCAGAGAGGTTTATATGAGCTTGACGATGAAACCTGAAGTGATCAACCGTTCGGAAAAGGATTTTATCTACATCGAAAAGCAAGGAGACTTCAAAGAGACAGCTCCCGCTTCGTGGCGAGAATTTTTTCCGCTAACAAATGGCCACATTGAGAAAAGCAAAATTCAAGGCTGCGTTGCTCTTAGTAACATTCAAAAAGACAACAAGGGCGATGAGTTGATGATTTATCAAGCGGGCTATGAAGTCGTGGAAAAGCCGATGATTATTCCCAAAGGCACGACTTATCGAAAAATTCCCGGCGGGAAATTTGCGCGCTTTGTTTTGAAAGGCCCTTACACAGAAATCAACCATGCATTTCACACCGTCATGGAAGTTCTTGAAAAAGAGCACTTTGAACTAAGACCAGATTTCTGTATTGAAAATTATCTGAATGATCCGACCGAGACCCCAGAAGATCAGCTACTCACTGAAATTCTGGTGCCGATTCAATAAATTATTTTTTTAAGCCTTGAAGCTTTCTGCGCAAGTCACCTAATGTGCTGCGTGGAATGCCAAGGTATTTGGCTGCTGATGATTCCGAACCCTTCTTTTGCATCGCAAAGTCGATCAACTTTAATTCAAACTCAGCGACCAAGTGTTTGAAGTTTCCTTCAAGCGCTCTTTCATCAATTTCTGTGATAGAGTTGTTCGCAAGAACCTGATCATAGACCGGCGCTGACTGCACTAGGTGCGGAGTAATATCGCTCGCTTCAATTTCAGATCCGTCTGACAGAACACAGGCGACATCAATCGCCGATTTCAATTCACGAATATTGCCAGGCCAAGAATAACTTAACAACAGAGCTTCCGCCGATTTCGACAGAGATTTATCGCGGTAATTGTTGGCACGGATAAATTCATTCGCCAAATCCAAGATGTCTTCTTTACGTTCACGCAAAGGTGGCAAAGTGATCGTGAAGTTTTTAATGCGGAAGAATAGATCTTCTCTGAACTTCTTTTCACGGATCATCTCTTCTAAGTTTTCATTTGTCGCCGCGATAACACGGCAATTTACTTTTTTGCCGACATCAGAACCGACTGGATAAATATCACCACTGCTGAGTGCACGAAGAAGTTTTGTTTGAATATCCGTGCTTAAAGTTGCCAATTCATCCAAGAACAAATCACCACCATCGGCACTTTCAAATTTACCTTGGCGTGCGTCTGTTGCCCCTGTGAATGAACCTTTTTTATGACCGAACAATTCGGATTCAGCCAATTGCGCGGGAATCGCTGCACAATTCACGGCAATGAACGGACGAGAGCTGTCGTTTTCCAAGCTCCACAGATATTGCGCCATAATCTCTTTACCCGAACCGCTTTCGCCGCGAATAAGAATCGAGTGATTGGTGCCTCTGATTTTTTTAGCGGTTTCAAGAACGGCTTGGAAGGCTGGAGATTTTGTGTACAGATGTCTGTGCTGAACAAGTTTTGAACCGGCTGCAACCTTCAATGATTGGTTCTTGCGAAGCAAACGATGCACCACCGGCGCTTTTCTTAACACTTGTGCCAGCGTTTTTTCATCGAAAGGTTTAAGCAAATAATCCGAAGCGCCTGATTTCAAACACTCTTCCACCAAGTGGTTTTCATCATGGCCGGTCATTGCGATAACAACTGTCGTTGGATACTCTTTGGCGATTTCTTTGATAAGTTTAATACCAAGACGTTCAGGGCCATCGTCTAAAGAAAGATCTGTGAACACCAGGTCGATCATTTGACGATCCAAAACTTCAATAGCCTCTTCATATGAATCAGCCAAAGTCACAGTGTGCGGCGCTGAAATTTGCGCCTGCATAGTTTTTCTAACTAGTGTTTCGTCATCAACGATAAGAATACGCATTAGCTGTTCCTTACTTTAATTTCAATTCCCTGAATGCTTGGTTTAGGTAACAACCATGCATTGACGCTTTTAACTTTATCTTGAATAACTTTTTCATCGAATTCCGAAGTGCACAGATAGGCTCTTCTTCCGATGTGCAGACTTGCGATAAGCTCAAGACCTTTTTCATCCATCAAGTTTTGATCGATAATCAGAATCGCGTTACTTGGCCATGATTTCAGATTCTGCATTTGGGCAAGCTCTTGGCTGCTTGATGCAAAATGAACATTGGCCATTCCCGCGGTCTTATCCTTCCAAGACTTCAAGATACCTGTATCATCATCCACGATATAAACCTGTGTGTCTGCATCAATTTCAATGGATTCAGGCAACCACGTCGGTTTTTTCTCTGCCGGCAGAGTGATCACGAACGTCGTGCCTTGGCCAGGTGCCGATTGCACCTCGATCTCGCCACCACTCCATTCGATCGCGGCCTTTGCTTGGTATAAACCTAAGCCCGTGCCCGTGGCCTTGTCGAAGCTCGCTCCCCGCTCAAAGATTTTTGCGGACACTTCTGAAGTCATACCTTTGCCATTATCTTGCAACGAGATGCGCGCTTTTTTGCCGACTTGTCCAACTTCCAAAGTGACGTGTGTTGCACCTGCTTCAAACGCATTATTCAGCATATTAGATAAGGCCGTCTGTAATTCAACCACTTGAATCACAGTCCAAATTTTCGGCAGTAAGCTTAAGCCCTTCAATTCAATGTTGTTCGCGGTGTTTTTAATACGATGTTCATTCACGACACTGGCAACCACAGGCTCAAGCAATGTCAGCTTCGGCATTTCGACGGCGTTTGTTTCTTCCTGCTTTTCTTTCGAACTGCTTGAAAGTTTTTTCGCAATTCCGGCAACACGTTGGATCGCACTGCGCAGAATCGCCAGGGCATCTTGTTGTTCGGTTTGGATTTGATTCACCGCCATACTCATGCTCATCAACGGGCTGCGGATATCGTGAGCTACTTGAGCCGCGATTTGTGATTTCGCTTTATCTCGTTCAGCTTCCAACATTTGCTTTTGATGAACTTGCATCGCTTCAAACATGTCGTTGAACTTGCCACCCAGTTCGTCAATTTCATCCGCACTTGTTGTCGAAATCTCGACACGACGAGAATAATCCTGATCGTGCGTAATTTCCGAAACGACTTTACGGATGGATTGAAGTTTATATAGCAAGCGAGTCGTCAAGGCGCGTGCAAGGAAGTAAGCAAAGATAATCAACAGAATGCTCATGCCGATTAAAACTAAAAGCTCGCGGCGAATTTCCGCATCAAACGACTTTGTTGAAACCTGAGTCACCAAGCGATAATGGGCATCTTTATATTTTTCAGAGCACCAATTGATCGTGCGTGCATTACTTGACGATACCACCATCAATTTTGACGGCGCTTTGTACGATCCATCTTTTTTAGAACCATAAGGAGCAAGCTCATTGACGTCAGGCAAGCCTTCGCGATGTAACTGGCCAAGGCTGGTATGATCAGGACCAAAGAGTTCAATATACTCATTGTCTTCATCATGTTGAGCCATCTCGCCCAATAAATGAGTCACCTCTTTAAACTGCGTGCTGACTTGAATAACTTGTTTGCGGTCTGCCGTTGCAATCATCATGTGGCGCGAGATCGTGCCATCACTGCTTGGCAAAAGTGGCGTTTCACTTCTTTCAATTTCGCCTGTTAATAATTTTGCGACCTCGGAGCAGTCTGAAAAAATATTGATCGTTGGAAGAAAGCCTGAAGATTGAACTGCCAAACCTTTGGCATTAAAAATCGCAATCAAACCGACGTTGTGGGCTTTAGCGATGTCTTGCAGTTGGTGGTTTGTTAATGGGCCTTTTTGCAACATCTCGCGAACAGCGTATCCTGCGCTCAATGACAGCTGTGCTTGCGACTCTTCAACTCTTTCTAAGGCCGTTCCAAGTAATCCCATGTGATCTTCATAGGAATCCCGGAATTCATCGAAACGGTACTTATAGGAAATTCCGAATAAGGTTCCGCAGACAATCAGAACTGCGCCAACCGCGGTCGCGAAAATAGCCAAGAAAATCTTATGTGAATACTTCAATCGGCCCAATGACATTTCTTTATCGTAGAGGCCACACAAGTGAAGTCAAGAACGCGCCGAATTAAACGTGAATGTGTTGGTTGCATGTGACCCGAAAAGAGCGTCCACTTAAGGTATGGCAACATTGCGTAAGAAAACGAAAATTGTTTTAACGGGTGCTCCTTCTTCTGGAAAAAGTACGACGCTGCAAGCGTTGCAAAAACATTTTGGTGATAAAGTTGTACTGGTTCCGGAAAGTGCGGTTGTGCTGTTAAGTGGTGGCTTCCCCGCCCCGAGCCATACCGACAATGAACAAATCCGGGCCTTTCAAAAAGCGATTCTATCTGTGCAAGAAAATCTAGAAGATATTTTTTCTAGAAAAAGTTCAGCGCCGACAATGATTTTGGATCGCGCCAAATTAGACGGCGCTGGTTTCTGGCCACCGGGGCCGGAAGATTATTTTAAAAATTTCGGCGTCGATTATCAACATGAACTCAATTCGTACGATCACGTGTTGTTCATGGAGCTCCCGAAGCCCGAACATTTCGGCGGTTTGGCACAAACTCGTTTTCATAATTATGAACAAAGCCTACAGAGTGAAAAAGCTTTGGAGCAAGTTTGGGGCAAACACAAAAGCTTCACTAAAATACAAGCAGAAGCAGATCTGAATAAAAAAATCGACCACGTTATTCACGTGATCGAAAATTTAATCAAATAATTCAGGTCTGACCTTAAGCGATTGGTAAGACATCTAGATCTTTTTGACGAATCTTGCGCAGCTCTTCGGGAATTGCTTTCAAGATAGCGTCACCCAGAGCTTCTATCAATTCGTTTTTATAGTGTTCACGACGATACACCAAACCAATTTCACGCGCGGGAATAGGACGATCAAAAGATACCAACTGACTGCGTGAACCAATATGCTCTGTCGCTAAATGCGGAAGCAAAGTGTAACCACCATAAAGATCAACGAGGTTCTTTAACGTTTCCAAACTGCCGCTTTCAAATTTATAACGACGACCGCCGGTCTTGCCTTTTTTGATCGAGCATAAATCAAGAACCTGATTGCGCAGACAGTGACCTTCTTCAAGCAGCCACACGTCATCCATCCCCAGGGCGTTGTATTTGATCTTCTTCATCGCTGCATAGTCATGGGTCTTTTCACACAACACATAAAACGGCTCGTAATATAAAGGCAGCTCAAACATTTTCGGAGTTTGCGAAGGTGTCGCTAAAATGCCGACGTCAATTTCATCATTATCTAAAGCCAACAGAATCTGTTCCGTCTGAAGCTCTTTAATCGTCAGCTCCATATCCGGAAACATCTCTTCACATACGGGCAAAAGTCGAGGCAGCAAATACGGTGCAACAGTTGGAATCACTCCCACGGTCAGGCTGCCTTTTTTAGAGCCTTTACTTTCCTGTTGAATAATCGCTTCGATTTTTTTCGACTCAAATAGCACCGTCTGCATTTGAGAAATCAATTTCTTACCCATGGACGTCAGCAAGATGGGCTTCTTAGAGCGGTCAAAAATAACCACACCTAGATCTTCCTCTAACTTCTGGATTTGCATGCTGAGCGTCGGCTGAGTGACGTGGCAGGCCTCTGCGGCTTTCGCAAAGTGCCCATATTTATGCACTGCCATCACATATTCAAGCTGCGTCAAAGAAAAGCTCACCTTAGGATTCATAGATTCGCTCCTATTTAAGCCATTTTAACGCAATAGATAATATCTATCAATGTATATTTATAATCGATTTCCTTAAAAAGGGTTGCTCCGCTAATCTAAAACACGAAAGATATGCACAAAACCATTTAGCTTATTCTAAGGAGAATAAATGCAAACTATCATCAACACAAAAGTACCTGATTTCAAAGTTCAAGCTTTCCACCACGGTGATTTCAAAACTGTGACTTCAAATGACCTTAAAGGTAAATGGTCAATCTTCTTCTTCTATCCAGCTGACTTTACATTCGTTTGCCCGACTGAATTGGGTGACATGGCTGATAAATATGCTGACTTCCAAAAAATCGGCGTAGAAGTTTACGGTGTTTCTACTGACACTCACTTCACTCACAAAGCATGGCATGATGCTTCTGACACAATCAAAAAAATCAAATACCCAATGTTGGCTGACCCTACATTCCAATTGACTCGCGCATTCGGCGTGCACATTGAAGAAGAAGGTCTTGCTTACCGTGGTACTTTCTTGGTGAACCCAGAAGGCAAAATCGTATTGGCAGAAGTTCAAGACAACGGTATCGGCCGTAACGCTGATGAGTTGTACCGCAAAACTCAAGCTGCTCAATACATCGCTGCAAACCCAGGCGAAGTATGCCCAGCTAAATGGACTCCAGGTAAATCTACTTTGAAACCTGGTTTGGACCTAGTTGGTAAAATCTAGTTCCTGCTCCGACGAAGTCGGATTGTATTAGACCTCGTGGTCCCCGCCGCTCCTGAATTTCCTAATTGGTGGGGACCCTTTTTTCTCTCTGTATCCGCTCTGACTGTTCCCTTTCTAAGGAGGCTGTTATGTCATTAGACTCTTCTCTTAAAGAACAACTTACCTCGGTCTTCGCAGCTCTTGATAAACCCGTAGAACTTGTTTACGAAAACAGCGCTCATGAAGATCAAAAAGATCTTATCGACATGCTTCAAGATGTTGCTAGCACATCTTCGCAAATCGTTTTGCGTAAAAACGATACTGGCACAAGCCCTATGCCACAATTTCATATTAACTATGAGGGCAAACACACAGGCATCATTTTCAAAGGGATTCCTGGCGGTCACGAATTCACTTCATTAATTCTTGCGATCTTGAATACAAACCGTAAAGGTAAGCTTCTTGATAGCGTGATCGTGGATCGCGTAAAACGTTTAAATAAAAATATCACGGTTCAATCTTACATCTCTTTGACATGCGAAAACTGTCCTGAAGTTGTACAAGCTTTGAATCAAATGGCTTTAGTTCACGGTAGCATGAAACACGAAATCATCGACGGTGGTTACGTACAAGACGATATTCAAAAACTGGGTATCCAAGGTGTACCAAGCTTAGTTGCTGATTCTAAAATGTTCCATTCGGGTCGTATTTCACTATTGGATCTTCTAGCTAAGCTAGAAAAAACATTCGGTGTTGATGAAAATGCGGCACCTTCTGAACCTGTGAACAAAAACTTGGGTCACTTTGACGTCTTGGTTATCGGTGGTGGCCCTGCGGGTGCATCGGCTGCGATCTATAGCGTGCGTAAAGGTTTGTCGACAGCAATGATCACTGAAAAAATCGGTGGCCAAGTGCAAGAAACAAAAGGTATCGAAAACTTGATCTCTGTCACTTATACAGAGGGTCCTCAATTGGCAGCGCAATTGAATCAACACGTGGCAAGCTATCCGATTCGTGTGTTTGAAAATCGCCGAGTTAAAAAAGTTCACACTGACAAAGTAAAAGCGATTGAACTTGAAAGTGGTGAGCATCTGACAGCAGATTCCATCATCGTTACAACGGGCGCTAAATGGCGCGAGTTGGGTGTTGAAGGTGAAAAAGATTATCTCGGTCGCGGCGTTGCTTACTGCCCGCACTGTGACGGCCCTTTCTATAAAGGAAAAAAAGTTGCGGTTATCGGTGGTGGTAACTCAGGCGTTGAAGCAGCGATCGACCTTGCGGGTATCGTGCGTGAAGTTGTGGTTTTTGAATACAACGACACTTTGAAAGCAGATCAGATCTTAGTCGATAAACTAAAATCTCTACCGAACTGCTCGATCATTACAAATGCACGAACTGAGAAAGTTTTGGGCGATGGTAATAAGGTTCAGCAGATCGAGTACACAGATCGCTCTTTGAATACCACAGAGAAAATGGATCTAGACGGTATCTTCGTACAAATCGGCTTGGTACCGAACAGCCAGTTTTTAAAAGACACTGTTAACTTGTCAAAATTTGGTGAGATCATAGTGGATGAGAAAGGTCGCACATCGATCCAAGGCATTTATGCTGCGGGTGATGTTACGACAACTCCGTACAAGCAAATTGTGATCGCGATGGGTGAAGGGGCGAAAGCCGCCCTGGCAGCATTCGAAGATCGCATTTACTCGAACGCTCAACATTAATTTTTTTCGGCGCGTTTATATTAAAAAAGGGGATGAGCAATCATCCCCTTTTCCTTTTTAATCTCAGCAATTTTTAAGAACCAACTAGTACTTCGGCTCTGGCAGTTCAGAAACGTCTTTAATATCCAAAGTATAAGACGCTGGTGACGAAGAAATTTCGTTCGCTAAATCTGGAAGGCTACCGTCGGCTTTATAACAAAGACCTGTGTTGTATTCAGAAGCGAATTGGCAATACAAAGAACCGACAGATGAAAGCGCTGGAATTTCGCCTGCACCACCAACATCCGCAAGATCATCATTCAATTTTTTAACGCTTGCAGAAGATTGGAATTTCAAAGCTTCATAGACGTCGCCATCTTCGACCGAAGCAAATACTGAATCCAAAGAGTAGTTGCACTTGCCACGCACACCCGCTGTTGGCACTTGCATACTGTACTTACCGTCAGCACCGACAGTCACTTGGATCTTCACTGATTTTTCGTTACCACCCATGCTCCATGCATCTTCTTTGAAAGTGCATACAGATTCAGGTTGGCTGTTATCGTATTTAGAAGTTGGAACATAGAACGCAAGCACATCGAATTTAGTCGATGCACGAGCTTGTCCAGTGACGGATACCATTTGATTGTTAAGCTTTAAAGGTGTCGCTTGTTGTTGAGCACCATGAGCAACCGTCGTTACAGAAAGCACAGTAAAGAAGCTTGCTAGGCAACCAAGATCGAAAAGTCTCACAGGAACCTCCGTTAAAATTGGATGCGCCATCATAATTCATTTTTGTGAAGAGCGCTGAGGTTCCTAAATCTAAGGAATATATTTCGAGGGTGTCTAAAGCTTAGGCAGCGGACGCTGCCTCTAGTTTGCTTAAAAGCTCTGGAACATCAAGGATCATGAATGTCTTCTTGTTCCCAGTAATATCGACCATCTCGATGACCTCTTTCATATCGCCCTGTAAACGATTGGCGATATCTTTCGCAAGGAACATCGGGATTTTAACTTTATTGGCTTCATCGACCGTGTCGATTGATTCAACCGAATCAACCAGCAGTCCGAACTTGCCCTTTGCGCCCTTAACCACAAGAACGCGCGAGTTCATTGGATTTTCTGTCGGAGTCAGACCGTAATAACCGCGCAAATCAATGACCATCACGACATCGCCACGCATTTTCATCATGCCGACAACATAACTTGGATAACCTGGAGGATGCATGAGTTCTTCTTCGACTTTTGCGATTTCATCAATATTGCTAAGACGGCTCGACAACATATAGTCGAGCTTGAAAGAGATATAAGGCTTGCGATCTCCTGCTTTTTTCTTCGCAGCAGCCGTATCTTCAGCTTTGCCATAAAGAGACGCGTGGCCGCGAGTAATATCAAGAACTTCTTGATCTGAAAGAATTTGCTGTTCATTCAAGAAAATAACATTTGGAGCTTTTTCATACGGAAGCATCCCGCGCATCATGTCCATACGTTCTTGCTGAAACAAAGGAATCGGCAAAACTTCTTCTTCAAAGAAAGTCACGATGCTATCCACTGAATCAACCAGGAAACCCACTTGGATGTTGTGCACCTTCATGACGACAATGCGTTTTGATTCGATGTCTTTGGCGCCTTCGTCGCTGAGTTTTAAAAACTTCGCGAAATCTAAAATCGGAATGATCATACCACGCAAGTTCACCATCCCCAGGCAATAATCAACGGCCAAGACACTGCGTTTGATTTCGGGAACTTTGATGATTTCTCTGATTGCGGAAATATCCAAACCAAATTCCATCGTGTTGGATTTAAAAGTAATACACTGGCAGCGTTTGGATTTACTGCGTGCCACTTCCACCACTTGGTTTTTAGATTGTTCAATCAATGCTTTGATATTTTGAATTTTAAATAACGCTGCGGGATCAATCACTTCAATCAAGCGATCTCCGCCGTTAAGTTTCAACACGCTTTGAATTGCGGCACGAGGACTTGCAGGATCCGATTCGAAACTTGAAATATCTGATTCTTGCACATTCAAGATTTCAGAAGTCGCATCAAACAACAATCCTACACGAATTTTATCTGACGAAATAATGGCCACTTTGCGATTCAAGGCATTCTTATCGCTTTCAATGCCAAGCATTTTAGCAACATCAATAATAGGTACGACAGCTCCACGCAAATTGAAGATGCCTGTTAAATAAGGAGGAGCCAATGGCACCGTCGTTACTTTTTCAGGATAGTTTACAACTTCTTGCAAAGACTTTACGGAAATCGCAAGCTCTGAAAGCCCTAAGCGAAATGAGGCAAACATTTGCAAGCTGTATGTCTTTGAATTTTGCGTTGCTGTTTCCATTAAACGTCCTCTTTAAGCAGCTATCTTTTTTAATCTTTCAACTTCAAACGAACCGGCCCCACAGTCGACGGTGATCTTCGTCCCTTTATTACCACCGGGCTCAATCGCAATAATTTCAATACGCTGATCTTGCAGGCACTTCTGTGCGATTTTCAAATTCTCTGGGCCCACTGTGAACTTCGTATATTGCTGTTCAACTTCCATCATCTGACTGCCACCACAAATCACCGCGCGAATATCTGAATAATCCGCTTTCGTGGCACCCAATTGCTCAAGCATGCGCGGTAAAGTTTCCGTCACATAGCGTGCGTCTGTGCCGGTCTTATCATTGCACGGATATGGAAGCAGACAGTGAGCAAGCGCGCACTTCCCTTGTTTTTTCCAAATCAATGCGATCCCCACGCAAGATCCAAGGACCGCTTTGAGTATATGTCCTTCGGTGCCAACTTTAATCTGACCGATCTTTACGTGGTGCTCTTCTAATTTCAAGCAGCCGCCTTGCTATAGATAAGTGGTCTCTTAAACGTAAATTCCGTTTTTAAGCGCGACAAAGACTCGGACTCTCCGACAATCAGCACGCCGCCTGGCTTAACAGCGCCATGGGCATTGTGCAGAACAAGTTCTTGATCTTTATCACTAAAATAAATCAAAACATTGCGTAGAAAAACGATGTCATAAAACTGACTTTTCGGAGAACGAGTGTGAAGATTGTGAACCGAAAACTCGATATTGCTCGTAATAACTTCTAACGCTTTATAGTTCCCATCCGGCAAAGCTCTGAAATACTTTGCAAAGAAATCCGGGAATTTGTTTTTAAGCTCTGTAATATTTTTGGTTTTAAAGATTCCAGATTTTGCTTCGCCTAATACTTCTGTCGAAATATCGGAACCATAGACACGGTATTTGAAGCCAGGATTTGCTAATTTAAATTCTTCACAAAGCATGGCAATACTGTGGGCTTCTTCCCCCGAAGATGAAGCAGCGGACCAAACGCGCATCGTTTCATTGCGATTGCGCTCATACCATTCAGGCAAAAATTCTGTTTTAAAATATTCCCACACCAACGGAGTTCTGAAAAATAACGTTTCGTTGGTCGTTACTGCATTAATGAACTCTTGGCGTTCAGCTTCGCTGCTTTCCAAGA
This sequence comes from Bdellovibrio sp. NC01, assembly GCF_006874625.1. Taxonomy (NCBI): domain Bacteria; kingdom Pseudomonadati; phylum Bdellovibrionota; class Bdellovibrionia; order Bdellovibrionales; family Pseudobdellovibrionaceae; genus Bdellovibrio; species Bdellovibrio sp. NC01. The sequence goes on from NZ_CP030034.1 coordinate 2,975,260, forward strand.
TCTCGATATATTGCTCTGGAGTTTCAAGATTTAAAACACGAAGGCGACGACGAATACGCGCGAACAAAAGTTCGCGCTTACGTTCTTCCATCGTGATTCCAGTATGGGACTTTACTAGAAGGAGCAACCGGCTGAGGGTTGCTCCTGATAGATGCTTAGCAGCTTCGCTCATTCTTATACCACGAATCTAGAAACTGTTTGATTCAATTCTTCAGCACCACTCACCAGACTGCGTGTCGAGTTTGCGATACTTTCAGAAGCCTGTGCGGATTTTTCCGACTCGGTCGCGATGTGTTGGATCGCGGCACTAACGCCTTTTGCAGCTTCAGATTGCTCTTCCGCAGCAACGTTAACTTCAGAGATCGACTGAGTCGTTTTTTCGATACCAGATACGATCTTACCGAAAGCTTCACCGGCTTGTTTAGAAATCGAACTACCTTGCTCAACGCGTTTTACGGACTCGTTGATCAATTTAGAAATCTCTTTTGTGGCTTGTGATGAACGTTCTGCAAGTTTACGGACTTCATCAGCTACAACAGAGAATCCAAGACCATGCTCGCCTGCACGTGCCGCTTCGATCGCAGCATTGAATGCTAACAAGTTTGTTTGGCTTGCGATTTCGCTGATCACCTTAATGATCTCGCTAATATCTTCAGATGATTTATTGATTAATTCCATCGCTTCGATCGATTTCGCAATAGCTTGGCTACCGATCTCTGCTTCTTTCTGAGTGACTTTGGCTAGCTCGTTCGCTTTTTTCGTATTATCAGCGATAGAGTCAATTGAAGCTGTGAATTCCTCGATGGAAGCATTCATTTCTTCAACTGTCGCACCCAAGCTTTGGGCACCTGAAGCCACTGAATCCGATTGGATTGAAATTGATTTTGAAGAGTCGCCAAAACCATTCGCAGAGATCACAACTTTGCCGATAACTGCGCGCAAGTCTTGAATCATTTTATCGATACCAGATGCCAACTGACCCAAAGCATCCACACCAGACACCGTAATTGGCGCTGTCAAATCACCTTGAGAAGCTTTGCTCACTGTCACTAACAATTCATCGACTTTTCTTTGATCTTCTTCTGCTTTCAATTTCACAGCTTGTTCAAGTTTCACTTGTTCAGTGATATCACTTGCAAACTTCACCACTTTATAAGGACGACCATCCATATCCATAATTGGATTGTATGTCGCTTGAATCCAGATTTGTTTGCCACCAGCACCCACGCGCAAGTAACGACCTGAATCGAATTCGCCCTTGTTCAATTTTTTCCAGAAATTTTCGTAATCTGCAGAACGACTGTAATCACCTTCGCAGAACATACGGTGATGTTTGCCTTGGATTTCAGCCATTGAATAACCCAAAGTTTTCAGGAAGTTTTCATTCGCAGAAATTATAGTACCATCCAAATTAAATTCGATAACGGCTTGCGCTTTAGAAATCGCTTCCATCTTACCTTCGAATTCGATGTTACGCATTTTCGCTGCCGTCACATCCGTTGCAAACTTCACTACTTTAAATGGTTTGCCGTTCGCATCGAAGATGGGATTGTAAGAAGCATTGATCCAGATCTCTTTGCCGCCTTTACCGAAGCGTTTGAATTCAGCCGCAACAAACTCACCACGACCTAATTTCGCCCAGAAGTCTTTATAATCTTGAGAGCGCACAAACGCAGGATCACAGAACATGCTGTGATGTTGGCCTTGGATTTCGTTTAACGCATAACCTACTGTGTTTGTGAAGTTATCGTTTGCCGTAATGATAGAACCATCAAGATTAAATTCAATGACAGCTTGTGCACGACTAATCGCTGCAAGTTTCGCTTCGATTTCTGCATTTTTAGTTTTTGCTGCTGTGATATCTGTTGCGAACTTCACAACGCTAACAACCTTACCATCCGCATCGAAGATGGGATTGTAAGAGGCATTGATCCAGATCTCTTTGCCACCTTTACCGAAACGTTTGAATTCGGCGGCAGCATACTCGCCACGACCTAGTTTTGCCCAGAACTCTTTATATTCAGCAGAGGCAGCAAAAGCAGGATCACAGAACATGCTATGATGTTTGCCTTGGATTTCACCCAATGAATAACCCACAGTGTTTGTGAAGTTTTCATTTGCGGTGACGATCGTGCCATCTTTTTGGAATTCGATAACAGCTTGGACTCTGCTGATTGCATTAATTTTGCTTTCGAATTCAGATTGTTGTGTTTTTTGTTTCGTGACGTCCGTCGCGAACTTCACCACTTTGAATGGCACGCCGTTTTCATTAAAGATGGGATTGTAAGAAGCATTGATCCAAACTTCTTTACCGTTTTTACCAAAACGTTTGAACTCGCCAGCAACATATTCACCTTTATTCAAGGCTTGCCAGAAAGCGCGATACTGAGGACTTGAGGCATAAGCAGGTTCACAGAACATAGAGTGATGGTTGCTGCGAATCTCATCCAAGCTATAACCAACTGTCGCAAGGAAGTTGTCGTTCGCATTTAGAATTCTTCCGTCAAGATCGAATTCAATCACCGCTTGCGCGCGGTTCAAGGCTTTAATTTCTTCCTTCATCACATTGATGTCTTCGCTGTGTTCTGGCTGCGTTTCAAAATCGATTTTACGTGCAGTACTGCTCATGATTTCATATCCTCCACGCTATACTTGTCGGATTTTGACAACGGACATATAGCACTTGTAATGGATCGTTACACAGTTTTAACTGTCTCCAGAGTCCATTTCTTTCGATGTAATGAAAACGTATCAAATCGAAATTTGTTTTATGAGAAAAGTCGCACTTGTGCTCTAAAGAACCTGAATAAAATCAGATCTCTTCAAGAAATCTTAATAACTTTGAATATATAAATAAAAAAATCTTTAAAAGTAGACTCGCCGGAAAGTGACGGAACGATTGTAATCAAAATGCTGTTTCACTCTTAGCTTTGCGTTCTCAGATCAGAAACTCAGGCAAACCTCTTTGATTAAAAAAGAAAGGCAGCCTTTTTAGATGCTGCCTTCGTTAAGGTCCGATTTCAAAGTTCTTATTTTGAGATTACACAACTTCGAGGTCGTCGATGTCGTCATATGATCTAGGACTATTGAATTGAATCAGCCGCTTCGATAATCACGTTTGCAATATCAACTGGTTTTGAAAGCATAGGGACATGGCTTGTCGCTAGACTTGTGACTTTAGCGTTAATCTTTTTCGCCATATCACGCTCCATATCTGGCTGGATCATGCGATCGTTTTCAGCAACGATATACCACGATGGTTTGGTTTTCCATGGAGCAACTGTTGGAGTATCCGCAAAACAACCACCAAATGTTGGCCCTTGAGTTGCCGTCATAACTTTCGTCACGACTTCGGGAAGGTCTTGAGCAAAATCATCTTTCATCGCATCTTCTGGTAAAGTGAAATAACCCTTTGCATCCGCGACAAGCTTACTGAAGCCTGGAGTCACCGGATATTTAGCTGACATCGCTGCCGCAGACTCTCCCACGTCTGGGGCGAAGGCTGCCACATACACAAGGGCTTTTACTTTGTCGTGATCACCAGAATTTGTAATGACCATTCCGCCCCAGGAATGTCCCACTAACACGACTGGACCTGTTTGATTATCCAAGGCACGCTTCACCGTATCCGTATCATTCGCTAATGAAGTCAGCGGATTTTGCACGGCCACGACTTTATACCCTTTTTGTTGCAGGAGTGGAATAACGGCACTCCAACTTGAACCATCAGCAAAGGCCCCATGTACCAGCACGATCGTTTTTTGCACATCTTTCGTCGCTGAATTCGCAAATCCCACCGAGGACATCATAACGGTCATCATTAAAGACACGACCACACACAGAAGTCTTGAATGCTTCATAGTACACTCCCTTTTTTTGTTTGGTTTTATTGATACCAGTGAAGTGAAGCACCAACCGAAAATTCAGCCAAGGTTTTCGAAGTCTGGCTGTAAAATGAAATGTGCATGTGGAATTTCAAATATGCGATTACTCAAAAATCTTTTCGCGGATCGCCCAGAAATGCTTTTGCTTGCGCGCGATCACAAACATCGGAATGCGGAATTTATCTTTGTTATGTATCGCATCCGCCACAGAACGGATTGCCAACTTCTGTTCAGGCAAACGATTGTGCATGCGAGTGAAATTAAAATAAAATGCGCGGCTATCTTCAGGCGTGCTGAGATAAAAATATTCTTTTAAGACCTGGGCATCGGCATCGTAATAACGGACTTCCAGACGCAGATGACCCTTTTTGTCGTAGGTCTGCTCTAAAGACATCGTTTCAACACGCATGACGTGTGCATCTTTTAACATCATAGCGTCTTTTAACTTTTTATCGTTATCGACTAAAATGCGATCGCAGCTATGACAGACTCGTGCTGCGATATCGTTTTCTTCGCCACATTGATCGCATTTCTTAAACCGAAATCTAAAATCGCATTCGGTCATCTTTTTGGTCGTGGGATCTTCGAACGCGGCTTTACATTTACGGCCATAATGCTCGACAAGCTCCCCGTCGGGATCTAACAAACCCCAAAAGTGATTCGTCACACCGCACTTTGGACATAGCACTTCGACAGGTACAGCTTTATCGCTAGGTTTATCGTCATCGATTTCCGGCGAATAGAGGTCGTGATCTTGTCCTGTATAATCCAGAACCAAGCAATCGGTTTTGCCGGGACTTAAACGCAAGCCACGACCGATAATTTGTTGATACAAACTCACCGACTCTGTCGGGCGAAGAATCGCAATAACATCCACGTGAGGCGCATCAAATCCCGTCGTCAAGACCGACACGTTCACCAGGTATTTTAATTTTTTCTGTTTAAAGGCCTCGATGATCTCGTCACGTTCATCATCAGCGGTATCGCCCACAACCAAGGCAGCAACATACGGAGGCAAACACTGCATGATTTCGATGGCGTGATTAACAGAACTTGTGAAGATCATCACCCCTTCACGATCCCGAGCCATGTCGATAATATTTTTAATAATCAACGGCGTAATACGCTTTTGATCTTTCAGAAGCGCTTCCACCTGCGCCATCACGAAGCGGCCTTGCTGAAGCTTTAAGGTCGAAAAATCATAACACGCCACCGGTGAATCAATCTTAACCGGTGGAGTCAGGAACTTGTTCTTAATCAGATAACGGATCGAAAGCTCAAAAATACATTTTTTAAAAAAACGATCTTCTGTGGTTTGCTGCAACTTCTTTTGCGCGTGATAATTATAAATCCAGCCCAAGCCCAGACGATAAGGTGTCGCCGTTAAACCAAGAATGCATAAACCGGGATTTAAATTCTGTAGTTTAGAAATGACTTGCAAATACTGCGTCTCTCCGTCCATCGAAACACGATGACATTCATCGATGACGATCAACGAAAAGTTGTGAAAGAATTCTTCAGGTGCCCGTGCGATAGATTGAATGCTTCCGAAAATAACTTTCTGATGCATCTCTTTACGGTCCAGACCTGCCGAGTAAATTCCTGCTTCTAAGCCGAAAGAAATATATTTGGCGTGATTTTGTTCTACCAATTCACGGACGTGGGCCAGAACCAACACACGACCTTTCGCTAAACGCGCCAATTCCGCAATGACTAAGCTTTTGCCGGCACCCGTCGGCAAAACTAAGACAGCCGGTGACTTCTCAACACGAAAGTGTTGCAGCGTCGCTTGAACGGCTTCTTGTTGATAAGGGCGCAGCTGATACAAAAGAGACTTCCTTGAAAGTCCCCACTATAGCTCTGTGACTGTGATTTCGCAGCAAATTTTTATGGTGATGGGGTGTTTAAATCACTCACATAAAGCTCGTGTCCTGCCATACGCAGACAGTGTGCGCCACAATAAATCATTCCGCCCTCTTCCACGCCGGGGCCTAGAATTCGCACAGAGCAACTCGCGCAAACCGGAGCTAACATGTGAATGGCACATTCAAAGCAGTCAAACTCATGGGTAGAAGTGTGCATCGTCACTTTGAATGTGTTTTTATAATGATTTCCACAAGTCTCACATTGTCCCATAGACACCTCCTACCGTTCATTTCCTTCAAGGATACGAACAGCTTCTTGTGATGACCATTTACGAATCAGAAACGTTATCTGACATACGGCGAAGGTCGCATTGAAATTTCCTGTGGTGTTCTTATCATTTGATTATCGCACCCGTTTCATCACCAAGAAGGTTCTATGAAAATCTTTAGCGATCGCATTGATGCTGGAAAAAAACTTGCTGAACGCCTTTTTTCATTCAAAGCGCAGCATCCCGTTGTTCTTGCGATACCTCGAGGTGGCGTTCCGGTGGCCTTCGAGGTCGCGCAAAAACTCCATGCGCCCCTCGACTTGATTATGGTGAAAAAAATCGGAGCACCTCGCAATCCTGAATATGCTGTTGGGGCTGTGTCTGAAGATCAAAAACCGATATTAAATGAAGGTCTTCTAACGCTGCATGGACTTAATAAAATGGCCATCGAGGAAATTGCTAATGAAAAAATTCAGGAAATCCGCAAACAAATGCAAAACTTGCGCGGCTCTGCAACACCCTTGCATATTGCTGGCAAGACAGTTCTGTTAATTGATGACGGCATCGCGACAGGTACAACCTTAATTACCGCAATCAAATTCATTCGCGCTAAAAATCCTGCCAAAGTGATTGTTGCTGCACCCGTCGGAGCACGTGATTCAGTTTATCAATTACAAGCTATTGCCGATGACGTGATCTGCCTTGAAACACCAGAAAATTTTGCCGCCGTCGGCGAATGGTATCAAAACTTCGATCAAGTCAGCGATGACGAAGTGAAAACTTTGATGCAACAAAGAAAAATACATTCTGCGCATCATTCTTCTGCATCCAAAAATTCGGGACCTGACGATATCGTGCAAGAAATCGCAGACTGTAGCATGCCCGTTCGAGGCCCTCAAAGCTGGGAAGCGCTGATCGACCACCTGGGTAAAACGCGAGTTGTGATGCTGGGCGAATCCAGTCATGGCACTGAAGAGTTCTACAGTATCCGTCGTTATATCTCTGAGCGTTTGATGAAAGAGTATGGCTTTAAGTTTATCGCGGTTGAAGGCGACTGGCCTGCGTGCCAACAACTGAATCAATATGCACTGGGAAACTCAAAGGAACGAAGCGCCATTGATATCATGCATAAGTTTGAGCGTTGGCCGACGTGGATGTGGGCCAATCACGAAACGGCACGTTTGATCGAATCAATGAAGAAATTAAAAACCGAATTTTATGGTTTGGATGTTTACTCTTTATTTGAATCAATAGATTCCGTAAATGCGTGGGCTAAGCAAAACCGACCCGAACTTGCAGGCATTTTACAAGAACGCTATGCCTGCTTTGATCCTTTTAGCCGTGATGAAAAAGCGTATGCACGCTATCTGCTTCAGTTTCCTGAAGGTTGTCGTCAGGAAGTCCTTAGCAATCTTCGCAATTTGCTGACAGTGAGAATCAATGACTTTAGCAAAGCGGATGACCAGCTATTCGATGCCCAACAAAACGCGCGTATTATCAGTAATGCCGAAAGCTACTATCGCGCAATGATCTTTGGTGGACCCGAGTCCTGGAACGTCCGCGATAATCACATGATGGATACTTTAGATATTTTATTACGTCGCGCTGGTGAACAAAGTAAATGTATCGTATGGGCACACAACACCCATATAGGTGATTACCGTGCAACCGATATGAAGGACGCTGGCTATGTTAATCTTGGCGGGCTTGCGCGAGAACGCTTTGGTGAAACAAACGTGAAACTTGTGGGCTTTGGTACTTATGAAGGCGATGTGCTTGCGGGGCCTGCGTGGGACGGGCCTGAAACCGTGACAACATTATACCCTGCTAAGAAAAAATCCTTCGAAGATTATTGCCACCAAGCGGCCGAGGCTTTTGCCGCCAAAAGATTTTACTCTATCTTTGATGAAACAGCTCGCAGCGGTGTGCTTGGAACAAAGACTTATCCGCATCGTGCGGTGGGCGTTGTTTATCAACCAAGCTTTGAACAACACGGACACAACTATGTGCCGACAATTCCTGCACAACGTTATGATTGCTTTGTCTTTGTCGATCAAACTTCGGCTTTAAAATCCATTAAGGCACAACCGAACTATCAAGATCTTCCAGAAACCTGGCCTGGAGGTTTTTAGTGACCGCAGTGTTTTGTTTTGTCTAAACTAGAGCTCATTGATATGAAGGAGCTCTGGATGAAAAGGATTTTATTACTCGCTTTGCCGGCTTTTGCACTGATCGCTTGTGCAAGCAAAACACCAAAGCAAGATGATGTGTTCGCGACCTATGTAAACTCTTATATTCATGCGCATAATATTCCTGGGGCCTCGTTCGCGGCTTCTCGTCACGGCAAAATTGAATATTCTAAAGGCTTTGGATTCGCAGACGTTGAAAATAAAGTTCCAGCAACAGAACAGACAGTGTTTCGTATCGCAAGTGTCAGCAAGCCCATCACTGCGGTTGCAATGTTTAAAGTTCTTGAAGAAAAAAACATGAATATCGAAGACGCTTTGAACAAACCTGTTTTTGGTCCGAAAGGCTATTTGCCGGAATATAAAAACATCAAAGACAAACGCGCTTTAAAAGTAACGTTGCGCGATCTTCTGCAACACACAAGCGGCTTGCATCCTGAAGACGATCCTCAATATGAAACTTATAAAATTGCAAAAAAACTGCATGTGAAGTCCCCTGCTAGCGCAAAAGACATCATTCGTTACGTTCTCAAATATCAGAAGTTGGATCTTGAACCGGGTAAAGAGTATCACTACTCTAACTTCGGTTATAACGTTTTAGCTCGTGTGATTGAAAATGTCAGCGGCGAAAAATATGAAGCTTATGTGCAGAAGCATTTATTTGCACCTATCGGCATCACAGATATGGCGATCGCCGGAAACACTTTGAAAGATCGTCGTGCTGATGAAGCAAAATACTACGATGATCCCCGCCACCCCGACATCACTTCTGCATTGGATGGTAAAACCGTCGGCCCTATGGCCTACAATGGTTTTTCATTTCACACCATGGATGGTCACGGTGGTTGGTTAGGAACAGCAAGTGATCTTGTCAAATTCTTGAATGCTGTGACACCAGGTTCTGGTGCGCCTCAGCTGTTGAAGCCTGAAACAATTCGCATCATGACGAAGCCCGTTTCCAACATTGGCAATCCAACAGCATCAATGGGTTTTGTTTCTGCTGAAGATGGCAAAGTGATTTCACATGCTGGTGCGTTAGAAACCGGAACGCTGACATACTATATTCGTAGAGCCGACGGATCTTCATGGGCCGTACTATTTAATCGTCTGCCAGTTGAAAAGATAGACCAGATCAAAGATGTCATGATGGAGTTCGCGGACAATATCAACCGCATTTACCCGGTCGAGACAAAGTAATTGCACGAGTTGCCGGAATTGTTTCTAAAACAGAAAAACTGATTTCGTAAAGGGAGCATTGTGCTTCAAGCCTGTTGATTCTATGATCCATGTCAGGAGATACACATGGAATATAGAAAAATTAAATCAGCAGGCTTCGAAGTTCCCGTCTTAAGTTTTGGTACGGCAACATTCGGTGGCGGCAATGAGTTCTTCAAAGCGTGGGGTAGCACGGACGTTAAAGAAGCACGTCGCATGGTGGACCTGTGCCTGGATAACGGAATCAATCTTTTTGATACAGCAAACGTTTACTCGCAAGGTTTGTCGGAAACGATTCTTGGTGAAGCCATTGAAGGCAAAAGAGACAAACTTCTTCTTTCCACAAAATCAACTTTCCGCATGGGCGATGGTCCGAATCAAATTGGTTCTTCCCGCTTCAACATCATTCGCGAATGCGAAGCGAGTTTGAAACGACTTAAAACAGATTATATCGATCTTTATACAATGCACGGATTTGACTCTTCTACACCGGTTGAAGAAACTTTGCGCGCCTTGGATGATTTAGTGACAGCGGGAAAAATTCGCTACATTGGTGCCTCGAATTTTTCTGGGTGGCACTTAATGAAATCGCTTTCCGTTTCTGAACGCTATGGCTGGAGTCGTTATATCGCTCATCAAGCGTATTACTCTTTAGCAGGTCGTGAGTACGAATGGGAATTGATGCCTTTAGCTGAAGATCAAGGTGTTGCGACATTTGTGTGGAGTCCGATGGCTGGTGGTGCACTTTCAGGAAAAGTACGTCGCAATTCGCCGCCGCCAACTGGCAGCCGTTCCGCGCAACTTGATTTCGTTGTGTCGTCAAAATCAGAAGAACTTTTCGATATCGTCGACGTACTTGAAGAGATCGCAAACGAAACTGGCAAAACAATTCCACAAGTGGCATTGAACTGGGTATTAAATCGTCCTACAGTGACAAGCCTGGTAATCGGCGCACGCACCGAAGAACAACTTCGTCAAAACCTTGGCGCCGTTGGTTGGAAATTAACTCCAGAACAAGAAGCTCGTCTTGATAAAGTCAGCGCAAGAAAACCGATTTATCCTTATTGGCATCAATATGGAAATCCAGAATTGATCAGAACAGTAGATAGAATGAAATAATAAAAAAGCCCCGTTTGTAGCGGGGCTTTTTCTTTTTTAGAATTTGTAAACTCGTGCTTCGAACGGTTTTAATGTGAAACTTGTCACACCTTCATGCTTATCGACCGGATAGTTGCTTAGCAATAATGACTGCGATGACAACGGCAACTGCGCGAAATCATATTTTGCCTCCTTACCCGTCAAATTAGCGATCACCAGTGCTTTCTTACCGTCAAGAGTTCGTGTGTAAGCATAGATCTGTTCATTTTCATTCATCACCGGAGCATACGAACCATACACCCAAATCGGATCTGCTTTTCTGACACGAATCAAATTACGGTAGTAATTCAAAACAGAGTCTTTTTGTTCATGCTGAACCTGAACGTTAATTTGCTTAAAGTTCGGATTCACTTTCAACCACGGAGTTCCCGTCGAAAAACCTGCATTCGCAGAAGCATTCCACTGCATCGGCGTTCGCGCATTATCACGAGAAGCCGGTGTCAATTCTTTGATGATTTCAGCGTCAGAAACACCTTGCTTGCGTTTGATCGTGAAAGTGTTCTTGGCAGAGACATCATTGAAGTCTTCTGCTTTTTCAAACGTCGTATTCGTCATGCCAATTTCTTGACCTTGATAAATAAACGGCGTTCCTTGCATCAAGAAATACATTGTTGCGATCGAAGTGGAACTTTCACGCCAGAATTTTTGCGTGTCTCCCCATTTCGATACGATTCTTGGAACATCATGGTTTTCTACGAACAACGCATTCCAACCACGGTTTTCCAAGCCTTTTTGCCAACGATTAAACACATCTTTGACCTTGTGTAAGTCGATGCGCTTTTCAGGATTCGTATCCCACAAACCGACATGTTCAAATTGAATGACCATGTTGAACTTTTTTTGAGATTCACCAACCCACTCTTCCGCACCTTCTGCGGAAACCCCGTTCGCTTCACCCACAGTCATAATGTTGTAGTGAACAAAAGTGTTTTGGCAAAGATCCTTGATGTAGTCTTGAACGCCTGTGACGTTCATATGTTTTGCGTACGACGGAACGTATTCTAGGCCTTGAGGATTTGGCATATCAGCCAAACCTGGTTCCTTACGAATGTGGCTGATCGCATCGATACGGAAACCATCAATGCCTTTATCAAGCCACCAGCGAATCATTTTATAGACCGCTTCACGCATGTCTTTATTTTCCCAATTCAGATCGGGCTGTTTTGCAGAAAAGATGTGCATGAAATATTGTTGAGTCAGTTCATCAAACTTCCATGCAGAACCGCCAAAGATGCTTTCCCAGTTATTCGGCTCTTTGCCGTTTTTAGCATCACGCCAGATATACCAGTCGCGTTTCGCATTTTCTTTTGATGAACGTGATTCAATAAACCACGGATGTTCGTCGCTCGTGTGGTTGATCACAAGATCAATGATCAACTTCATCCCACGACGATGAGTTTCCTTCAGCAATTGATCGAAATCCGCCATCGTACCAAATTCATGATGAATGTCTTGGTAGTCGCTGATGTCATAACCGTTGTCATCTTGTGGAGATTTATAGATCGGGCAAATCCAGATAACATCAATACCCAAATCTTTAAGGTAATCGAGTTTTGAAATGACACCTTGAATGTCACCCATCCCATCGCCGTTAGAGTCCATGAAACTACGCGGATACACCTGATAAACTGTGGCTTCTTTCCACCAATGCTTTGTATTCATGGGTATTCAATCTAGCCTGTCTGTGAAGAAGGTCACGGGATAATACAGTGCTCCTACAGAGAATCCGAGAGCTGTGTGGGTCCCAAAGGTTTTTTCCATGGCTGTGGACTTGTAGAAACGAGCTCGAAGACCGCTTCAGTCAATTGTGCGGGTTCAACAGGTTTTGAAATATGACGATTAAATCCAGCTTCAAGGACTTTGCGTTTTTCATCTTCACGGGCGTGAGCTGTCAAGGCCACACATGGAACATCCCGCCCACCCGGCATTTCGCGAAGACGTTGAATAAGTTCGTAACCATCATGTTCAGGCATACTGATATCGCTGATAACAATTTCGGGTTCAACGTCTTTGAACTTTTGTAAAGCTTCCTGCATCGATGAAGCCAGAAATGGAGTCGCTCCTGAGCGGCGCATGATCAAACCTAACATCGTCAACGTATCGGCTTCATCATCCACTACTAAAATTTTAACACCATCAAGACGGGCCCCTTCAGTGTTGTTATCATTGCGTGTCGGCTGATAGCGCACATAATGCGGATCTTTTTCTTTCCAAAAGGCCATCAACGGCAATGTCACTGTAAATGTTGAACCGCGATCAACGCCAGGGCTTGAAGCATCAATGGTTCCCCCATGGGCTTCCACAAGATGTCTGACAATCGCTAAGCCCAAACCCAAACCACCAAATCTTCGCGTCGTCGACGCGTCTTCTTGACGGAAGCGTTCGAAAATATACGGCAGAAAAGCGGGATCAATCCCACGACCTGAATCCGTGACTTCAATTTTCGCTCGAGAATTAATGCGTTTAAGTGCGACTGTTACTTTGCCATTTTTAGGCGTGAACTTCACAGCATTGGCTAACAAATTCCACAATACCTGCTGTAGGCGATTGGTGTCGCCACGAACGGGTCCCATATCGGGCTCGATGTCGGCAATGATTTCGATATTTTTTGTAGAAGCCGCAATACGAATTGAATCAATCGCAAGTTGAATTCCCGAAGCTAAATCAACAGGTCCTAACACTAACTGCATTTTGCCCGTGATGATTCGTGAAACATCTAACAAGTCGCTAATAATTTGTAGCTGCGCGCGTGCGTTTCGGTGAATGGTTTGCAGCGAAACAATTTGTTCGTCGCGAGATAAACTTCCATCTAACAACATGTCGCTGTGACCTAAAATGACTCCCAGTGGGGTGCGCAGCTCATGAGATACCGTTGCTAAGAACTCATCTTTCAGGCGATTCGCACTCTGTGCTTGTTCATAGGCTTCTGCAAGATCTTTGGTGCGCTCTTTGACTTTGCCTTCCAGTTCTTGATAGATGCGATTGAGTTTTTCTTCAGCAAGTTTGCGATGCAAGAACAACCCAATATAGTTACCAAGATCTTTTACCAAATCTATAATTTGCAAGCCGTCAGGATCATTTCCCGTGCTGAAAAATTCCATCACGCCAAGAACACTGTCATCAGAAGTTTTAAGAGGAAAGGCCAACCCGCTTTTAAAGCCCGCCTCCTGAGCTTCTTTCTTACGTGTAAAATTACCATCGAGATCTAAATCTTTGATCCACGTGAATTGTCCACTTTGCCATACTTGCCCTGGTAAACCCTGCCCACGTTTAAAACGTGTTTGCTTTGACCGATTTTGGAATCTGATCATCTGCGGATCGTTCGCTGCCCAAGTTTCAATACAGTGCAGTTCACTATCGTAAGAATCTTTAAGCCAGAAATTGCCGGCACCCCAATCCATTGCTTCGCAAATATGACGAAGTAATTCAGGAACAGCATCATGCAAGGTTTCTACGCGCGACAAAATCTCTGCCACTTTTAATCTGGTCATTTGAATTCGTTCAAGACGACGTTCTTCAGTCACATCGTGAATGAATGAACCGAACATTTTCATATCTTGGTGTTGAATGGGATACACAGTCAGCTCTATGGGAATTTCGCGACCGCTTTTATGCATGCCCGTTATTTCAATACGATGATTGAGTATCGGTCCTTCACCTGTGGCAAGATATTTCGCCAAGCCTTTGCGATGAGATTCACGATATTTTTCTGGAATAACAGTATCGGCAAGCTGTTTACCAATAACTTCGTCACGGCGCCAGCCAAAGATTTTTTCCGCCTGGCGATTCCAGTCAGAAATATTACCGCTTTGATCCATCCCGATGAATGCATCATTAGCCAATTCAATGAAAGAGCGATTGCGATCTTCGCTGACCCGCAAGGCGTCGCCTTGGGTCTTAAGCTTTTTTTCCACTTGGGCGCGCTCTCTGAGAAAATAAATTCCCAGGCCTATACAAACCACAACGAGTAAAGCTAAAACGGTTACAACAGCGTCCATAGGCGAGCCCCGAAGCACTTCGGCAGAAGTGCTATTTAAAAATATGAAATCCTACTGCCGAAAAAAGAAAAAATAGACAGCGCCGATGACTAGGCCAGCAACTAAAAGAAAGATCTCTGTGCCCATAAAAATTCTTAACGGGCTGTCTTTATAATCTTCTGACTTGTGATCGCGCTCAGTCATTCCTTCGACAACTTCTTGATGTTCGCGAGGTTGAGGCTTGCGCATATCTTGCTTATTAATGCGTTGGGGTTGACGTCTCTGAGGTTCTATTTCGACCATATGCACCTCTCTCCTTACTAAAGATAGGGTGCTCGGTAGCAGAACTCAATGTGGTTTCTGCCACAAGCCGAAGAGCTAGCTTGTGACTTTATCAAGATCCAATTTACGAAGAGTTGGTGATAACACAGCGACGACACCAACTGTTGCAATACAAATCATCGCGCCGAAATACGCTGCAGGAACGACTCCGAGCCATTTTGCAGCAAGGCCCGATTCGAATTCGCCCAATTCATTTGAAGAACCGATGAACATTGAATTCACCGCTGAAATTCTGCCACGCATATGATCCGGCGAAGCCAACTGCACCGCCGTACTCCTGACGACCATACTGACACTATCGAATGCCCCACTAAGTGCTAAGACAATCAATGACAACGTAAAGTTCTTACTTGCAGCAAAGACCAGCATACAAACACCGAAGCCTGCAACCGAAGTAAATAACCACGGTCCGGCACGATGTCTTAGCGGAATGCGCGCCAAATAAACACCCATCAACGCAGCACCCACTGCAGGCGCCGCTCGCAGAGCACCCAGTCCATGGGCGCCGACGTTTAGAATTTCTTTAGCAAAAATCGGCAACAAAGCTGTTACACCACCGAACAACACCGACACCATATCGAGCGTCAATGCTGGGAATAAAATAGGATGTTTGAAAACGTAACGTGCACCTTCCGCAAGTTCTTCTTTTACAGAACGCGCTTGACCCGTCATCATCGGCGGCTCCACCACAGTTTCCATGGCATAAGTTGCAAACAATCCAACTAATAACAACGCACAGATAATCACGAATGAATACGTCACACCAACAAAACCAAATACCACACCACCAAGTGCCGGACCCGCAACGCGCGCAATTTGCATCGCCGTGCCCATGCTTGCTTGCGCTTGTGACAACTCTTCACGCTTAATAATTCTTGGCACAATCGCAAACATCGCTGGCTGCGAAAACGCCCGAGCGCCGCCGGTAAAGATCGACGCAATATAAAGAGCAGAAATTTGCCAACCTATACCAATATGATTTTGTAGAATAGCTGACGCCATCAAGATCACGGCAGAGATCAAACTGCCCTCGAGAACCCACCGATACACACCAACCGGCCTGCTACGATCCACGATATATCCCGCATACAGCGCGAGCGACAATGCTGGCACCGCTTCCGCCAAACCGATAAGCCCCAGAGCTAAAGCATCGTTTGTCAGTTCGTAAATGCGCCAGCCAACAACAACGGCTTGCATTTGTACGGCGAGAGTAAAAAAGAATCGAGCGTAGATCAGTTTCTTAAAGTCACGAAGAGCGGTAGTCATAGATAGCCTTTGATGAACTTACTTTATCACTTTTGTGAAAAGAGCCCAAGTACTGACTCACAACTGAAAAAAAATTGCGATGTTATGTCGACCGTATTAAACATGCTTTGCCTCTCGAGAATTCCCAGTTTGATACAATCTTTCCATAATGTTTAGCTCGACCTGTTTTTTCCGAAAAGATCTAGGATGAAGTTTCTTTTTTTCCTTAGCATTTTCACCACTTTGATTGCGGCACCGCTCGCTATGGCTGAGGACTCCTCATTGCATTCATTTGTTTCGCAATTAGATTCAAGTCTTCGTCACATCAATCGTTCGGAAGTAAATAAACCGTGTGCGGTGAAACCCCTTCTTCCAACGTCTGCGCAAACCACAACTTATCAAGGTCAAAAAGTCACAGTCTTAAGTGAACAGGATGCGCAAGAGTTGTTCAAAGAGATGCAAGCCCATACAGAAATTCCATTTGATTTTGCGATCGCGGGTTGTGAAGAGCGAGCTCACGAAATGTCGCGACTTATGATGCTTAAAGGAATCACTCCGTTAAAAGGTTTTGCATCCGTAAATGAAAACGATGCTCCCCGCTTGAAGGTTCCGCATCCGACGAAACCTGGCAAAACGATTGAGTGGAAATATCACGTGGCCCCGGTCGTGCTTGTCCAGAAAGATGGAAAACTTATACCTTATTCCGTAGACCCGTCCATAGAGAAGGCCGCTGTACCAACAACAAGCTGGTTGAACGACATGACACGCCACGATCCGAAAATGAAAGTTAAAATGGAATATACGGCCGCATCACGT
Organism: Bdellovibrio sp. NC01; assembly: GCF_006874625.1. NCBI lineage: Bacteria > Pseudomonadati > Bdellovibrionota > Bdellovibrionia > Bdellovibrionales > Pseudobdellovibrionaceae > Bdellovibrio > Bdellovibrio sp. NC01. The sequence continues at coordinate 2,992,217 of NZ_CP030034.1, forward strand.
TTTGACGTCGATGGTCGTATTCGTGTTGATCCCGCCAACAAAGAGTTCACAAAATCTAATCAAGAATCTTTACAGCAGTTCAAAAAACTCAGCAAAGATCCTGACGGTGAAGACGAGTATTTATTCCAGCTACAAAGAGATCAGGAACGCATGGATATGATTGACGGAGTTGGTCAGTAATTTTGCCCCTTGGTTTCTGACAAGCTCCACTCACATCTTCTACGAATCACGTTAGAATAAAATGTGTCGTGGAGGCCTTTGTGAAGTACCTGTGCTCTGTTTTCATTTTACTCGTTTTAATTCCACTGACGGCGTGTGCGCAAAACGTGTCAGCAGAAAATGATATGCGCAGTCTGCGTGTTGATCCCGCATATTTTGCAGATCTTTATCCGCATCAATTGCCGTCTGTTATTGCAAAAACAGTCATTGCGAATGCCAAGAAGGCCGGCGTTAATACAATCTTTCTTTATGCCTATAGTGCCGAACACGGTGCCTTCTATCAAACCGATTACCCGTTCACTGAAATTGAAGAGCACATGGGAGTTTTAAATGCTTTTGCCTATGTCGTTGATGAGGCAAAGGCAGCGAATATCAAAGTCATCGCGGTGACACCCGTCAATGACTTTCGAATTGCGTGGTTAGCCCATCCTGAATGGCGTTCTAAATTACAATCAGGTGCAGATTACAAACCTTTCGCGCGCACTTTTCATCTTTCAGCATGGCATCCGGAGTTTCGGGAATGGTTCAAAGGTTACGTGCACGATCTGCTGACTCGTTTCCCAAGTTTGACAGGTATTGAAGCTGTCGAGCCCACGGTCGATTGCTTGTGGACCGGTGAGCCCGATTACAATCCAGCGGTGATTACAGAATTTAGACGCCGCTATCCGCAGAGTCCTTTAGGAGGTAATGACTGGAATAAAGTTCGTGCCTTAGGCATCACTCAACTTGTCGCTATCGTTTCTAAAGCCGCACATCAACACAAAATGATTTCCGGAGTCGTGCAGACCTGGCCTGCTTATTATGACGGAACTTTGATGAGTCCTGCGACGATTCGTGACTCTGTAGGTTTTGATTTCGATGGAGTCCTAAATCTTCAAGGCGATGAAAAATTAGATTTCGTTATTGGCGAGTTCTTATGGCAACAATGGGCTGGCGAATATGGCGGCAATATATTTACACCGGCATGGACTCGATATGCCGCGAATGAATTTTTAAAATTTATCGACACAAGATCCGTCGGAGTTTTGCACGTGGAGATTTCACCGTGGACCGGTCAACACTCGACCGTCACTCCCACAGTTCAAGAGTTCGCTGATACGTTAAAAGAAATTCGTGATATGGGGGCCGCGATCGACGTTTATGATCACAGTCAGATTGAGCGTCGCCAAGCATGGGACGCCCTTTTACAATGGGTGACTACTGATAACACCACGGGCGCGGAGTGATGACTTTTGTGATCTCATTTGAGCGCATGTACAAAAACTCGTTACCGACACCCAAACGAATGCGTTGTTTGTTTTGAGAAATTTTAGAGACCGCTTTAATCTGTCCATAGCCAAGACCGTCAGTCACAATCGTGCCGGAAATATTCTTAAGCTGCCAGCGCACAGGACGACCAGCAATCGGTTCGACATCGCCATCGTGAAGAACTGTTGAAATCGTTCCTTCGGTATCACGACACATCAAACGGAAATGCAAAACAACGAAATACTCTTTATGGCAATTTTGCGAGCGTGAAAAACCGAATCCTGCATCGCAAGTGTTGAAAGCTTTTTCAACAAAGCCCAACTGTTCAGTGTCGCGATCCAATTTTAAATAAGTCTGTAAAGCATTCAGGTCAATGCTTGTGCCCGACTCGTCGGTTGTTGCAACGGGAGTTGGTAACGATTCTGAAGATGTTTGTTTCGGTGTCGTGGTACACGCCGTCAGCGTTAACAACAATAAACCAGCAAGTCCCTTATAAGCCGTTTTAAGCATAGTTATCCCCTGTGATTTAACATTCTACCTAAGAAACCACAGAGCTCTAGCTATTTCTTCGCCAGGGATTCCAATTTATCCGCACGAGTAAGTAAATAGTCTTTCATACGCGACTTCTGGTCTGGACTAAGGGTTTTCCAGAAAGAATCCAAGAAATCTTGAACTTCATTTTCATAACTGGCGATGGCCTTTGCATATTCGGGTGTGCGCACCGAATCGTAGTTTGTCACAAACTTTTCAGCGAAAGCCTTCATCTTTTGTTCACTGCTTTTTGAATCAATGAACTTTGCTAAAATCGCTTCTTTGTTTTTGATTTTCTCTTTCCAAGGGAACGGATGTTCTTTCGCGAATTTCGCAATATCTTGATTTTGTGAAAGCGACAAATCACCTATCCAGAATTCAAGACCTTTTTTATATCGTCCTATGATTTCTTCGTTCAGACTATCCGGGTGATTCAAGGCTTCTTTAGTGTCTTTAATTTCCTGGCGTACTTGCTTTTCAAAATTTGCAATCTGTTCCGGCTTTAATGACGAGATCAAAGTATTCGTTGAGGTTGTAAAGTACGAACTGGCATCCTTATAGTGCGCTTGTAAATCACGATAAGCCGAGGACATGATTTTTGGATCGCTGCTTTCCGCTTTCTTTTCGATTTTTCTTAAAGTCTGTGCGATTTCCTTAAACCGCTCTTTGCGCAGGCGATTTAGATCGTTGTCGATATCCTTTTCCAAGCGTTGATGTTGCTTTTCGTCCAGATCAAAATATTGATCGATCTGCCCCATCGACGAGCCGCTTAAGACTAGAAAATCATCAAGGAATGTCCCGCGTGAGCCGCAGGCTGACAGAAAAAGCAAAGAAAGGAGCAATAATATTTTCTTCATACGTTAAGCCTAGAGCGCTCGTGAACGCCACACTAGGCTTAAGATAAAATACAAAACTTTATGGACAGATTAAAGCAGCCTCTTCAGCCGTAATTTTATATTTAGGTAAGGGTTCAAAATCGCGAAGTTTTGCACGGATACTTTTAAAACCTTTGGAGTTGCCATCTGTATTTCTAACCCAGTAAGCGTCAGCCTTTTCATCGGACCAACCGCAAAACTGTTTCAAGGCAATTCCCGAAATCAGACCTGCTGAATGCCAACCATTCCAACAGTGCACATAGATCGGTCCATTCAGTCGGCCTTTGATGCGCGCATAAACGAGTCTCAGAATTTCGTCGTACTCGCCAGCCGCAGCATATTGCTTGTAAACTAAAGTTTGATCTTGTTGAGATGTGTTTTTACAAGTCACTACTTTGGGGGCTTTCGAAAAGTTTTCTGAATACAGATAAATCGCTGTAGAAAAATCTTCTCTGCACAGATTCTTCAAGCCAACTGTCGGCAACGGATTTATATTCGAGCGCGGATTTGGCAGGAAGACGTTATTAGCACCACCGCGATACAGAACGCCATGAAGAACCACACGCATATTGCGCGTGCCCCACAAATCGTCAAAGCCGAGTCCCCTGTTGTTGGTTAACTTAAGATACGGGCTTTCTTCATCGTAGCGATTTTCAAATTTTGTAACTTCTTGCCGCAAACGAAACTGCGACATCGCCTTGAATGGATAGAAAGTGATTGATGAGACTAAAACCAATAATAATAAAATATTTGTTGATGTGCTCATGGCATCATTGTGCCGACGCTATGAAGAAACGATCAAGAGGAATCGAAGGCGTCCAATACAAAGCAGATTTTTATCGAAAGCCTAGGCCTGCGCTGAGCGACACTAGGCTTAAGTGAAATTCCTTAATTAGGACAGATCAAAGCCGCTTCTTCCGCCGTGATTTTATATTTAGCAAGTGGCTTAAATGCTTTTAGTTTTGATCGGATACTATCAAACCCGGAAGAGTTGCCATCTGTGTTCTTCACCCAATAAGCATCCGCCTTCGCATCAGACCAGCCACAGAATTGTTTTAAAGCCATGCCTGAAATCAATCCCGAAGAATGCCAACCATTCCAACAGTGCGCATAAACAGGTCCGCTCAACTTCCCTTTGATACGATCGTAAACCATCGCAAGGATTTTTTCATTCTCACCGGCTGCCGCATATTGTTTGTAAACCAACGTTTGATCTTGATGAGACGTGTTCTTACAAGAAACTGATTTAGGAGCCGTTGAGAAGTTTTCGGAGTACAAATAGATCGCCGCCGAGAAGTCCTCTTTACAAAGATTTGTCAGACCGATTGTAGGAAGTGGATTTGTGTTCGATCTTGGTGTTGCGAGATATTTATTATTAGCACCACCACGATACATCACACCGTGAAGAACCACGCGCATATTGCGTGTGCCCCACAGCTCTTCGACACCTTTACCTTTGTTGTCAGTCAACTTCGTATAAGGATCGTTTAAGTCATAGCGTGTTTTGAATTTTGAAACTTCCTGATCTAAGCGAAAGCCAGTTGTTGTTGGCGGTGCTGTCGCGGCGCCATCTGTTTCCGCAGTGGCGTCCGTAGCGGGAGTCCTCGGAACACTTTGATCTGTGTTTGTAGTCGTTAACGAAGATGAACCGGCCGGAGCACAAGCAAGTAAAGAGTTGATTGAAAGAGACGCCAGGATCGCAATAAATATTTTTGATGTTTTCATTCTTTTAATCATGCGGGTCGCATGTTGAATTACACAAGCTTGCTAGACCGTAATTACAAGAATGCGAGTTGATTCAATGTATGAGCTGGACTTTTTGTAAGCTGCCTCTGCTGAAGACGTGCGATATCAAACGTTCATACACATTCAACGAGGTAAAAAAATGCGTCTTTCTTTAATTGCTGTGTCAGCCACAGTACTTCTGTCACAAAGTGCGCTTGCACTTTCATTAACCGATTTAAAAGGCGAAGGACGCGCGGTCTTCATGTCTCCTTATGGACAAAATGAATTATGCGTTATCGCAAAAAAATGGCCAACGGGAGTTTATAAAAAGGGCGACGTGGAAGATGAAAACGAGCTGTGCTCTTTTGATTTTTATACGAACGTAGGCATCTGCCCGAAATACAATTCAACGAACCCAGGTGTTCTGCTTTTAAAACCGAACGACAAATATTCAAAGCAAGCCATCGATGCCTCTGACTGCAACATCGACAGAATGGACGTGAAAACGGAAGCGAAATATAAACAGAGTATCAGCTGCTCGTACACACCGTCGATTCTTGCCTACTATCACATGTCGCGAATCTTTGGTGGTGCGGGTCGCGTGCCTGTCACTGTTTTACGTACGATGGACAAACGCATTCATCAGCAACTCACTGACAAAGCGGTTAGACACTTTGGTTGGTCTTTAGAGGTGATCGCAAGAACCTGGAAGGATTGGGCTCAAGCACATCGTGATCCTCGCTCGAATCCAGAATTGTTCGATTCTACTTATACACAAGTATATGGTGCTTTAAGCGACAATCCAAAAAAAGAAGAACGCTACACGGACGTCAGCGGTAAAGGCTCTTACGAAACCCGCTATTCGCGCTTTATCGCGCAAAAACCTTTCCAACGTGTTGCAAGTTCAAAATCCGTTTACGAACTCTTAGGTTCCAACGATTTCCAAAAGGTTGCGCAAACTGTTTTGCAAATGAAAGATGTCAGCGACATGGTTTTGATGGATACTTTATTGAATCAACAAGATCGCATCGGCAACATTCACTATAAGTTCGTGTGGTACTACTACGACCCGATGAATCCGACAAAACTAGAGCGTCAGAAATCTGATACGGAAATTAAAAACGATAAGGTTGTGACTCCGCCAGCAGAAATTGCAGCGATGGCTGGCAAACGGGCTGTTTTAACGAAAGAAATGCTTCTTAAAGACAATGACTGTGGTGTTGCTAAAGACAATATGATGCGCAAGTACTCTGTTTTGGAAAAAGTCCGTCACATGAGTTACACCACCTACTATCGCTTCATGGCATTTGAGAAAACACTGACAAGCCCGGGCGCCAAAGATTATTTCATGAGCGAGATGTTATTTACGGCAAAAAACTTCGCGACTCTTCAGGATAATGTGGCGAAGGCAAAATCTATTCTTAAAACAAACTGCCAGAACCGTAAATTGCGTTTCGATGTCGACTTAGAATCCTATCTGCCGGGAGCACCGCAGATGTCTCAGGCTTGCGATATTTAGCGATAAAGATGGCCCGGCGCAAAGACGTCGGGCTTTGTATAAAGAGTGGTCATAGAGTTGCCATACTTAGAAAACGACGCGTGATTCAAATCAAAGCGACGAATCAAATCGACCATCCATACGGGAATCTTCTTTTCACACTTTAATTCCAGCACGACGTTCTGACCTGGTTCTTCAAACCATTCAGGAATGTCGTAATGACACATGTAACGCTCATCCGGCGTGATGGTCCAGTCATTGGTTTCTTGATAACGTAAATCGCGATCGAACGTCACCCGCGCGTAATCATCCACCACTGACAAATAAGCTTTACGACGATACTGAGTCAGGATCGTCGGTTGCACGTTATAGGTATGACTCATGAACACGAAATCTTCCATATTTTTGATAGACTCTGCCGGAGCATCTTCAGGAATGATGGAATGCTGAAGAATCTGCGCCCAGTCGTTCATCACTTTCGCGCGCTTCTTTTTAACGAAATCACGAATCTTATATTTGATTTCATAATAGTACGGAGGCACCGGACTGACACCATACGAGCGCACACGCATATTAAAACTAAAGGCGTTGGCACTTTCCTTTGCTCTAAATAGATAATGTGTCGGACTGTCCAAATAAAGACTGTTGATTGTATAATAGTTATCGCCAGAAATTTGCGAGTAATAATCCATCTCGCAATAAGCTTCGACAAACTTCGAAATCGGCTCCACCATCGAAAGCGGAATCAGATATTTCAATTCATAGCGCTCTAACGCTAAAGGAGACACCGGTCCACTCATAGGGCCTCCTTTAACAAACTGCTCAGATGATTTTTTTCTGGCTGACGATTCAACATTTCGCTTTCAAGCAGGTAGTCTAAGAACAGATTCGTGATCTGCTGTTGCTGTGTCAAAAGATCCAGACGTTCCTGCATCTCTTCCATCTTCACTTCGATATTTACCAACGGATCAGAGCCAGGTCTGGAAACTTTGCTGACCGATGCTTGAGTTAGCTTATAAAGATCGATCTGATTCAAAATTTGCAGACGTAACGTTTTAACCGGGTCATTGATGTTTTCAATATCACGCTGTTTTAAAGCTTTCTTTAAAACGATTTGATTTTGCTTCTGACGATTCAATTCATCATGGCCAAGACCCGGCAATTGAAAAGTCAACTCTACCTCAAGGCTGCGCTCATCACCTTTTTTCTGAGTCTGCCCGATTTCAAACGCTTTCACCCACTGCGATTCACGACCTTTTAAAATCGTCAATTCATCGCTGAGTTCCTGCAATTCTTCAGCAGCAATTTTCTTAGACAGAGATACATCTTCTGCAGGCGCCTTCTGTAGATAACTATCAATATCTTCCACCGACCAGGACTTTAGATCGCTTGGTTCTTCGCCTTTCCACTCGGGCAACCATTGCTGAATTTTACGTTTACAGAAAGCAAGCTCTTCCTGCGCGGTGTTCACCGCTTTCTTCAACTTCAATTGATCCACTTGCGCTTTCAGATACGACTTACTGGTTGCGCGGCCGGCCTTCAAAGCAAGACTCTGCGCTTTCACGTTGCGATCGGCAACTGTCACCGCTTGATCCAGAAGTTTTAATTTGCTTTGAGAAAGATCATACGTTGTCAGAACGGCATAACGATCGCGCAAGGCCCACGCCAAAGAGCTTTCTTTTAGCAGTTTTTGTTCTGAATCTTTAGAACGCACGTTCTTCCATTCTGGCCAGGACTTGAATTGGAATTTCAATCCGTATTCAATCTCTTCCTTACCGTTTCTTTCTCCTGCAACAAAGGCCTCGACAGTTCGCAGAGGATTCTTTGAGTTCGTCTGCTGCAAATCGTCTTGGACCAAATATGTTTTATCCGACCACGCAGTCTTTAAAACTTGATCCGAACTTAAAGCCCATAAGCCCTGCCCGTATGCCATCACTAAAATCAAAGACAGACATGGGCGCAAAGGCATTAAAGAGTCCCCGCCGAAAGCACAATGTATTGGCCTTTTGATTTACTATCGAAAACGCCAAACAGGTCATGAGTCTGCGGATGGAATCCCAAACTTTCCAAATGCTTCACTTTAAATTCTTGAATCAGCTCAACACGCTTGTCTTTAAGACCGATCCTCCAGATAGCGCTGCACTTATCGCCTTTACAAGACGAGGCAAGATAGAAGTTATCTTGATCCAAGATCATGTCAGTCACTTTAATTTCGGCATCACTGTCAGGAACTTTTAAATCTGCACGTACGAAGACACTCAAATCCTTTGGATCAAGGCTTTTTTGTGCAAAAAGTTTGGCGATTGAATTTACTTTTAAAATGATCGCTTGATTGCGCACTAAATGAGGACGCTTCAGTGCTAAATACAAAATATCGCCCTGAATTGCGTGCCCCTCAATTTCCAAGTCATCAACTTCATTTCCTAAAGCGTGAGCGGCAATGTCGCGCAAGGTTGCGTCTGGTGAAGTACGCATCGCATTTAACAACGCCAAACGCATATCCAGTTTTTCATCTAGTTGGAAGCGAATGCCATCACGATCGACTTTCGCAAAAATCTGGCGGCCCGGTTTTAAATGACCCTTTTTTGTCGCTGACAAAGAGCTTAAAAGATAAAGGCTTTGATCATTTAAGGAAACAGACTCGATGTCTTCCATTTCTGGTAGGCCTTCGATCTCAAGCATATTTTCCTGCACTTCGCCTTTATCGTTCATCAATAACAATAACGGTTTGTTGTCGGGATAATCGTCGGAAATCAAAGCGAACTGACGAAGTTCAGGCAAAAACACCATGCCAGAAATTTCTGGATGGAACTGATCCGTGATCGAAGTTGGATAACGTAAGTTTGCGGTGACCACACGAGCCGATGCCGGCAGCAATGATTCTGCATTCGCTTCCGCCGTGCTGAAAACCTTAATGCCCCAGGGTTTATGGAAAGAAACCTTTTCACCTAACAGGAAATCATTTGTCGGAGGAATCTTAACAACGACTTCACGGCCCCACGCTTGAAGGTTTTGGATGCGCAGCAGTCTTTGCGGAATCTGCACGATACGTGTGCCGATACTGACAACCGTGCCTTGGACTGATTTGCCCGTCGCCGAAGCCACTTCAACTTTCTGACCAATCTGAATTGTCGATTGCAGATTTTCATTCACATAACCGTTCACGAAGCTTGGTTGCAATGGCAGCAGCGTCACTAAGGCCGCAAAGGATGGAGCTCTTTCTCCGTCTTTGACGTTCACTGCACCGACGGTGCCATCGACTTCTGCGAAAACATAAAGATTGCGCAACTTTCTTTCAACCAGTTCCATCTCTTTACGCGTGTCATTCAATTCGGTCTTTAATGGATCAGCGCCTTCGGGCAAATGCACCGAATCTTTGGTCACTGTTGAAATCTCTTCGCGCAGTTTGATTTCAGCCGATAATTTATCGAAACGCGCTTTCAACGTGCGCAGTTGCAGCTCAAGATCCGTTTGATTCAATTCCAATAACAAATCACCACGTTTTACGTTTTGCCCAGGCATCACGTGAACATGCTTGATTTCAACGGGTCCATCGAAACTTACTTGGAATTCGCGTGATTCTGCGACCCCCAGCATGGTCATCGACTGTGAGCTTAAAACGAAGCCTAAAATAAGAATGATACCGACAGCCGCAGACCAACTAAAAAATAGGAAACGATTGTCTGTACCAATCACTTCGTTCATCAAATACTGAATGAGGGACTTTTTCTTTTCCATCTAAACCTCGATCACCGATTCTTGATTCATAAAGTTAAGACCACGCACTGACGGCAGCTTTCCAAGCTGCTCCACAAGATCGGCTGATGACGATGTTGATTTCAAACGTACCTGATATGAAAAATCCAAACGCTCACCTTGTGCCAGCTCGCGAATCGTCGCGAGCGCAAAATGACGACATTGGTTTTGCAACACATCTTCAACTTCCCGCTGCTCTTGCGGAGAGCGTGGCAAATTGAATCTTAGTAGTCCATCGAACTGTGGGCCAGCGGCAAAAGGTGATCTTTGTAGAACTAAAAGTGCCAGGATAAAACAACCTGTGCCAAGAATCGCAATTCCGTAAGCATGGACCCCGCATGACAAACCAATTGTCAGTGCCGCAAAAATAAAGAACATGTCGCGTGGATCTTTAACGTTCGTGCGGAAACGCAAAAGCGAAAGCGCACCAATCATTCCAATCCCACGAGCAACGTTGTCACCAATCGCTTGCATCGCAATCGCGATCACAATGGGAAGCAAAACAAGTCCATGCAGGAAGTTCAAAGAGTATGACAATCCCTTGAAAGTCTTTACGTACAACAGAGACAAGGCGACGCCCAGAATAAAACTTAAAAGAAACGCGTAGATCGCCGAGATCCAAGTCGGGTTTGCAAATGAAGAATTAAGTACTGTGAAATCGAGCATGGACTTGGTTAAAGCCCATCCAGTGACGAACAACAAGTTTCTAATTTGGAATGTTCTTCTTTTATTTGCAGGACTTTGTCATATCAACTTTGGTTTATCTACGAGCCCTTCGTTGTGAATAATACGAGCTCACTCACATATACCTCTGCGTTTGGTCTTAATTTTATCGTTACAGTAATCAAATTTTCCAAAATGCAATTTTCATCCGCTAGGGTTTGTTAACGCACAATTCGGAGGGAAAATGACGATTGATGTAAAACGACATAAACTCTTCGCACGTTTCAGAAATACGATCCTAGCCACTTCTCTAGTTTTCTTAGCAGCCTGTGGCGCAGGCAATGGAAGCTCGATCAACGCTAACGGTGACGAGGTTCTTCCAGACGATGTAACCCAAGAACAAGTAGTTAACACAACAGCTGGTGATAACGATCAAGCAGCAGCAGATGATGTGACTCTTCAAGCGACGGCAACAACAGACCGCGCAGCAATTCTTGCAAAATATAACTATCTTGATCCAAAACACTTGGTACCAACGAACGCTCTTGCAGACGCGGTTGTTTACTGGGTCCAAAATAAACAGAAGTTCGCGAACGTAAATTATATTTCCGTGATCAACTTCGCACAAAGTTCTAAAGAAGCACGCTTCTATATCATTGATATGAATAGCGGTGGTGTATGGCCGATCCACGTTGCCCATGGTAAAGGTTCTGATCCTGATCACGATGGTTACGCAACAAAGTTCTCTAACGTCTCTGGTTCCAATGCAACTTCACTTGGTTTCTACAAAGTTGCAGAGACTTACACGGGTTCACACGGTTTGTCTGCTAAGCTTGATGGTCTTTCATCTACGAACTCAAATGCGCGCGCTCGTGCTGTCGTAATTCACCAGGCAGATTACGTCCAAGAGAAAAGTGTCATCCAAGGTCGTAGCTGGGGTTGTCCTGCAATCGCTCCAGAAAATCGCAGCAAAGTTCTTGCGGCTCTTAAAGGCGGAAGCTTACTATACGCTGTCGTAGACAAAGGCACTCGTGACCGTAACTGGGGGGCTACCCCGATAGAGCCCACTCCGGCTCCAACTCCAACGACGCCAACAACTCCTAACCCTGGCACTTACACAATGGTTCCATTGGCATGGGAAACTTCAAGCCATCCAGAGCGCGAGCAATGGTCTGATTACTTGATGACTCTGTTGTTGACTGACTGGAAATCGTTGTTAGCTGGTGCGAGCGATATCAAATCATTCTGTTCGAACTACTATAACTTGGATAACAATCAACGTGCGAACGTATGGGCACAGTTGATCGTCGCGATGACAAAATATGAAAGTGCTTACAGCCCGACGTCTCGTATGCAAGAGACGACAATGGGAACGGACCCTGTGACAGGAAGACCCGTTTACTCTGAAGGCTTGTTGCAACTTTCTTATCAAGACACTCGTGCTTACAAGTTCTGTAAAATCGATTGGAGCAAAGATAAAAACTTAAGCTCGACGAACCCTAAGAAAACGATTCTTGACCCTTACATCAACTTGCATTGCGGTGTTGGTATCCTAGCAAATCAAATTGCTAAAAAAGGCACAATCGCTATCGGTTCCGGCGCTTACTGGGCAGTTATTAAAACAAACAGCCAATACAACAAACTAAGCTCAATCAAATCAATGGTTCAAGGCTTGTCACTTTGTAAGTAAGAATTTTTATAAAAGTAATGAATTTCGCGAGGGCGCTCTCTGAGTATTAAGCTTAGGGAGCGCTCTTCACATTAGTATGATTTGCGCGAGCGAATCCAGAGGCGTAATGGAGTGAGTTCACGTTCTGTGAGTCCCACGAATTGAGTGTGGATTTTGTAACCGCCGCTTTCACTGCCCGTCAGTTCTTCACACGAGTCCACGCGCATTGGCATTTTATCGATTCCAATTTCTGCGAAGACCGGACTATTGATACGCACAATTTTACCCACTGGCATTTGTGTATTTGAATGAAGAGTCAAACCCAGTTCCGACACAGAAACGACTTCGGTTTTTGTTTCCCATTCTGCTTTAAAGCTTACTGGCGCTTCGATGAAGTTCTTTTTTTCTTCTTGTTCGTCATCTTGCTTCGCGATCAGATTCTTAATCTTTGCTAACAGCAATTCCGGATCGATCGGTTTAATCACGTAATCGTTAACACCGGATTCAATACCTTTTTCGACGTCACTTTTTTCGCGCTTACCCGTTAACAGAATGACTGGAATTTTTGCGATCTGTGGTTGTTTGCGAATCGTGCGCGTCAAGGCATAGCCATCGCCTCCACCTGGCATAATCGCGTCGGTAATAACCAGATCAAAGGGTTCAGAGGCTAAGTGATGAAGAGCATCGATGGCGTTTGTTGCAGACACCACGACATATCCTTCCGGAGTCAAAAGAGCTTCCAGGGTCATCAGCACACTTTTTTGGTCATCCACTATAAGTATCTTTGCCATGCTTCACCTATGCTGCCTTCGTCATGATGCTTTTCAGCTCATTCAGGCTTTTCGTGTAATGCATATCAATTTCAGCGACAAGTTCTTTCGCGCTCTGTGAGTTTTTACAGTCTTCCAGTTGCTGACAGATTTCTGCCAACTGATGTGCACCCAATGTTGCACTTGTCGACTTCAATGCATGTGCACTTTCAGAAAGACGTTGCAAATCTTCACTCGAAAGTGCCTCTTTCATTTCACCAATCAGATTCGGCGCCGTACTTTCAAAATCCACAATCAATGCTGAGGCCAAACTTTGATCTTTCACCATATAAGTTTGCAATTTGCGTAAAACTTTAAGATCAATCACATCCGCTTGCTCTTGCGGCTTTAACCATTTTTGCAGAGTTTGAATAAGACGTGGTAACTCTAATGGTTTCGCAAGATAGTCATTCATGCCCGCTTCTTTATAAAGATGCTCTTCACTGCTAGCGGCGTTCGCCGTTAATGCAATGATAGGAGTTGCGGTTTTGTTCGAGTCACTTTCAAAGCGACGAATTTCTTTTGTCGAATCAAAACCGTTCATCACCGGCATCTGGCAGTCCATGAAAATCAAATCGTATTGACCCTGCTTTGCTTTATCCAAAGCGATGGCACCATTGCCCGCGATTTCAACCTCAAGGCCAAGCTTGTTGAGATAGCTTGTAACAACCCGTTGATTGACCGGTTGGTCTTCTGCAACCAAGATGCGGCCTTTGAATAATTTCGCGAAATTCACGTCTGAATTTTTCGGCATCTCTTGAACTTCGCTTTGTGGAAGTTCTAGGGTAAACCAGAATGTGGCCCCGGCACCATAAGTGCTTTCGACCCCGATCTTGCCACCCATTAAATCAACAAGCTGTTTTGAAATCGACAATCCCAATCCAGTGCCGCCTACTTTCATGCCGGTCTTAGTTTGGAAGTACTTTTGGAACAGCGACTGACGATCTTCTTCACGAAGACCCGGACCGGTATCTTTCACTTCAAATTTCAATGTCGATTTGCCGTTTTGTTGATTGAACTGCGTAATGGAAAGTTCCACTGAACCCACTTCGGTAAATTTCACCGCGTTACCGATCAGATTCACAAGGATTTGTCGTAGGCGACCTTGATCACCCACAAAATTCCATGCGGAACGCTGGTTCATTGTGAGTTCTAACTCAATGTTCTTTTCATTGACCGCAGGCTTAAAAATTTCAAGAATATCGTGAACCAGGAACTTCATATCGAAGGGCTGGGGATCTAAAGAAATCTTACCGGCTTCAATTTTTGAATAATCCAAGATGTCGTTGATCAACATCAGTAGTGATTCAGCGGAACGCTTCACCGTGCCCACGTACTCGCGTTGTTCCGCATTTAATGAAGTATCAGCTAAAAGAGTACTCATCCCGATGACACCATTCATTGGGGTTCTGATTTCGTGGCTCATTGCTGCTAAGAAGTCTGATTTTTTGTGGGACGCTTCAACAGCCGCTTCACGTGCCTTTTGATATTCTTTTTCGATCTGTTTACGGCGCGTGATATCGCGAAAGACAACCAGGGCCCCACGAATACTGCCATCGATATCGTTAATGCAACGACTGCTTAAGCTAATAAACATTCCGTCAGGATGTTCCGCATTCTTTACGAAGATTTCTAAATCATCAACCGTTTCACCGTACAGGGCTTTATAGAATGGCAATTCTTCTTTGGTAAAGATGTTGCCTGTTGTCGCGTCATAAAAGCCAAGCTCATTCACGCTCCAGTCATTGAACACGTCTTTAATACGCGTGCCCACGATTCTTTGCGCGGCGGCGTTGTATTTTGTAAAGTGTCCGTCTTGATCGATCACGATCAAGGCTTCACTCATACTTGCTAACAAGGTGTCTAAAAATAACGAGCGATTTTTAAGTGATAACGTATCTGTGACTTGCAAGGCCTGTTCATCACGCTGCCACAGACGGCTTAAACACATGAAGCCAAAGATGAACATCGCCGTAATAGCACCCACGTCCATTTTCGAAAAATGGAATTCCCCAACGCTGACGAAAGCCGTTTGTTGAATTTTCTTTGGTTGCAATAATTTTTCAGCCAACTGTTCGATCGCGGCATCGTTGCTATTTGCGGGCTTGCGGTACGAACGAGGATTTGAAAGCTCTTTGTTTAACTCTTCAAATTGATTCCATACCAGCAAATTAAATTTATGAACTGACAACGCTTGATCGGGATTTTCTTTTACCGAAGCAGAAAGCTCGGTCATTTTATTGTTCACCAACGTCACTTGTTGATTATAAATCGCTAGAGCGTCAGAAGAACGTGTGCGCAGATAATCTTGTTGATTGATTTTTGCGCGATCAACGATTTTCACTAATTCCGTGATGAGTTTTTCTGAAGATTCATCCAGTGCTGGTGTCGTTGAATTCAAAGTGAAGAACTTCGCATCCTGAAAAAGACATGCGACTAACGCCACCATGGCGACTAGCGCAATCTCGATACCCCATTTCGCTACCAGCGATTTCAAGTAAGATGCTGAATTCATAGGGAACTTATCGGCATTTTAGCCCCTGTCATGCAGGAAAAAACGGCGTGTTTTCACTCTAAATCCTGCGAAAAGTGTTTAAAACAATGACGAAAAAAGAAGGATTGCCAACTCCCGGTCCTTTCTATTAATTTCGCTTTACTGAGGGCTAGTTCGCTATGGCTAAAGAGTGGGTTTTGATCAGAGGAATTATGAGTGAGGCTTATCACTGGTGGGATTTTCTTCCCCAGATGCAAGCCCATTTTCCCGAAGACACTTTCCACACAGCCGACATTATGGGAAATGGAAAACTCTGCGCGCATACGACATCACTGAGTATTCCTAAAAATATCGCGGTTCTTCGCGAACAAGTTCCGGCAACCTCAACGAAGAAAATTCTTTTCGGTTTTTCTTTGGGTGGCATGCTTGCTTTGGAATGGGCCCATCGTCACCCTGAAGAAGTCGAAGCGGTTGTGCTTTTGAACGTGAGCTTAAACAACTCCCCATTCTATAAACGTCTTCGCCCGAGTTCTTTCGCACAAATTTTTAAATCAGCGTTCATCAAAGATTTAACTGCACGCGAATCGATGATTGTGCGTATGACGACCTCAAACATGGCTGATGAGCGTGTTTTGGAAATCGCCCAAAACTTTGGCCCACGCGGTGTCGAATACCCGGTAAAACCGATGAATTTCTTATGGCAAATCGGGATTGCCTCGCAGATTCCACAGCGTCAGGCACCGCCAGCTCCGGTGTTGGTATTAAATTCTGCTCTTGATAAAGTGGTCCATCCTGATTGTTCAAAAAAAATCGCTGAAGGTTGGAACTTGCCTTTGATCGTTCACCCTCACGCTGGTCATGATTTAACTTTGGAAGATCCGCAATGGGTTTTGGAAAAAGTCAGCCACTTCGTAAATGCAAGGAATGTATAGTATGACAATCGCAATTAAATTAGGTCTGACAGTCGTAGCCGTTGCAATGTGGCTGATCTCGCAAAAACTTCTGGGCGCCCGCCAAATGAAGTTTAAAGATAAAATTGGCGACTTAGTTCACATCCTCACTGATAAATGGAGCCAACATCTGAACGCCAGTCCCCGTCTTGCGAATGGCTTATTAATTTCAAGTTCTTTGGTGATTGATGCCGTTGGTATTTTCTTGATCGTACAAACATTAATCGGTGATTCACTCCGTCCCCTGCTTGCGTTGCTTGTACTTTTCACTCTTCGTCAAATCAATCAGGCCGTCACCGTTCTGCCAACTCCTGAAGGCATGATCTGGAGAGATCCCGGCGTTCCAAGTCTGTTTGTTACATACGGCGTATCGAATGACCTGTTCTTTTCGGGTCACACTGCTTTAGCAGTCCTGGGCGCTTTAGAAATTGCACAATTAGGCGGACCACTGTTCACGACATTGGCCATTCTGATTGTGGTCTTTGAAGTTGTAACGGTTTTGTTACTAAGAGCCCATTGGACTATGGACATCTTCGCAGGCGCGATCACAGCACTGTGGACACACGATATCGTGTCACGCTTCGTGCCTGTGATCGACAAGTGGATTGCTTCGTTCTAGTTATTTCAGCGGCAACAAACAGCGCCCATAAGCTTGGATCACGATCGGCGCTTCACCCTTCGCTAAACTGATCTTATCAAGATTGCGAATTTTAGCTGCTAACCAGCGGCTTTCCACTCGGGTTTCGAAATATTCGAAGCCCACGATTTCTTTTTTATCGACCGTGCGGTAAACCAACACATTCGTCATAAAGATCTTTTCGCGCTTGGATGTTTTATCCAAAGCCGCTGTACCGCCCTTTTGATATTTCGCCATTTGCTCGTCCATGTATTGGCCGGCAAACTTATCGCTTTGTTCGATTTGGCTTTCGATGATTTCTGTGACAGAAACTTTGCGACCATCACTTAAAGTCACAGTTCTAATTCCTGGCGCAAGGTTCGCACTGACATTGTAATTGGCGACGACTTTGCCGAAGCCATAGTGAATGCGTTTTGCAATCTCTGCCGCATTCATCGAGTCGTCTTTGCTATTATCGTAGCCGACGCATGTATTGAAAAAAGCATTTTTGGAAGACGTCTTAAGCTTGGTTTCAAAAGACATCACGGGTGGCATCACGGGGCCATAAGTGTCTGCCAAGATCTGTATAGTTTTCGAGTTATCGTAGACCACACCTTCAGGCAGAGCGTATTTTTTAGAAGTGCCATCATAAGGATAGGCCGCTTTCAATAGAGCATAGGATTCATCGAAGAATTGTCGCTCGCTTTCGTTCAAAGAAACGGCATGAGAAAAAGCACCATATAATAGACAAAGTCCAAGAACCAAGAATTTCACGGAAGACTCCTTATAATAGGCTTACCTCTTTTCGGCTTTCTCACATCTAGACTGAACGCCGTGAATGTTTAGTAATGTAGCCGGCGGTCTCATTCTGAGATTGCTCTAAAATACCGAGTGCTAATTAGTCAGTGCGAGCGAAAGAATGTCACCGGTCCCATCGTGAAACAATCTCAGTGCCAAGGGCCGTTCTGAAAACGATTAAAACGAAGTCCTAACGGTTCTTCGTGGCACTGCCCTTGCCTTTATTCAAGTTGATACATTTTTTTATTTGGAGGATCCATGAAACGTCCGTCTGCTTATATCAGATTGTTTTCTGCGGGAGTTCTAGCAAGTGCTCTATTAGTAAGTGCAGTGCCACAACAAGCACGCGCCCTAAACTTGCCTTGGAAGAACGCACAAGCAGCAACTCAATCTCAACAAGTACAAACAATCGTGCTTGCAGTCGATGGTTTCAGCTACTTCGCATTCCAAGAAGCTCAACGCCAAGGTATGTTTAAGGAATTCACGAGCGCTGGCGCCCACGTAGCTCCATTCCCATCAATGACGGACTTATCATGGTCAACGATCACTCATACAGCAGAGCTTTTCGGAGCTGCCGGCCGTATCAAATCGGTTGAAGCAACATACTTTGATGAATCAAGCCAATCTGTACAAGGTGACCCACGCGATTATTATCGCCGCTTGGCTTTCCCGAAATATTACATGGGTGCGTTTGACGCTTTCTTCAATCCTTACGTTGAAGCCTTGATGTACTTCCCAACTGAAGAAGTTCCAAAATTAGAAGTGAAATCAGTTGTTGATGACTTAATCGCTGCAAAACCTAAAAAATTCCTGACTGGTTACGTGGGTGCGGTGGACTCGACAGCACATACACAAATCAACCGTCTTTACCCAGTTATCAAAACTCTTGATGCTGAAGTAAAACGCTTGATCAAATCATACAAAGAAAAAGGCCAAGACGTAGAGATCGTATTGGTATCTGACCACGGTAACATCGGTCGCTTCCAAGAAGGCAAAAAAGAACAAGAACTTGCAGGCGTTGACGTACAAAAAATCGTACAACGCGCAGGTTTGAACCCAGTTCAACAACTTAAAGATAACAAAGACGTCGCAATGCCACTACTTGCATTGGGTTCTTGGGCGCCAGTTTATTTGAAAGACAGAAAGAACATGCCGAACTTGATCAACGAGTTTGCAAAAGAAACTTGGTTCGATATGGCTGTTTATGTAAACCGCAACAACTCATCAGAAACTTTGATGACTGTTATTACATCTGACGGTGAAGCAAAAGTTCAATTCGATAAAAAGACAAACTTGTACTACTACTTCCCGACTAAAGGAAATCCACTTCGCATTGGAACAGCTCAACAGTCCACACAAGCTAAACCAGTGGCGATGAATGCAACACAAGCATTCGAAGCTTCGCAAAACACTCCGTATCCAGATGCGATCTACCGTATCGTAGAATCTGCTTCTGAAAGAAACTTCGACTTCCCAGACTTCATCTTAACTATCAAAGACGGTCACTACATTGAAAACTCTTTGGGTGCTTTCGCAAAAATGTACCGCACACACGGTTCATTGACGGCATCTTCATCATACGGCTTGTTGGCTTCAACAAAACGTAAAGTTCCAGGTCAAATCCGTTCAAAAGATATCATGTCATTTATCGGTGTAGATCCTAAAGATCTGTTCGCGGATTCTTTGAGCAAACATAAAGACACAGGTCGCGCAGCCCTTGATAAAGTTCTTGCGAACCAACGACAAGGTATCGAAACTGATGCAAAAGACCTTAGCCAAAAACGCATCTTCCGTCATATCTCGAAGTTCGTAGCTGATACTCGTCCTTACTTCCTCGTATCAGAAATGAAGAGCTTCATGGAAGCTTTTAAATTCGATCCATTCAAAGATCCATCAGGTCAAAGACTTTCACCAATGAGCTTTGACGTATCAAAATTCGATGTGACGACAATGATCTCTCCAGAAGACATTGGTTCAGTGACAGACGCAGTTTTGACTTCAGGTTCTGTAGAGAACCTAATGAAAGATCCACGCATCAACAAAGTAAAAGAAAAAGTGGGCATGCTTCAAGACACGAAGACAGCCGCTTTGGATATGCAACACGTTGACCTTAAAACAGGTGGCGGCATGCTTGACCAAGTGAAAGAGTACCTTCTTCCTGCAAAACGCGCAGTGATGAAAATGTACCAAATGCCATACCTTCTTGAAAATTCAATCGTAGTTCAGGAAAAACCATTCTTGCCTGAAACTCGCGATCTGAACTTCGCAAGACAATGGGTCACACAAAAAGAAGTTTCGGCTCAGTCATTCAAAGCATTGACGCAAGCTCCGAAAGGTCAATTGTCACAAGTACAAAACCTTTTGAAAGAAGCAATCAAAGAAGCTGATTTGGAAGGTCGTATCTATCCGACTCCATTGACGAAAATCTATAACCAAAAATTGGAAGACGTAACGATCGTTTACGTACCAGGTATTTACAACAGCATCTTCGATAAAGAGATCTTCAGCCTTGGTCTTGCTGCTTTGTCAGACGAAATGGGTCTTCGCGTAATCCAACCGCCAGTAGAAGCAACTTGTTCTTCTGACATCAACGGTGACGTGATCTTGGATTATATCCGTAAAGACTTCAAAGACAGACAAGCTCGTGGTCACGCAGCTCCACGCTATGTGTTCTTGAGCTACTCTAAAGGTGCAGTTGATACACTTTACGCATTCACGAAGAGCCCAAGCTTTGTATCAACATACGTAAAAGGTATGATTGCAGTAGCCGCTCCACTTCACGGTTCAAGCATCTTGAATACGACAGATCTTCCGTTCCAATTGGTATCAGCATTGTCTGAAAACCAAGGTCCAGAGATTTGCCAAACTGAAAAGACAGCAGCGAAATCTATCACGCCAACTGCGATGGATGCTTTCTGGAGAAAAAATGAAAGAGGTTTAACGGGTTTGACTCGTTACTTCTCTGTGACTTTCGAAAGCTCTCCTGAAGATTCACACATCTTCATGAAGGCGACAAAATTGATCGGTCAATTCGATGAAGACAACGACGGTGTTGTGACAGTATCTTCTTCGAAATTCCCGGCAGGCTTGAAAGCTGTTGATATGGGTACGATCCACGCCGATCACTTGGCAGGTATCTTGTCTTCACGCTTCAACCAAAAAGCATTCATGAAAGGTCTTGTAAGCTCTTTGTCAGAGTTGAACATCAACGACGACAAAAACAACTTTAACTGGAATACGCAAGTGATCTTGGGTGCAGCGAATGCTCACTACATTAAGAACAAAACGTATTACCGTATGAAAAAGCCAGGCATCATTGAACAAATCGGTATGGAACAAGATCACTTGGTAGAAATGATCCCTTACGGCAACTCTTTTGAATTGAATCGTCAGGTTCTTCCGAAAGTGAACGATCCAGCGGACAGTTATGAAGTAAAAACGAAATTGCCACAATCAGGCCTTCGTTATGATCCATACAATGTTCTTGATGTATCGAAATTGGGTGACGTAATGGCTGGTACAAAAGTGACTCCGGCGTCTCGTCAAAATATGCCAGAAGGTATCCGCATCGATTACAACCACGCGAACATGGTGCACTTCCGTATGGATCACCAGTTCAACTATGAATCTCGTTCACCAGGTGGACTTGATGACAACAAAGACTTCGGTTACATCACGTCAGAATTCAATGGCGAGAAAAACTGGGCTTTGATGAGAAGTAACAACAACTCGATCCGTATGACGACAATGGCTTACAGATTCTCTCCACTTGATTTCCCGAAAATGGATTTGAAGTTGGCAGTCACTAAAGACGTTGTGGGTGCAGATCCAGTTAAAGGTAAAACGGGTAAAGACGACTCTGCTTTCCAAGTGTGGTTCACGATCCGTGACGGTCGTGCGAATGGCGACAGAGCGACTTTGGATGCAAAAGCTGATAAAGTGTTCTTGTTCGGTTACTACTACGGTGGTGCAGTTCCTGGTGAAAACCGCAAAGCAGGCGACATCTTTGAAAACTGGTACTCGAACAAAAACGTTGTGGTTGCGACTCTTCCGTACGCAAAACAACTTTTGTTGAACAACCCAGATGCTTTGGGCAAAGCACAAGTTTACTCGCGCAACTTGGCGGAAGACTTGAAACGTGCATTCCCAGAGAAAAACATCGCAGACCTGGACATCGTTGCGATCACGATCCAACACGACTCGAACGATACAGCTTCTTCATCTGAAGCGTACTTCAAAGGCTTGGATTTCACTGCCCAATAATACCAGGCAGGCGTACCCCAGCGAAGCTGGAGTGAAAGCAAGGCAAAAAAAAGTCCGGTGAGAACCGGACTTTTTTTATTCTTTATTCGAATTTTCAGGGAACGTAGAGTGTCCCGCACCTTTCAGTGGGAACATCTGGAAAGAAAGTTGAAAGACTTCGCTTTCCTCGCCTGCTTCAGCCGTGAACGACGTGATAAACTTAATCACAGCTTCACGGAAATAGTTCTTCGCTTCTGCCATACGTGACGGGTTGAAAGACATGAACTGTGCCCAATACTCTTTTTCAGAGTGTTGGTACAAAGGACCACGCTCCACAGATAAATCAATCGCATCCATCACGACTTGTTCAGTACCAATTCTTTTACGACCACTTGGATCTTCTTTTGGTGCTTTATAAGTCTGCGCAAGCTTACGATACTTCCCGTCCTCAAGACCTAACAAACCAAGCTCTGTCAAAGTTTCTAAAGCTCGTTGTGTGGTCGCCAAAGGCAGACCAAAGTATTTCGCTACACTTTCAGGAGTTCCGTCATAGTGGGCCGTTTCAAAGAAAGTAAGAATCGCCATGTGATACCAAGTCGAGATTTGGTGGAAAGTATCTTCCTCCATTTGCAACTCGGAGTTCGTCACGTGTTTGCGTGCTTGCTTTGCTTTATCAACTTCTGATTTGAATTCTTGCTGGAGGTGCAGGGCGCGTTCCCGAGAACAATCAAGATGGGCGAGAATTTTATCAGCCACAAAAACAGTTAAGGCTCTTTTACCGGACAATATTTCAGACAGATTCGATGCTTCGATTTCGAGTGAACGTGCAAAAGCTCTCAAAGAATAACGAGGATTTTTTTCCTGTCTTGCTTGGAAAGTTTTTTTCATTTCCTCGACGATAATCGCCTCTGTCTTGGTGATCGCTCGTCTCATAGTGCTCGAAGTATTCCAGATACACTTATGTGAGTAAAGCAAAATCAATTAACTTTCGCGTTAGCCGCATCCATTGCCAATCTCGCGACGATTACGATACAATAGTGCGATGTTCATCAATATCTCTCCGTTAAAAAAATATCGCGATTATCGTCTTCTGTTTTTTGGTCAAATGATTTCATTCTTAGGCAGCA
This sequence comes from Bdellovibrio sp. NC01, assembly GCF_006874625.1. NCBI lineage: Bacteria > Pseudomonadati > Bdellovibrionota > Bdellovibrionia > Bdellovibrionales > Pseudobdellovibrionaceae > Bdellovibrio > Bdellovibrio sp. NC01. The sequence continues at coordinate 3,015,437 of NZ_CP030034.1, forward strand.
TGGTCAGTTACGTCGCCATTCCTTATCAAGTGTATGAACTCACTAAGGATAACTGGCTTGTTGGCATGTTAGGAATAGTGCAATTACTTCCAGTTTTGATCTTCGGAATCCTGGGTGGGACCTTTGCAGATCGTTTGGATCGCCGTAAGCTTCTGGTGTTCTCAGAAATACTTTTGAGTATTCTCATCTTTGGTTTGTTCTTGAACGCCTGTCAGGAAAAGCCTTCCGTGCCGGTGATATTTGTTCTAATTGCGTTGTTCCAAGCCGTGCTGGGCTTCCATCGTCCCGCAATGGATGCTTTGACTCAGAAAATCGTGGAACCACAAGATTATGCAGCGGTTGGTGCGCTGGGAAGCTTCCGTTACTCTGCGGGCGCGATTGTGGGACCTGCACTGGGTGGCTTGTTGATTTCCACTTTCGGAGTCAAAGGGGCCTTTTGTTTTGATTTTGTTAGTTTTGTGGCGGCATTCATCGCGTTGATCATGATGAACAGAATTCCACAGCCAGAAAAGAGCGAGCGCAGCGCCGTCGAAGATGCAAAAGCAGGTTTGCGTTATGCCCTTTCAAAACCGGAACTTGTTGGCACATATTTAATCGACATCGTTGCCATGGTCTTTGCCTTCCCGGTCGCACTGTTCCCCGCCATGTCTGAATCTTGGGGAGGAGCAAAAGCCGCAGGATTTTTATTCTCGGCCATGGCGGTCGGTTCATTGGTCATGACACTCTTTAGTGGCTGGACAGGAAAAGTTTCGCATCATGGAAGAGCGGTCGTCATCGCTGCAGGCTTCTGGGCAGTGTTCATCATTGGCGTTGGTTACGCACCGAATTTATGGATTGCTGTCGTGTTCTTGGGCCTGGCGGGAGCCGCCGATATGATGAGTGGACTTTTCCGCGGCATTATCTGGAATGAAACAGTTCCGAACGAAATGCGCGGTCGATTGTCAGGAATCGAAATGATTTCTTATATGTCTGGACCTCTGCTGGGGAATGCTCGCGCGGGATGGATGGCTGCAAAATACTCAGTTCCTTTAAGCATTAGCTGGGGTGGAGTTATCTGCGTAATAGCTGTCATTGGTACTGCTTTATGCCTTCCGAAATTCTGGAAATACCGTAGCTCTTTGTAGGAATACAAGGGGCTTCATTCTTTAAAACCTCTTCGCCCAAGCTATAATAATAGTAACGAGGAGGTGCCTCATGGCAGAAAATGAACGCATCAATTCAATCGTGCCGCCGTTCACACAACCGACTAAAGGCGACGCCATCGAAAATAAACTGGATGAGAGCAACATCCTTGTCGACAAAGATCAAACCGAGCCTGCGAATGTGAAATCCACAGTCGAACGCTTCAATCTGACTGACACAGCCTTTGAACCCCTTGAAGATCTGCCTGGCGATTTCATGCGCGGCGAAGTTGACGTTAAAGATCAGATGGACCTTGCAGCAAGCGCGATGGATTCATCACTGCGTGGACTACAAAATCAAAGCGACGAAGACTCGCCACGTGGCGAACTGGGGGCGTCTTTCCGCGATACTCCCGGTGGCATTGAAGAAGTCGCGCAGAAAACAGACGAGTATCTGGCAACGCATGGTCTTAGAAAAAAACGTCGCCAGTTGAAAGGCTTTTAGTTGTAGCTCGACAAGTTGGCAGCAACATTTCATTGCACCTGCAGAGTTTTATTCTTTCGTGAACAGTTTCGGAATAGTTTCAGATTTCACGAAAGGAACTTATGAAATATCTTTTACTATTCCCTGCTCTTTTTCTTTGTGGACTTGCGCACGCGGAAAATATTTCTGATCTTCGCAAAGCCGCTTATGAAAATCTATCAAGCTGTGGTCAAGCTGTAACGTCTGATGATTCATTCTTAGCAGCCAGTCTTTCTGACATCGGTCCTCACCAAGGTCGTTGGGCCTTAGTAAATTTGCAGACTAAAGAACAAAGCCTGTTTCCAGCGAATGACACCATTGTCGATATTAAACTTCAAGACGGAAAAGCCTTCATCTTAACAGAAACAACTTTTGAAGCTTGGGATCTGAAAAACAAAACACAGCTTTACTCTTACGCAAGTCACCCCGAGGTCGGCACTGGATCTAAATGGTCAAAGAAAGCGACCGGCTTTGTTTTCCGTGCGGGTAAAGCCCTGATCGCTCACGGTGTGCTTGGATTTTCATTATTGAATCCTGAAACGGGCGTGGTTGAAAAGACGATCGCACTACCAACTGTCTCTTCAGCGCAAGACATTACCTTAATTGAAGAGAAAAAAGCGTTGGTCGCGGTTGATAACGCTGACGAGGCCGAGTTCCGCGGTCTTTACGTTTTAGATTTAAGTTCTTTGGATATCGTAAAACAAATCAAAATCGATAACGCTTACCCTTTAAGTATTCGCTCTTTGCCAGGAAACCGCTTGATGATTGGCTATTTGAATGCGATCTGGAAATTCGACCTGGCAGCGGCTTTGAAAGGACAAGAAGCAAATCCAAATCGTCGTAGCTGGAAATTCCCAGGCCTGTTTGACGTCGATATGCGCGGCAAAGTTTTTTATGATAACGATAACTTGTATTCCTGCTTTGGCGTCTTTCAAGATGGCTCTGGCGCGATAACGAGCAGAAAAAATACTCCCCTCGCATTTAAGCTTTCTGATCTTAAACTGAACTAAAACCTATCTTTTGCCATCTTACATCAACGACAAAGGGCCTGTTTATTACCTGGGGCTCTCTGTCGTTGGTCTTTGTTTGATATCCTTAGATCTTAGGAGTCAAAAAAATCCGAGTCCCACGACATAAATTACGACAGCTGATGATGAACTCGCTCAACAAAAATCATAATGAACAAATACATTGTTTCTTTGTGTTTCGCGTTTCTTGCTCTGACAGGTTGCAGCCGTTTGGATATCGCCTTTAAATGGGCTGACACTTACATCGCCTCTAAAGTCGATGACTATTTCGATATTTCATCACAACAAAGTAAAGACCTTAAAAAAGACATTCAAAAAGATCTTGCCGCGATTCGTGCGGAAGTTTTACCGACATGGATTGATCGCCTTAAAGAGATTCAAAAAGAAGTCGACGCTGGTCCTTTAAATGAACAGCGTGTGGGATTTTATTTTTCGTTGTTTATGAAGGACATCGAAACTATCAATGCCCGTTTTTCAAATACCGCTGTCGATTTCATCGCGACAACTAATTCTTCGCAATTAAGCTTCTTTGATAAAGCATTTAAAAGCAAAAATTCGGAAGACATGGACAAGGCTCGCAACCTTAGCAAGCTGCAAAAAGAGTATCGCAATAAATATAACGACTACTTCGAGATGTTTTTGGGCTATTTGACTAAAGAACAAAAAGCGATGATCGAAGACAGTGTGAACACGTCACCGTTTCCGCTTGAACTTAAAATTCGCAATAAAGAGTTTGTGTACAATAAGTTCTTAAAAGAAAAAGGCTCCGCAGAGACGATGAAGGCCTTCGTGAAGGACTATTACACTCACCCTGCCCAATACGATATGCCCGAATTCCAAACGGCGTTCTTAAGCTATCAAAAGAATTTGCAGACATTGGTTGTAAAAGTTCTGGCTAGCATGAACGAAGAACAAAAAAAGAATCTTCGTTCCAGCTTAAATGAAAAAACAGCACAGCTAGAGATGCTTGCAAAACGCGGTTAAAGCGTTTGCAAGTATTGAATAAGATTTTTCTTATCTTCAACGGTAAAGATCTCTTTGCCGTTTTCTAAGAAGATTCCTTCGTCGTGGCCCGCATTACTCATACCACGTTTACGAGTGTCGTAATAGAAATCAGCTTCGCGCCATGACTGTGGCGTCTTCTGTCCCAACGGATAACCATTACATTCGAAATCAAAATCAGCGTTTGGATCTTTTGCTTCACCAGCATAGTAAGCAGTTGGACGTTGTTTACTGTTCGTCAGAACTGCGCACAGGCTTGGGACCGAGTTGTTATGCATGTACGGCCAACGTGCCCAAATACCCACAAGTGGTGGCGGCACATAACCTTCTTGCGCTTGAATGACGATGCCATTTTTTTGTGAAATCGAAAGACGATTTAATTGCTCTAACGACTTCATCCCTAAACGACGGTACGGATCTGTGCCGACATCTTCAACGGGTGTATTACGACGAGGAATGACTTTCGTTGTACGAAGTTGCATTTCTTTCGGCCAAGTCTCTGAGCCAGGCAAGCTCCAGGCTTTTTCATAAAGGCCATGACAGCGGGCACAGCTTTGCTTGAATGCTTGCTCGCCCAGTTTTGCGCGCCCGATATCGATTTTTTCCGCTGGAAAGAAATCCGTAATATGTGGCGCTTCCGAAGAAAACACGGCGGCTGTCAACTCATCAACCACTTGTTGATTTTGTGCGAGCCAATTTTCCAAAACTTTAAGATCTGCACCGCGACCGATTTCATTCCAAATGATATTTGTGAAAATAGGATTTCCCGAAATCACACTGCCGTCGGATAGCCAGCGATTTTTGTATTTCACATTCCACCACACTGCAGGTTTTGAATCCGCAGGATAATCGTCCAAGATAGGATCTTTACGTGGATTTTTTTGCGCTAAAGGAGACGGCGTTGCATAAGCGTCAGTGCTTCTGCGATTTAAGGACAACGACACTTGCGCCAGTGAAGTATCAAGACCCAACACGATAGGATCTTTGACTTCAACGCGATCTAAGTTGCGAACCGCTTCATCCATCAAGGCTGCTTCTGCCGCAGTTGCATTCGTCCAATGCTGAAAGAACCACGAGTTGTAATAGCCCGTGATCTTTTTCGCTTTCACAAAAAATTCATTCGCACGAGGAAAACGATTCGTTAAGCCTAAAACTCTTTTACCAAATAATTCAGAGGCATGACAAGCGGCACATGAAAACGTGAAGCCTGTGGCACCGGCCCTATCAATCTCACCGTAACCCATGCGTGTTTGGGGACGACGATTGTCGGGATAAGGAACGGCGTAAACACCTTGGTCTGTTTCTTTAGGATAAGTGTGCAAACCTAAGCGCGCCAAAAAGCCATCGAAACTTGTAAAGCCTGTGACGTTTCGGATGACCTTGTTTAAAAGCTCTTTCAAAGGATTCCACGAACGATCTTCAATGAAGTTACGCACCGGTTGTACTGGCGGCAGAACTCCGGTCACAGTCACTGGATAGATTTGCGCATGAATTTTTCCAGCATCGCGATAAGCTTCAAACTCGCCTTGCGGAAGATTTAGAATGTTTGCGCGACCATCTTCAGGCACGCGCGCTGATGTCGTCCAATCCGCTTGGGCAAAGGCTTTTGAGGACAATGAGAAAATAAAAACTGTAAGCAAAATGGCAAATCTGCAAGACATGCCTGAAAGCTAGCCACAATCTTACGGAGTAGCAATTTTAATAGAGCAAAGACCGTTTGCGTCAACTAACTCAAACCCACCAGGTGCGCGACTTTCGAGACAAGTTTCGGGCTTGAGAACGGCTTGCCGAAGAATTCATTAAAGCCGTTGCCCAGTGCCTTTTGCTCACTCTCTTTATCCGTAAAGGCTGTCACTGCGATCATGGGGGTTTGCGTGCCCAACGACGTTCTGCCGGCACGAACCTTACGGGCAAGTGAAAAGCCATCTTCTTCAGGCATACTTAAATCTGAAACCACAAGGTCGAACGGAAAGAGTTGCGCCAAACGAAGAGCTTCATTCACCGAATCCGCTTTTTCCACTTTCGCACCATTTTTTTTCAAAATAGTTTCAACGAGTGCGCGCGAATCATCATCGTCATCAACGACAAGAATTTTTGCGCCTGTCAGAGGATGAACTCTTTCCGTTGAGTTTTTCGCGTACATAGAAAGTGCTTCCGCTGTTTTTTCTTTATTAAGATCAATCAGAGGAATCGAGAATTCCAAAGTGGCTCCTTTATCCACGCCAGGACTTGACGCTTTAATTTTTCCACCGTGTGCTTCAACGAGATATTTTGTGATAGAAAGTCCCAAGCCTAAACCTCCGTGGTGACGAGTCACTGATTCATCCGCTTGCTTAAAACGATCAAAAATAACATCCATGAACTCTGGAGAAATCCCTTCTCCATGATCTTCAACTTTCACAAGAACGCCCGGCCCTGATTTTTGAATTTTTACAAAGATCTGACCGTCATCTTTAGAAAACTTAATCGCATTGGTTAATAGATTCGCAAATACTTGGCGTAAGCGATTTGCGTCGCCCAACACCAAAGCTGATGGCATCTGCGATAGGAACTCGATCTCGACGCGTTTTTTCTGGGCATCAAAGTGCACGCTTTGAATCGCCTCTTTCGCGACGGCGACTAGATCCGTCGGTTTTAAATCCAAAGCAAGACGTCCCACCATCATCCGCGAGGTATCCAAAAGATCGTCGACGATATGCGCTTGGTTGCGCGCATTGCGTGCGATGGTCTCTAGTCCCCGTTGAGTTTCACGATCATCGCTTTGTTCTTCGGTTAACATTTCTGACCAACCTAAAATCGAATTCAATGGAGTGCGCAATTCGTGTGACACCGTCATCAGAAAATTGTCTTTCGCTTTATTGGCCTGATCCAGCTGATCAATTTGTGCTTTCAGATTTTTGACGAGCTCGACATTTTCCATCGCCACTGAAACAGTATCAGCCAAGGCCTGCAACATCTCGCGCTCTTCGGAAGTGGGCGTGTATTCTTTTGCCCAGTAAACGCCGATCGCGCCGATAGGATTTTCTTTACGAATAGGAAACATCGCTAGGCTTTTTACGAATGTGGGTTTGTACGCTTCAAGAGGAATGCGCGAGTCTTTGTAAATATCCGGAATGACAACCGACTGCTTGTGAGTCATCGACCAGCCACTCACACATGAATCCATTGGAAACTTTTGTCCCTTCCATAAGGGACTTATCGCATCTTCATCCGCGTAAAAGCAGAATCCGTTATCACGAAGCACGAAGGTCGCACCATCTGCGTGTACCAAGTCGCGAGCAGAGCTGCGCACCAAGGTCATTATTTCTTCGATGCTTTTCACAGCAGAGAGATCTTGAATAACGCTAACGAGTCTTTTCATTTCAGCGCGTGCCATAGAATCCTCGGGAACATTGAAAAAAGTCTTAAACTAAAATCGACGATTACTACTTTCACCTCTTTATTATAGTCCCCATTTGTACCGATCTTCTATGATCTCCCTTAGATTTCACCGAAATTTTACAACGTACTCTTGGTGCGAATTTTCACCACTTTGCCTGGAAATTGAATTATCTCGCAAGGCGGCTCTGCTTCTGCATTTCATATTCACAAAAATAATCAAATGTTTAGCAAGAGAGGTCGTTTCTTACTCGGCTTCACAAGCTTGCCTCCATATTTTCTCGAGAGGAAATTTTAAGATTTCGTTCGTATGCGTTTTAACAAATCGCGATCGTGAATCTGCTCGTAAGAAAATTCGTTTCACATGAAATGAATTTTCTCATGAAAGCAAAATTGCTTGTAAGCCTTGAGTCCCGCACTGGACAAGCATTTTAACAAAGGCCTTTTCTGGTCTTTTTTTTCGGCCGCGATGGGTGTCTTATGAAGATGTAGCTGAGGAGGATCTTATGAACAAACAAACTGTCAGCGGTGACTGGAAGATTCTCAAAGGCAAAATCAAAACGGCTTGGGGAAAATTAACCGATGACGATATTGATTCTGCAGAAGGTAACTTGAACGAGCTCGAAGGCAAAATTCAAAAAGCCTACGGCTTAACAAAGGAAGAGGCGACAAAAAAATTTAATGAATTTAGAAATAGTTTGAGTGACAGAAGTAATCCAGGAGAGGAAGAAATTAATAGAACTAGTTATTCTAGTGATGTTAACCAACCATCTCCGCGAGAACGAGACACTCATCATTGAGGTATAACGGATGAAATAGAAAACAAAGGCTCAATTTTACGATGATAGAAATATTAGAGTGAAGTAACGAACCATTTGTACTTTTTCAAAAGTAATATCTCTACGAGAACTGCCCACTTACGAGTGAAGCAGCGATCAAATTAGGAGAGCCCATTTATGGACTCTCCTAATCTTTTTTTTAGAATGTGAATTGTAGTGGCGCAAGATGTCTGACTGATTCCGGTGCGGAAACTTCAACCACCTTTACAATCCCCGTTGCTGATGGTTGTTTGTCAATGCATTTGCCTCGGGTTCCAAGAGTACCGAAATCTCTTGAGCTTTGATAAATTTCAGTACCAACTGGATATCCAACAACTTGATAATAGCGCATCAGCCCAGGGTCCTCCGTTTGCGATGCGAACACACGTCCAACAAAATACGGATCTGCTTCGTCGCCCCTTCCTGTAAATGCGTCGCCAGTGCAATTAGGCCCCGTATAAACCACGGTTGAACTCGAGCCCGTAGGTTTGCCAGTTTTTACGTTATAAAAAACATATTGTCCGTTGGGCAATGCAATCAAAGCGGCGCTGTCAGAGCTGAATCTTTGATATTGCACGAGAACACCAATGAGTCTTGCTCCATCACGCAAAGATAACCGTTGTCCTTCTCCATCCACCCCATCGCGGCCATTAATACCATTTATTCCACTTGCTCCAGTAAGACCTACGACACCTTGTGAACCCGTATCACCCTTATCTCCTTTGGGTCCGCGTAAATCCACTAAGCTCCACTCGCCTTCTTTACAAACGAAGAATTGATTTTGGCTTGCATCGTAAGCAACAGATCCTTCTTTACCGTTAGAGCAGCTCTCGCTCGATACATTTGCAGCTTCCACCGTTGTTAGCTGAGATGAAGTCGCCTGCTTGCTTGCAGCTTCTGTTGAACTTTCCTTTGCAGAATCTAAGCACCCCATCAAGCTTGCACAGATCGAACTTACTAAGAGTGTATTTTTGCTGTTCACAACCACCTCCCGTTCTAAATTAGAACGCGTTTATCATTCTAACATTTTGAGCGAATGGGAAAACTCTGAACGACACTCTGTCGTAAACTGTGGAAATAACGAAGCTATTCGGTCTCAATTCCACGCGTTTTATATTCGAGTAGCGTAGAAACAACACTTTGCTATAAAGGACCCAACAAAAATCAGATCCCAAATATTCAAAATTAGACACTCCCACCCAGGGCCCACGCTCGCCAATGACGCGCCGATTTAGTTGACCGGGAATAGATTGGTTCCTAAGATCAGCGCTTTAACAGGAGAAAAGGCAATGACTAAAAAGCCATTCATGAACTTCACGATCGATCATACGACGATGTTGTTTCACCCTAATCTTTACCGTCTTTCTTACGTAGTTTTCCGTATTATCTTCGGCACAACTCCAGACGATTTGTTGTACGAAAAAAAGCGTAAAGGTCAAAACGGCGAAAAAGACGTTTCGATGACATATGCGACTCGCGTGGGCACATGGGAACCAAAAGAGCGCGATCCACTTCCAACGATTTTCGCAATCGTTCAACCTTCTGAACCTGCAAATCAACCTTCACACGTTCGTGAAATGTTGGATGGTCACAGCAATGTGGCGCACGTTCAGCATTTGGCTTTGCGTACTCCAGACTTGCTTGGTTTCTACGAACACTGCCTAGAGCGCGGTGTGCAATTCGTGACTCCGATCTTGAAAGACGATCACGAAAATTTGATTCAAGTTTTCTCTGGTGAGTGGTTCTTGCCGGGCGGAAAATCTTCTGGCTTCTTCTTCGAGTTCTTGCAACGCGATCCAAGCGATAAAGAACTAGAAATTATCCAAAAGGCTAACAAACAAACTTGGTTCCGTGATGAAACATTCTTGGGTCTTTACGCTGAAAAAGAGCGTGAATATCAATCAGGCAAAGTTCGTTCATTCTTGTCTGAAGAGTTGTTCAACGCGATCATCGCAAAATTGGGCGACAAACAAGTTTACGAAATCACTGAAGACGATTTGGCAGCGATCGAAAAACTAATGATCGAAACAACTGCAAAAGCGAAAGCAGCAAAAGCTTAGTAAATAAAAAAGGGAGGCTCCAACCTCCCTTTTCTTTTTGAAGAGTTAGTTTTTACTCTCCCCTTCATCATCGTTATCAAATTTCAAATCTATAAAATCTAAGAGCGATTGTTTTTCATCCACCTGTGCGGTCGGTAACGGCGGACTGACACGGTATAAAATGCGATGCTGTCTTTTCACGACGTAATTGGAAGGACGATCAATTCTGAAGCGACGTGGATTCGGTAAGACCGCCGCGACTAAGGACGCTTGTGATGCGGAAATATTTTTCGCACTCTTTTTAAAGTATCTTTGCGAAGCGGCTTCCACCCCGTAAACGCCAGGGCCCATTTCGATCACGTTCAGATAAACTTCCATGATGCGCTCTTTAGGCCAAACTGCTTCAATCAAGACTGTGAAGTAAGCTTCAAGTCCTTTGCGAACCCAGTCCCGTGACGGCCACAAGAAGACATTCTTCGCCGTTTGCTGAGATATGGTGCTGGCACCTTTCACTTTTTTGTGGGTCTTGTTGTACTTCATCGCTTTTTCGATGGCATCGAAGTCAAAACCGTTGTGTTCAAAAAAGCGGGCGTCTTCCGCTTTCAAGACAGCCTTTTGCATGGACGGAGAAATTTCAGATAAAGGCACCCACTCTTTTTCAATGCCGACAAGACTGCCGCTAAAGACAGATTGTGCTGAACGAATAAGCATCAGTGGAGTAACGAAGACTGGGACAAATCGGTAAAACAGAACAGATCCGACACTGCCGATCACGAAGACCAAAGAGGCAGTTAAAAAGAAGCGAACTAAACGGATCCAAAGAGGTTTCATGGCCTGTTTTTAAATAAAAAAAGCCCCAAAGTAAAAGTAACTTTGGGGCTTCGAATAAAATTCAGATTATTGACCAGCGCCAGTTGCAGGTGCTGCTGCAGGAGCTGCTTCCATAGCTGGAGCTGAATCAGCAGGAGCTGCCGCAGCTTTCTTCTTAGAAGATTTTTTGTGAGAAGCAGAGTGAGCTGCTTTTTTGCCGTGGTGCTTTTTCTTCGCTTCAGCAGCGAAAGGCATAGCAAGAGTTGCAACAAGAGCTACAAGAGCCATTTTAGATAGTGCGTTTTTCATGAATCCTCCGTTGATTATGATCTTAAAAATCGCGGTTAAATATTGTTAAAGATAGGCTATGGTAGCATAAGCTTGTCACCTAGCAAGGTCCTAAAATAAATTAAACAACGCGGCCCATCTTTAGCCTGCATCTTAACTGAACTATAAAGAACACAAGAGGTCCTCATGAATTCACTCCTGTTTTCACCACTTAAACTTCGCAGTCTTACTCTTAAAAATCGCATCGCGGTTTCTCCGATGTGTCAGTACTCCGCGAAGGATGGCGTGCCTAATTCTTGGCATATGGTGCACTTGGGTTCCCGTGCCGTCGGCGGAGCTGGATTGATTATTGTTGAGGCAACTGGCGTTTCACCCGAAGCACGCATCAGTCCAGGGGACTTGGGTCTTTGGAACGATCAACAGACCGAAAGCTTTAAGCCCATCGTTTCATTTATCAAGGAAAACGGAGCTGTCGCAGGGATTCAGCTTGCACATGCCGGAAGAAAAGCATCAACCGACGTTCCATGGAGAGGTGGCAAGGGTCTGACGCCTCAACAAGAAGGTTGGCAAACTCTCGCACCGAGTGCGATTTCTTATTCCGACAAATACACGATGCCTAAAGAGATGAGCACGGATGAGATCGAACAAATGATCCAGGATTTCTGTTCTGCGACTCAACGAGCGATTAATGCCGGATTCCAAGTCATCGAATTGCACTTTGCGCACGGTTATTTAATGCACCAATTCCTTTCGCCCCTATCAAATCATCGCCATGATCAATATGGCGGCACTTTAGAAAATCGCATGCGTATGCCTTTAAAAGTGGTCGAGGAAGTGCGCAAAGTTATGCCGTCTGATATGCCCTTGCTTGTGCGCATCTCTGCAACAGACTGGGCCGAGGGTGGCTGGGATTTAGATCAAAGCCTGATTTTCTGCCAAGAGTTGAAAACCCGCGGCGTAGATCTTATTGATTGTTCTTCGGGCGGTTTGACGGGCGCACAAAAAATAGCTGTGGGTCCTCACTACCAAGTGCCATTCGCAGAAGCCGTTAAAAAAGAAGCTGACATTTTGACCGGAGCTGTGGGACTTATCACTGATCCCGAGGCCGCTGAACAGATTCTCACTTCGGGAAAAGCGGATCTTGTATTACTTGCGCGCGAATTATTACGAGATCCCTACTGGCCATTGCATGCCGCGAAAAAACTCGGCGTAGAAATAACTTGGCCACCTCAATATGAAAGAGCAAAATAGAGTTATGACAAATACGCCTCACCATTCAAATGCAATGCAAGTTCGCCAGGCCCTGTGGGCTTTGCAAAAAGAAATTTTGAATTCTTTGAAAGAGCAATTCGATAGCGAAGTGGGCTACGTGGCTGCTCCGACAGAGTGGTTTCAAGTTTTGATGACGGCTGAACGTTATGTGTGGTTGAAAGAGCTGACGTCGTTGATGGCCGATATCGACATCATGACCGAGCTTGAAGAGATCACTGAAACCCACTCAAGCACAGCGCGCGCAGAAATCGAGCGCCTCTTGCTTGAACACGTTGAGCACTCTGACTTTGCAAAACAATATAAAGCACTTTTGACATCTGGCGTGGATCTTATGCCAGCACACTCGCGCTTAAAAGCCGCTGTTCAACATTTACCTAAGGTCGAGATGACGAAAGACCAATCGCTTGCCGAAAGAAAAACTTGGCACGAACAGCACCGTCATCAAGCACGTAAAAAAAGAAATTAAGATCCGCTAAAAGACATGTCCTCACCTGATCGCACTTTAAAGTAATTTAGAGATATCAGGGAGGACATTATGTTTTTCCGAAAACTCTTCTTCTGTGTCTTCTTAGTCTGTGGTTCTTTCGCAGCCGCTGCCGTCAGTTTCCACCTTACTTCCGCCGTTGAAAATTTTAGCTTCTTAAACTCGCTTAATTCAGGGCGCAGTCTTTACGAAAAATATGGTGGCTATCAAACCATAAAAAAAATTGTCGATGATACCGGAGCTGCTTTGCTTTTGGATCCCGTCACAGCGCCGTTCTTATTATCGGGAAGTACTTCCGAAGCCGACTCTTTTGATCGGGTCTTAAGCTGCTTGGACCAACAATTCAGTTCACTTATGGGTGGCCCCTATAACTATCCCGATGTCTCTTACTTCCGTGGTGCACCGAACGAAGGATACTCTTGCTACGAAATCAAATCCTTGCAAAGCAATTTTAATCTCTCCCCTGAGGTCTATGATCGCTTTATGGTGATTTTGATTGATGTGCTTCGTTCGAACGGAGTCAGCAATAACGACGTGAAATTAATTACTGAACAAATGAACTTACAACACGACGATTTAGTGGGGCTGTAATCATGACAGTAAAAATGAAAGAAGAAATCTCGCGTGGAGTTTTGTTAGCACTCGTACTGCTTGTCGTTACGGCAGGGCTTGTCGGATTTTTACATACTCCGGCGGCGCAAAGAATTCCATTTATTCAAGAAGCGACGAACTCAATATTAGGTTACAGTTGCTCTTCAGAAAAAATGTCATTTGCAGAATTAAGCTCATTACGCACACGTGCGATTTCACACTTACAAGGATTCCAATACGCGCCCTCACGCCCCGCCTTAGGTTTAATACTTGATCAAACGACGATTCGCGAAGCTTCGAATTGGCTGCAAGAAAAAGGCTTATCATGCCGCCACGGCGTGAATGCGTACGCCTTTATAAAATGCATTCGCGTTCCTGCAAACTCACTTGGAGAACGCTCGTTTAATCTGATCGATGAGATGGCTTTGAGTTTTAATAACAAAGGCAAACTCGTCTCAATCAATCTGTTACGCAGAAAACTTTCTGCCACTGATGGCGCAAAAATCTTAGGCGACATTTCACACAGCTTGAAAAGTCGACTTGGGAATCCGACAAAGATTTTTGGCGATATCGATGTCAAAACTTTTACTGAGGCAATGAATTCAGTGTCGATTGAGTATAGCTTCAAAGACTATCTTGCCAAGGTGACGGCATCTTACCTACCCTGGTCTGGGGTTGTTTTGTACGAGCAGTATTTAAGTTATTCCGATAGCGAATAACTATGGGGGCTAGGATGGCCCCTTTTTTAATTTTAGCCTTTTACACATAGAACTTGTTTTAAGATTGCAACCACTTCGACCAGATCGTTTTGGTTGTTCATCACTTGATCAATGTCTTTGTAGGCCGCTGGAATTTCATCGACAACGTGTTGGTCCTTGCGACATTCAACACCTTCGGTTTGTTTCTTAAGATCGGCAACTGTAAATCGTCGTTTGGCTTCCGAACGCGACATTCTTCTTCCCGCGCCGTGCGCACAGCTATTAAACGACTCGGGATTGCCTTTGCCGCGCACGATGTAGCTTCTTGCACCCATCGAGCCGGGAATGATACCTAGATCGCCCTGCTGGGCACGTACCGCGCCTTTACGAGTCACTAAAACATTTTCGCCATAGTGAACTTCTTTAGTCGCATAGTTGTGGTGACAATTCACCTTCAAGGAATACGGAATTTCCGCACCGTGCATTCCGATATGATAAGAGATGGCGTTTAACACACGACGAAACATCTCTTCACGATTTTCAAGAGCATAACTTTGTGCCCACTCAAGATCGCGCATGTAAGCATCATAGTCTTTTGTGCCTTCGACATAATAAGCAAGATCAGGATCAGGAAGCTTCACTGCAAGATTCTTAATTTCCGATTTCGCGTTACGAATGTGGGCTTCCGCCAAAGATTTACCAACATTGCGCGAGCCTGAATGCAACATCACCCACACACTGCCTTGCTCATCCACGCAAACTTCGATGAAGTGATTTCCTCCTCCCAGTGTGCCTAACTGCAATGACGCTTTTTCTTTTAAGCGCATGTTCAGCACAGACTCGGGAATATTCTTCCACCCTTTCCAACTTTCAACAGATTTTGTAAGGGATCTATTCGATTCGTGACCCACTGGAATTGCATTTTCGATTGTTGCTCGCAAACGATCCAGGTCATGTAAAATGCGATCAGGCTCTACGTTCAAACGTGCCGCAATCATACCACAACCAATGTCCACGCCCACCGCAGCAGGAATGACAGCGCCTTTCGTTGCAACGACGCTTCCCACTGTCGCACCAATTCCCAAGTGAACATCAGGCATAGCTGCAACGTGTTTGAAGACGAATGGCAACGATGCCGTGTTCTGAAGTTGCTTTAATGCTTGAGACTCAATCTCTTCACTTGGCGTCCACAATTTCACTGGAACATGAGATGTAGTAAGGTTCGTATAGACTGGCATATGGTCCTCTTGTAATCCGCTCTCACTCTGGAATGTGTTAATCTTAACACATGAACTCACGCGGGCGAATTCACTTTTTTCTAGCACTAGCCTCTGCATCGATTATCGGAGTTTCAGCGCAGGCAAAACTGCGCATCCTAACAGAAAACTGGCCACCGATTTCTTATGAAGAAAAAGGGGCAGCGAAAGGAATGGCCGTTGAACTGGTGCAAGCTATACAAAAAGACCTTGGAAACAAATCTTCCATCGAAGTCGTTCCATGGGCTCGCGGCTACAAGCTTTTGCAAACGTCTCCTAATACAATGCTTTTCACATTGATTCGCAATCCCGAGCGCGAAAAAATGTTTACGATGTTAGGTCCTGTCGCGCGCGGAAACACAACTGTCTTTTCGCTGACGAAACCTCAACGTCACTTCAAGGATATTGAGGTGATGAAAGCCAAGGCAACCGTTGCGGTCACTCGCGGTACCGCTTTTGAAAGTGCAGCTCGCAAAGAGGAGTACAAAAATATTCTTGACGTTCGCGACACCGAAATGGCTTTACGTTTGTTACTCGCTGGCCGGGTCGACTTGATTTGCGACGACAGCTTGGCTATTCGCGATGCACTGACACGTTTAAAAATAGATCATCACGAAATCAATTCGGTGAAGGAACTCGCCGAGTACAATCTTTATTTAGGTTTTTCTCCAGGCACTGATGCCACAGAAATCACTGCTTGGAAAAAATCTTTAGAGACTTTGAAAAAGAACGGACAGTTCGCAAGCATTTATAAAAAATGGCTTGGTGAAATGAAGCCACCTTCACGTGTTGAAGTAATATATCCATTGGATAAACTGCAGCGAGCGGCAAAGGAAAGTTCATCCCTTCACTCTGCTCGCAATTGATCAAAATAGTATCGAATACCGACGGCTGCAGAAAAAAGCTGTTCGTACTCTAGCGACGAACGCGTGTTGTACTGCGAGATAATGTCAGTATCAATCAGCACCAACTCATAGAACACGCTCCACTGCTTGGACGACCATGCAATACCCATAGAGATTGCAGTTCGCAGCGAAGTCTCATCGTAATAGTTACCTTCAGGATATTGCCCGGGGCTTTTATAGAAAAAATCGCCCGAGCGCGAATACATCGCTTGCACTCCCAAGTACGGAGCATCCAGGATGCCCCACTTACCAAGGCCCCACGTCAGGGGCATGAAGCGCATTTTCAAGTTGTATTGACTGACAACGGATCCATCATAGTCTTGCGAGCCACCGATCCCCAGATCCATTCCAAACCAGTGGGCTTCATTTTCAAAACCCACCGCGATCGAGCCATCACCTAAAAATCCCGCGTGCTGTGCTGATGCATCCCATGTCACGGCCCCTGCTTGGGTTGCAAACAGGATTAAGAAACTAACGACTAACTTGTTCACACTTGCGCAATTGGCAGTACCAAACATTTGTGCCTCCCGCGTTGAATTCCATCACGTTGTATTGGCCGTTTTCGACTCTTGGTACGGTCAACTGCTTGTAATTCGAATGCTCTGTGATGTTGAAGGTGTGAAGATGACCATTGATCACCCAGTTCACACCGTCATCAGCATAGAGTCTGTTGAAATCAGAAATTGATTTTTCATTAAAGTAATACGGATTCGTCGCATCGACGTGATGAACGACGATCAGATTCTCGTACTTCGCCTGGCTGTTCTGCACTTGGTTTTCTAACCACTGTGCATTCCAACCTTCGTCAATAAAATCCAAACGATTGTTGTTGGCGAAAATAAATTTCGTCTTCGCAAATTCAATCGTGAAGTTTTCAGAGCCAAATGCTTGACGATACAGCGACGGACCTTTGCCCACAGAATCATGATTGCCGATCACAACCACAAACGGCTTTTTCATTTTTTCCATCGCTTCAATGAAGTAGTCGTATTCGTAATTGTAACCTTGGTTCGTGAAGTCACCAACATGAATGACGAAGTCGATATCGCTTCGAGCATTAAGCACATTAATCACGTCACGAAGATCGTTATAATTCGAATGTGTATCTGAAATCAGTGCGATCTTAAAATGATCCGTTAAACCTAGATTCTGAATTTTTGCGATGTTGGTTGCGTTCCAGTTGCGTTTTGATTCTGTGAGAATATCCGTGAAGGGTGAACCCTTGAACTCAGCACATCCTCCTGCAACTAAAACAACTGCCAATAAGAGGAGTAAATATTTATACATAGTCTGACCTTTCACAGCGCAGACTACATCATTACTCCACAATTGCAGAGATCACTTGAAAAGATTTCGGCGAACTTTAGACGCCAAAATTTAGTACTCCGATGAAGTACAGAATATACGCAACTACTCCGACGAAGTCGGAGTGTAGTGTAGACTAGTTGTGACGTTTGCCGAGATATTTCGGATTCAGAAGATTTTCATCTGAGAAAATCTCATCAAGCTGTGCTTGCGTGACGACTCCTCTTTCGAGCGCAACTTCTGCCACACTCTTTCCAGTTTGCGCACAGATCTTGCCGATCAAATCTCCTTCAGCGTGACCGATGATAGGATCAAGATACGTCACGATCCCGATAGAATTCATCACGTATTCACGACAGCGTTCTTTGTTCGCCGTAATACCATCGACACATTTTGATTTTAAGTTGTAGCAAGCGTTTGTCAGAAGCGAAATAGATTCGAAAATGCTGGATGCAATTACGGGCTCCATAACATTCAATTGCAACTGCCCTGCTTCAGCGGCCAAAGTAATCGCAAGATCATTGCCGATCACTTTGAAAGACACTTGATTCACAACTTCTGGAATCACCGGATTTACTTTTGCCGGCATAATAGACGAACCCGCTTGTAGCTCTGGCAAGTTGATTTCTTTTAAACCTGCGCGTGGACCTGAACTTAACAAACGCAAGTCGTTGCAAATTTTTGAAAGCTTCACTGCCGTACGTTTCAATGCACCTGAGATGATGATGTAAGCACCGCAGTCACTTGTCGCTTCAATCAAATCTTCCGATTGTACGAAATCATAACCAGTCACTTCTGCCAGCTTCTTAACAGCTAATGGAGCGTAACCTTCAGGCGCATTCACACCCGTGCCGATTGCTGTGGCACCAAGATTCACTTCAAGAATTAGTTTTTGCACGGTCTTCAAAAGACGGCTGTCTTCTTTCAACAATGTGGCAAAGGCGTTGAATTCTTGACCCAATGACATTGGAACCGCATCTTGCAACTGCGTGCGACCCATTTTCAAAACTTTTTTAAATTCGACACCTTTTGCTTCGAACGCTTCTGCTAAAACGCCAACGGCTTTGATCACTTCATTCAAGTGTTCATACAAAGCCACACGGAAGGCCGTCGGATAAGCATCGTTCGTCGATTGGCATTTGTTGACGTGATCATTGGGATGAATCACATCGTAACGGCCTTTTTCCAAGCCATGAAGTTCCAACGCAATATTTGCGATCACTTCATTGGCATTCATGTTTACCGAAGTGCCAGCGCCACCTTGGAAAACATCCGAAGGAAATTGTGCGCCCCACGCTTTGGGATTTTTTAAAATTTCATCGCACGCTTTCACAATCAAGTGGCCAACGTCTTTAGGGATTGTTCCAAGCTCCATATTCGCAAGCGCAGTTGCTTTTTTCGTCAGGGCCAAGCCACGAACAAACAAGGCATCTTCCCCGATCGTCTTTCCAGAGATCTCGAAATTTTGAATCGCACGAAGGGTGTGAATCCCATAATATGCTACGGCCGGAACTTTCAATTCGCCTAACAAGTCTTTTTCAATTCTAAATTGTTCCATACTACATCTGCTCCAAATTCAAAATCTCGCCGCGCTTTAAAACACGAAAAGAACTGTCTAACACATTCGCTTTTTTCAGCTCTTCGTTTAACAGAGCTGGTGGCGCATCTATGGCTTCATCACTTAAACGAAAACTGCCCCAGTGAATCGCAATAGAAAGCTTCGCGTGCAAGTCTTTATGCATCTGCACTGCTTCCGCCGGATCGACGTGATTCTGCTTCATGAACCAACGAGGCTCATACGAACCGATGGGTAACAAAGCGACATCAACAGCGCCAAATTTCCGATAGATATCCTGAAAATCTTTTGAGTACCCGGTGTCACCTGCAAAAAAGAATTTAAACTTTTCTGTGGTGATGAACCAACTGCCCCACAATGTCTGGTTACTATCGAACAATCCGCGATTGCTCCAATGTTGTGTCGGAGTGAAGGTCAGCGTCAACCCTTTGACAAAAAAATTGTCCCACCAGTCCAACTCTTTGACATTACGAATGCCTTCGTCTTCTAAAAGTTTTTTGTTCCCCAGCCCCACAAGAAATAACGTTTTCCCTGGATCACGCTTTTCGAGTGACTTTAAAGTCGCAAGATCCAGGTGATCATAGTGATTGTGCGAAATAATCACGACATCAATGGGTGGCAGATCTTGCAGTTGAAATGGCAACTCTCCTTGACGCTTAGGTCCGATAAAAGAAAAAGGCGAAACTCTTTCTGAAAACACTGGGTCCATCAAAACGCGCACACCATCAAGCTGCAATAATGCCGAGGAATGCCCAATCCACGTAAGCCTATCGCCCGAAGCTTGTTGCAAGGCATTCACATCAGTCTTCACGATTTGCGGAACGTATGGGGCTTCTTCGGGTTTGTCTTTGGTTAAACGCTCCCATTGCCATTTTAAGACGCTCGCCCTGGGTTCGCGGTTGTAATTGTTAAGGAAGCCCTGTTTGCCGTAGTGAGGCTTTAATGAATTGGCCATGCTTTAGACTAACGTGTTTTACACGAGCCGTCATGCACCCAATTATTGCCAGTGGTCACAAGGCAGTTTACGACAGAGTTTTGACATTTTTAAGTAGGAGAAACTCACCCGTGTTGGCAGCTTATTGGAAGCAAAGAAGCTTATCGCAAAAAGTCACAATCGTATTCATCCTGACTTTAATCTTCCGTCTTTTCTTCAGCACAACTGTCGGCCTGATCGATGACGAGACTTATCACTGGTCATGGGCAAAAAGCCTGCAACTTTCTTATTTCGATCACCCCGGTATGATCGCATGGCTTGAGGCCGTATCGACTGCAATCTTCGGCGATACTTATTTCGGAGTGCGCTTGCCAAGTTTCTTGTGCATGACCGGCACTTTGGTTCTTTTGTACAAACTTACAAAAGATTTGTTTGATGAGTACGCCGCGATCGCTGTGGGCTTCGTGATCTTGTGGTCACCGTTCTGGGGCTTCGGCGGTTATGTTGCTTCACCAGAGCCACCATTCATGTTGTGCTTCGTTGCAGCTGCTTACGTATTCTGGCAAGGAGTGCGCGAAGATGCCCAACGCTGGAGCACAAAGAAAACTTGGCTGTGGCTAGGTGTGATCATGGGCTTGGGATTAAATTCAAAGTTCATTATCGCATTGATTGCTCCAGGTTTTGGTTTGTACTTACTGGCAACCCCTTCACGTCGTCGCGATTTGTTGACGATCTGGCCGTGGGTTGGTTTTTTAATCGCAACTGTTTTGTGTACGCCGATCTTTGCTTGGAATGTGATTCATGACTGGCCGGGTTTCCGTTATCAATTCCATGATCGTCACGAAGGCGGCGGTGGCATCAACATCGGTCGCTGGTTTGGATTCTTTGGCGCGCAGTTGTTGTTCTTAACGCCGTTCTTGTATGTGCTGGTGGTTTTAACATTCATCAACTCGTTCCTAAAACGCACGGAAGCTCGCTGGAGATTCTTGTTCTGCATGACTCTTCCATCATTAGCTGTGTTTTATCCACAACCCTTGTTCGCGGATTTCAAACCGCACTGGAGTGGTGCCGCTTACACATTGTTGTTGATTGGTGCTGGCGCCATTTGGTCGCAAGGTATGACGTGGGGATCGCGCCAAGTCGTTAAACCTAGAAGCAAAGTTTTTACTCGCGGTATTCTTGCTTTCTTTATTCCACTGGCGATTCTTTCTTATGCTCCGTTTGTCTATCCATGGGTGCCAGCCGCATTCCATTTCTTTGCACCAAAAGCAGAATGGAAAACGACTTACGATTTCAGTAACGAATTCACAGGCTGGGAAGAGCTTGGCGATTTCGTCAATCGTCGTCAGCGCGAAATTCACGCGGAAACAGGTCACAAACCTTTCTTGTCTGCCCTTCGTTATGAAACGACGGCGCAAACAACTTGGGGCACAAAACAAAAGATTTACATGTTGAATTCAACAGTCAGTAACTACACAGTTATGCAACCTGTTGAAGAAATGAAAAATCTTGAAGGCCAAGATGCGATCGTCGTGACAACTGAAAAGTATGATCACGATCCGTTGAAGTACGCGAAGTTCGACTCTTGCAATAAAGAAGAACTTAAGACTTACCGTCATGGCGTTCATTCGCGCACATTCAACGTTTATTTGTGCAAAAACTTCCAGGGCATCATCTATAGCCCGGGCGAAGTTCCACCGTCAGCACGTCACTAATCAGCGTTGCGAGGTCTTTTGGATATCAAGGCCTTCGATTTGTACAATCGAAGGCGCCGTCCAAGTTCCGTTCAACACTGACTCCTTCGGCGCATAAATTTTTAAATTCATCGAAAATAATTTTTCTCGCGGGCCCGGAATCCAATTTGTTCTTGGGATGTTAATGCGTGGCTGATCGCCCACAACCAACGTTAGTGATCCATCCCTGCCATAAGTAAGGTTGCTTTTACTGTTCAACTGATAGCGTTTATAGGCGTTTGTGACGACTTTTGAATCCGGCACTCCTAAAATAGTTAAAGACCAGAAACCGCCACTTACATCTTTAGGCAATGCGCCTTTATCAAAATGCACTAAATAAGTATTCGTCCCGTTCATCACGCGATCATCGCGATCTTTTTCAGCTTTAAAGTACACGACTTCTTTCGCTTCATTCCACCAGATCGTACCGAAGGTTGTCGCGGTTCTGAACCAATAGTCTTCGCCAAATCCATCTTTGTACGGAGCCGTCGAACTCCAGCCATTGTTTTTAACCCCGATGTCGGCGACAAAACGACGAAATTGCGGCACTGATTTTTCTTCGATCAAGGTATCAATCTGTTTTTTGTTCACATCACTTTGTGAAGCGTACTGCGCGACCGCGCGCACTTTGGCTTGCAAGTCTTGCGCGGCCTTCATTGAATCAGGCGCACTTCTTAAAACCGTCTCAACAATCGGATATTCGAAAGCTTCCACCTGCAAAAGATTTTCATTCGCGAACATCGGAATCTTTTGCGCGGGTTCCACATCTGTTTCTGTATTACGAGTCAGCTTAAACAATTTCTGCAAACGCACCGCTTCGGCATCTTGTCCCTCGATACGCGCGACAAGTTTCGCTTTATTCGAAGGCAGGTTGATGCGCACCATATCTTTCGCAGTCGGTGGACCCTCTTTCAGGCAAAATGCAAATTTGCCGTTGGGATGTTGTGGGAGCGTTCGTTCGTTAATGTTTGCAATGATCCCTGCCCACTCGTCCATCACTTGCGCGGTATAATAACGACCTTTGATTTTGGGAATGTTTAAGATCTGGCATGTCTTTTCATCAACGGCAATCCACGCTTCAACGTTCGTCGAATCCAAATTTGGATTCGGAGCGGAGGTTTGTCCCGTCGGAATATACTTAATTTTATTGTAGCCAAGATTTTTCTCTGCCACATCCAGGCGCTCTTGACGAATCACGAAGTAACGAGACATCAAGTATACATAAGCATCGGTCACGTCTTTTTCAGACAACCCGGCTTTCGCAAGAGCGATGTTTGTTCCCGATTTTTCTGATTGAGCTTTAGCCTCTTTTTTTTGTTCGCTTTGACAGGCACTCAATAAACTCACAACCGACAGAGCCGCAACAACCACCTTCAGCATACTTCCCCCTCTGTTTATCACACTAAGGGCGGTTGTTAGCCTCAACGCCAGCGCGAAAAACACATATCCCCGCCTCGACCTTCGCAAAGGGACGGACTTACTTTTGATTAAGAATTGCGTCAATTGACGTCGTTTTGAACCAAAAGTAAGTCCGTACCTTGCGGGAATGCAGGTAGGAACTTAAAATTTTAGGAATGACTGCTGACAGCTTTTTTCAAAGACATTCAAAACTCACTCGTTCTTTGAAAAAGTTCGTTTTGGATTTTCAGCAACAACTCCCGGAAGACACGTTCGCTGCGTTTTTAGTAAATCTTGATGAAGAGCTGCAGAAATACTCTCAGCAATTGTTATTAGCTCCGGCGGGACCGGCCCGTGCACGTTTGCTGCAAAGCCTGGTCGATCAAGAAATTAATAGTGAAAAAGAAATTCAAGTCAGTTGCACCAAAGGGTGTTCCGCTTGTTGTCACATGGAAGTTGAAGTCACAAGTTATGAAGCTGATATTCTTCATAAGCTTGTCACCGACGGGCATGCAATAGACCGCGAGCGCCTAAAACAACAAAGTCAGCGCAAACTGCAAGATCCCTTATGGTTTCAAGGTCCCAAGAAAAGTCCTGAAAGCCGTTGTGTGTTTTTGAATGATGAGGGTGCTTGTAGTATTTACGAAAATCGCCCCGTCATGTGCCGCAGACATTCGGTCACAACACCAGCTAAAAACTGCGAAGACTTAAATGAAAAAATCACGGTTCGATACTTTCCACGCGTGGACTTACTAATCAGTGCTGCGAATGAAGATCTGAATGTGCAAGTGGGACCACTCGCCAAAATGCTTCAGATGAAGCTGCACGAAGAAATCGACTTCATCTAATCCGAAAAAACAAAAGGCACCTTTCGGTGCCTTTTTATTTTAGCTGCTTCAGCTTCCGCGACTGCCGTCGCTCCAGCTCTGCCGGCTTCCGCCGTTATACGTACGAGCCGCGTTTGATTTTTTCCAAGATCAACTTTTCTGTCTTGATAGGGTCCTTTGGATCTACCGAGAAGAATGATTGCTGCTCACAACGAATCTTTTCTTTGATCAACCAGCGAAGGATGTCCGCCAAGTTTTTATTCTTCTTATCCAAGAAGAATGGATCGTTTTCCAAAGCGTCTTTTGCTTTTTTCAAAGCACGTGCTTCAGCCGGATCAGATTCTTTCACTTTGTAGTGAGGCAGATCGTATTTTTTCACGTCTTCAGGCAATACACCCAAGAATTTTACATTCGGTGCAGAGAAGTCAGCGTTACGGATCAAAGATGCCGCAGAGCCTGCTTTCAATGTACGGAAGATATTTTGCATCGTGTACGCATCGAGATCTCCGAAGAAGTACATTGGAACATCTAGTTCTTCTTGGATCAGCTTCGCCCAACCACGAACACCATTCGATGGAACCCCTTGAGCACCCATGACGATACAGTTGTTACGTTTTGTGAAACCCATTGTTACAAGCGTATTCGCCGTACCTTCAGATTCAACGATCAAGCAGAAGTCGATTTTCTTTTTCGCCTTCAATTTCAAAGCTTGAGGTTTATTCTTCGGTTGGAATGGTGACGTACCCAAAGTTGAAAGATCGATCACCGCACGGTCACCGTCTGCCAAAGTTTCAGTCACGATCAATTGTTGCGAGTAAGTTTGTCCACCACGGTCATTGGCGAAAACGTTCAATTCCTCACGATACACTTCAAGCATATCGCCGATGAAATCGATGATCGCATCTGATTCAGGCTGATCTTCGAAATCCAAAGGTTTCAAACGAGGATTGCCTTTAATCTCACCTTTACAGATGTAGTAAAGTTCACGCTTCGTATTGACGTTGCCGACATCAAGGTTACGCAACAAGATCTCAAGAATGAAAACCACGCGCGCAAGTTTTTGTACGGAAGATACGTTCAACTCTGTACGAACAACTTTATCACCTGGAGTCAGGTAACCCACTTTGGCGTTGTACAAAGAGTTATCCAAAGAAGTCTTTACCGCTTCCAAAACAGGACGTTTTGAAGATTCAAGATCCTTCAACATCTTGTCAGCCAAGATGCGGGCCTCTTTAGGGATATCAATTTTTAAATCACGGATGCTGAGTAGTTTTGCCATTACGCTTTTTTCCCAGTCGTTTTCTTAGTTGCTACTTTTTTTGTCGTCGCTTTTTTAGTTCCTTGAGAACTATCTTCCGACGCCTCATCGACCAAATCTTCAGAGCTGATTACGTCCAACTCTTCTTCATCACCGTGGTCGATACCTTTTTTCTTCTCGCGCTTTTTCTGCTCAAGAAGTTTAGATTCCGCTGCTTCCAAATCTGCAATCGCCTCTTCAGAATCGCGACCCAAAAGTTTTTTCAAACCTTCTTCGGCTTTTTTCTTACGAGACTCTGGAGCTTTGATGATTCTTGCCAAACCTTCTACCAAGATCGGACCGAACTGCTCGATGTGAGCAAGTTTTCTTTCAAGATCCGCTTCTTTCACTTCTTTTTTGATGTGACGAGAAAGCTTTTGACCCGCTTGGATCAAGGCAAGACGAATTTCACCAACCAACTCTTCAGAAGCGTCGATTGTTTCTTTCGAAGCATTTTTAAATTTAATGAACGGAGACACGATTGAAACCGCGAAAATATACGGACCCAATGGCAAGCTGTCTTTCGGCTGACCAAGACCGTATGATTTCCAGTTTACTGATTCAATCGCCCACGTGATCGCACAACCTGATTTATCGAATTGCAACGGCACGCGATTCGCGAAACGTAGCAATGTCACAGGAGAATCCGCTTCTTGATTGCGGTTTTTGAAACGCGCCAAAGCCACTTCCACAACCACCGGTTTGAAGTCACAAATAGTCGGCTTACGAGTCACAACTGCGAAGAAGTCGATTTCACCCAAACGCGTGATTGATTTAGAAAGAGCTTCTTCACCCACAGTCAAAACTGACTTCGTTGAAGGCGCCATCAAATCTGTATTTTGCACCGCTTGGAAAACTTTTTTGAAGTCTTCTTCAGACAAAGAAGTGATCGGTTTTTCTAGCAAATTCTTAGGCAAACCTTTTTTCACGAACTCAGAGATCGATTGATCAGAGATGCGCGAAAAACCAGTTTTCAAGAATTTAGACAAAGTCGTTTTACCGAACAATGTCGAGTGAGTGATGAACTCACCTAATTTAAATGTATGAGGATGTGGCAAAGACGCCTCTGGAACTTGCGGTACATCTGTACTTACGCGAGTCACAGTAACGAAATCATTTTCCATCAACTTATACGTAATCGTCATGTGCGGATTTACTAGGATCGTACCTTCAAGATACGTCACAAGACCACCGTCACCGTTCAATTGAATACGTCCATCAAGAACGAACTCAACGCGAGTTCCATGGTCGCGATCCCAATCCAAAGTTTCTTTATTTTTTAGAACACCTGTATTGGATTTGATGTCGACGTCTACTTGAGCCGCGACAGCTTTACGCATTTTTTTAGTTTTAGAAACGACGTTTACACCACGGGCATTCGTCATTTGCGCCCATGTTGTTGCAGCAGAGATACCGATACCTTGTTGACCACGAGAACATTGACCGCGACCGAACTTAGATGATGCAAGATACTCACCGTAAACTTTGGCAAGATCTTCGGCTTCGATACCAGGTCCGTTATCTTCAACGACGATACGAATAAGATCGGTATTTTTAGTGGAACCGCTGCCCACTTTTGAAATCTCAACCAATAGATCTGGAAGAATTCCCGCAGATTCGCAGGCATCCAATGAGTTATCCACGGCCTCTTTCAAGGTCGTCAAAACGGCCTTCAATGGAGACGAGAAACCGACCTGTTGGAGGTTCTTAGCAAAATATTCAGCTGTACTACTTTTAGTAATTTTGCTCACAGTCGCTTAATCCTTACAACGATGTTAACGAATTTTTATCGAGGGCTCCTGCCCTTGCTCCCTTACCGGAGCTGCGCTAATTTGCCTTCCTGGCCAATTTTTAATGAATGACTTTGATAGCTTAACTCGAACGCATGGAGTCAAATCAAGACCAAAGCCCCAACGCTGCTTGGCGTAAAATTGAATGTGAGAAAAACCGAGTTCCAAAAAAGCAGCCCAAAAAACAGTCGTTTCCCTCTGAAAACCATATCTGAGAGGCATAAAAAACCCCGAAAAAAGGGCTCTGAAACAATAAAAAAACCTACCATTTTGATGCGTATTCGACGGCTTTTTTGCTGTTAATTGCCGGTTTTTATCGGCCGGCGATGAGTTCATTCCCTGGAAATCAGAGTCTATCTCTCATATGGGCACTCAAACAGTCACCTATTGGAATAGAACCTTTGGACTGTTAAGATATCTTGGTGAAGCACACATCTCGCTCTGAACATTCGAAATTCCGTACTCACAGCGAGAACATTTGCCATCTGATTTCAGAAGAGGGTTTGAGTTTTCGCCCTTATGCCCGTGAAGCCCTGACTTATTTCAGTCTGCTTGATGAAGCCTTACAACGCGCGATCGTCGTCGACCTGATGAACTACTATCAGATTTGCTTGGATATGCGCGCGACCGGACAAACTTTAAAGAGTACACGCGTGTTTACGGAAAAAGCTTTAGATCGTTTGGATCTGCACATTGATCCTAAAGAGCTTGAACGCATCGAAGATCAACACATCATTGAAATCTATGATGTCGATCAACGACAGATCTTCAGAAGTTTCCGTTTTTTTGAAGTTTCAAGTTATACGCTGGAAGATCTTTTGTGTCGTCGTTGGTATCATATCTTTTTGCGTCCGCCAGAACACGAAGCCGCCTTTCAAGCAAAGGTGAACGAATTCTTCACGGCAAGCGAAAAGAAAACGATGGAGCTAGGCTTACCCGAGTGTCCTGTTTCTGAAAGTGAAACTCTTGAACGCCTTAAAATCTTCGCGCAAGTTCATCGCTTCGTTCCGCTCTTTGACCAGAACAAGCAATTCAAAGCCGTGATGTTAGTCATCACGGCACGCCCGGAAAAATAGAGCAAAAAAAAGCCGGAATTTCTTCCGGCTTTTTAGTCTTATTTCGTGATTCCAAACTTATTCATGATGAAAGCGTATTCTTCCGCTTGTTCCCACAAGTGATCAAAGCGTCCTGACACCCCAAAGTGTCCTGCGCCCATGTTGGTTTTAAATACCAACGTATTGCTATCGGTTTTCAACTCGCGCAATTTAGAAACCCATTTAGCTGGTTCCCAATATGTCACGCGTGGATCGTTCAAACCACAAGTCACAAACAACGTGGGATAAGCTTTCGCTTCGACGTTATCATACGGAGAATAACTCTTCATGTACTTGTAGTATTTCTTATCCGCTGGATTGCCCCACTCTTTGTATTCAATTTGTGTCAGTGGCAAATCCTTATCGAACATTGTGTTGATCACATCCACAAACGGCACGTGAGCTGCGATAGCGCTGTACAGATCAGGGCGCATATTCATACAAGCTCCCATCAACATACCACCGGCACTGCCACCGCAGGCTGCAAGTTTATCTTTTGCAACAAGACCGCTTTTAATCAGGTAATCGCCACACGCATTGAAATCTAAGAATGTGTTTTTCTTTTTCAAGAACTTACCGTCTTCATACCAGTAACGACCCATTTCAGAGCCACCACGCGGATGGGCCAATGCATACACAAAACCACGATCAATCAAACGGAACACATCACGACGAGCTGGGAATGCATCAGGAATGCTCATGCCGTATGAGCCATAACCATACAAGTAACCTGGCGCTTTTCCGTTCTTCTTCAAACCTTTGCGATACACCAACGTCAAAGGCACTTTCACTCCGTCATGAGATTTCACCCATACACGTTCACAAACATAGTTTGCTTTCTTGTGACCTTTCACTTCTTTGGTTTTCAAAGTTTTGGATTTACGCGTCTTCATATTGTACTCGATCACGGAATCAGGTGTGATCGGTGACGAGTAAGAAATACGCAAAGCCTCTGTTTCGAATTCACGATTTGCGCCCAATGAAACGTCATAGGCTTTATCAGCGAATGAAACAAGATGATCTTTTTTCTTAGTGAAATCATAGATACGAATTTGCGGCAATCCGCCTTCGCGCTCTGTAATCACCATGAAGTCTTTGAACATCATCAAACCCGTGCGCAAAATCGCATCAGAGTTCTTAATGAACGTTTTCCAGTTCTTGCGACCCGGTTTTTGCAAAGACGTTTTCATGATTTGGAAATTTGTGGCTTTGTAGTTCGTGTGAACCCAGAACTCACCCTCACGATCCGTCACAGAATATTCGATACCTTCTTTACGAGGTTCGATGCATTTGAAATGACCATGTGGTTCGTGCGCGCTTAAGTACCACACTTCCGTCGTGATTTTACCGCCTGTGTGGATGTAAAGCATGTCTTCGGATTCAGACTTCTCGACACCGACGAAGAATTGCGCATCTTTTTCTTCATAAACCAGAACATCGTTCTTAACATCTTCACCCAAAGTATGACGCCATACTTGGAACGGACGAAGATTTGCATCAAGCACGACATAGAAATACGTCATGCCATCAGCAGCCCACATGCCGTTTCCACTGCTATTCAATAACGTGTCTTTCAAAATCTTATTCGATTTCAAATTTTTGAAATGAATTGTGTGACGTTCTGAACCGTCGAAATCCACCGCATAAGCCAGTGTGTTTTCTTCTGCTGAAATATGCATGCTTGCTAAGGCGAAGTATTTTTTGCCTTTAGCAACCACGTTGCCATCAAGAATAACAACTTCACGACCACCTTTTTTAGGCTTACGCGTATGAATCGCGTATTGTTTTCCTTTTTTAAATTTCGTCGTGTAAAGGTAGCTACCGTCTGGCGCCGGCACAGAAGAATCATTTTCTTTGATTCGAGCTTTCATCTCTTTGAAGAGTTTGTTTTTAAAAGCCTGAAGCGGCTTCATCACAGATTGAAAGTAAGCATTCTCAGCGTGAAGATATGGCATCGTTTCTGGATGATTTTTATCACGCAACCAGAAGTAATCATCGACTCGTGTGTCGCCATGATTTTTAAAAGTTGTCGGATGCTTGGACGCCTGCGGCGGCGTTAACGTTTTCTTAGCCATTCTTCCCTCTTTCTTGTCAGAGGGATCATTCTAAAAGTGAAGACGATGCGAGGCAAGAAGCGTGCAGCCACGGCGAAGAAGTGTTTAGTGTTTTGCCGCGCAAGTGATGAGGCTGATGTATTTGGGCGCGTGATCTTTACTGACTAAAACCCCGCTGCCGTTTTTGTCAGTGGACGAAGTTTGTAGCGCCGCTCCCGCTCTGAAATAAAGGCCGTCCTTTTTCGAATTTTCTACGGACCAATCCGCAAGATCGCCCCACCCAAAAGAAA
Source organism: Bdellovibrio sp. NC01 (assembly GCF_006874625.1). Taxonomy (NCBI): domain Bacteria; kingdom Pseudomonadati; phylum Bdellovibrionota; class Bdellovibrionia; order Bdellovibrionales; family Pseudobdellovibrionaceae; genus Bdellovibrio; species Bdellovibrio sp. NC01. The sequence continues at coordinate 3,045,948 of NZ_CP030034.1, forward strand.
CACACACCGCTTGTAAAACCGCTTCTGTGTCCGTGAACTCTTCGTGACTGATAGCGTGATCATCAGAACCGTGATCAGCAGCAAATAAATATTCTTTACCGGCGATTGTGAGCTTGGGAACTGCTTTATAACAAGAATTTTTACGGCACGCTTCTTTAGCGATTTCCATACGACTTGAAGCTGGCTTGCGACCCGGATCTTGCTCATGGGCCCATGCCGAAAGAGTGAACACCAGCGATGCTAAAACCAAAAATACTGGCTTCATTTATAACCTCTAATCAGTGGATTCATCGTCTGACGGAATGTCTGACGAAGGTGTTGTGTCGTTCTGAGATGCTGACAGTTCTTCCAATGCCATTTCTGCTCGGGTTTTGTAACCTTTTTTTGAGTTGCAGTCTTTGCAAGAAGGAACGCAGTTATTCTTTGTAGATTTGCCACCGCGGGCGATTGGAATCAGATGGTCCATCGTTAATTCTGCGGGTTTAAAGCGATTTCCGCAATGATAACAGACACCTTTGCCGACTTCTTGTTTCCACCATTGGCTCATGCGCAGCTCGCGAGCTTTTGCTTTTTCCTTTTTTTGGTGGGCAGCCGGGGCCGCAGAAAAGAAGTAATCCATTGCGGATTTTATAGCGTAAATCGAGGTGAATCGCAATGGGCTTTGCCTGGAATGGAAACTCCAAGATCTAGACCAATATAGGGCTTCTAAACCTTCATTTTGAGGCCCTTTTTACCGATAGGATTCGAGAATAAATTGCAGGAGTTGTGAGCTATGTCTGTAAAAACCTTTAAAAAAGGCGAAGTGATCTACAAAGACGGCGATAAAATCACCGCTGTTTACCTGATTCAATCAGGTGGCGCCAGTCAGTGTTTGATCCGCGGAAAAAAGAATATCGATCTTTTCCAATTGGGTGCTTCCCATATTTTGGGTGACCAAGTGATCTTGGGTGCGACAACTCATCCGACATCTGCCATCGCGACAACTGAAACGAAAGTTTTAGAAATCCCGGTAGAGACTTTGAAGTCTCACTACGAGGGCGCTCCGCAAATGTTGAAAGTAATCGTCAAATCATTGGCTGACCGTTTGCGTTTGGCGATGAATGACGTGCGTTCAGCAAAACTTGAAAAAGACTCTTCACCATGTCCTGAAGACCAAGTGGCAAAAGCATTTGGCGCGGTTTTTCATACGGCAAATCACAAAGGCGATCGATCAACTCCAGGTCGCATTGTGGTCGAGTGGCCGATGATGAAGCAGTATTCACAACGTATTTTTGGTGAAGGCCCAAAACGTGTCGAGCAAGTGATTAACATTCTTGTGAAGCAGAAGCTTGCGTTATACGAAATGGGTAAAGCTCCTGACAATCCAGAAGGACCTGACGAGATTCAACGCGTTCACTTCTTGGATCTGGGTTTGCTTGAAAGCTTCTTTGAATTCTATCAATACTATTACTTCAAAGGCGGCCGTTCGGAGCTTTTGAAAGTCGATGAATTATGCCAACAAATGCTTGATGGTTTGTTGAAAATGGCTGACGGCCAAGAAGCCGATCGCTTCGGTGTCGTGGGTGTTGAATTCGCCAAATTCACTGAATACTGCAAAAACGAAATCGGCATTAACTTGAACAATGACCACTTTGCCCGTCTTGAAGGTAAAGGCGTGTTCATGAAAAGAAAAAACGCCAGCACGGGCGTTATTCTACAATTTGAAATCAAAGAGTTCCGTTCTATCTTCCAAAGCTGGAAAATGCTTCGCGAGATCGAAAAATGGAACGAAAAAGGTTTCGTCGACATGGACGAAAAAGAAGAAAAGCCGAAGAAACGCGCCTCTGCGGGTGGCCCTGCCTGCCCTGCTTGTAGTGCGGAACTTCAAGCTGGCGCAAAATTCTGCAGCGAATGCGGTCACAAGATCGTAGCGGCGGCATAATGAGCGAAGCACTGATTATCTTTAAAGCCATCGGTTCCGAGCAAGAAAAGCAGATGCTTTTACAGAAGCTGCTTTCTTCGCAGGAACGCATCACGCTGAAAGACAAATTTGAGCGCGTAATTACAATGCGTGTAATTAGCGTGAATTCGCAAGGCCACCTGAAATGCCATCCGCCTGAAGAAACAGCGATGAACTTTCAAGAAAATTCAGTATTCATGGCTAACTTTCAAATTGGTCACGAAAAATACTTGTTCGAAACGAAGCCTGTTGTGCATGAAAACTACATCTCGTTGCCAGTGACCCATCTGTACCACTTGCAACGCCGCCGTAATTTCCGTTACACGCTTCCGCAGAACTATTCTGCAACCTTTGTGATCAACTATTTGAATCAAGCAATTTGCTCGCACCAATGCCGTCTGCTGGATCTTTCCACAGAAGGTTGTGCCGTTGAAATTCATCAGGAAGAAACAGAGTTAAAATTAGAAGACCTCGTTCAAGCAGAGATCTTCTTAGGCGATCGCGAACCGATCTTGGTTCAGGGTGTGATTAAAAACATCCGGGGTCGTGGCGTCAGTCACTTGGTTTTAGGGGTTGAGTTCAACCACTTGGCGACTCCAAGCGAAGACAAAATCATCGCGTCGTTGACAGATCTTCAACGCGAACTTTATTTCCGCAAAGCCGGATAATAAAGTTTATTATCCCACATACCTTCATTGAAATACTGAATGCTGGCTTTGAGTCTTAAAGTCAGCTCGTTCTTTCTTGCTGCGGGTTCCGTCAGCGGATTTTCCCCGACAACATCGCTCATCGCAAACATTTGTGGTTCCGTTCGACCTGGTGACCAACGAATGCGGTAGTCCTTTGCAAACAACAAGTAATGATCATCGATAAATGCCACGGCATCTTTATCGCCCGGAATGAACACGGAACTTCCTAAGAAGTTTTCTTCCTTATTGCGAATACCCAAGAAATCCAAAACGCTTGGTAAAATATCGATCTGCTGCACGACCATATCGCGGTCTACCGCTGGGAATTTGTACGTCGGATGATAGAAGAACAGCGGGATACGATAGTCCCCGACTTCGTTTTCAAACTCTGGCAAATAATGTTTTGATGTGTGGTCAGCCGTGACGATGAACAGAGTATCTTTAAACCACGGCTTCTTTTCCGCCTCGGCAAAGAATTTCTTCAAAGCCATATCCGTGTACGAAACCGTTTTTAAAATCTCGATCGGTCCTTCAGGAAAATCTTTTTCGTACTGTACAGGAACTTTGAACGGATGATGCGAAGACAATGTAAAGACCGAGGCCAGGAACGGCGATGACATCGTGTCGATCTTAGTTAACATAAATTGCAAAAACGGTTCGTCCCAAATACCCCAGATGCCGTCATCGTCTTTGCTATTCGCATACTCTGTCGAGCCATAGTATTTTTCAACACCCGCACTTTGCATGAATGAATCAAAGTACATCGTGCCGTTGTGACCACCATGAAAGAACGCAGATGAGTATTTTTTTGGCGACAACAGCGTGCCCATGCCCAAGAAATAATTCGCCGTGAAATGTGAAGAAATAAAGGGCTCACTCATCAATGCGGGAATGCCTGCCATGACAGCAGCAATGCCTTCGATGGATCGACGGCCATCGGCATAGGCGTTGTTAAACACCAAAGATTTTGCCATCAATGAATCCAAGAACGGCGTATAAGTTTTCCCGTTGTGAGGTCCCACGTATTCACTGCCAAAACTTTCAAGAATGATGATAACGACGTTTTGTTTGCCGGAAGGACGTTTACCCTCAAGCAGCGACGGCGTTTCGATAGATCCGTTTAAGTACTTCAGCATTTCGTCTTTATTCGTGAAATACTTTTCGTGCTTAATTTCATCTGCGCCGTAACTTTTGATGAATGTGAAAGTAGAATTCAAAACCAGATTATTCAAAACCGGCGCCGTGAAGACATTGGCATTCACAAAACTGATCGGCTTCCCTTGCAAGCCACCGCGAATCGCAACCACTGTTATAACAATCGCAACAAAACTTAAGAAGCCATGCAAGGCCCAGTGTTTTGCACGGCCCACTGTAGGCCATGATACTTTCCAATTGGCCTGCACAACTTTCCATGCACACCAACCGAACGCAAAAGTAATAACCGTGTTAATCAAAAACAGCAGCCAATAAGTTCCGATGAAACCCATCATCTTGCCTTGCGCTTCGCCCACGATGAACAAGGTGTCGTAAGTGAAACGACGGCCTACGAAGTTAATAAACTCAGTATCGACAAGGTTTAGAATCAGAAACGGAATCTGTGTGACTGCAAAGATGATCCACGTCCCGACTCGCCAGAAACGTTCCCAGCTTTGGGGCCATGGTAAAAACGACAAAAGCAGAATGGGCGCTGCGACTGAAAAAGCCGCCGAGATATCAAAACGCAAACCGACAAATAGTGCGTAAAATAGATCGGCTACGGGCTTCGTCCTGAACATATTCCAGTTCCAGGCCAAGAATTCGATCCTAGCTATGAAATAAAAGCCGATAACGACACAAATCAGAGTAAAAATCTTAAGAATACGCTGTGAAGGCCCAAACATGAGCGTATCCTACGCTGACAGGTTGCATTAAGCAAGAACGAGGTCGGCGCGTTTGCATTCCTCGTGTCACTCGAGGAGGCTGGACTTTGCCCCGGAATTTATGCTACGTTCCCCTCCTATGACGCCAGAGCAAATGAAAGACCGTTTAACACAAAATTATCCGAACTCGACGATTGAAGTTTTCGATCTGACAGGCACTCAAGACCACTGGGAAGTTTACGTGGAAAGTTCCGTTTTCGCGGGCATGACTCGTATTCAACAGCATCAACATGTGATGGGTTGCTTTGGTCCAGAATTGAAGACAGGCGAGGTTCATGCTCTGTCGATTAAGACTAAAATACCTTAAACACTTCGGCTCCGCCGAAGTAATAAAGTTTGTACTGTACTACAAAGGAAATTAAGAAAATGAATCCTACACACCAAAAAATCGAAGGCATTCTTGGCCAAAACAAAGTTGTGCTTTTCATGAAAGGCACTCAACAGTTCCCAATGTGCGGTTTCTCCGCACGTGCTTGCGCTATTCTTCAAGACATCGGTGTACAGTTTCACGATGTGAACGTACTTGATGACGAAGAAATTCGTTCAGGCATCAAAGAATACGGCAACTGGCCAACGATCCCACAACTTTACATCAACAAACAACTTGTTGGTGGTAGCGACATCATGATGGAAATGTACCAATCTGGTGAGCTTCAAGACCTTTTGAAAGCATAATCCCGTGAGATGCAATGTCGCCCTTTGGGACCGTATTCTGCGTTTTGTATTCGGTGTGTTGTTAACGACATACGCCGTCGCAGGTGGTCCATTTTGGGCGTACATTGGCATTTATGGCCTCATCACAGCAGGTTGGGGCTTGTGTCCTGTCTACGCATTCTTTAGAATCAGAACTCTAAAAGATTATCACCGACCGACTTACGACGAATAAGGATGTTTCCCATGTCGCAATCAGCACTTCTCGCACTTGAAAGTTTTCTTAAAAAAGAACAAATCAAAACCGACGAAGAGAGTCTGAAATATTGGGGCAAAGACTGGACAACTTATTTCGATATCAAAGCTTCGGCTATCGTTTTCCCACACACAACTGAAGAAGTCGCAAGCCTTGTTAAATGGGCGCGCGCTAACAAAATCGCATTGATTCCTTCAGGCGGTCGCACAGGTTTATCGGGTGCTGCTGTAGCAACGCAAGGTGAAGTGGTTGTGTCGTTTGATCAAATGAATAAGATCAAAGACTTCTCTCCTGTTGATCAAACAGTGATTATCGAACCGGGTGTTGTGACTGAATCTTTGCAAGAATTCGCACACTCAAAAAATCTTTTTTATCCCGTCGACTTCGCAGCCGTTGGCTCTTCGCAAATGGGCGGAAATATTTCTACCAATGCGGGTGGTATCAAGGTTGTACGCTATGGTCTGACGCGTGACTGGGTTGTGGGTTTGAAAGTTGTGACTGGTACGGGCGATATCTTAGAGTTGAACAATGCTTTAACTAAGAACGCCACAGGTTACGATCTTCGTCATTTGTTCATTGGTGCTGAAGGCACTTTGGGTTTCATCACGGAAGCAACAATCAAATTAGCTCCGGCTCCCCCACCAATGAAAGTTTTGGTGATGGCAGTCAGCGGTCTTGATGCTGTGATGAAGATCTTTGCTGAATTTAAAACTAAAACTTCGCTGGTGGCGTTTGAAATGTTTTCGGACAAAGCGCTGGCGAAGGTTCTTGAAAACACAGGTCTACCAGCGCCACTTGAAACGCAAGCAAGCTTTTATGTGTTAGCGGAAGTTGAAACTCGCAACGACCAAGATGAAGAACATGCTTTGGGTGTGTTTGAAAAATGCTTGGAAGAAGGCTGGGTTATGGACGGTGTCATCAGCCAATCCGACGTGCAAGCGACAACGTTCTGGAGATACCGTGAAGATATCTCTGAATCATTGGCGAAGTATTCTCCGTACAAAAACGATATCGCTGTGACGATTTCTAAAGTTCCGCCATTCATGGAGGACTTAGATAAAGTCTTGTCACAAGCTTACCCAACATGGGAAGTGGTGTGGTTCGGTCATATCGGTGATGGCAACTTGCACATCAACATCCTAAGACCACAAGGCATGACAAAAGAAGAATTCGTTAAAGAGTGCCGTAAAGTTGACGTGATGGTTTTTGATACTGTGAAAAAGTACAAAGGCTCGATTTCAGCAGAACACGGTGTGGGTTTGACGAAGAAGACTTTCTTGAACTACACACGTTCTGAGGCGGAAATTGAAATGATGAAAGGGATCAAAAAAGTCTTTGATCCCGACAACATCATGAATCCAGGAAAAGTATTTAACTATTGATCTAGATGTAAATCGTAAGTCGAACACTGTGACAGCGGATAAGTTTTTTGCTTAATCGCCTCGATCAAGTGTTTGGCTTCGTGACCAAGAGTTGATTGATATTTCTCTCCACGACATGAAACACCACTCGTAGGACGCATAACTGGCGCAACGGGAGTCGTGTCGCTTACATAGTTCTGTAACTGAGCGATTTCTTTTTCTCCCCAGAATGACACGTCACTTTTTTGAATCATGACGCCGTCACAGCAATGACTGCGCAGCTCTTCCAACACTCCTAAAGGTCCGACACGTTTTAAATCAGAAGCTTCGGCAACACCTTGCGCATTCGATGGCAAACGCATTTCTGGTTTCTTTTCGAATGAGCTGCAAGCGGCAAGTGCCAAAAAAACGATTGCTGAAATCGTTGAAGGTTTATTCATAACTATTTTCCTTCCTTAACAAGCTTTGAAGCCACGTTGCCAAACATTTCTGTCAGACCTTTTGTTTCCCACGCAAGGCTGCCTTCACCACTGAACGACAATTGATCGCCGATGGCATCTAAACGATAAAATATTCCTCCCAAAAGGAAGTTTTTTTGCTCTTTTGGCAGCTTATTAAATTCCGGCGAATTTTTCGCCTCTTCAGCGAAAGCAAGAATGGCTTTGCTGGTATCAGAGATATTCTTTCTTGCCTCAGCACTTAAACTTTTGCCACTGAAGGCCTGTTTCGATATGCAATCTTCCGCAGAAGAGATTTTCTTCAACGTCGTGCGCACTTTTTCCGGAATTTCTTTGTGCTTGTCCATATAGGAATCCAAAGAGTCACAACGATAAAATGAAACTGCATTTCGACAATCGGATTTCAAGTCGATTTGATTCTTACGGCATTCTTTTTTGTTTGGAACGTCGTAAGTCTGCATCACTTCTTCCATCGTCTGCAAAGCATACGGAGACATCTGACTAAAACCATTTTTTGAATATGCGATTTTTTCCGAGATATAAATAAAGCCGTGTGATTCTTCGACGCCTGCTCTGCTTACGGTACGAATCGCACCAACGTCACCGGGCTGACGAGCTTCGCCGTCTTTCAGCGCCTTACATAATGGCGGGCGCATATAGAAGTGCATTTCTTCGGGCGAAGAATAACGAAGTGATGGCAAAATTCCGCTCATCACAAGCGATAAATTCCAACAGTTCGGTCCATCGACTTCAGGTTTTGCATCTTGATATTTCACAACATGTTCAGGCACGCAGCTTGAGATGTCGTAACGGCAATCACTTCCACTTTTAGTCATGGGTTCTAAGTTAGAACAGCCTTTGCCAGCTTTAACATTTTGAGTCCATTGCGAAAGACTTTGAATCATGTCCTGCGCATTAGAACACGAATCAGCAAGCACAACTTTGCTGCCCTCTTTGTGAACAACAAGTTCTGCTGAAGCCATCACAGAGGCTAAAACAACGATCGAAAAAAGAAGCTTCTTCATACGAAACATATCGACAAGAAGCTGTTTCCTGATGAGCATTTTAGCGTCTAGTTATGGGAGCTTATGGAGCGGTTCCCTTCCAAGGTCCAGGGATTTAGAGCATAAAAAAACCCACAGAGATGAGCTGTGGGTTTGGGATTTAAATCTTTCGGAAGATCTAAATTATTTTGCTTCTTTTTTCATGCAAGCAGCAGAAACAACGATACGATCAACAACAGGTTTAGAGATCGTGCCGCAAACTTTACCTTGAGCTTCGCAATCAGCAACAACGCGTACGCCACCTTTTAGGTCTGAAGCTTCAACTTGGTTTTGAGCATTGCACCAAGATAAATATTGAAGATCTGGTTCTAGTGAACGAGAAGCATTGGCGAACAATGGACCAGCTATCAACAACAAAGACATTACAAGAGTTTTCATGGATTCTCCTTGGGTTTTCGTTAATTAAAGATGGTCCGATCTAACATAAAAAAAAGGGGCCCACAATGGACCCCGTAAATATTCGTATTAACATTGTTTAAACTTAAGGATCGTCTAATCTCTAGACAATCAGTACACCACACGGGTTCTGATGGAACGGGAGAGTTTTTCAATCTCCCCTGCCAAAGCCTTTGCATGAGAGGAATGTACGTCCATCACCAAGTAACCGATGCGCTCGTCTGTCGACAGATACTGCCCTTCGATGTTGGCGCCGGCTTTGGAAATAAGACCGTTGATCTCTCCAAGAACACCAGGTTCGTTTCTATGCACGTTCAGCAAACGAGACGTCCCCTGCTTCACTGGCAAATCCACATTTGGGAAGTTCACTGCCCCCGAAGTCGAACCAATTTTCAAATAACGACGGAAGCTTTCAGCGACCTCGATACCAATGGCATATTGGGCCTCTTCCGTGCTGCCCCCGATATGCGGAGTCAGAATCACGTTCGCAACACCCTGTAAAGGTGACACGAATTTTTCTTTGTTCGAAGCCGGTTCTTCAGGAAACACGTCGATCGCGCAACCGCCGATGTGCTTTGATTTTAAGGCCTCTACTAGGGCTGGAATGACGACTACAGTTCCGCGGCTGGCGTTGATCAAGTGCGCGTCTTTTTTCATCGCAGCCAGCTCTTTAGCGCCAATCATATCTTTCGTTTCTGGAGTTTCTGGCACGTGCAATGTAACAAAATCTGAAACTTTCAAAAGCTCTTCAAGACTGTGCATTGCCACTGCATTTCCAAGTGGAAGTTTTTTGATCACGTCAAAGAATACAACTTTCAAGCCCATCGATTCAGCCAAGACGCTGACCTGGCTACCGATATGACCGTAACCCACGATACCCAAAGTTTTTCCGCGCACTTCTTTAGAACCAACTGCTGATTTCACCCACTCACCGACGTGAGCTTTGGTGTTGCGATCACCCAATTGACGAGATAGCGCAATCATCTCTGCAATCACAAGTTCCGCAACCGAACGCGTGTTCGAGTGAGGCGCATTGAAAACTGGAATGCCTTTTTCACGAGCGACCGAAAGATCGACTTGGTTTGTGCCAATACAAAAACAGCCGATCGTCAGAAGATGTTTGCTGTTATCTAAAACTTTTTTAGTGATCTCTGTTTTCGAACGAATGCCAAGAACGTCATAGTTGGCTACAAGCTGAATCAATTCATCTTCAGTCGGAGCATGTGAAAGCATGTCAACATGAAAGCCCTCTTCGCTGAGCTTTTGTTTTGCCACTTCATGGATATTTTCTACGAGGAGAATTCTAGGTGCTGTCATTGCGCCTCCATCTTGACAAGTTTACTCTGATTTCGAGGGGCGCGTCACTACTGACGATGCGCACTAAGGGTAGTCAAAGTACTCTGGTCGGGTATCCTGATCACTATGAGCAACACTCGAGTTTTCTCTCTACTTGTCGTCGACGATGACCCACTTATTCATCAAGCTTTGAAAATGAGCTTGCCGTCACAGTGGAAACTTTTTTCTGCGCACAAATTGGAAGCTATTCAGTATGAACGCTTCTATCATGCGGCCTTCGTAGATATGCATCTTGAACCCGGCACAGAGAAAGCAGCTGGACCTTCTGTTATCGCAAAATTATTGAAGCACAATCCGCAATTGGATGTCGTAGCGATGTCAGGAGATCTGAACAGAAGCCTGATGGAAACTTGTCTAAAGGCTGGGGCACAAAAGTTTTTAGCGAAGCCCTTGATGCCTGAAGAAGTTTTGCTGGTCTTAGAAAAAATGGAAGCGCTGTGGGATCTGCGTAACGTTGATCCGCACGCCGATAGAAATACTTTGCGTTGGGTCGGCAATTCCGAAGCTTCACAAAAAATCAAAAAGCGTATCGCTGAACTTCGTGGTGAAAGCAATTCCGTTTTGATCGAAGGTGAAACTGGTTGCGGTAAAGAAGTTGTCGCGCGCCTGCTTCACGATCAAGAAGGCGAACGCCCCTTCATCGCCGTCAACGTTGCCAGCATTCCCGATAATTTATTTGAATCAGAAATGTTTGGTCACGTAAAAGGCGCCTTCACCGGTGCTGATCAAAATAAAGTGGGTCTGACTGAAGCCGCGAACGGTGGCGATTTGTTCTTGGATGAAATCGAAGCCTTGCCTTTGGTTCAACAAGCAAAACTTTTGCGCTTCCTTGAAACCGGCGAAGTTCGCAGAGTCGGTGCGAAAGAAAGTACCTTCGTAAAAACTCGCGTGATCGTGGCTTCCAATAAACCACTCGACAAAATGGTCGCAGCTGGTGAGTTCCGTGAAGACTTACTGTATCGCCTGGCTTCACAAAGAATTACTCTGCCACCTTTGCGCGAGCGTCTTGATGACATCGCGGATCTTAGCCAACACTTCTTGGCAGCAGAACGTCCGCGTCGCAACAAAAGCTTTACGGAAGATGGACTTGAGTCATTGAAAAAATACAACTGGCCTGGTAACGTGCGCGAACTAAAACGCGTGTGTGAACAACTCAGCCTGACTTCCCCACTGCCATTCATTCGTGAAGAAGATGTGACAGCATGGTTGAAGCCTGCGGCGGTGACTGGATCAGCTCCGTCATACACGGTTATTGATTTTAGCAAAGGCTTGAATGCTTTGGTGGATGAGTTCGAAGCTCACGTGATTCGCACGGCTCACCAACAAACCAAGAATGCGGATGAAACGGCAAACTTGCTGCAAATTTCGCGTTCGAATCTGTATAAGAAATTAAGCCAGTACAAGATCCAAGAGGAAACTCCATGAATTTTAATTTCCCCAACTTCCCTATTCACCTTGATTTGCCAACTGCCTGGGAAAGTCACATCTATCGCCAAACAGTGTTCATCGTTCTGTCGATCATCTTCGGTTCGGGCCTGATCATTTTCTTCTTCAGAAACAAGAACTATTACTTCGTGCAATCTTGGGCGAGTATTAAAAGCTGGCTGATTGCTGCGCCTTTAATGTTTATTATTATGGGCCTGCCTGAACCTTGGCCATTGGTGATGCTGGCGTGTATTGCGATTTTTGGTGCGAAAGTCTTCTTCCAAATCATGGGGATGTTCCATCGTAGCAACTTCGTGATGATCACTTATCTAGGCATCATCGGCCTGACGTTATGCTGTTACTTTAATCGTTTAGATATCTACAACATCATGCCGATGATCGTTTTAGGTTTCGCGTGCTTGGTACCACTGGTGCGCAATTCTTATAAGCGCATGATTCAGTACATTTCTTTGACGTTACTGGCCTTCATCTTTTTGGGTTGGTCATTCATGCACTTGGGCTTGATCTTACGTTTCCCGAACGGCGTCTTCCAAGTGATGTACTTGATCATCTTGACGGAGTTCTGTGACAACACGAACTTGGCAGTCGGCCGTTACATCGGTGGCTGGAAATTGTTCCCTGGAATCAACCCGCGTCGTTCAGTTGGCAGTACGGCAGTTTCAATTGCTCTGACTTTGTTCCTTGCTGGCTGTATGCGTTTCTTGCTTCCAGATGGATCGGAAAAGTACTGGTTGTCGGCGGGTCTTGTCGCAGGTCTTGGCGGTTTCGTTGGTGACTTGTTGATGACGGTTGTACGTCGTGATGCGGGTATGAAAACGGTGGGACCGTTCATTATCGGTCGTGGTGATTTCCTTCACCGTATTGACCGCTTGATCTTTGTTGCACCGATTTACTATTACTTGATGACGGCGATTTTATGAAGGATTGGGATTACGAAAACGAGCAGTGGACCAAACTGCCGACCTATTTAAAACATCTTCCGCTGTTCACACGTCATATTGACTTGTTCAGCGTGTGCATGCGCTTTTTGTGGTCGATCTTTCTTAAAAACATCGCCTTTAAATACTACATTCGTTTGCAGGTAAAAGGTGTTCCGTTCAAAGAACTGTATCGCACTCAACCGAAGTTAATTATTATCAGTAATCACGCCAGCCATTTGGATGCGACATCGATTGCGGCAGCTATTCCGCGCCGTTTTTGGCTTAGCGTTTATATCGCAGCTGCAAAAGATTATTTCTTTTCAAATCCGTTGTTCACATTCTTTTCGCAACACTGCTTAGGCGCGATTCCGATCGATCGTAAAGACCGCAAAGGCGAAGCTGTGAACTTGATCTTGAAACTTCTGACGGAACTACCACGCATGTGGTTGATTATTTTCCCGGAAGGCACGCGTTCACAAACTGGCAAAGTACAAGAATTCAAACGTGGTGTTTCGATCTTTTCTGAAAAAACTCAGACACCGATTTTGTTCACATACCTTGAGGGCAACTTAGATCTTTGGCCGAAGGGTCAGTTCTTTGCAAAACCGGGTAAACTTGTTTTGCACGTAGGTCCGGTTCACCCGCCTGCTCCGATCAAAGAGGTTTATACTGCTTATAAGAGCTGGGTTCTGACGATCAATCCAAATGCCTTCGCGATTGAGGAACCGAAAGCTGACGTTGCAACTTCGACAACGGCTCCAGCGACGAAAGAGGATATCGATGACTTCAACCAATGAAACTCGCCATCTTAAAATTGGTCCTTATGAAATCTGCCCGATTCCGACTGGCTTGTTCGGCTTGGATGGTGGCGCGATGTTTGGAACTGTTCCAAAAGTTCTTTGGGAAAAATCGAATCCTGCCGACGAAAAAAATCGCATTCAAATGGAAGCTCGTGCGTTGCTTTTGAAAAGCCCCGGCAACAACATTCTGATTGATACTGGAAACGGTAGCGACTTTGTTGCGAAGTACGGCGATAAACTTGGCAACAAATTTAAAGATCTCTACAACATCGATGACAGTGGCCCTTCATTGAAAAAATCTTTGCAAGCTCATGGCTTGAAACCAGAAGACATCAACAATGTTGTGATCACGCATTTCCACTTTGACCATGCTGGTGGCGCCACAACTGAAAAAGATGGCAAACTTGTTCCAACGTTTCCGAATGCAAAATATTGGGCACAAAAAGGCAACTTAGAAACTGCAAGTCATCCCAATTTGCGTGAACGCGCAAGTTACTATCCTGCGAATTATCAACCGCTCTTGGATGCTGGTGTTTTAACTCTACTTGATGGCGATACGGAAAATTTCCTTCCTGGACTTTCTGCATTCATTTCAAATGGTCATACGGAAAAGCAACAGATGGTGAAAGTTACTGATGGTCAAACGACTCTGCTTTATTGCGGTGACGTGGTACCGACATCAACACACGTAAAAATACCGTGGTTGATGGGCTACGATTTACAGCCGGTTGTATTGATGGAAGAAAAACAAAAATATCTTAGCCAAGCTGCTGATAATAACTGGTACCTATTCTTCGAACATGATCCTTATTGTGATGCTGCTTTGATCGAACGAAGTGGCCACGACTTTTCAGTTCAAAAAAGATTCTGGCTCTAAGACGAGCCGGAATCTTTGTAATTTAGATTTCTTTGCCCACGAAGTTTCCGCTGTTTATCATATGGACTATGAAATACATCATTAGTTCACTCGTTCTTTTATTCGCGACTTCTTCATTTGCACAAACAACAACACCAACGGAAAGCAACAAGGCCACTGCGACTGAAACCGCGCAACCTTCTGAAGCTTTACCGACGAATTCTTCTCCGGTGATCGAGAAAGAATATGCGACCGACAAACAATGGGCACGCAGCTTGTGGGGCGTTTACGGAATCGTTGGTTTTCCAAAAGGTCTTGGTGGCGGTTTTGAATATCTTGATCAATCAAGATTGTGGTCCGTCGGTTTGAATTTGGGCGTCTTTCACTATGAAAGAAACGACACCAGCGGCAACATCGAACAAAAACAAGAAGCCAATACAAGCAACTTTGCTATTGAAGGCAAATATCATCCTTGGGCTTCTTCGTTCTTCTTAGGCGCAGATTTGGGCGTGCAACATATCACTGCGAAAGAGACTGGCACTTACAGCGGCCAAGAAGTCACTCCTCAAGTCAAAGTGAATACTCCATTCATCACACCTAAATTCGGCTGGTTCTGGCAATTCCAATATGGTTTGAATTTTGGCGTTGAGTTAGGTGCACAAATTCCACTTTCAAACAAAGTGGACATCGACGATGGCACAACAGATCCAACAATTTTAAACAATCCAGACTATATCCAAGCTCGCAGTGACGCTGAAGATACAGCCGATAAAATCGGAAAAACTGTTTTGCCTCACGTTCTGCTTCGCCTTGGTTACGCATTTTAGTTAAATTGCGCATTGGACACAGGGGCTATTCGTGATACTTTCAGGTCATGAATGCCCCAGCCCCTAAAGAAGTCATGAGAAAACTATGGCAGGTCTTTAAAAACACCGGCCGCCAAATGCGCGATGGAGAAATCCAACTTGTCGCAGCTTCTTTGTCATTTTCAACAATCGTGGGCATGGTTCCCTTTCTAGCAGTCGTTCTTGCAACCTTCCAATCTATCGGTGGCCTTGAAGCTCTTTATCCCAAAGTGGAAGGCTTTCTGTTGGTATATTTAAAAGAAGCAGCCGGCAGCGACGTCACGAAGTTCATTCGCATCTTCATCAAGAATATCAACGCTGGAAAACTTGGAACGACAGGTGCCATCTTCTTGTTCATCACTTCATTGAAGTTGATGCACGACATGGAGGTAGGCATCAACCGTGTGTGGGCACATCCGCGCACTCGTCCGTTTTATAAGCGTCTGATCTATCAATGGATCTTGATTCTTTTGATTCCAATTGCTTTGGCGATCTACGTGGGCTTTATCTCTTTAGATCAATTCCAATATGCGCGTCGTATTCTTCCGGTGGGCGTGACAAACAGCATGGTTTTGGTCGGTTGCTTGTACCTTATCTATAAATTGGTGCCAGATTTAAAGGTCCATTCGAAAGCGGCCTTGATTAGCGCCTTTATTTCAGCAATCGCTTTATTCTGCGTGCACAAGGGCTTTGCCTTCTTAACTGTGGAAGTTTTTAATTATAATAAAATCTATGGCTCTTTTGCGGCCCTGCCTATCTTGCTGTTGTGGTTGCTGGCATTGTGGTACGTGATCCTTGCTGGCGTCGCACTGTGCGCGGGAATTCAAAAGAGACACATCGCTTAAGAGGCAGATATGGTCATCGTTGCACGTTGGATAGTGCAAGTTCAGCACCTCAACACAGTCTTAGGTCTTCTTAAAGAGTTACAAGTTCATTCTCGCCAAGAACCCGCAAGCCGCTGTTACGATTTCTATCAAGACCCTGCGGCTCCTGAAAAAATTCTGATCTATGAAGAATACAATGACGAAGAAGGAATCGAAGCTCATCGTATGAGCCCTCATTTTCAATCGATAATACCCAAGATATTGCCGATGTTAAAAGATCGCTCTGTGCAAGTCTTTGAACAACGCTAGAAACGCGGATTAATTAAAGCGTAATAATCAATCGTGATGTATTTGCCGTTTTTCTTTTCGGCATCTTGCAAACGGCCCTCGTGTTTAAAGCCGTGAAAATTTAAAACTTTATGCGAGCGTTCATTTTCGCTTTCAACCGTTGCTTCCAGGCGATGGATTTTGCATTCATTCAAAGCAAAATTTAAAAGCGCAGGTATACATTCGCGCAAGATCCCCTGCCCCCACGCTTGCGGAAGTAACCAATAACCCATCTCGGCTTTATTGTGCACATGGGTCCAATTATTAAAACCCAAGCCGCCAATCACTTTGCCTGATGAGTCTTCAATGGCCCACCAGCATCCGCTTTGTTCAAGCCAGATGCGGCGAAACCAGTCCATTTGCAATTTAGTTTCTTCTTTAGTCGCGTAAGAGATGCCGTAATAACGAATCACATCTGGGTGTGATAGAGCGTAAAATACGACATCAAGATCTTTATCGGTGAAACATCTTAACCGGAAATTTGTTGTTAGGATTTCCGGAAAGGGTTTCATGGAATTTTTTGTAGAAGGTTTTTCGCAAGACCTTTAACGATCAATTGAGCCGTTGAAGGATTCGTCGCCAAAGGCACGTTGTGAACGTCACAGATACGCATCAGTGTCGAGATATCTGGATCGTGAGGATGCATGCCCAATGGATCACGCATAAAAATCACAGCTTCACACTTTCCAGTTGCAACAAGCGCCGCGATTTGCGCATCACCACCTAAAGGCCCCGAAAGGAAGCGTTTGATTTTAAGGCCTGTTTGCTGAACGTGTTTGCCAGTTGTCGATGTTGCAACCAGATCAAAGCCCTTAAAGAATTCAAGATTGTCTTTCACAAAGGCAATCATCTCTGCCTTTTTTCCGTCATGTGCAATAAGGGCGACTGTTCTACGTTTTTTCATCTCAACTCCGTCTTTAATTATTTAAAGATCTAATCGGAGTTGAGGCAAGCTTTCTTAGTAGGCTGCCGCTAATCACATCGACCTCAAAATTAGAAGCCGACACCCGACGCCAAGAATGCCTCACCCACGACCACGTTATCAGTCAATCGCTCGAGCACTCGCACGCCACCCGTTAGTGGCAAGAAGCGGAAGAGTTTTGCTTCAAACAACAGCTCAAGACCATAACTGTTTAAAGTCGACGGTTCCATGCGTGTGTCTTGTACATGAGTCGTATCATAGAAGGCATTGCCATAAATTTGTTTTAAGTACAGCCAGCTTGTGAACATTCCACCGAACGTAAAATCAGGATAAGCAATCGGGAACAAATAGTTCGCCGAAACTTTTTGATACCCCGGGACATCTTCATACGTATAACCGCGCGAGAATACATACGACACGGCACTTACGCCCACGGGCAAGAAGCGATATGAACCTGGCTTCGTGTCGCGATTCTGTTGATCGAATTCAAATTTAAATCCGTCATTCGCGAAAATACTTGGCGTTTGCAAAATTGCCGCTTGGAACACGCGGTAGCCATCAGCCGCGTCATCCGAAGGGCTGTCAGCGTTATCAAACTTAACTGCATAACTTAAGAGCCACGGAGCTTGTAACGAACGCGCTGAAGGATCTTTCGACCACGCAAACGCTAAGCCCGCAGAAGATTTATAGAAGTAATTTGATCCGTCGATTTCAAGATCATTCACTTCGTACTTGTCCGTATTGGTATAAGCACCAGAAAGAGTTGCCGCCGTTTGGAAATTATAAAGACCGCGTTTTTTAATATACGGAACAATCATCGTGAGCCCCGCACTGTCTTCGGTCCACTTGTTTTCAACCTGCGTTTCGAAGTCTTTGACCTTACGTTTACGTTCTTCCACCTCAAAACGGAAAACGGGATAATACTTTTTAAGATCAAAAGCTAAATTCGCATAACCCTGACCTTCTTCAGCATCCGTTCCGACAATCGCAGAAAGACCCATTGTGCGCAGATAGTTGTCCGTCGCAAAACCTAAGCCCGCGCCACGACCAATCGTCAATCCCCATGAATGCGGAATGATTAAACCCTTATCGAAGCCATCGTAATCTTCAGGCTTATATTGTTCTTTATTTTGTGTGTACAACGACTCTTGATCTTTGATCGGCTGCAACGGGAAAGCATTGTAATTGTCCGATGGATCGTCAGAAAGGTATTTATAATCCACCAATTCCGAGGCCGCGATCGTTTGGCAGTTTGCTATTGGCATTTCAATCACACGTGAACCGTAAGAGTCCATGTCTGAATATGTGACCACGTCACCGTTCGATGAAGGAGTGTAAGAACCCAGGCGCGCCAACGAACATTTTGCCGCAGCCCCCTGCTGATCAAGCTTAAAGATTTCTGTACGGCCTTTATACTGACCTTCAAAGAAAATATTTTTGTTTCTATCGACGTTCAAGCTATAGATCAAATTGCGTGACGGCGGAAGCAGCGTCTTTGTCACTTTGTGGGCTTTCAAATCAATCACCACAATGGATCTTAAACCTGCTTTGGAACCAAGAATTGCAATCGCAGTGTCGTTATCGAGGTAATAAGCTTCTTCGACTTTACCTTCTGGAACGCCGAAGCTGCGCAGTTTTTTACCGTGCACATCAAACTCTGCCAAATTCCACATATTATGCGATGTGAACTCTGTCGCGATAATTCGGTTTTGTTCGGCGTTAAAACGTGGATTGTAAAGACGCTCCCCGTTTGTCAGTTTGTCTTTACTGCCGGATTTTAAATCATACACTACAAGGTCCGAGTAATTGCGATGCTGGAAGCGCGGGCTTGGCAAAAATTCTGTGGTCACAGCTTTATCTTTGCCGAAGTTAATACTCATGAAGTCGCTGATGAACGGCAGCTCCACGATTTTCGTCATCTCGTCGCCTTTGACTTTATAAATCGTGTGTTGAGAATTTAAATCATACGCGATCACGTAAGTGCTATCGCCCACCATCGCAGGACTTAAAATTTCGCGGTATTCAGATTTCAATTCGCCTTTTGGAGCTGTATCTTTAGCCCATTTAGTTTTAAGGTCACTCATCGCCTCATCGTAAAACGATTGAAAGCTCTGTCCTGTCACACGTGAAAAGGCATTATAGAAACTCAAAGGATATGGAAAGCGCGCCGTCGACTTCATCACCGCCGGCCACAACTCTTCACCGTATTTTTGTACACCGTAAGAGATCAATGCATAACCAAATACATAATGATTCGGAGTATTCGTGCGATATGTTCCACTGAGCAATTCGTCAAATGTCGGAATTTGATCTGAAGTGATCAAGGCTTTAAGACGTGCCAAAAAACGTGGTGAACGGCCACGCCCGGCATCTGTGAATTTAGTTTCAGTCCAAACGGCATCACCTTCCATGTACCACGAAGGTACAGCAAGGAACGTGGCAACGATTTCCCCGAACTCCCCCATCACCCAATAAAGACCTTTGGTTGCGCCTTGATTAAAGTAATCAAATTGATTGACGTGACGATATTCATGAATTGAAAGAGCTTGATACCAATCCAGTGAACCCACACCAGGGAAGAACATTGACGATGAAAACCACTCACTTCGTCTTGGCATCAATGTCACGTAACCATTCGGTTCGCCCGTTTCTGCTCTGATAATAAGATCGAATTGTTTGGGATTTTTAATTCCGTAGGTTTGACCTACGAACTTTGAATAATGTTCGACTAAGTTTGCGATATAAACTGATTCACCTTGAAGGTAATCGGGATAAATCACACGCACGGATTCATTTGAAATCGACTGCCACTTTAATGACGGCGAACTTTGTGCGAAATCTAAATATTGTGCGTGAGCTGCGACAGAACCAAAGGACAACAACAGAGACAGTAAAAGTTTTTGCATAGACAAACTCTAAATTTGAAAAATGCAAAAATCACGTTCTTATTGTTTTAACCGAGCTAAAAACGCATTAGAAAACACGTGAGCGTCACCTGGCCAACGCGCTGAAATATAATTTCCGTCAGTCAGCGCAAAACCACGATCCATATGGGCCAAACTATCACGTAAAAGTGGTGCTGGGCCTTTCACAAAGTCAGCGGAAGATTTTAAACTCTGACGTACTTCCGCCTCTACGGTTTGCGAATAAGTCCGATAATAGTTACCAAGCCAAAGACACGTCAGTCCCCAGGCTAAAAGTTCTTGGACTGCTAAAAGTGAGGTTGTCTTTTTCCCCGACAATACACTTTGGCCATTTTTATTTCGACTGCGAGCCGCCAACACAACACCGTGGCAAATTGCACCCACTGGCTTTTGCATTTCAAAAAAACTGCACACTACGTTTTGTAAAAATTCTGATTCCAAATACTCCTTCATTCCAGGAGCGTGACCTCCTGGCAGAAGAAGACCGTCAAAGTCCTCGGAACGAATATCTGACCATTTCATCGGACTTTGAAATTCCGGCGACGCTTCCATTGCACGATAAGCACTTTGCGCATTTTTATCGGCGATCAGAAATGAACTTAAGAAGCCTAAGCCATATCCATACAACATGCGTTGATCACACTGACTTACTTTTCCGTCCGGTGTTGCAAAATACACCTGTGTAGTGGAGCGAGTTAAAGTCTGCCACGGAATAGCCGTTTCTGTAGGATCGAAATCCCGTGATGGCAAAGGCATCAGAATTTTCTTTATTCGGGTATTCATTTTAACAAGCTCCTAGTTTTACTATTCCTGTTCAAGGTCAATTCTACACGGAGCCTCGTACAATGGAAATAGATTTGAATCTACGGCGAAGGACAAATCTAAATTTGTTCTGAGATTCCGAATACAAAATCTGTTTTGTTCAAGTATTCTTCCGGCGGTTTATTTTTTAATTGCCTTCATTTCCTTCGAAACTTATTTCGTCTCCATCAACCAAAAGGAGATCCAAAATGAAAAATGTATTCGTTGTACTTGCTCTTGCCATCTGCTCTTCAATCGCTTCTGCCAACACATACTCACCAGAAATGTCTTGGGAAACATTGATGAACGACAAACACCTTAAAATTGACGAGCCTGTTGTTATGATGGGTCATGCAGTTGCTTACTCGTTTGTTTGCCAAGACGGCCAAATGCTAAGAACTAAAAAGCCAGTAAAACAAACTGAAACGGTTTATGTTGGCCATGGTGAAGGCAAAGAAATCGTTAAAGGCTACAAATACCTTTACACTCCAATTCACTATTCTCGCACTGTTTCTGACTGCACATACATCGGTCGTAACCGCGAAGTTTGTAAGGACAAAGTTATTTCAGGCACTTACCCAATGACAGTTCAATTCAGCGTGTCAGTATGGGGGCCACGTAACGACAGCGAAAAATTCTTATTCAAAAAAGCGTACACAGTACCATCTTGTAACTAAGAAAACTCGAGGCTCGCATTGCGAGCCTCAGCTTTTTGCAAGATCATTTGCTTTCAATACTTCTCTCTACTATGCCTTCGCCCACGAGGTGAAGAATGGAAACGACAAAGTGCATGAGTCTTCAAGACCAAGTCTGTGAAGATATCGGAATCTTTTTGAAACGCTACAAAGATCCTCGCAAAGGGATAAACATTCTGTCTTCGCGTTCGAATATCCATGTGAAAACTTTAAAACGCCTTTCAGATAAAGAGCACAACCCAGGATATCAAACTCTTTATAAGCTCTATTCGAGCCTGCTAGAAACAAATGATTTCAACCAACTGCTAGGAACAGTTCCACGCGCTGTCCGAGAGAAATTAGAAAAAAAAGATCCTCAACTAAAGACATCACCACTTCATAGATTCAATTTAAATATTGAAAAAGAACTACTGAAGGATCGTTGTTTCGCAGAACTTTATGTTCTTGCCGAAACAAAAACATTTGATTTAGGCTTCGTCAAAAGTCGCTTTGGTGATTATGGAATTGAGATATTACAAAAAATGCTACTTTTAAAAGTAGTCAGACAGTTAGGTAACGGAAATTATGGGCTTGGCGAGAATAGGTCACCCTTTTCAGCGGAGTCCATTAAGTCTGTCGGGATAATTTTAAGCGAAAGATATTCCAAACCCGAGCGAACTGATGAAAATGGCGCGAACTACATGGGTTTGATATTCGAATCAGTCAGTGAATCTACTTATAGAAAGTGGATTGAAATTGAAGAACGCGCTTTTCAGGAACGCATCGCGCTTTTACAAAACCCCACTTCCCGCGGTGGCCTTCCCGTCTTCATGTTTAGTGTTATTGATACTTTAATGGAAAAAGCAAAATGAAAAAACTTGCGATTATTATATTACTTCTATCTATTTTCAGTACTCACTCGGTCTATGCGAGTGGAGGTGGCACAGCCGGCGGTACCGACAGTTCGAATTCGTCCCAAAGAAAATAACGACAAGCCCGTCGTCATGGATAACAAAATTGAAACTTGACCGAATTGTCGTGCACGAAGAAATTCGCCATACTGTCACAATCCGGAGTTCTCGTGTTAAAGTCAGTGTTTACCATTCTTTCACTTATGGCTTTCGCAGCAGCATCTTCAGCAGACACTTTAAAGACGGTCATCGGCGAAAACATGTCTTTACCGTGGTATTCTCCAGGAAGCAAAGGTGAGCCTAAAGGTATTACTCCAGAATACTTGCGTGCCCTGGAAAAAAAGCTCGGCAAGAAAATAGAGATTTTGGTTCTGCCGAAATATCGAATTCGCGAGTATTATAAAAACAATCTCATCGACTTTAATTGCTACACAAATCCCCAGTGGGCAGGATCTGCTACCAAAAATTTTCAGTGGTCACATCCACTATTTACCGTAACTAACCTGATTGTTTCGAATAACGGGACTGTTGCCTCTCTGGATTCTTTGAAAGGCCAAACGATTGGAACCGTCCTCAAATACAATTACCCCAAGTTAACCAAGAAATTTTCGTCCAGAGAAATCATTCGTGATGATGCCACAAATGAAGAAGCAAACATTGTAAAGTTGGAAAACGACCGTTTTAAATATGCGGTCGTCGACGGCCATCATCTGGCTTACTATCTTCGCAGTAACCCGAACTCCAAAATCAACCCTAATGGCCTTCTCCTTGAAGAAATTCCCGTCAGTTGCTGGATCAGAAAAGGATCTGAACTCAAACTTGAAGACCTGAATACAGCCATTGATCAAATTAAAAGCGAAGGTATCTTAGAAAAGATATTTCAAAAATACCGATAGCCGCGAAAAAAACCTTACGTGACACCCATGTCGTGGTACATGTTCCATTATCTGCGATGTGGCTCCATATTGAGCCACATTTCGCACAGCGCACTGTTTTTT
Source organism: Bdellovibrio sp. NC01 (assembly GCF_006874625.1). Classification (NCBI taxonomy): domain Bacteria; kingdom Pseudomonadati; phylum Bdellovibrionota; class Bdellovibrionia; order Bdellovibrionales; family Pseudobdellovibrionaceae; genus Bdellovibrio; species Bdellovibrio sp. NC01. Next base: position 3,069,285 of record NZ_CP030034.1, read on the forward strand.
TTATTTTAAAGACACACGGAAATGTGAATAAATGCCGCAATGACTGTTCAGCAATTTATGCAAATTCAACTTTTGCGTCGCCAAGAAAAGAACGCCAAGTTTTCATTGCGATCCTTCGCGCGCTTACTCGATACCGATCCTAGTTCGCTTTCGAAAGTTTTAAATGGTTTGCGGATTCCATCGGAAGAAACCGTCGAAAAGTGGATCAACAAACTTAAGCTGTCTCCAGAAGAGGCCTCAGCTCTTCGCGATGCGGCTCGCGGCTCGAACAGTTTCAATCCTTTAGCTTGTGAATTCTTTGAATCAACTTACAGCTGGGTGCACCCCATTTTATTGGAAGCAATGAAGCTACCAGATTCACACACAAGACATGATCAACTTGCAAGTTTATTTGGAATGACGGTCGAACAGGTTCGCGAAATCATTGATTTCCTATTGACGAATAAAATTCTGAGTAAAAATCCGATTGGTGAAGGATACGTTTCTTCAAACCTTACGACTATTCCTATTCCCTACACGACCGCGTTAAGAAGAAATCTTCAAAAAAAATACCTACAACTTGCAATTGATGCAGTCGAAGAAGTCGCTTTCGAAAAAAGGGATCACAGCACGTTGACTGTGGCGATCCACTCTGACGATATTCCCGCAATACGCGATATTATTCGAGAAGCGCAAAGTAAGATCAATCGAATCTCTGAAAAAAGAAAAGATCAGGTTAATCAAGTTTACAACTTTAGTTCTGCGTTCTATCCGGTCATTGAGGAGTCTAAAAAATGAAAATACTCATCGTTATTTTATGTGCACTTCTAAGTTCAACATCAGCTTTTTCAATGACCTTAATTGACGGCCAAGTAACCAACGGCGGAGACGGATACGTGGCAGAATTCTTCCTTCTTTTGGACAGCGCCTTATCTCATATGCCTGCCACCATTCCACTGGAAAATAACGCCACACTACAACGTTCAGTATTGCAGCAAGCCCGTAATCAAGTGCAGATTTCTTCCGAAGAAAATCTGCACCTTGATGGTCGCGAAGTCTCTGCAATCAACCAGCCCTTTACGAATCCGCCGACAATTAAACTTTCTCGCAGTTTTTGGAAAGTTTTATCAGAAAACCAAAAACTCCAACTCGTGGTTCATGAGATATTTCCAGTGGCAGGTGTTTACGATGCCGACTATAAGAACTCAACAGCCCTGATTCGAATCATTGCGCAAACCACACCACTTTCGTTTTCCTCTTTGGCGGCGGCAACATCTGTCTGCGACACAGATACCATCAACGCAATTCCAGAAGAACCCTTCATGCGTTTAACGACAGATGAACAAAAAAAAGCATTGTTAATTGAGTCTTTAAATCAGAGCTGCGCTCCCCTTCTGCGTAAATATATTGCTATGAATATCAATATGGATATTTGTGTGGGCGGTATCAGTCTGATGAATTGGTATCTTCGCCAGGCAACGGGAGATGAACGTACTTTTGATATTCTAAAGCTGTTAATGCTTGGTGGTGCCCCAGTTACCCAAACATGTGCGACTCGTCTGAATGACAGCTGTAAACAAATTATGACCCTGAAGTTGCCTCAACCGGAACGTTTCGCCGAAGTTTTACGGTGTAATAATAAGTGATATATCAAAGGCCTGAGTCTCTAACGAAGGCCACAGATTAGAACTCGTGATCTTGCAATCACTATTTACATTCTGTTTACTAATTTTAGAACGTCATTCATCGGCAATATGAGGGTCTAATGTCATCACGAGTTCATTTACCTGGCACAGAAATTTCAAATACTTTTATTTCCTCCCACTCGCAGGAAGACATCCGCAAAGACATAGGTTCTTTACTTAAAACCATTTTGCAAAGAATCGTCAGAAATCCAAATGACGTCATGGTGACATATTTAATTGGTGACCGCACAACTGTCTACAGCGTCGCGGTTCACCTCGATGACTACGGTTATCTCCTTGGCCGAAAAGGTGCGACTATTAATAGCCTTAGATCCATCGCGCGAGCCATGTTGGCGCGTCATGAAATTCGTGCCGTAGTGGATGCACCTCACACACCTTTTAATGGCAATCAAGACGACAGTTACTGAACTTAGTATCTGTGGCTAGGGTTTAAAGACACGAAATAAAGTTCGCGATATTGAACGGTTATGGGTAACAGTGTAAATAAGTGCCTTCTAACCAGGAGGCTCTTATGACACGTTCAATTCTTTCTGCTATCCTTATCCTCTCTTCATCTTGTTTTGCAAAAGCTGAAGTCCAAGTTTTCAAAATCCTAGATGGAAGTTCACTGTCATGTCCAAGTACTAATTCAACAGATTCTCAACCCGAAAAAGCCATCGGCGTTTCTTTAGTTAAAGAAGCAGCGACTGATAAAACGATGAAAGTTACAGTTAACATTTCGGCCGTAACTTGTCAGAATGGAATTTGGATTGCGGATGTAATGCCAGCATCCCGCGAATACGTTGCACCGAACGGAAAAAATGTCAGAGTTTCTTACGACAACTATGAACTCTTACTGGTCAATGAACGCTATGAAATTATCCAACAAAGAAGACTCGGCGATCTATCTGTAGAGCAAAAAGGCACTCAAACTTTTTCTTTGCCCTACAACCGTGGTGCCACTCAAAATTACGACTTATTTATCCGTGTTCACAAAACGGTATCGACAGACAATTACCAATATAGCGAAACGATGCACTTCGGAGGTTTCCGCCTTCGCATGAACTAACTTAGTTGGGATTAGAACTTAATAGGCCAAGATACGTTCAACATCATGACGTTGTTCGAAACCTTCGCATCAACGTCTGAATTTGTATCGTCTGAAGCCTTATTGAAAGACTCTACGATATATTCAAAATTGATCGTGACTGGTTTGTAGCGGGTATATCCTAAACCAACCTTGTATGCCATGCCCGACAACTTTGAATGGTTGTCATTCTTAATAGTCCACGAGTCAACACCGACTCCCGCATAGATGCGGTAAGGATTGTTCTGAAAATTATAAAGTGCTGTTGCCATGATGATGGACTTGTTAAAAGCATCGCGCGAGTCACCTTCGTAATCGACGCTACCATCAAAAAGAGTATTGTAATCAACACCCACGAAAGTTGTTCCTGAATCCGTCAGCCAACCCAAACGTGCACCGACGTTGATAGCTTTCGTTGAAAATCCACTGTCGACACTTTTATCTGTCCCGCTGCCCATCTCGTAACCGATGTAGGGGTCAATCATAATTGCTGCTTGAGAGTGAGAAGAATAACCAACGAATAAAGCCGCGATAAGGAACCATTTTTTCATGAACTTTATTTTGGGGAACGAACTGTTCATTGGCAAGTCACGTCCCCACAAGCAAGCTGTTCGTCTTGTTTGCCCCGCTCTAGGCAGCCATGGAACCGGAATTTGATCCGGTTACCACAGACGTTAAAGTCGCCACTCCATCTTTCAAAGATTTTGATTGCTCTGAAAGTTCTTCGGCAGAAGCCGCTGATTCTTGTGAAGCAGAAGCATTTTGCTGAGTCACTTGATCTAATTGATTCATGACCTGGCTGATTTGCACGATCCCTGAAGACTGCTCTTCACTGGCCGTCGCAATTTCGCTGTTCAAATCAGAAACTTTACGAATCGAAGTGACAATTTCTTCTAGAACTTTACCACCGACAGACGCTTGATTCGCGCCATTTTCAATTTTACCAACGCTATCATTAATCAATGTCGCGATGACCTTAGCGGATTCTGAACTTCGTTGTGCAAGATTGCGAACCGCTTCGGCAACGACCGCAAAGCCTTTTCCTTGCTCACCGGCTCGAGCTGCCTCTACGGCGGCATTCAGTGCTAACAAGTTTGTTTGGAAGGCAATATCATCGATGACCGTTGTGATTTCCGCGATCTTCTTGGAATCTGCTGCGATCCCTTGGATCGAGCTGATCAAAGTTTTAATTTCTGATTCACCTTTGATTGCTACATCACGAGTCGCACTTGCTAATGAAGCTGCTTGTTTCGCATTATCTGTATTCAGACGAACCATTGAAGTCAGCTCTTCAAGCGTCGCCACTGTTTCTTCAAGGGATGCTGCCTGACTGCTTGATGATTGTGACAATGTCGCAGCTGTCGAGGCAATCTGTTGCGAAGCCGTTGAGACTCGTTCTGATCCTTGCGCCAAATCTTCGCTGACATTTAAAAGACTTTTTGAAAGTTTGCCTGCGAAAAGGATGCTCATCGCAAGTCCCGCTGAAACACCAAGGATGGATACGATCAACAATGTCTGATTGTTGGATTCTGCCGTTTCACGCGCTTGCGCCACCCAAACTTTTTGTTGGTTCGTCAAAAAGCCTCTTAAGGCCATAATGTCGTTCATGAAGGTCTGAGCCGACTCGGGACACTCTTTAAAGAAGATTCCAACCATAGCCTTACGACTTTCAGGTGTTCCTTCCTTTTGATATTTTAAAATATTGCCACCAACACCTTTGAAGTGTTCCCAATTTTTTTGTAAAGAAGCGACAAGTTCTTTTTCGCCGGGAATCAAGTCAGGGCGCTCAAATTTTTTAAGCTCCATATCGACTTCTGCCACGGCTTGAAGAGTTTCTTTCTTTGCTTGTTCTTCTTGCGCTGGCGTTACGCCTTCAATTCCTAGTGTACGAATAGAGATACGCGCTTGCTTAAAGGCCAAGAAAGCCGCGTCGGTTGTGATCACATCATCTAATACGCCACGAGCTACTTCCTCGTATTTCTTTTGCGTGCGCGCTTGCCCCCAATAAGCAAGAACTGCTACGAAGATCGAAACCAAACTCATCCCAATTCCCAAACCTACTAATTTTTTTCCGAGACTCATTTTGTATTCCCCACAACTTGGTCGTTAAAACTTTCTAAATTGTTCGGAGACCTCAAATATCGCTGTATGCTGACGTAGGTATTGAACTAGGCTTCAAATCGAATGCATTGCAATTGCGCTCAAATATAAAGAATTCTTAAGCAGGATGCTACTTTTGTAATATCGCTACTGGTCCGGAAAATTGAACTCCTGTAATCGTTCACTCGCTGTGAACAAGAGTCGATGAAATTAACGAAGCAGAAAAGAGTATCTCCACTCTTTTTGCGCCTCGAGTTTGACCGGTCTTTATAGTAATTTTCGCGCATAACTTAAGCGAGGTATTACATGACAACTCTTATTCCTCTACTTTTTTCGGTGGTTGTAGGTCAGCCGTTTACAAAAGCGACTATCGAGCAAATGAAAGAAATTGCTGATGGCAGTTACGCCGTTCAGTACTATTCGGCTCCTGCGTGTGAAAGAAATTTCGCGGGTTTGAATAACGATTCTACGTGTGATGACGTAAGAGCATTTCTAAAATCGTGCGATATGGTTCCGGTTATTTATCAAACTGGAGAGAACGTCGATATTTCTACCATGGTTCAGTGTAAGTAATTAATTAGCGAAGCTTGCGCTCCGCCTCTATTCAGGAGAAAAAAATGAAATCCTTGTTTACCACTTTATTATTAATCTTTTCTTTCGGAACTGTTGCTAATGCCAATGACTGTCTAGTGTATGGAGCTTCCGGCAAGAGTCTTGCCGCGAGATTAAACTCTACAGCTGGCATTGCTATTTCGAATTCACTTTATAATTCGAATGTAATTGTTGAAGCTTCGGATATCAAATTTGCTAGCACTTCAATCCAAATTTATAAACTGATAAACGGTGAACACAAGATTGTTCAGAATATTAAGTTGAAAACAAGAGCATTAACACCTTGGGATGCAGACAAACTTGGAGAAAAAAATTTGAATGAAGTGGTCGACGGAATAACGAACGCTTGCAAAATGGCTGAAGAAATTGCTGAAGTTACTATTAAGTATCCAAGAATAAATGGGCGGCTTATTTCTCGACTGAATGAAGATACTCACAACGTACCTGAATTATTTTGTGAGTTCTATGGCTTTAAAACGTCTACTGGAAATGTAAAAAGCCTTAATCAGGAAGTTTATGAAAACGTCCAAGTTTTACCTTATGCGGGACCTTTGAGTTACGCTCAGGCTGGAAACATTTTTAAAGAAATTAAATGCGCCAATTAATAAGGTGGGACAGCGAAACGCTCGCTTAGAAAAAATGGTGATTCCGGTACGACTCGAACGTACGACCCTCTCCTTAGAAGGGAGATGCTCTATCCAGCTGAGCTACGGAACCACTTGCGATCTAATATCGCTGAAGGGGCCCAAACTAGCAAATCTATTTCAAATTTCCAAGATGATGAGGCCAATTTTTCACGCTTTATGCTGCGTGTTATTGGCCTATCCTTCCAGATAGATGCGTGAGAGTTGAATCCCCACGAAGAGTAGGACTATCAAAGCCCAAAATAATAACGAGTTCAATTTCATCGATCGCTCCCCAACTAACGAACCACATCGGAACGAGTTTACTGTCTAACAGATCGGCAAAATTCCGCAGATTCCCAAGCATCTTTATTACAAATTGATAGACGTCCATAAGTTCCAGCGCATGTCCGTTTCATGGTGAAACGGAAGTGATATTTTTGTAGATTTTCCGCATTTTTCTCCTGTGAATTTGAAGCTGCGCAAGCAGCCATTACAAGCGATTCAGAATGCGAGTCTTCGTTGATAAGTAAGCTTTTAAAATCTAGCTTCGATTCCTCAGCAAAAAAACTTTTCGGAGGAACCATGAAGCTTCTTATTTCAATGATTCTATTTTTTTCGTCTTTCGCACAAGCCGCTAACGAACTGAAAGCCATTGATGGCGAAGACGCGATGTATGCGACAAACATGATGGTCAATTCAAAGTTCATGCAATACTCGCAGTCGTACAAAGGCCGCATGCTTTACGATATCAAGGTTAAATATTGTCGCTATGACAGTTTGTCAGAAGAGCTTGGTTGCAGCGGCGATGGCATTTCGTTCGTCATTCCGGATGCCACACGCTTAGTTGATATCCTTCAAGCTGCGGGCATTTTAGACACGTATATGATGTGGGGAGGAATGGCCTACTACAACGTTGTCTCTAGCATCTGCAGCGGCTTTGAAGGTGAAGTCCTAGGCCAATACCGAGCGGACTTACGTTGTAATTTAAAAAACTTCCTAGATAAGTGACTAGTTCCTGACCCTCGCCCCTCGCCAAGATCCTTTCAAATTTAATATTCTTTAAATTCGAATGTGAACTTAGAGGGAAGAGGTCCGGGTGAAGAAGTCACTTATCTTGAGTGCTCTGCTATTTTTGTCTGTAAATAGTTTTGCTAAAGTAGCTCCGCCCCTATCGCAATGTCGTAAGGCCACCGTGCAAGAAATCGAACAAGTTAATGAAGGCAACGCCAAGAAAGAACGCTTTCTTGCAAAGTGCTTAGCCGAGACCGACAACTCGTCATGGTGCCAACAACTCACTCGCCCTAACGAGAGCAGCACGGCGCGCTTTAAATGCACGTATGGTGAGGAACAAGTTCATCAGTTGATTGATCCCTCTGAAAACACCTGGAAGTTCGCTATTGAAGGCGTGCGAGTCGTTAAAGATCTACAAGCGAAAGGTTTGAAGGTTTGCGAAATCTATAATTGGTGGCGTCCCGATGCTTACAATCACAACGTGGGTGGCGCGCCCGGCAGACATCCCTTTGGAACTTCCATCGACGTGCGCTTTTGTACTAACGCCGATGCCGATCGCGCTTTTGCAGAGCTTTGCAAAATGAAAGCGGCTGCTCGTATTCGCGCCATTGGCCATTACGGCAATTCAGCAATTCATATCGGAGTGGGCGATAATCTTTCCAATACTTGGGGTAAATACTGCGACGGAGCCGCGAAGACTCAGGTTGCAAAAAATCCTAAGTCTTTCGCTAAGAAATCTATTTAAAAGTTATCGGGCTTGTCCAACCTGGATCGCCTGTATAAAAAAACTTTGTGAAGTACGTACTCATCTTTTCGCGCAGATTCTCGCGTGATTCACGATTGTCTTCACACCACGCAAAGCGTGCAAAGTTCGGATGTACCGTATCAAAATTTCCTAAATAGAAAACCGCATCTAAACCATGAACCGCGCCGAATACGTCTTTCCAGGGCGATGGCGTTTCCTTCCATTCAAATGAATACAAATAAGAATTCGAGTTATGAAGTTTTGAGTTCAGATAAATATTATGAACAGTTGTTTGAATAGCAATCGAACCCGCTTTCGTCATAGTTTGAAAGTGGTCGAAGTCTATCGTCACAAAATCTTGTGGAGATTTCGGTGCAGTTTCCGGTGCCTGCATCCATCCCCACAATTCAACGGCAGAGGGTTTTAAATACTCACCACCGATTAAATAAGTTCCGTCATCTAATGTCGAACCTAAGATAATAGGCACCTGTTGATAATTGCCTAAGGCCAAAGCTTCAAAGCCGTGAGGAATCACTTCGCCATCAACGATATGTTGAATCGGAATTGTATAATCTTGCGCCATCACAAGTTCTTCCGCTGTGCGCGAATAAAGGAATTCTTTCAGCCACTTTTTGTCTTTATTCTTTACCAAAGCTTCGGCTTTGCTTTCGTCTTCGACTAAACCCGCCTGAATCACAAGATTTTCAATAAACTTTAAACCGCGCGCTTTGGCGAAAATTTGCGGATAGGCATTCGGCAGCCCCGACGAACACACCGCTTTGTGATAGAGATCTTTAGATAACGGCGATTGCAATAAGCCCCACACATTCATGCAACCTGCTGACTGCCCCATGATTGTGACATTCGCTGGATCACCTCCGAATTGCTCAACGTTATCACGCACCCATTTCAAAGCTTGGATCAAATCCAAAGTCACATAGTTGCCCGAACGATCCAGTTTATTTTCTTCTGCGAAGGCATCGGACGCAAACGCGCCGAGCATTCCTAAACGATAGTTCACACTAATAAAGACAACATTAGATCTTTTAGCAACGTAAGTTCCGTCATACATGGGGTCTGATGAAGTGCCCTTAAAGTTTGAACCACCATGAATCCAAAAAACCACGGGAAGTTTTTTTCCCTGTTCACGAATATCGGAAGGACGCCACAAGTTTAAATAAAGACAGTCTTCATTACCAACGAACTGCCCGAATTGTTCGGCCGGCACATTCGCAAAAAAGTTTCCACGTTGAGGACAAGCATCAGAAAAATGATCCGCCTTCAATGTTCCACTCCAAGATTGAACGGGACGCGGAGCCTTCCAGCGATTCACACCAATAGGAGGTGCAGCGTAAGGAATACCCAGGAAGCTTTCAACACCTTCCTGCGTCTGCCCCTGCGCTTTGCCTGAAGCAAATTGAACGGAGGGCCCAAAAGCATGAAGTGATGGTGAAAATAAAAAAGTCAGGACGGACGTAAGCAAAATTTGAATGCGCATAAAAACCCTCCCGCGAAGTTCTTCAAAAATATCGAGCTTCGCAAAGAGGGCCAATAAAATATCAGCGTCAGAATTTATTTAACCAAGAATTAATGGCAATTCACTTTGAAGTTTCAATGAATTAATTTTTGTAGTCCAAAGCACACTGCAATTCGTCACTCACAACGGCACCTTTGGCGTTTCACGACAGTGGCGCTCTAGCAGCACCACTTTGTCGTTCACGTGGACGTTTTGATTTTTTCCAATGGCCACTTTAATCCCTGCTGATGTTCTGTCTGACTCTTTATAAGTTTCGACAGAAGCACACCCTACAAACAGAGTAAGACTTAAAAGACTCGCAATTTTCATTTTAATATTTTTCATATTTTTCCTAATGCGCTACGCGCCCGACAAATTTCTTTTCAAAAATGGAATACAAAATCGGCAAAACAATCAGAGTCAAAATAGTCGATGATACGATGCCACCGATAACGACTGAAGCCAGAGGCCTCTGCACCTCTGCTCCCACTCCTGTTGAAAGCATCATTGGCAAGAAACCAAAGACCGCCACCAATGCCGTCATCAGTACAGGGCGAAGACGAATCAACGTCCCTTGCATCACCAGCTCTTTGCCTGTTTTTCCCTCTTGGCGAAGTTGATTGAAGTAATTGACCAATACGACGCCATTAAGGACCGCGATGCCCGACAGAGCGATAAAACCAACACCTGCAGAAATACTAAATGGCAGACCATTCGCAATCAGGCCAATCACGCCACCGACAAGTGCAAACGGGACACACGAAAAGATCAGCACTGTCTGTCCTACACTGCGGAACGCTGCATAGATCATTAACAACACCAAAACCAAAGCCATTGGCGTTAATACCAACAATCGCGCACGAGCTTCCTGCAAGTTTTTGAAGTTGCCGCCCCATTGTAGGTAATATCCCTGTGGCAGCTTCAGTTCCCTTTCGACCAGTGCTTGCGCTTCATTCACAAAACTTTCAGTATCGCGACCACGAAGATTGACCAGAACCGCCGAACGACGATTCGAATCTTCACGATTAATACTTCCGAAAGTTTCTGCAAACTTCGATGTCGCAAGATTTGAAAGTGATGCCGTTGCATTATTCCCCAATGCGACCGGCAACGACCGAATCGTTTCCAAATTAGAACGTTCGTCATCACTCAAGCGAACAACAATCGGAAACTTTCTTTCGTTTTCATAAAGATATCCACTTTCTTGACCACCCACTGCAATTGCAACCGTTGTTAAGACGTCAGAAATGTTAGCACCATAGCGACGAAGTGCTTCTTCTTGGGGCTCCACTTTCAAAACGGGACTTGTGCCCGCTAAGTCAACTTCGACGTCCCCAGCGCCCGGAACTTTAGCGACAAGCTGCTGCACTTGTTTTGCCAAATCCATGTTTTTGGCAAGATCCGGTCCGAAGATCTTAATCGATACGTCGGCACGAGTCCCTTCTAACAATTCGTTGAAGCGCATTTGAATTGGTTGAGAGGCCAAATAATTTTGTCCCGGCAATTCTCTTTCCAAACGTGCGACCAACGCATTGACTAAACTTTCATAGGTGTGTTTTTTTCCATCATTCGCTTTCGGCCATTCGGAACGATCCTTCAACATGATGTAAGTATCAGAGATATTTACCCCCATTGGGTCCGTCGCAACTTCACTTGTACCAATGCGTGAAAACACATGATCCACTTCAGGGAACTGTTTTACGATCACATCAGCCTTTTCCTGAAATGCGATGGACTGATCCAAGCTTATGTTCACTGGACGAATCATATGAAAGGCATAAGAGCCTTCACTTAACTGCGGCAAGAACTCCGCACCGCGAGTCGCAAATAAATAACCACCAATCACAACCGCGAAGACTGCTCCCACCAAGGTTGCTTTCTTAAAGCGATAGGCGATTTCAAAAACGGGTTGATAAGCTTCACGCAACCAGTGCATGAACTTTGGTTCTTTATCTTCGGCGTTACCTTGCAGAATCAAAGATGCCAATGCTGGCGCCGTCGTAAATGACAATACCAAGGCACAGGCCACGGCAATTGCAAATGTTGCAGCCATCGGTGCAAACATTTTTCCTTCAACTCCGACCAATGCAAAAATGGGTAAGAACACGGCAATAACGATCAATTCACCAAAACCCGCAGCAACACGAACTTCAACGGCCGCTTCATAGACGGCGTGTTGCACTTCTTCACGTGTTAATTTACGGCCCATCTTTTTACTTTGTTCATGAATATAGCGAACGCAATTATCAATCAGGATAACTGTGCCATCGACGATAATCCCGAAATCCAAAGCGCCTAAGCTCATCAAATTTCCAGAAATACCCAGTGGCTTCATGATTAAGAATGTCGCCAGTAAAGAAAGCGGAATCGTGATCGCGGTAATAACCGCAGCCCGAATGTTTCCTATCAATAGGAATAACACCACGATGACCAACGTCGCACCCATTAACAAGTTATGTTCAACCGTACCAAGGGTCGCATTCACAAGATCAGAGCGATTGTACACCGTCGTCATCTCAATATCAGCAGGAAGAGTTTTTTGAATTTCATCAACTTTCTCTTTTACCCGAGTCGAAACAGTGCGACTGTTTTCACCTAACAACATCATCACTGTGCCAAGCACCGTTTCACGTCCATTGTGAGTCGCAGCCCCCGTGCGTAACTCTTTTCCTAACTGAACCTTTGCAATATCACCAATACGAATCACTCGAAATGAATCTAATTGTTTGACTGGAACTTTTTCGATGTCTTTTGCAGATTTAAATAAACCCACACCTTGCACCAGAAATTGTTCAGACGTTTGCGAGATATATCCACCACCGACGTTCTTATTGGCCTTTTCTAAAGACTCAACAATCTCTTCGAAATGAATTCCATACGACGCCATTTTGCGAATATCCGGCTGCACGTGATACTGTTTTTCATACCCGCCAGTCGTATTGATTTCCGCCACACCTTCAACGGTTAACAAGCGCGGTTTTACAAACCAATCTTGCACCGCTTTAATTTCCATCATTTGTTTTAAACGCTCTTGCGGATCCGTCGCAGGCTTTTTGAAATCAAGGGTGTACTGGAATATTTCACCTAGCCCGGTCGAGATCGGTCCTAATTTCGCTTCCGCTCCTTTCGGTAATTCATTAAGCACACCTTGCAAACGCTCGGTCACCATTTGGCGTGCGCGATAGACATCGACAGCATCTTTAAAGACCACCGTCACTTGTGACAGACCAAAGCGCGTGATCGAACGGACCTCCATGACACCTGAAATACCGCGCATTGAAGATTCCACCGGGAACGTAATCGAGCGTTCGATTTCTTCCGGCGCAAGTCCTTCAATCGTTGTATTAATTTGCACTTGATTGTTTGTGATATCTGGAACCGCATCAATGGGCAGATGTTGAAATGCGTAAATCCCTGCAATCGCTAACATCACCGTAAAGATCAGAACCAGAACTCTATTATAGACTGAGAAATGAATTATTTTATTTATCATAGATGCCTCTAGTGACTATGCCCTTCTGGCGCGTCGCCACTTGCCACGATTTCAACAGATCGTAAATATCCCACTCCGGAAATCACGACTTCGTCACCCGCGTGAAGATCAGCGGATTTGATCGTGATCTCTTTTGGGGTTTTTATGACTGTTGTAAAATCGATGCGTTTGAAAAATGCATTGCGCACGCGATACACGTTTACTTCTTCACCTGAATAAAGAATGGCAGAGGCTGGAATTTTCCACTGCGTTTCTTTTCCCAGCGTCAACGTTTGAATACCGAAATTACGAATGGCTTCCACTGACAGCTTAAAACCATCATGTTCATCAACTGTGGTGATTCCTTTATCAGCGCCAACACTGGCGTTTCGTTCTTCGGTCTCACCTTCGTGCTCATGCTCTTCACCATGTTCATGCGAACCGTGATTTGCGGTGATCATTTCGGCTGAGCCCTCTTTGTTTTTCTTATCAGTGCAGCTTGCTGCGAACAAAAGAGTGACGATACTAAGAAAAATTATGTTTCTCATAACGCCAACTCCACCGCTTCACCGTCAATCATTTGAATATCCAAATAGGTTTCGACCGCATGCAATTCACGTTCGTTGCGAAGTTTTTCGAAATCCACCAGCGAACGATGAGCCTCAATAATCAATGGACTTGAAACCACACCTTTCATAAATAGACCTTCAATTTTTTTATGCTTGTCGGATAAAGAGCTTTCATTCGGCGTTAGTGCAAAAACTTCGATAGCTTTCGCGTAGGATTTTCTTAAACCTTCGCGCTGCGCTTCCAACTGCTGCAGTTGCAAATCGCGTTTCTGTTCTGCCGCTTTCAAACCAACTGCGGCAGCCGTGCGTCCTGCCCCGTTCACGTTAAACACAGGAATGGGCATACTTAAATTTGCGCCCCACTGTTGCAGATCCTGTCCACCTTCAGAAGTAAACTTTGCAGAAGGACCGATCATCATCGTAGGCCACGACTCGCCTTTGGCCTGATTTAATTCACCTTGTGCACTTTGCACATCAGCCAAGTGACTTGCTAGCAATGGAGATTTAGCTAAATCGTCATGGGACGCGCGCACGATCGGCCACTTTGTTATTTTGGGCGGCAGAACTTGTTTGATTTTCTCAAGCGGCAAACCTGTGGCAATTTTGAAATACGCTTCTAAAGAAGTCAGTTCTTCATCGTATTCCATGCGTTTAAAACTATATTCGCCCCTAGCGATACGAAATACCGTCAAAGTCACTTGTTGTTCTGGCGACAATGCGGGTCTTGATTCGTATTGTTTCACAAGCTTGGTGAACGTTTGCGACGACTCGTCGATTAACTCCAATTCAGAAGTTATCTGACGAAGACGCAACAACTTTAACAACGTCATCTTGCGCACCGTTTGCTTTTGCAAAAGCAATGCAGATTGCGCCCTACTAAGCTCCGCTTCTGAAACTTCCTTACGGGCAGCTCGCTTGCCGCCGAGCTCGACAGGAAATGCCAGTGACACATCGGTTTCAGTTCGCGTTTCAGAGTTCACAGATCCCGTGATACTTTGCACACCCAATTCTGGATTGCGTAACTGCGTGACCGCATCGACCACCGCCGACTTCTGACGAACTAATGCTTCTTGCTCAAGAACATCGGGTGACTTCTGTTCCGCACAAGTTAAAACTTGCTGATAATTTTGGACTGACTCACAAGCTGTAGCCGCTTGCACACGTGCACCCATAAGCGCACACGCAAGCACCAGCACAGCCTTCACTAAAAAAGACATGGCATAACCTTTAATTAAAATTTAAAAAATATTTATGGAAAATTTTGCGAGGACTTAAACTCGCGGAGGTTGGAAGGGGCCTTCCAGAACTAGATCAACTGGTAATTGAGAGTACTCTTTAAAAGACGAAGTCATGAAGCTTAACGGAGCCGCAAACTTCACATCAATAAGAACCAATTTTGCACAATGTCCAAGATGACAAAAACCATCGGCACAAGGATCGATATCTTTGTGATCACAATGGGAATCGTCGGAAGCATGAAACTGATTATCGGCATTTACCGAAGAAGAAATATTGACGCCGGATTCTGCTGCCAAATCGGAATGAAATGAAAGTGAGTTCCCTATTAATACAAAAAATAGGGGCAAAATCAGAACAGTCATAAAGATAGAATGAATTCTGCTTCTCACGAAACTCACAATACGACTACCCGTGAACCATTTCAAGATAATTGGACCAAACGCCAATAGATGAGACGGTTTTCAACTGCAGTTGCAATACTCTTGCAACACTAGGAAGCCCACGCACATTTTGTGACGAGCTTCCTATAAAATATTAACTAATGAGAAACGTGAGACAAGATATCGTGTGACAGATTTTTATTTTGCGCACGATTGGCGATATCACCAAGACTGAGCATTCCGATCAATCGTTTGCTTCTGTTAATAACCGGCATGCGACGAATTTTGAAGGAAATCATCGACTGTCCGACAACTGCAACATCATCGTCGTCGTAGCAATAATTAATTCCTTCGGTCATGCACTCAGAAACTTTTGTATCTGCGGGATCAAGGCCGCGCGCAACGACGCGAACGACAATATCGCGATCGGTGATCATGCCTACCATTTTATCTTCCCGCTCTACAGGCAAAGATCCGTAATCACCTTTGGCCATCATTTTTGCGGCTTCTTCAACGGTGTGATCCGCATTGATAACGTCAGCGCGTGGTCTCATGACTTCTTTGACTTTCATGACAGGCTCCTTTGCTATTTTCTTAAGAATAGAGCTGCAAAGGCTAAAGGGCGCGTTGTATTTTGTGACTCGCGAAAGAGCTGGTGCGCTTCGACAGGAATTTGGGCAAAAAAAAAGGGAGCTCGAAAGCTCCCTTCTAAAGACCTAAGTAATTAATTACTTGGAAGCGCCTTCAGTTGCTGCTGCTGCTTTTTCTTTTTTGCTGTGTTTTTTGTGTTTTTTCTCTTTTTTCACAGTTTGTTCTGCTTTAGGAGCAGATTCCATTGCTGAACCAGCTGCAGGAGCTGCTTCACCTTGAGCTTGAGCCATAACACCAGCGAACATCAAAGACATAAGGATAGTTGCGAATTTCATAAAACCTCCATTGGTTTTTTTGTTTCTTAATTTAAAAGGCCGCTCTTGTTGTTTCCTTCAAGAGTCGATTCCCTCTGATGAACTCAGATTAGCAACAAGTTCTTAAACCCCAATTAAAACGGTATTAATAATTTTTTATCTCGCAAGCCTAAAGGCCAGCAAAATTCACGTCAAAATGAGTCAACGAAATCACGTGAGGTTTCAATCATCTAGCCACGATTGTCCGCAGCATTCGGACCTGTAAAGCAAAAGCTACCCTGTCTCAAAATGGAAGGGTAGATTTGAGCAAATGCAGATTTGTTTTTGCAGAACTCTAACTGAGGTGATTCGAAATGAAGAAACGTTATCTAGTCCTTCCACTCTTTCTAGCGGCTTGCGCGTCTAATCCCAATAAGGCGGAAAAGCTTGATACAGAGATGAAAAAATCTGAAGACATGGGCGGAGGAGTTGTTCTTGGTTTGAATGAAAAAGACGAAATGGTCATGCAAAAAAAAGTACGCCTTGCTGATTACGTCAAACAATTGCAATACGAAGTTTACGGTCTTGAAGACAATATTTACGGAAGCGATGACGGCAACCGCGGCTTGTGGGGCGTTCTGGAAGAGTGTCAAACAAACGAAAACTCTGCAGAGATCGGCGGCGAAGGCACTTACGTAAAAATGCCTGAAAAAGCACGCCTGACAGATCGTGAAGATCAATTCCAAAAAATTGGTTTGGATGAAAAGAAAAACCTTGTCGCGATCTCTACCGATTATTTAAAAGATCGCATCCGTCGTTTCGAAAACTACAAAGCGACATACAAAAAGCGCAAAGACTGGTACGAAACACAGATCAAAATCTGTAATGCCAACGTGAACCGCAAAAACTACAAAGCGAAACAAGCCGCTTTGGATCTCAGCAAGTATCCACAAATCGTCAATACAACTTCAGAGTTGGATCAATACGTATGCCGTTATGTAAAACA
This sequence comes from Bdellovibrio sp. NC01, assembly GCF_006874625.1. Lineage (NCBI taxonomy): Bacteria > Pseudomonadati > Bdellovibrionota > Bdellovibrionia > Bdellovibrionales > Pseudobdellovibrionaceae > Bdellovibrio > Bdellovibrio sp. NC01. The sequence continues at coordinate 3,086,196 of NZ_CP030034.1, forward strand.
AGGCGCGAAGTTAAATGACCTTGTTAAAGTCGCTTTGAACAAACAATGGATCATGAAAGAAGACTACGATCAGGATCAGCCAGTGAACTCACAAAGAATTGTGGATTCAAACCAAGCAGAACGTCAGAACGTTATCCGTGTTGGCGGCTGGGCGTTGGCTTATGATTCAGGTGCAAAATTCTCTGAACTTGAAGCAGGAACAAATCCTACTTTGAAATCTTGGATGAATGATTCTGCCGATATCGTTCCTGGTGCAAAAAACTGCCTACGCAAAGGCAGCAATGTTTGGAATAACTAAGGATTTATAAAATGAAAAAGTTAACTCTATTTATCGTTGCGGCATTAGTTGTTACTGGTTGTTCAAGTAAAAAGAAACGCGAAGAACAAGTACTGAAAGATCAAAACGTTACGACAACTCTTTCTAAAGAAGAAAGTCTTGGTAGCGACACTTCGATCGGCGTTGATGAAGACGGCCATGTCATGCACATGGATAAAACTCAATTGTCTGAATACTTGCAAAACTTGAAGTATGAAACTTTCAAAGAGTATGAAGCTCTGTATGGTATTCGTGAATATTCAAGCAAAGGTTTGGCTGGCCAAGTCGATGCTTGCAATAAAAAAGCGAGCCAAAAGAAATATGGCGGCGACGGCACAGCTCCTAAGCGTGTTGATCGTAGCGATGTTTTGAATACAGAACTTCTTTCTGAATGGAAGAACTTCAATAAAAACAAAACAAGCACGGACACGAACGCTAAAGTTGAAGTCGGCTACAATGAAAGAGGTCAAGTGACAGCAGTCACAAAAGAAAACCTGCTGGAAACTGTTGATCGCTTCCAAGATTACAGAAAAACTTTGGCGCAGAAGCGTACAGAGCTTGAACAATCCCTAGCTGCCTGCGAAGCTAAAATAGAAGACGCGCAGTAAAAGGATTGAGGTTTGAATGAGTTCAGAGTTCAAAGGCAGCATCAGCGTTCCCCAAAACGCCAGTCTTTGGACAAAGTTCTTTAAATTTCTAGGACCGGGACTTCTTGTCTCGGTCGGCTACATGGACCCGGGCAATTGGGCCACCGATATTGAAGCCGGGTCTCGCTTCGGTCATCTTCTTCTTTCCGTCGTTTTATTTTCAAGTCTTGGCGCCATCGCCCTTCAATACCTGAGTTTAAAATTAGGAATCGCATCAGGAATGGATCTTGCCGTTGCATCACGCAATAATTACGGCAAAAAGACCAATCTAACTCAATGGTTTCTGGCAGAGATCGCCATCATTGCCACTGACATCGCTGAAGTGCTTGGCAGTGCCCTCGCCTTCAAACTTCTATTCGGTTGTTCATTACTTGTCGGTGTCGCCATTACCGCTTTGGATACATTTCTAGTTTTAGCTTTTGCCGGAAAAGGATTTCGCAAAATTGAAGCGATCATTCTTGGTTTGGTCATGACCATCGGCATTTGTTTTTTTATCGAGTTGGTTTTCGTTAAGCCTGACTTTATATCAGTGCTGCACGGTTATGTGCCGCGCTTCGATCTTTTGCGCGATAAACAAAGCTGGTATTTGGCAATCGGAATTATTGGCGCAACGATTATGCCCCACAATCTTTACCTTCATTCTGCCATCGTACAGACTCGTAAAGTCGGTATCACGGAACAAGAAAAACGCCAGGCCATTAAGTTTTCAACACTCGATACATTAGGTTCATTGGGACTGGCATTTTTAGTGAACTCGGCCATTCTTGTTTTAGCGGCATCCGCCTTTCACAGATCAGGTCATTATGACGTCGCAGACATTCAAGACGCTTATCACCTTTTAGAGCCGATTGTAGGCACATGGCTTGCGCCAGTGCTGTTTGCAGTTGCCTTATTAGCGTCAGGACAAAGCTCGACCTTTACAGGCACACTTGCTGGGCAAGTCATCCTTGAAGGCTATCTGAATTTAAAATTAAGCGCCTGGAAGGTTCGACTTATCACACGTTCACTGGCGCTAATTCCTGCATTTCTGGGTGTCTGGTTATTAGGTGACGACTCGACCGGAACATTGATTGTGATTACTCAAGTGATCTTAGGACTGCAATTGCCATTTGCGATTTATCCATTGGTGAAATTTACGAGCGACCGATCAATGATGGGACCTTTTGTAAATAGCCTGCCGATAAAAGTAATTTGCTGGAGTATTTTTGCAGCAATCAGCCTTGCGAATATTTGGCTGATTGTGCATCTGCTAAAATAGAAAGTCTTAGTGAATCCAACCCATCACAATCGCACCTAACGTGGCACTTGCAATTGTCACCCATAACATCACACCTTGAATCAAAGGCTTAATGCCCACTTGCGCCAATGTTTCTTTCGTCAGGTTCGTACCAATCAGGAACAACGTAACGACCAAAGCTCGTTTCGCAATTTCATTTACGACATGGCCTGCCGGGCGAAGTTGCGGGATATAAGTCACCACGGCTGCCGCAATTAAGAAGCCAAGAATAAACCATGGACGTTTCGGTTTCGCATCAACTGCGGTCTTAGCAGCACCTTTGGCGTAAATATAACCAAACAAGAAAGTCACAGGCACAATCCATAAAGCCCGTGCCAACTTAACTGTCGTTCCTACTTCCAAAGCGTGTGCACCATATTGCAAAGACGCACCGACCACCGAACTTGTGTCATGAATCGCCAAAGCACTCCACAGACCAAATTGAGTTTCAGTCAAACCGAGCGCGTGACCTATCGGCGGGAAGATAAACAACGCCAAAGCATTCAACAAGAACACCGTCCCCAGTGCGACAGAGATTTCGTGATGTTTTGCTTTAATTGTCGGCGCAATAGCCGCAATCGCACTGCCACCACAAATCGCTGTACCAACAGAAATCAAAACCGATGTATCACGTTCCGTTTTCAAAAGTTTTCCAAGCAAGTAACCAAGAATCAAAGTTGAGGAAATCCCGACAACGGTATAACCAATACCTTGCAAACCGACTCGGCCAACAACGCCCAAATCCATCCCCGCGCCTAAACCCATCACTGACAAGCTTAACAACGTCGAAGTCAGCTTACGAGTTTTCGCGATATAGGGATTGCCCATCACGACGGCTAAAAAGATTCCCAGAATCAAAGCTAAGGCTGATGACACATAAGGAGTCAGACACAACACCGCAGCCAACGGGATCACAATCTTTGCTACATTTTCAGAGACCGTTTTCTTCGCAGTTTCCATAGAAAGTCCTTTACTGTGTGTAGTATCGTCTCTATTTATCAGAAATAGTAATACTATTTTACTATATATCATCAGTATTTCTGATATAGTGATTTCTATGAATTCATTCCTCTTTAATTTCAATACCGAGCTTCTTCCAACGTTTCTTGCAGTTGCCGAAGCTCAAAGCTTATCGGGGGCCGCGAAGTTATTAAATCTGTCGCAGCCCTCAGTCACAGCTCACATTCAGAAATTAGAAGAAGAATTGAATTCAGCGCTGATTAAGCGTTCCGTAACTGGTATTCAATTGACCGAGGCTGGCCATAAACTTCTAGAACAAGCACGCCGCATTCAAAACATCGTGCGCGAAGCCGCGGAAAGTGTCAGTGAGGCGAAAGTCGTCAAAGGTCACTTAAAGATCGCAGCCAGTACAACGGTTGCCGCCTATGCCTTACCTCCTCTACTGACAGAGTTTCGCAAACGCTTTCCGCAAATCAGTTTGGAACTGCAAATTGGAAACACTGACGATGTTCTAAAGAAATTACGAAATGGCTCAGTACCATTGGGTTTAGTGGAAGGCCAGGCTCGTGCCTCTGCCATTCATCTTGAGCCCTTTCTAGAAGACGAATTACTATTCGTGTGCGGCACGGTTCAACAATCGCTGCTGCGTAAAAAAGAAGATCTGCACAAACAGACACTGCTGTTACGTGAACAAGGTTCCGGTACACGAGTAGTTGTTGAAAAAGGTCTTAAAAAACTGAACCTGGCGACAAAAGATTTCAACGAAACATTGGACATTGGCAGCTCTGAAGCGATTAAAACTTCCGTGATGGCGGGCTTAGGTGTGGCATTCATGTCACGCCTAAGTATTCAGAATGAATTAGCCCTGGGGAAACTGACGATCCCATTCCCAGATCTGCGCATTCCCCGAACTTTTTATTGGGCCTTTCCCTCAAAAGGGCTTTCTGGTACGGCTGCAGAATTCTATCGTCTGCAAAAATAAAAAAGCCGGTTTATCACCGGCTTTTCTTTATCCCAAAGTGGCATCCCAAGATTTCACATAAGATTCCAAAATTTTTAAATCTGTCGAAGCACGTTTACGCTCCTGATCTAAAATCTTTTTATCCTCTTCTGTGTTGTTGCCAACTTCACGTTCGACAACCTTCAGATCACTTTGTGCTTTTTCAAAAATACTGCGCCACAAGCGAGCCGCGACATCGCGACTTAACTGTTCTTGCGGTTGCGAATCTTCAGGCAACTGAACGCCGTCATCGCCAATCAAACCACGAGATTTGAACTGGATCTTGGCAGCAAAACGATACTTCGCAATTGAATCAATTTGTTTGGCATATTTCATCGATTCTTCCACTTTGCCGACATTGTCTAATGGGCGAGATAGAAGGCTTTCATTCAAAAGCACATCACGAATGAACATCGTTCTTAGCATTAAGAATGAATACGCTGTCTCTTCAAAACGCAACGAACCTTCAATCGAAGATGTGCCCACGATATGCGTGCGCACGATCTCGTCAACTGTGGTTTGCGGCGTAAACCCTGCGATCACTTGCAAAGCCACCAAACGCGCGATCTTTTCGTTATTGATCTTTGCTACCTGACGACGTGTGTATGGAAGTTCTGATCCTGTGGTCTCGTCGATGTCCTTTGCTGGTAAAGATTCGTCGACTTCTTTCAACCACAAGTAAGTCAGATCAATCAACTCTTGCGCGGTCGCTGCCTCTGCAAACTTTTTACCGTAAGGCATCAGTTTGAAAGGAACAGGCGACAATGAATCGTGATTTTCCTCTTTCAAAATATTTTCCATTGGGATCAACAACGATTGGTCATGAACGCCGGAAGTTGTTTTTTTCATCTCTTCCAACATGTTGCTCATGTTTTGATTTGTTTGATCCATCTTAGCTGGAATTTGGTTTGCGCTTTTAATAGCGTCAGTGGCTTCACAAGCCACTAACGATAGGCACAGTCCCGCGCCGATAAGAACTTTCAATTGCGACTTCACGAAAAACTCCTAGTTCGCTAGCAAATCAGATTTGCAAGAAGCCACGCCATCGTCCGCTGGAGTGCCCAACCAGATCGCAAGAATTTTTTGCGTCAAACCTTTGTCACCTTTAATCACAGTTTGTTTCGCCGCTGAATCTTCATAAATCAACGTTTCAGAACCGTCGCTGTGCTTATGAACTAGGATCGTTAAGCTATTGCCCGAAGTTGCATCGCCGCCGTTTTTAACAGCGCTCAAGAATTGCTTAATTGCGTCTGTGCTCATATCGACTTTATTGATCGACAAAGCATCACGGAATGAACTTTGTACTGTTGGCGCGTCTACTGTGCGCAAGAACGTCAATTGAATCGCTGTAGTTTCGCTGTCATCCAAAGACTTCAAAGCTTCTTTGTCTTTTTTTACGAAACGTTCTGGGCTGCTTACAAGAAGTTGTGCGACATACACGTTCACTTTCGCCAAAAGAACTTTCTTCCAACGAAGACCGCCGCCCACGGTACTCAAATGCACAGCAGTTTGATCAATTGTCGCATCAGCTGATTTAGAAATGTTCACGCCTTTGATATCGCGAGAACCTTTTTCGAGCTTCAGAAGAGAAGCCTCTGCGAAAGAAACAGAAAGAATGATGGCAGAGGCAGTAAGAACTTTTAGGACCGATTTCATAGAACGTCTCCTTTTAAAGGTAAGAAGACGTTCTTAGGACAGCCAACTAGAAGAGTCCCTTTTTATTTGTGCAATCGAACTTGCACAAATTTAACTAGAATAGTGTCGGAATTGTTTGGTTGATCCAATCTTTGAACTCAAGCGCATTCGTGTAAACGCCCGTAGAGTTGCAAAGAAGGCTACCACGGCTTGTAACACCCCAAAGAAGGTATTGACCGTTGATTTGGATGAATGCTGGACCGCCAGAGTCACCGCTGCAAGTGCCAGACTTACGCTCGTCCAAACGCACTTCAGTCTCTTGCAATGAAGAGATCGGTGCTTGGCCTTGACGAAGAAGACCGTCGCCGGACATTTCAACTTTCATGCAATTACGGTTGTTATCGTCGCAGAATACTTCACCGTCTTCGATAGCTTGATCTAGGTTTTTGTATTTTCTTGGATCGATTTGTGTCGCCTGAACGTCATCAACGCCATAACCAGCAACAGTCACCATCATGCCGCGTTTCAAAAGGTTCGTACCACCCAAGAAAGTCGCAGGCTTGTAACCCTCTGGCAGGGCGCCTTTAAAACGAACCAACGCGATATCGTTGCGATTGAATTCAGTTTCTTCATCATTTGGATTGTATTTGTCGTTCGCCTTGAAGCTTGTCACCTGAAGCACGTGAGCTTGAAGAACGTCTTGTTCGCGGTTGCTCATCATATCGTCAACATTGTTCGCAAAAACAACTTTCATGTTAGATGCTTTAGAAGGCATACAGTGAGCCGCCGTCAAAACGATATTTGGAGCGATCAACGTACCTGTGCAGATGTATTGTTCTTTCGTATCGTACAAAGAAACGATACTTGCAGCGATAGAGGCGCCCTCTTTCACTTCTTGGCCGTTAATAATTGATGGCTTACCCGCAAGCTCAACGTTGTTCGAATTTTTAGGTGCGCAGGACACCAAAGCAATCAACCCCAGGACCAAGACTGAACGGTTCACTAGTTTCTCCCCTTTTTAATGAGCGGCTTATATATGGACTCAATTACAGATGAGCAAGGGATTTTTCAAAAAAAAGGCGAGTCAGATGACATATTCTTGTCCGCCCCTCTAGAGCGACCTACACTAGGACCATGAAAAACTTTTATCAAGAAGGCCCAAGCCTCACGAATACTTACGAGTCTGACGAAACCCTGAAGAAGTTTTTGCGCAAAATTCTGCCAGCGGATGCACAAAAGGTAGCTCTTCCTCACCTTGCTCATCTCGGCCAAAGAGCTGCAACAGACATGTTGGCGTGGGCTCAGGATGCTGAAACCTATCCTCCAGTTCATGTGCCCTATGATCCGTGGGGGCGTCGTATCGATGACATCCGCGTATCTAATGGTTGGCGCCAACTTGAAAAAGTGGCGGCCGAAGAAGGTATCGTCGCAACGGCCTACGAACGCCGTTTCGGTTCCTTCTCGCGAATCTATCAAATGGCTTTGCTTTATCTTTACTCGCCAAGCTCGGCCATTTTCTCATGCCCACTGGCTATGACAGATGGAGCAGCCCGCGCATTAGAGCTATACGGTACTCCAGAGCTTAAAGCCCGCGCCATTCCTCACCTGACATCCAAGGACCCTGCAACCTTCTGGACTGCCGGCCAATGGATGACAGAGCGTACGGGCGGTTCTGACGTCAGCGGCACTTCAACAGATGCACTAACGTTCTCGGGATCAAGCAACTTTGGAGCGACTCATGCTTTGCATGGGACGAAGTGGTTCACGTCTGCAACGACTTCGCAGATGGCTTTGACATTGGCTCGACCTGAAGGTGCTCCGGCAGGTTCGCGTGGTCTAAGTCTTTTCTATCTTGAACTTCGCGATAACCAAGGATCGTTAAACAACATCCAAATTCACCGTTTAAAAGACAAATTGGGCACAAAGGCATTGCCAACGGCCGAGTTAAGCTTGCAAGGCACCCCTGCTCGCATTATCGGTGGCGAAGGTGAAGGCGTGAAACGTATTGCGAGTGTTTTGAATATCACACGCATTTACAACTCCGTCTGTGCTTTGGGTCACATGCGCCGCGCTTTGGATCTTGCCCAGAATTATTCTAAGAAACGCAAAGCTTTCGGAAAATTATTGATCGATCACCCCCTTCATCGCGAAACGTTGAATTGGCTAGAAAGCGATTTCCAACACTGCTTTGCTTTCACTTTCTATGTGGCACATCTTTTAGGTAAAGAAGAAGTCGGCGAAATCACAGCCAGTGAAAGAACTTTGCTGCGCACGTTGACTCCGGTTCTAAAACTTTACACGGCTAAAAAAGCGATCACGATTTCAAGCGAGGTTGTCGAAATGTTCGGTGGCGCTGGTTATGTTGAAGACACGGGTCTTCCACGCCTGCTTCGTGATGCGCAAGTTTTCTCGATCTGGGAAGGCACGACAAACGTTCTTTCACTTGATATGCTTCGTGCATTTGAAAAAGAACAATCATTGCCTGTCGTGATGGAGTACCTAAAAAATTCTGCAGGAATGAAAGGCAATCACGCCCCGTTCGTGAAGAAATTTGAAGAGTTCACGAACCTTGTCGGCAAACTTGTTAAAGCCGGTCCTGAAGAGATGGAAGCAAATGCTCGTCGCTTAGCTTTGATGTTGGGCGATTTGATGTGTGAGAATTTGAAATTCGAATACGAAATTTAATTTTTAAAAGAATATGAGAATAAAAAAAGGGCGGTATCACTACCGCCCTTTTTTTTTAGCACTCCGGCGAAGCCGGAGTAACTAATTAGCTATTGATCTTTATTAAAGACTTACAGCTGGTTGGATCATTGGGTTCACGATGTCACCAGGGTTGTTACCGATGATGATACCGCGAGCTTTAGATCTTCTTAGCTTAGGATCGAATGGAAGACCTTTTTTGCTTGGAGCTGAGATTGCAATCCAGCGTCCAGAAGCATCTGTCTGCCATGCTCTGTAGTACATAGACAATTTCGTACCTTCGATGAGGTAGTCAATTTGTACGCCAGGGCCTGCCATATCCATCGCAGCTTTGAATGTGAACGCATTCTCATTCATCGCTTCACCGAATTCACCGTAAGCTGCAGCGAATGCTTTAGCGTCAGTGTTCATCGTTTTATACATGCGTTTCAATGCAGCATACATTCTGCCCATTGCACCACTTGTATTCGATTTCAATTGGTATTCGCAACTTGCTGTATTTGGATGTTCGCCGTTAGCAGCTGGGCAATACCAGTATGGATCGTTACGGTCCATATAGCCTGCAACCATGCCGTTAGCTTTAGTTACGAACGTATCCTGAGTCGCACGTTGAGCAGCCATCATCAATCTCAATGTATTGTCGTCGCTGAAGTTAACGTTGAACTCAACACCTGTGTAACCAAGATCTTGATCAGGAACATTGACATTCAATGCATCCAAACCAGTTTTCTTGATCAACTCGGCGATACCAGAGCGTAGACGAGAGCCATTTGATTTCTCGTGACGGAATGCATAGCTGTACGTACCGAACATGCTATCCATTTTCGCGTGAGTATCCCAGTTCTCGATCGTGTATTTAGCACCGTAGAACATGAAATCTTTCTCTTTGTGTTTGAACCAGAAGCGTGAATCTTCCGATTGCGAGAAGATACCATAGTGCACACGTGCCGTATTACGATTGATGTACAAATCAGAAGTCGTGAACGATTGCACACGGCCTTTGCTGTATACTTTATCCCAGATAATAGGGATAGAGAATGCAGCACTTACGACAGAACCAGAGCTAACAGTTCTGAATGTCGCAACTTTTTGTACTGGAGCCGCTTCAACCAAGTTTCTTGGTTTCTCTGATGCCAACTGCTCAGATGAGTACGCATTACCACGAATCATATCTTCGTAAGCTTTACGTCCTGTCTCTGTGCTCAAGTCGAACAAGTATGAGAATCCATCGTCGGCTGAGTTGAAGTAATTTTTCGAAATAGTCAGGATCGAAGCACTTGCAAACACTGACAATGACTCTAGTTTACCACTTGTCATTTTCACGTATGCTTTGTTCGCGCCAACTTTTTCAACATAAGTTTCCCAAGTACCTTTCGCCAAGCGAGCTGCGCCCACTCCGACAGGTCCTAAGCCAGCACTTGCACTGAAGACCACGCCACCGTGACCAACATAAGTGATGCTGTCACCTGGATCCCAACGGTTCAAATCCGTTGCCGATTCAGGAATTTCGTTACGTCCACCCATATCGTATGCTTTGCCCAGAGTGCTTACATAACGAGTTGATTGAGTGTCTTTACCTACGACAGGCAATACGCCCACGTAAGCCCAGAAGCTTTGATGCCAGCCTGTCGCATTTTCAAACCAGAATCTGATTTGTGCGCCAAGACCCACTTCGAGACTGCCGTAAACAGTTTTTTGGAAACCGTCGCGGTAGTCGCCATACACCAATGAATCTGTCGCTGCTTTTGAATCGTACGCTTCCAAAACTGCTTTTGGTTGCGGACCACCCATTTGCGGCGTCAAGTTGATGATGTAAGAACCGAAGTCGAATGATAGATGGAACAAAGGCTCCAACTTATGACGAAGTTTATTTTTCTCTTCTTTGCTTCCAGTTGTAGCTGTAGCTGAAGTAGCAGTCGAAGTAGAAGTTGACGTCGACTCTGTGCCTGTCGTCGCAGTTGAAGTCGACTGTTCGCCAGTTGTTGCTGTCGAAGTTGCAGTCGTCACCGTCGCCGTTGTAGCCGTCGAAGTTGCAGTTGTTACCGTTGCAGTCGAAGTGACTTCACCAGTCGTGTATCCAGTTGTGTAACCCGTCGTTGAATACCCTGTAGAGTATCCTGTCGAGTGACCTGTTGAATGACCGTCTGTGTGACCATCAGTACGTCCGTCAGTATGGCCATTTGAGTAACCATCTGTCTTACCGTCTGAGTGACCGTTCGTGCGACCTGTCGAGTTTTGTTGACCGTCAGAATGGCCATCAGTTCTACCGTTCGTGTAGCCTGAAGTTTTACCATCTGAGTGACCATCGGTACGACCATCGGAATGACCGTTAGTGTAGCCGCTCGTTTTACCATCAGAATGACCGCCATCAGTACGACCATCTGTATGACCGTTAGTTCCACCATTAGTGTAACCAGTTGAGCCATTTTGGTGACCGTTTGAGTGACCATTCGAATTGCCGTTTGCATTTCCATTAGCGTTGCCATTTGAGTTGCCATTCGCATTACCGTTGGCGTTACCGTTAGCATTGCCGTTTGAATTGCCATTCGCATTACCGTTGGCATTACCATTCGTGAAACCATTAGATCCACCATTAGTGCGACCATTTGAGTTTCCGTTGGCGTTACCATTGGCGTTGCCGTTCGAATTGCCATTGGCATTACCGTTCGCATTTCCGTTTGAGCCACCGCTTGTTGAACCAACAACAGTTGCAGCTACAGAAGTACGACCATTTGAATTGCCGTTTGCATTTCCATTGGCGTTACCATTCGCATTACCGTTAGCGTTTCCGTTTGAGCCACCGCTTGTTGAACCAACAACAGTCGCCGCTACAGATGAACCACCATTTGAGTTACCATTCGCATTGCCATTTGCATTACCATTAGCATTTCCGTTTGAACCACCGCTTGTTGAACCAACAACAGTCGCCGCTACAGAGCTTCCGCCTGAGCCACCACTTGTTGAGCCAGCAACAGTTGCTGCCACAGATGAACGACCATTTGAATTGCCGTTCGCATTGCCATTTGCGTTGCCATTCGAACCGCCGCTAGTAGAACCAGCCACAGTTGCTGCAACAGAACTACCACCACTGAAGCCAGTTGAACCACCGACAACAGTTGCAGCAACAGAAGAGCCACCGCTTGAAGAACCGCCTGAAGACGATCCACCCGAAGAAGATCCACCAGAGAATCCAGTTGATCCACCTACAACAGTCGCAGCTACAGAAGAGCGACCATTTGAATTTCCGTTAGCATTGCCATTCGCATTGCCGTTTGAGCTTCCACTCGAACCACCACTTGTAGATCCGACTACAGTTGCAGCGACAGATCCGCCCGTGGAACCACCTACGACTGTGGCTGCAACAGATCCTCCAGTCGAACCACCGACAACGGTGGCTGCGACTGACGATCGACCATTAGAATTTCCATTCGATCCGCCAGAAGAAGAGCTTCCTCCTCCATTAGCTGCCTTCGGTACAGGCATGCTCTGCTCGTTATTCGAAGTTTGCGTCGTCTTACTTCCATACGGAAGTAGACTTAACTGCGCCCACGTCGGATTCGCGATCAGAGTAATACCAGCAGCGAGGAATGCCTTCCTATATGCTACTTTCATGTATCCTCCAAAAAATTGGGTTGTTGTTTTGTGCGTGAAGCAACTTTTAACTAACCTTTGATTTTTGGATAGCGAAATTGATTTGATGTCTGTCTTTTAATTTTTTGCAGATTCAAAATATTTTTCAGAAGTGAAATGTAAAAAACAATTTTGAAAAAATAAAAAACGCCGAGGTGATTAAGCTCGGCGTTTTTTTCGAATATAAATTTTTAAGAAGAAAAAATTATTCAGCAGTAACAGAGTTCAAAATTGAAATCTCCTTGTTCGCAAATCTTTCTTTCAGTTTACCACGAACCCACTGATCAATTTTTTCCGCATCGAATGGTTCAATCATCAAGCCCATCGCGGCGATCATCACCCATTCAAACATCGGAATATTCATTACGACTTCAATACCAAGATGCAAGCCGAGACCCGCGAGCAAAACCCAGTAACGAAGTTCTTTGATCCACACCAGAGTACCTAACGAGAATTCAGTAATCAAAGTGCCCCAAGTTAATAGCTTAATGATCACCAGATTATTAAGAAGTGGAAGTGGTATGCGCACAAACTCATCCAAGCGAGTCGCGATATAAATCGCCGTACCATCAGCCCAATAAGTACCTTTCATCTTAAACAGTACCGTCGATACATAAATAAGACAGAACTGAATCTGCATCAAACGCAAACCCCAAGGCGCACGCAAAGCTGGAATCTCTGGTGCAAGACCACGCACACGCGCGATCAAACGATCCAAAGAGTAAGCTTCACCGGCTGGAGTGAACATCATAAAGAACAATAAATTGCGCAAGACTAAATCTGAACTATTCAGAATAAAGACATTTCGGTTGTGGAATGACATAACCGTCAGGAACGCAAACAAGATGGATGTACGGGTAAAAAGACCGAACGTCACACCCAACGCCGCAGCAAGATTCAGTAAGGCAACGAAAGTTGCCGTGCGCGGATCATTCGGCAACCAATCGAAGAAACTAAATCGCCAATCAGATCCATAAATCTGTGAAGTGTTCAAAGAAACCAAACCATTCGTTCCCCAGAAAACTTCAAGATGTGTCCACGTCATGTACCAGTTCGCAAGAAGAAGCAAACCAAACAGCACACGAACCGCTGCCACGGATTGAACTGGCACGGGTTTAAAGAAAAATTCGCGAACGGAATTAACGATTGATGTTAGCTTCATATTTCACCTTCTGAGGTTCTGTCGGAATGAAATGGAAAACAGCTTCAGTTTGATATTCTGTGCTCATTTGCCCATGCGGAATAAATTTTTCTTGTGGCGGCTTCACGATATTGAAATGACGATAGAATTGAAGCTCTTTGATTTCGCGATGTTTACCCTGGTTTTCAAGGTTCACAACTTCACGAGCAACAAAGCGAGACATATCGAACCACACTTCCGATTTTTCCATCGGAACTAAATTTTCTTGCGAATATTTGCGGAAGCGTTCGCCACCTAAAAGTTTTTCCCATGAAGGCATGCGTGACGGGCGAGGAAACGTCCAACGTTCCTTAGAGCCGTCTTTGAATGTGATCTCGGCATCAAGATACGCATTCACGTTCGCCGGATTCGGAGCAAACATGCTCCACATCTGATCCAGAGCGAAGAACGTCTGATATCGCCAGAGAACATTTAAAATATTATCTCCCACGGCACTTCTATCTGGAAGAGATGCCGTCGCCATCAACACGACATTGAGTGTGATGAATAAAGAGATCGCGACAAATTTCACTTTATGAAAAAGTTTGACCACCATAAATACCCCTTGAATGTTGGCTAACATCCGAAGGAATCTAGTAAACACTTAGTGATCTGTGCAACGACGAAGACGACAAGAAGAATTAAACTTCATCCACCAATCTTTCCCATCCTTAATCTGCGCGTGAATTTCAAAAAAAAGCCCCGCAAAATCTGCGAGGCTTTCAAACTTTCAATTAATTGCGATTCAGAAACTATTTTTTCTTTTTCGCTTCTTTCACTTCAACGGTCTTCGCAGTCATTGTGTACTCGATAGTAACTTTTTCACCAACTTTCAAATCGCCAGTTACTTTCGTATCTGCAGCTCTATCGATTTCCCATTTATCTTTGCCTTTTTCGACAACGATTTTTGAATCAGTTACTTCCAAAACTGGTCCCGTTACTTGATAAGTCTTTGCAGCAAAGCTGAAAGATGCCATCAACATCGTTGCGATGAATACCAATGCTTTCATTGTAAAACTCCCTTTTTAAAGTAGCTCTATCAAAACAAAAACCTAAGGCCTTGTCGATTCAATATTGTTTGCTAGGCAGCATGTCTAAGGAATGTACAGGTGCCTTTTTAGGGCGCCGATTCTTAGCTTATGGAACTTCCAGCTTTAATTAATTGTACGAACGATCGCCCTTTTCCTGGCACGCGCTTTGTAAATTCCCCGGAACAGTTACAGGCACGTCAATGCGAGAGAGGATAAGATGAAGCGATCTTTAAAAATTTTAAGCATTATCACAGTGATTTTCTTTAATATCGCGGCCCATGCCGAAAGCATCGCCGATAAAAAAATCAATGGCGTACGCTTGTATGATGTTTTTAAAAATCAAGGCATTTCAGAAACAGCTCTGCAACGTGCTCTTGAATTCATGGATAATAACGCAGGCAAAACCGTGCGTGTAAAAGCAAAGGTTCGTCCTGCCGAAGGTGAAGCTTACATGACGGACAAGGCTTTCGCGGTTCAATCTAAGAACCTTGCGATCATTGACTTCTCTTTACCTTCAGACCAGCGCCGCTTGTTCGTTATGAACTTGGAAACTGGTGTTGTGAATAAGTATTTCGTTGCGCACGGTAAAGGTTCGGGCGTTCGTTTAGCGACTAAATTCTCTAACCTTGATGGTTCAAAAATGTCTTCGCTAGGTTTCTATCTTGCGGGCTCTGTTTATTACGGCGGTCATGGCGAATCTTTGAACCTTCATGGTCTTGAGAAATCAAATGACCAAGCAGCTTCTCGCGATATCGTTATGCACGGTGCGAACTATGTGTCTCAAGACTTCGTAGATTCCAGCGGTCGTTTGGGTCGTAGCTGGGGCTGCCCAGCCGTTTCACCAGCGATCATTAAAAAGATGATTCCACTCTTTAAAGAAGGTGGCGTGATTTACGCCTACCAAAAAGACTTGATGACGTCGACTCAATCAACTCCGACATTGCAAGAAGTAAAAGCGGATCAACCAGACGAAGCTGACGTAGATTTGCCAAATGAAGAAGAAGACTTCCAGGCTAAGAAATAACAACTCATAACGGGACCGTGGTCCCTCAATGAAAAAGGGACCTTGCGGTCCCTTTTTTTATGTTCTTTTGTAATCGTCTTGATAGCGAACGATATCGTCTTCGCCGAAGTAAGTTCCCAATTGAACCTCCACGAATTCTAACATTTCGTCCGTATTGTTACGCATACGGTGTTTCGCACCCAATGGAATGTGAATGTGCGTTCCCGCTTTCACCGGAATGATTTGGTCGTTAAGAACCACTTCACCCGCCCCACGCGTGATCGTCCAATGCTCTTCACGTTTCGCATGCGATTGATATGACAATTGCGCATGAGGATTCACGCGAATGACTTTTGATTTAAAGAAATCCGTATCTTTTAAGATTTCGAAATAGCCCCAAGGGCGGTATTCAAAGATATGCTCTTTTACTAACTTCGATTTTTGCTGAGTTAATGCCTCAACCACGTGGCGCACGTCCTGCGACATGCCTTTTTTCACCAACATCATCGCATCAGCCGTATCGATAACGATAACGTCATCCATACCGATCATTGAGTAGTGTTTTTTATTATCGCCAAAAACGAAATTATCCTGGCCTTTAACGTTCAAGATCTCGTGACCATCTTGCAAAGATGCAACAGCATCCCAAGAGCCCACGTCGCTCCAACCAAATTCCGCAGGAATACAAGTCAGCTCATCACCGCCAAGCTTTTCCATGATCGCGTAATCGATCGAAATGCTGACCACTTTAGAATAGATTTCTTCCAGGTTCGAAGCATCGGCCTTCAATGTTGAAACCAAGCTCCACATTTCAGGTTGATGTTTTGCAAACAAGCTCGCCATATGCGAAACCTTGAAAACAAAAATGCCGGCATTCCAGCTAAAACTTCCTTGCGACAAAAACTCTTTCGCTTTGTCCAAAGAAGGCTTTTCGTGGAATTTCACAACGGAATACGCTTTCAACGAGCCATTGTCTTTAACGCTGACCGCTTTTGTTTGAATATAACCATAACCCGTTTCTGGATAAGACGGCGTGATACCTAATGTGACCACCTTATTTTCCTGAGCCACCGTTTCAGCGAACTTCACCACGTCCAAAAACGCAGCTTCTTTCGTGATCAAATGATCTGAAGGAAAAATCGCAACAACTTCATTGCCTTTATTTTGCGCAAGCAAAAGCTGACACAAAACCGCAATCGCCGGAGCCGTATTTTTGCCCACCGGTTCATAAACCGTGCGCACAGACTCTGCCTTATTGTCTTTCAAATTTAGCTCTGTCAAAGTTTGCAAAGCTTTAGACGTCACGATCCACGGAGTCCCCAAACGCAAGCTTCTTTGCAACGTTAAAGTCTGCAAAGGCTTATCGAAGATCTCGCAAAATTGTTTTGGCATCTGCTGGCGAGAAACCGGCCACAAGCGTGTCCCGCTCCCCCCAGACAAAATTACTGGAATCACAAATTCCTCCATCGGAACCAAACTTTATAGCACTAAACAGCCAATCTGCGTATTTTTCATCTGAAATGGCTCAAGTGGTCAAAGGCCCTGGCGCCTCCATTTCGCAGTAGAGTTCGCCCTTCTTTTTAGGTATGAAAGAGTCATGATCAAGCACACCAAAAAATTCCTCATGCAAGCTCTTAAAATCCTGTTTTCAGCGGGGATTATTTATTGGTTGGTGTCTTCAGGGAAATTGAATTTCTCGGCATTGCGCGCGCTTCTTTCGCCGGGTCCAGCGGCACTTGCTTTGGGGCTCGTTGCTTTGAATCTTTTCTTTGCCAGCGAACGTTGGCGCATTCTTATAAAGTCGCAACACATGAAAGCCAGCTCATGGCCTGTGTTTAAGCTGAGCTTAATCGGAACATTCTTCAACTTTGCAATGCCTGGCGGAGTCGGTGGCGACGTGATCAAAGCCTACTACTTCAATCGCCAAAATCCTGGCAGCAAAGTCGTTGCGGTCACGAGCGTATTGATGGACCGTGTGATCGGTTTATTTTCAATGGTTCTTATGGCCTTGCTGGTGATGGTCTACGATATGGATCATATCACTCACGTCCCAAGCTTGATGACGTTGTTCTGGTTCATTCTTGCGTTGTTCATCGTGTTCGCTGTCGCTTTGGCATTAATTTTCTCTAGCGTTCTTTATCGCAAAGAGATTCTTAAAAAGATCATTAAAAAACTGCCGTTATCCGAAAAGTTCATGAAACTTTACGAAAGCATGCACTTGTACGGTAAACACGGTGGACGAATCCTTGCAGTTATTTTCTTAAGCTTGATTGCACAAACATGTTCAATCTTGTTCTTGTACCTAGTGGGCATGATGGCCGGATACGACGATGTGCACTTGAAAACTTATTTCCTGGTTGCACCATTGGGCTTTATGGCAACTGCTATTCCCATCTCTCCTGCTGGAGTAGGCGTTGGCCAAGCAGCTTTCTATTTCTTGTTTAATATTTACAACGGCAAGACAACAGATCTAGGCCCGACCACAATCACAGCCTTCCAAGTAGGAACATTCCTCATGAGTCTTCTTGGGGCCTTCTTCTATATGCGCTTCAAAGGCCACGAACACGCGGAACAAATCGAAGTCGCATAATAAACGGCTTTAGATCTTTAAATCGGCGAATTTCTGAAGCACTTGAAAGTGCAAAGTAGGCTGCGAGTTTTGATACTGACGAAGAGTCGCCTCTTCCTTTGCAAATTTTTCTGAATGGAATAGATAAAGCTTTTTAACGCCAGCAGCATGAGCCGCAATCAAATCAGTTGCGCTATCGCCCACCATGAATGATTCGTCCATCTTAACACGCAATTTTTCATGCACCAGCTGAAACATTCCCGCGCGAGGTTTGCGTAAACCGGCAAGCAAGCGTCCTTCAACCACAGCCTCGTTTTCAATGAATGAAGCCCATACACACTCATCAATCCAACAGCCCTGCTCTGCCAAAAGACTTAACATCTTCTGATGAACGGCCTTGTATTCAAGCCACGAAATGCGCCCGCGGCCTAAGCCCGATTGATTTGTAACCAACGCCACCCACATTCCCGCTTTGTGCGCACGTTGAATTAAATCAACCGCACCGGGAAGAAGTTCAACTTTTGCTGGATCATTATTGTAAGGCACATTACGAACAACGACGTCATCACGGTCCAAGAACAAGCAGCCCGCTTCTTGCGTGCGCAAATTCTCATGCAATGACTTCACCGCTGACATAGATTGAACGGCACCCTGAATGGCTTGCGCCCAATCCTGTGCAGATGCATTGGCCCAAAAGAAATCGATATTTTGTGAATCATCTTCTGCGCCCAAGAAAAGACGCTGCCCCTGTAGCACCGAATTCAAAGAAGAAAAGAAGTCTTTCTGATTTTCTAAAAGAACAACCAAATCCTGACTACGAGTTACAAAACGACGTGCTAAAAGATCATTAGCTGAGCGCACCACAAAGGGAATTGAATACTGACTCTGCAATGGCGCTAGCCATTCTTTAAAATTAGCAGGCGTTTGGTCTTCAATGAAAACCAAAACTCCACCAAGCTGCGCCGTATCTGCAATCAATCTTTCCCAAATGTGCATGAGAAAAGTATTACGACAAGTCACGTCTTCTGTCTTCTTTTTCGCTTGCCGCCATGCATTTTTATTCTAAACTTGAGGGAGTTTCTCGGAGGAACAACATCCATGACGTTAATTCTGAAACAGATATTTAATTTTTTGAAACTTCTGAACTCTGATACCGATACAACTCCCCTTGCATACGGTTTGTCCCTGGGTTTGATTTTAGGTTTTGCACCTTTCTTTTCAATCCAAACATTCATTGTCTTGATGATCATCTTCGTATTCAGAGTGCAACTTGGAGCCGCATTTCTATCTGCGTTCTTCTTTAAGTTCATCGCTTTCTTGTTCGACTACCCAGCACACTTGCTAGGTAAATCCGTGCTTGAAGCAGAGCCGCTTCGTCCACTGTTCGTCACAATGTACAACGTTCCGTTTGTGCCGATGACTCGTTTCAATAACAGCATCGTGATGGGTTCGATGATTGTATCAATCATTTTATTCCCGTTCGCCTTCTACGGTTTCAAAACAATGATCCGTGCCTATCGTGCAGCCGTCGTTGCGCGCTTTAAAGGAACGAAGTTCTGGAAAGCATTCACAGCGACGAAACTTTACAACTGGTACGTTAAGTACGATGAACTTTACGGATAGGACTGCAACATGAGCACAGACAACACAACGACACCTATCAAAAAGAAAAAAGGCATCATCCGATGGGGCGCCATCATTCCATTTGCGATCTTCTGCTTGATCGTGGGACTTTATTTCCATTTCTTCTTCGACACTCACTTACGCAAAGCTATGGAGTGGGCTGGTTACAAAGCCCTTGGTGCTGAAGTTAACATCGCTGACGTCGACACAAGCTTCTTCAATGCCAGCATCAGCATCAAAGGCATCGAGCTGACGGATTCTGAAAAACCAGAATTCGATTCCGTCAAAATTGGCGACGTTCGTTTCGGCATGTTATGGGACGCCTTATTGCGCGTGAAATTCGTGATCAACGAAGCCGCGATTGAACAAATCGAATTCGGTGTAAAACGTAAATATCCTGGCAAAGTAGCTCCTCCTCCAGCGGTATCGAATGAACCTGGTGTTCTTTCGACGGAAGGTGGCAAACTTAAATCGGATGCACAAAAAGAATTGGATGCTCGTTACGGCGATAATGTCTTTGGCGATTTGATCGCGATGTTAAGCGGAACAGATCCAAACGCCCAATTACAAAAGTTGCAAGAGTCATTGCCATCAAAAGCCATGATCGAAAAGTTCCAAAAAGATCTTGATGGTAAACAGAAGGATTGGGATGCCCGCCTTAAAACTTTGCCACAGGGTAAAGACATTCAATCTTTGTCGGATCGTCTGAACAAAATCCAATACAAAGACTTCAAGAACCCACAAGATCTTGCGAATTCTTTGCAGCAATTGAATGACGTGTATAAAGATGCCGAAGGCAAATACAAGCAAATCCAAGGCGTCACTGACGATCTTGGTAAAGACTTGAATGCAATGCAAGCGCAATACAAAGAGATCGAAAAGCAAGTTCAAGTCGACGTGAAATCTCTTGAACAACATTTCAAAATTCCACAACTAGATGCAAAAGCACTCACGTTAGCTGTATTCAATCGTTACCTTGCTCCGTATAAGGCGAAGTTCTATCGCTATAAAGACTTAGCGGAAAAATATCTTCCACCGAAGTATCTGAAAAAAGGTAAAGAGAAAACTGACGACGACGACGTTGCAATTCAACCGCATCCTCGCGAAAAAGGTATCACGTACGAATTCGGTCGTCCGAACTCTTATCCAATGTTCTGGGTGAAACGCGCAGGCATCAGCTCTCAAGCGGGCTTGTCGCCAAATGCCGGCAACATCAAAGGTGAAATCCTAGACATCACTTCAAATCAACGCCTTATCGGTAAACCAACGGTTGCGACTCTGGCAGGTGATTTCCCAGGCATGAGTATCTTTGGCTTCTTAGCGAAGTTGACTTTGGATAATCGCAAAGACGATTCTGTCATCGATTACCTAGTCAAAGTGGATTCGTACGCGATCGAAGGCAAAGAGCTGGTGCAGTCCCCTGACGTGCATATCGCTTTCAAAAAAGCGACTGGCACTTTAGCGATTCAAGGTAACTTGATTGCATTAAAAAATCTTTCTGTGAACATGGACAATAAATTCCAGAAGATCGATTACGACGTCTCATCAAAGAACAACATCGCGGACTCTATCTTGAAAGCCGTCTTCGCTGGCATTCCAGTGGTGACATTGTCAGCGCAAGGCCAAGGGGTTCTTCCGAAAGTAGATCTGTCAGTGAATTCAAATTTAGGCCCAGAGCTACAAAAAGGATTTGAAAAACAAATCCAAGCGAAGATCGATGAAGCTCGTCAAAAAATTCAAGCTTATGTAGATCAAGAGATCGGCAAACAAAAAGCGCAAGTCGAAGCAGAGATTAATAAGTACAAATCGCAATTCGACGGCGAAGTAAAGAAAGCCCAAGCCCAGCTAGACGCGCAGAAAAAGCAAGTGGATGACAAAATCAACACAGCTAAGAAAGATGCCGAAAACCAAGGCAAGAAACACTTAGAAAAAGAAGGCCAAAAAGCCCTCGACGAACTAAAAAAGAAATTCGGCTTCTAAATTTCAAAATCCACAAAAGCTGCGCTTCAAAACCGCAGCTTTTTTTTCATCTACTTTCATTCAAATTCGCTTTTTATTTTCTCTCTTCAGAATTTCTTGAAGAAAACTGTGTGCAAAAAAGTTTGCCGATTTTTTTCACTCGGAAAAATTCTTTCGACTCTCAAATTTCAAGAAGCTTTGAGTTCTGTCGATGCCCTTTACAGGACCTGTCTAATTATTCAGCACAATCTGCAACTTATTGTTTTTATTAATCTTTTTTCCTCACATTCGCGGTCAACCTCTTTATTTTTATGGGCGCATCACGATAACATCATGGTGAGGTGTGAAGTATGGAAAGGACTCTGTTTAAAAAATTAGTGTTAGCCACTGCGATCACTTCGCTATGTTCTGCTTGTGCAAAGATGAATTTCACCCCAGTTGAAACGAACAGTGAATCTTCTGTGGCGCCAAGCAAGACAGTCAACGTCTCTCAAACAGTTGCTTACGGTAACAAGCAAGTCGACTTCTTAATCGTCTTCGACGATTCAAACTCCATGCTTCCTGACCTTAAGAAACTTGCAGCGGGCCTTGGCGCTTTCACGGCGTCACTAGAATCCAGCGACATCGACTGGCAAATGTGTATGACGACGACAAGAACCGTCACAACGGCCGGTATCCCTGCCTGGGGCCTTTCATATGACTGGGTCGGTTACACTCCAACATCAGGAACGCCAGCGCATCTTTTAAAAAGAGGCACCGCAAATCTCGATAATATTTTTGTGAATACCGTGAATGCGATGACAATTGGTGGTGCGGGATCTGGCGACGAGCGCGGGATCAAAGCAGCCCTCGAACACTTTAAGTCCGGAGCCTTAGCAAACACATCAGGCAACGGCTGTTACCGTCCTGGAGCCGCGCTATCAGTGATTATCGTATCGAACGAAGACGAACGCTCTGTGGGCGGCGATCAAAGCAAAGTAAAACCAACAGACGCTGATGGCAGTTATATCCCTCTTGAAGCTGGCGACCTGCCAGTCAATATGATCGCGCAAGCTCAATCAAGTTTTGGCGACGACGTGCGCTTTACGTTTAACTCGATCATTGTGAAACCAGGCGATTCTTCGTGTGAAGCGACTCAAGACGCGAGCGGTACATCACCAAGCCATCAAGGCACGATCTACGCGCAAGCCTCTAACATGACAGAAGGCGGAATTGGCAGCATCTGCGATGCCAACTTCACCAACAACTTAAACACGTTCAAAGACAAAATTGTAAACTCGATGTCGCATTTAACTTTGCAGTGCGAGCCAGAGCCAAGCACTGTGCATGTGTTCATCAACTCTCAAGAGTTCACAGACTTCACGGTTAACGGCGACGTCTTGAAATTCAAATCACCACTCGTTGAAGGCACAAAAATCGATTTGAAATTTGATTGTAAATAAAAAAGTCTCATCCCAGCCAACTCACGGCCGAGTTGGTTCTATCTTCAAATGAACGCCAACCTCGCCAGAAATTTGATACAAAAAAAGAGTGATGTCTCCACCACTCTTTTTTTATTATACACAAAATTTAAAATCGAATTTCAGTCTGTCGCAATTTCCAACTTATCTATTTGCCAGACGCTTATCCGCTCACAAGGATTCTCCGCAAATACGGATTCGCTCCCCATCGGAAATTGGCAATCTTGCGAGTGCTACTTAAGCAAAGTCTTCATGTAAGCGATTGAATCTTCATTGTACCAATTGATCGAGCCCACGAGCTTCTTCGCAAGTTTATGATCTTTTGAAAGCACCATCGACTCTGGCAAACGAGCCACATCAAACATTTTCATTTTAGAACGATCTTGATCGTAGACGATTTTAATATTCTCGCCTTTTAGCTCTGGGAACGATTTCAAAAAGATATTGATGTCTTCAACACTGCTATCACCAGAGATCGCAATCAGTTGAACATCCCCTTTGAACTCTTTCACAAGCTTGATCAGTGAAGGAACTTCTTCCACACAAGGTCCACACCATGACGCCCAGAAGTTCAAAATCACAACTTTGCCTTTAAGTGACTCAAGATCAAACTTCTCACCCGACAAAGTCTCTGCAGAAAAGTTGGGTACACCATTCTTCTCCATAGACTCTACCGTAGCCATGGCCGTTGGGGCTTCTTGCACCTTAGGCAGAAAGAAATAATTGAAACCAAGGACGGCTAGAACACCAAGAACGACAACAAGTGCGAATGCTTTAAGATGCTGTTTCATACAGACTATATACCTCAGAAAATCAAAAAATCCTAAGACAGGATTCGTACGCCAGCCCGCAAGACTTCCTTCGATTCCACCCGCAGGCTTTACCAACGATGCCCAAAAATAAAAAAGCCCAAGAGTTCGTCTTGGGCTTTTATTTGAAATCTATTTTTCAGAGTTCAGACTGTTTGCACTTCGACTTCATCGAAGTGAAAACTAGCGAGCTGTTGCTCTTGCTTTTTTCTGAGCTTTTTTAACAGTTTTCTTTTTAGCTGCTACTAGTTTAGTAGAAGCTTTTTTCGCTTTAGAAGCTGCTTTTGGAGCCGCTTTTTCAGCTTTAGCTGTTTCGTTAGCTGTAGTTTTCGCTTCGAAATCGTAGTCTACGAATTCAAGGAACGCCATCTCAGCAGTGTCACCAGGACGACGGCCGATTTTGATGATACGAGTGTAACCACCTGGGCGAGTTTTGAAACGTGGAGCAAGATCTTTTACGATAGTGCTAACAACTTCTTGATTTGGGTAGCGAGACAACAACAAACGAGTTGTAGCCAAGTCACCTTTTTTACCAAGAGTGATTGCTTTTTCTACGTGACGGCGAATTTCTTTAGCGCGATCAACAGTTGTAGTGATACGACCGTGTTCAACTAGAGAGTTAACCAAGCCTCTGATCAAAGCTTTACGAGGGCCAGATTTACGATCGAAATGTTTTACTCTTCTTCTGTGTGAGCTCATTTTATACTCCGTTAAGAACGTGTGGACCGTGTTAGGTATCCAGACGGTAGAGCACTCAAGCTTAATTGCTCAGTGCTACTTTTTCGAATCCCAGGACCGAAATCCCAAGATCGCGGGCTTCAGGCATCCACCTTAACAGCCTCCCTTGCGAGAGGCCGTTGCCCAATCACCTTACGTGGTGATTACTGTGCGCTTTCTCTCTTTTGAGGAGGTTGAGAAGGATCCCAACCTGGAGGTGGCCAGCCTTCGATTTTCATACCGAGGCCAAGTCCCATCTCACCCAAGATCTCTTTGATCTCGTTAAGAGATTTACGTCCAAAGTTTTTAGTTTTAAGCATCTCTGCTTCAGAACGAACAACCAACTCACCAATGTAGCGGATGTTAGCGTTTTTCAAGCAGTTCGCTGAACGAACAGAAAGTTCTAGATCGTCAACAGAACGGAACAAGTTCTCATTCAATGAAGGAGAGCCCAATTCACGAGATTCTTCAGCTGGTTCCATCATTTCATCGAAAGTTAGGAAGATCTGAAGTTGTTCTTTCATGATTTTAGATGAAAGAGCTACAGATTCTTCTGGTTTCAATGAGCCGTCTGTCCATACTTCCAAAGTCAAAGCATCGTAGTCAGTTCTTTGACCAACGCGTGCATTTGAAACATTGTAGTTAACTTTACGGATTGGGCTGTAAAGAGCGTCAACACCGATAAAGCCAACTGGAAGATCAGTTTCTCTGTTTTCAACTGGAACGTATCCGCGACCGAAATTAACAATAATTTCAGCTGCGAAGTTCGCATTTGCACCCAAAGTCGCGATGTGAAGATCTGGGTTCAAAACTTCGATCTTATCTGACGTTTGGATATCCGCTGCAGTTACTTTGCCTGGACCTTTTTTGTTGATCTTCAAAGTCAAAGCATCAGCAGTGTACTGTTTGAAACGAACTTCTTTAAGGTTCAAGATGATGTCAGTTACATCCTCTAGAACGTCCGGGATCGTAGTGAACTCGTGCAAAACGCCTTCGAATTTCACCGCAGTAATTGCAGAACCCATCATTGAACTAAGAAGAATTCTTCTTAGGGAGTTACCAAGAGTAACACCAAAGCCTCTTTCGAGGGGACGGATAATGAATTTTGCGTAGTCATCACGAAGAGTGTCACGATCAATTTCGAATCCCTTCGGCTTGATCATCTCTCTCCAAAACTTATAATAATGCTCTTGCATGGATCCCCCGAGAGGTTAAATTATCTTGAGTAGTATTCAACGATCATGTTTTCTTCAACTGCAACTGTTACGTCTTCACGGTTTGGAAGATCTTTAACAGTACCTTTGAAGGCGCCATGATCAGCTTCAAGCCATGCTGGTACTGAACGTCTAGCTACAGATTGAATTGCAGCTTGAACTTTCGTAACTTCACGGCTCTTCTCAGCAACTTGAATAACGTCACCCTTGTTAACAAGGATGCTTGGAATGTTTGCTCTTTTACCATTCAACAAGAAATGGTTGTGTTTAACAAGCTGTCTTGCTTCGCGACGAGAATTCGCGAAACCCAAAGAGTAAACAACGTTATCAAATCTTAGCTCAAGATTTCTAAGAAGCTCTGTACCAGTCAATCCTTTTGAACGGTTGGCTTCTTGAACATACTTTACGAATTGTTTCTCGGAAACACCGTAATATCTTTTAGTTTTTTGTTTTTCACGCAATTGAAGTGCAAATTCAGAGAACTTCAAACGAGATTGACCATGTTGTCCTGGAGGATAAGGTCTTCTTTCGAAAGAACACTTATCAGTGTAACAACGGTCACCCTTCAAGAAAAGTTTCACGTTTTCGCGACGGCAAAGCTTACAAACGCTTTCGTTAATGCAGCTCACGATATACTCCTTAGATTCTTCTACGCTTAGGTGGACGGCAACCGTTATGTGGAACTGGTGTGATATCTTTAAGAGTCAAGATTCTCATGCCAGTAGCAGCCAATGCACGGATTGCTGGTTCACGGCCAGCGCCAGGGCCTTTAAGATAAACGTCCACAGATCTCATACCTGCTTCCATAGCTTTTTTTGCAGCGTCTTCTGCCGCGACTTGAGCTGCAAATGGAGTTCCCTTACGAGAACCTTTGAAACCTAGGTGACCAGCAGAGGACCAAGACACCGTAGCTCCATTCGGATCTGTCATCGTTACGATAACATTGCCGAAACCAGCTGAGATATAGCAGTTTCCTTGAGGAACGTTTCTTTTAACTTTTTTCTTAGCAACTGTTTTTGCTTTATTTTCAGTATTCATCGCTAATTCCCTTTAACTACACGGCTTTTTTCTTGTTAGCTACCGTCTTCTTAGGACCTTTACGAGTACGTGCATTAGAACGAGTGTTCTGACCACGAACTGGCAAGCCTTTACGATGACGGATGCCGCGGTAGCAGTTAAGGTCCATCAAACGTTTGATAGACAAACCGATTTCACGACGCAAATCACCTTCAACTTTGAAGTTTGATTCGATGATAGAGCGGATTTTAGCGATGTGCTCGTCTGTTAGACCTTCAGTTCTTAGAGTTGAAGGAATACCAACTTGCTTCACAATCATAGCCGCACGAGGACGTCCAATGCCGTAGATGTATGTCAACGCGATTTCAACGCGTTTATTTCTAGGTAAGTCGACACCAAGAATACGTGCCATGATTAACCCTGCCTTTGCTTATGTTTAGGGTTTTCGCAGATAACGCGAATAACGCCTTTTCTTTTAATAACTTTACACTTGTTACAAATTGCTTTTACTGATGGTCTTACTTTCATAATGTCTTCCCATACTTGCTAATATTTTGACTCAAAAATCGAGCCAGAAATCCCAGCAAAAATACAAACGCGGTTCGGCACGCTAACACCAAGAACCATTAAAGTCTAGAGATAAAAATAACACAGCAGCCTAGATTATTATTTTTTCGATCTCTTTGTAGACTTCCTCGGTGCCTCTATTACCGTCCACTTCGATGTACTTCCCTGATTTTTTATAAAATTCTTTTAGTGGGCTTGTGAACTCTTGGTAGGTTTTCAAGCGAGTTTCAATAACCTCAGCTTTATCGTCATTACGTTGAATGACTTCCCCACCGCAATTGTCACATACACCTTCTGTTTTAGAAGGCTTACTGACTATATGATAGACAGCCCCGCAGTTTTTACAAACGCGTCTACCAGTCAAACGGTCCATTAGAATCCCCATTGGAACTTCGAGAAAAATCGCTTTTCCAATAGAAAGATTCATCTTGTTAAGTAAAGCATCCAATGCTTCTGCTTGAGCTACCGTTCTTGGAAAGCCGTCTAGAATGAAATTTTTTAAACCTTTGAGTAGGACTTCTTCAACCATACCGATAACGATGCTATCTGGTACAAGTTGGCCTTTATCCATGAACTCTTGAGCCTTTTTGCCGAGCTCAGTCTGCCCTTTGATCGCAGCACGAAACAGATCACCCGTGCTGATCTGTGTCATGTTTTGTCTTTTGATCAAAAGCTCTGACTGAGTACCTTTACCGGCCCCTGGGGCTCCAAACAGGATCAAGTTCATTAAAACTGAACCCTTCTGCTACGAAGTTTAGCGCCCTTCATGAAGCCTTCGTATTTTTGAGTGATCATATGAGATTGGATTTGCTGAGCAGTATCCAATGCAACACCCACTAGGATTAGCAAGCTTGTACCACCGAAATAGAATGGCACGTTCAATTGGCTCGCCAAGATACCTGGCAAAATACAGATTGTAGAAAGATATACGCAACCTAGTACGTTTACGCGCTCAAGAACTTTCTGAATATAATCAGAAGTGCTCTTACCCGCACGAATGCCAGGGATAAAGCCGCCGTACTTTTTCAAGTTGTCAGCAACTTCAGTTGGATTGAACACGATCTCTGTATAGAAGAACGAGAAGAACACGATCAATGCAACGAACATGATATTGAAGATCGTACCTGATGGGTTCAAAGACTCTTGAAGAGCTTTCAACCAAGGAACATGTACGAACTGAGCCATAGTCGCTGGGAACATCAACAATGAGCTCGCGAAGATTGGCGGGATAACGCCAGAGAAGTTAATTTTGATTGGCAAATGGCTTGTCGGAGTTTGCATAGATTGCATACCGCCACCACCAGCACGTTGAGAGTACTGAACAGTGATACGACGTTGTGCCACTTCCATATAGATAACAGCTGCGATGATCGCAACCATCAAAGCCAATAGAAGAAGAACGATGATGAATTTCATCTCACCAGATTTAACTAGTTCGAAAAGACGCTGAGCACCCGTTGGGATAGCAGCAGCAATACCAGTGAAGATGATCAAAGAAGAACCGTTACCGATACCTCTTTCAGTGATTTGCTCACCCAACCACATGATGAAGCATGTACCAGCTGTCAAAGTGATAACTGTCATGATTGGGAAAGGCAAGAATGCCACAGTTGGCGCCAATACAAGAGGACGACCATCTGGGCTTGTAGAGTTCATCAACCAGTTGCTGATACCGTAACCTTGAACTACGGCAAGAGCTACAGTCGCATAACGAGTGTATTGGTTGATTTTACGACGTCCCTGCTCCCCTTCCTTCTTCAATGACTCCAATACAGGAACTGCAGAAGTCAAAAGTTGGAAAATGATAGAAGCAGAGATGTAAGGCATGATACCCAATGCGAAAACGCTGAATTGGGAAAGAGCACCACCCGTGAAGGTGTTAAAGAGTCCGAAAATCCCACGGCTTTGCGCTTGGAAGAAAGAAAGGACAGCAGTGCCATCAACTCCAGGAGTTGGGACATGCACGCCAATTCTGTAAACCGCCAACAAGGCCAACGTGATGAAAATACGTTTACGAAGATCCGAATTCTTTGCGATGCTCTCTAGTGCAGACACTATTTAATTACCTCGACTTTGCCGCCAGCAGCTTCAATAGCTTTCTTAGCGCTTTCTGAAAATTTGTGAGCTTTTACAGTCAATGCTGTTTTAAGCTCGCCATTTCCCAAAATCTTAACCGCACCGCTATTAACTAGTCCAGCTTGGTGAAGAGTTTCAGGATTTACCTCTCCAGAAAATTTAGCAAGTTGTCCGATATTGACAATCTCAAAGTTGTTAGCAAACGCGACGTTGCTAAAACCAAATTTAGGCAAACGACGGTGCATAGGTGTTTGACCACCCTCGAAACCACGACGCACTTTGCCACCAGTACGAGCCAATTGACCCTTGTGACCTTTAGTTGACGTGCCGCCCATACCAGAACCGATACCACGACCGATTCTTTTTGGAGCGTGTTTTGATCCAGCTTTTGGAGCTAGTTGATTAAGCAAGCTCATGGATTACCCCTTAACTTCAACATTTAGTAAATGTTGAACTTTCATGATCTGACCGCGGTTTGCAGCAGTGTCATTCACTTCAGCAGTTGAATGAAGCTTCTTCAAACCAAGGCAACGAACTGCATCTTTTTGTTCTTGAGTGCAGCCGATAGTCGATTTTTTCAATGTAACAACAAATTTCTTAGCCATTTTTGCCTCCGACTATTTGCTCAACTGTTTAAGTTGATTCAAACCATCGATTGTTGCTCTTACTGCATTGTGAGGGTTACGAGTACCAACACATTTAGTAAGAATATCTTTTACGCCAACTGACTCAAGAACGGCACGAACTGCACCACCCGCGATTACACCAGTACCTGGAGCTGCTGGTTTCATGATAACCTTTGCAGCACCGAATTTACCGATAACTTCGTGAGGGATTGTGCGACCTTCTTTAAGAGTCACAGATTTAGCTGATTTCTTAGCAGATCTGCTAGCTTTGCCGATAGCTTCAGGCACTTCGCCTGCTTTACCAGAACCAAAACCAACATCACCAGCTTTGTTACCAACAACTACTAGAGCTGCGAAAGAGAAGCGACGACCACCCTTAACAACTTTCGTTACGCGGTTGATCGCTACTACACGCTCTTCTAATTCAGCTGCTTGAGCTTGAACTTTCTCCACACATCACTCCTTAGAAATTGAGGCCGCCCTCACGAGCGCCATCAGCTAGAGATTTAACACGGCCATGGTACAAGTAACCGTTACGGTCGAATACCACGCTCTTGATGTTTTTAGCGGTAGCAGCTTTCGCTACTTCCATACCAACAAGCTTCGCCATCTCAACACCAGACTTGTCTTCTTTACCAAGTGAAGAAACTGACAACACAGTGTGGCCAGTTACGTCATTGATAACGCTTGCGTAGATGTGTTTACCACTTCTGTAAACGCAAAGACGAGGTCTTTCATCAGTACCCGCAACTGTTTTGCGGATTCTGATTTTCTTTTTGAGGCGATTAACTTTTCTTTCGCTTGTATGCTTAGACATTTTTAATTTCATACATTACCTCTATTTACCAGCTGACTTACCGGCTTTACGACGGATGTGCTCACCAGCGTAACGAACACCTTTACCCAAGTATGGCTCTGGTGGACGGAACGAGCGAATTTTAGCAGCAACTTGACCAACAAGTTCTCTGCTTGCGCCAGTGATAGACAAGCTAGTTTGTTTTTCAACTTTGATTTCGATGCCTTCTGGGATATCGAAGATTACAGGGTGAGAGAAGCCCAAAGAAAGCTCCAACTTTTTACCTGCAACGTTTGCACGATAACCGACACCTTGAAGTTCAAGACCTTTAGTGAAGCCTTTAGTAACGCCAACAACTGCGTTTTGAACTAGAGCTCTGTAAAGACCGTGCAATGCACGAGCTTCTTTAGAGTCATCTTTACGAGTCAAAACAACTTTGTTGCCATCTACTTTAGCTGTAACTTCAGGCTTCATACCAATCTTCAAAGAAGATTTAGCGCCTTTGATTACTACTTCATTAGCAGGTGTAACATCTACTTTTACTGTGTTATCAAAAATAACGGGTGCTTTACCAATACGTGACATGTTTCACCTACCAAAGAGTCGCAAGCAATTCGCCGCCGAGATTTTGCTCTGCTGCTTGCTTACCGCTCATGATGCCCTTGCTAGTGCTGATGATGGACATACCAAAACCAGAACGAACTTGAGGAATTTTATCGGATTTAACATAAACGCGACGACCTGGACGGCTTACACGGTCGATAGAGTTGATCGCATGGTGACCAGCTTCATCGTACTTCAAGTAAACACGCATGATGCCTTGCTTAGAGTCTTTAGCAACTTTGAAGCTGCGGATAAGACCTTCATTAGCAAGGATCTGAGCGATACCAGCGCGAACTTTAGATGCAGGCAAATCCACTTTTTCGTGTTTTGCTGCGCCAGCGTTTCTAATGATTGTAAGGAACTGAGAAATTGTATCCATAGTTTTCCTCTTACCAGCTAGCTTTCGTTACGCCTGGCAATTTACCGTCAAGCGCAAGTTGTCTGAAGGCGATACGAGACAAACCGAATTTTCTGTAGTTACCACGAGGGCGACCAGAAAGTTCACAACGCGTGATAACACGGTTGATGTTTGTGCTCTTAGGAAGAGCTTGAAGTTTCTTGCGAGCTTCGCCTCTTTCCTCTTCAGAAAGTTTCATGTCAACGGCTTTAGTTCTAAGCTCTGCTCTGTAAGCAGTGTAACGCTTAGCTTTTTCTTTTCTCTTGTTGTTTTTAACAATACTTGCTTTACGTGCCATTGTTCATCCTACTTTCTGAAAGGCATGCCAAGTGCTTCAAGAAGCGCTCTGCCTTCAGCGTCGTTTTTAGCAGTTGTACAGATTGTGATGTTCATACCACGAGTTTTATCAACTTTATCGAAGTTGATCTCTGGGAACACGATTTGTTCCTTAAGACCCATGTTGTAGTTACCACGGCCGTCGAAACCTTTATTTGGCAAACCACGGAAGTCACGTACGCGTGGAAGAGCCAAAGTGTTCAAACGGTCAAGGAATGACCACATTCTCTCTTTTCTCAAAGTCACGCGAACACCCAATGGGATGCCAGCACGCAATTTGAAGTTAGAGATAGCTTTTTTAGCTTTAGTGATCACGGCTTTTTGACCAGTGATCGCTGTGATTTCGTCAACTACAGTGTTCAAAATTTTTGGATTTTGAACAGCTTCGCTCAAGCACACGCTAAGAGTGATTTTCTCTAGGCGAGGTACTTGCATTACGTTTTTAACTCCCAATTGTTTTTGAAGAGCAGGAGAGATCTCTTTTTGATATTTTGCTTGTAAGCGATTCATCTCATACCCCTTACAGAACTTCCGGAGCCAAAGATACGATCTTAACGAACGACTTAGCTCTCAATTCTCTGGCTACTGGGCCAAAGATACGTGTTCCAATTGGTTCTTTGTTGGCGTTGATCAAAACTGCAGAGTTATCATCGAAACGGATATAAGATCCGTCTGGACGACGAAGTTTTTGTACAGTTCTAACAACTACGGCTTTAGCAACGTCACCTTTTTTAACTTTAGCGTTTGGCAAAGCTTCTTTGATAGAAACAACGATAACATCACCGATAGATGCTACACGACGTTTAGAACCACCAAGAACCTTTACGCACATAACTTCTTTTGCGCCAGAGTTATCAGCTACGTTTAGTCTAGTTTGCATTTGAATCATGGTCGACCCCTACGCTTTCGCAGCTTCAACGATTTCCGCTAAAGCCCAACGTTTAGTTTTGCTAAGAGGACGAGTCTCACGAATTTTAACGATATCGCCAATTTTCGCTTCATTTTTCTCGTCGTGCGCTTTGAAAACAGAAGTTTTCTTAACGTACTTTCCGTACTTAGCGTGTTTAACCATGCGGTAGATAAGCACAGAAATGGTTTTATCCATTTTGTTGCTGATAACTTCACCGACTACTTCGATTTTACGACCTCTAGTATTAGTTTCAGTTGTCATTCTCTACCCCTGCGCCACTTTTTTTACGATCGCTGTATTGATTCTCGCGATGTTTTTGCGAAGATCACGAATTTCAATTGGGTTCGAAAGTTGACCAATTGAATTCTTAATACGAGCTTGGAACAACTCTTCAGAAAGAGCTGTTCTTTTCTTTTTCAATTCAGTTACAGAAAGATCTTTAATCTCTACGAACTTCATAACTACTCCCTAACCAAGAAACGAGTTTTGAAAGGAAGTTTGTGAGCTGCACGTTCGAAAGCTTCTTTAGCTTGTTCACGAGTCACACCGTTCATTTCGAAAAGAACTTTTCCAGGAAGAACACGAGCAACCCATAGTTCTGGGTTACCTTTACCGCTACCCATACGAGTTTCAGCTGGCTTTTTTGTTACAGGCAAATTCGGGAACACACGGCACCAGATTTTACCACCACGCTTAACTGAACGAGAGATAGCAATACGACCTGCTTCCAATTGACGAGCAGTTAGACGACCTTCCTCGATTGCTTGAAGACCGTAGTCTCCGAAATCAAGGTTAGCACCTCTTACTGCAAAGCCAGTTGCGCGGCCTACAAATTGTTTACGCCATTTTACTCTTTTAGGACTTAACACGACCTGCCTCCTCAACTTCGCGAGCAGATAAGATATCGCCTTTATAGATCCATACTTTTAGACCGATGATACCGTATGCAGTTAGAGCTTCAGCAGTACCGTAGTCGATATCTGCGCGCAATGTATGAAGAGGAACACTCTTCTCATTGTACCACTCTGAACGAGCAATCTCTGCACCATCAAGACGTCCTGAAACACGGATCTTGATACCTCTCACGCCGCCTTTGATCGCAGCTGCAATAGATTTTTTAAGAGCTCTTCTCCAAGAGATACGTTTCTCAAGTTGTTGAGCAATGCTCTCAGCAACGAGCTGAGCATCGAGGTCTGGCTTGCGCACTTCTTGGATGCTCAAGAAAACTTCGTTGGGTGTAAGTTTTTGAACTTCCGCTTTAAGAGCGTCGATACCAGTACCTTTTTTACCAATGACAACACCTGGGCGAGCAGTCGAGATGATGATTTTGATCTTCTTCGCTGCACGTTCCATTTCGATCTTCGCAACACCCGCGTGCTTCAACTTGTTTTTCAAGTATTTGCGCAAACGGATATCTTCATGAAGATTTTCGAAATATTGGTTACCCTTCGCATACCAGCGAGAGTCCCAAGTTCTAATAACACCAACGCGTAAACCAATTGGATTAACCTTTTGTCCCACGATTATTTCTCCTCAAGTACTACGTTGATGTGGCTTGTTTTCTTGCGAACACCGAATGCACGGCCTTGAGCGCGTGGACGGAATCTTTTAAGCACAGGACCTTGATCAACCCAGATAGCTTTAACAACCAAGTTATCTACATCCATAACTTTTTTGTATTCAGCGTTAGCTACTGCAGATTCGATCAATTTCTTAACCATACCTGCAGTTTTTTTGTTCAAGAAAGTAAGAGTTTTGATTGCTTGGTTCACGTCTTGACCGCGAACCAAATCAACTACAAGTCTTGCTTTTTGAGCACCTACTCTTGCGTATTTTAGACTAGCTTTAACTTCCATTATCAACCTCTACTACTTCTTAGCAGCAGCTGGAGCTGCGGCTTTCTTCTCAGCATGGCCTTGGAAAGTTCTTGTTGGTGCAAACTCACCGAGTTTGTGACCAATCATGTTCTCAGTGATGTACACTGGAACAAACTTACGACCGTTGTGTACGGCGAAAGTAAGACCGATAGCCTCAGGAAGGATTGTTGAGCGACGAGACCAAGTTTTAATAACTTTTTTGTCATTTTTTTCGATCGCATGATCAATCTTCTTTTGTACATGAAGATCAACGAATGGACCTTTTTTAATTGAGCGTGCCACGTGCTACTCCTACTTACGTCTCTTGATGATTGACGAGTTAGTTCTCTTGTTATGTCTCGTTTTGTAACCTTTGCATGGTTGACCCCATGGAGTTACAGGATGGTGACCTTTACCCACGCCTTCACCACCACCAAGTGGATGGTCGACTGGATTCATCGCCATACCGCGAACAGTTGGACGGATACCTCTCCAACGAGAACGACCCGCTTTACCAAGAGCGATATTTTCATTATCTGTGTTACCTACTTGACCGATTGAAGCACGGCATACTGAAAGAACCTGCTTCAATTCGCCAGATGGCATACGTACTTGACAGTACTTATCACCTTTACCAGCCAAAGTCGCGCTCGCACCTGCACCTCTGCAAATTTGACCACCTTTACCTGGGCGCAATTCGATATTGTGAATTACTGTACCAACAGGGATAGCAGACAAAGACAAAGAGTTACCTGGTTTGATGTCGGCTTTCTCAGATGACAATACAGTGTCGCCAACATTCAAGCCCACTGGAGCAATGATGTAAGCTTTCTCACCGTCAGCGTAAGAAAGAAGAGCAATACGAGAAGTTCTGTTTGGATCGTATTCGATCGCAGTAACTTTCGCTGGAACTTCAAGTTTAGTACGTTTGAAATCAATCAAACGGTATTTACGTTTGTGTCCGCCACCTTGGTGACGAATAGTAATTTGACCGTGATTGTTACGTGCGCCTTTTTTAGTAAGAGGAGCTAGTAAAGCCTTCTCTGGAGAAGTCTTTGTGATTTCAGAGAAATCAAAACCAGTCATACCTCTACGACCATGAGAGCGTGGGGCGAAATTCTTGATACCCATCTTTATACTCCCTCAAATAGAGCGATTTTCTCACCTTCAGCAAGCTTTACGAAAGCTTTCTTCCAGTAAGGAACCTTTGTTAATCCAAATTTAGTGTACTTAGAGTGGCCGCGGCAGATGTTAGTTCTAACGCCAGCAACTTTAACTTTGAAGTTCTTCTCAACAGCATTTTTGATTTCTGTTTTAGAAGCTTTCAAGTCTACTTCGAACACATAAACACCAGCAGCGTTATGATAAGTATTCTTCTCTGTAACTAGAGGAGCTTTAATTACTTGTTTCATGTTACGCTTTCTCCAATGAGCAACGATCTACGATTTTTGCTACAGAATCTTTAGTGATAACTGCTGCATCATATTTCAATAGATCGAATACGTTCAAACCTTCAACTGGGAAGTATTTGAATGATTCAAGATTTTTAGAAGCTTGGTTGAATTTGTCATTCACATTAGCATCTACCAATACAGCTTTTTTCAAACCAAACGCTTTAAGACGTTTGCTCAATTCAGCTGTTTTACCTTCAGATTGCATGCTGTCTACTACGAACAACTTGCCTTCTTTTTGAAGGTGAGAAAGAGCCATGCTCAAACCTAAGCGACGAACTTTTTTAGGAAGAACGAACGCGTAGCTGCGAGGTTGAGGACCGAAAGCAGTACCACCACCTGGCATCAAGATAGAACGGCTAGAACCTTGACGAGCTCCACCAGTACCTTTTTGTTTGAAAGGCTTTTTACCACCACCGCTCACAAGACCTTTTGTTTTAGTCATGTGAGTACCTTGGCGACGGCTAGCCAATTGCCATTGAACTACAGTGTGCAAAACTTCCTTTTTAACAGGAGTTTCGAAAACATCAGCTGCAAGATCAACAGATCCTACTTTTTCTTTTTTCCAGTTTAATACATTAACTGTAGCCATATTACTTCACCAACTTAACCAAAGTGTTTTTAGCACCTGGAACTGGACCCTTAACCAAAACAACGTTTTCAGCGTGGATGATCTCTACGATTTCAACGTTCTTTACAGTTACAGTTTCGTTACCCAAGTGACCTGGGAATTTCTTACCTGGCATAACACGGCCTGGCCATGTTCTGTTACCAGAAGAACCCGGGCGACGGTGGAATTTAGAACCGTGGGCATCAGGACCACCGGCGAAGTTCCAACGTTTCATAACGCCAGCAAAACCTTTACCTTTAGACTTAGAAGTCATCTTAACGATGTCACCTTTAGCCAAAGAATCGATTGATACTTGCGCGCCAACAGTAAGACCTTCAGGAAGAGCTTGACGAATTTCTTTTACGAATTTCGCGCCATTCTCGAAGCCAGCACCTTTAAGGTGGCCTTGTTCTGCTTTGTTTGAATTTTTAGCTTTTTTTGGTTCGCAAGCTACTTGGATAGCTTCGTAACCGTCAGCTTCGTTCGTTTTGATTTGAGAAACAAACCAAGGTTCATAACGAAGAACTGTTACTGGAACCGCTTCGCCTTGTTCATTGTAGATTGTAGCCATACCTTCTTTGAAGGCGAACAAGCCGTTCAGCTTTAGACCTGTAGACGTTTGTGTGTTTTCTTGTGTTTCGCTCACGTCTTACTCCTAGATTGCTGACAATTTGATTTCAACGTCAACACCAGCAGAAAGGTCCAATTTCATCAATTGGTCTACCGTTTGTTGAGTAGGTTCAAGGATATCAAGCATACGCTTGTGAGTTCTGACTTCGAATTGTTCACGAGATTTTTTATCTACGTGTGGAGAACGAAGTACTGTGTAGCGATTGATGCGAGTAGGCAAGGGAATTGGACCCGCAACTTTTGCGCCTGTACGACGAGCAGTTTCAACGATTTCTTTCGTCGACTGATCAAGTAATTTGTGATCGAACGCCTTTAGGCGAATTCTAATCTTCTGACTTTGCATAAGGACACTTCTCTTCTTTATAAGGTAGCGTAATTACTAGCAAACTTGTTAATAACTGAACACCCAATCCCATCGAAAACTTGCCCCGAATTAGCCCTTGCGGCCTAGATAGTCCACCAAACGCGGGGGGTTTTTTGTAAATTTAGATGTCACGAGTGCGCGAGTATGCGCACATAAAAAATAATTGTCAAAGGGAAAAAATTAAATTTTTAATATCTTCCCATTTTATGAAGAATTTCCGCTTTAGCCTTCGCTGGGACAATTGCGTACTCCAGGAATTCCATCGAGAAACTTGCTCTCCCCTGGCTTAAACTGCGCACATCCGTCGCATAACCAAATAGAGAGGCCAACGGAGCTTCTGCAGAGATAACCTGCCCGCCCCCCTGCTTCACGTTCATTGTGAGGATTTTTCCACGACGTGAATTCAAATCACCCACAATATTGCCCACAAATTCATCAGGGCAAGTCACTTCAAGCTTAAAGATAGGCTCCATAAGCTCAACTTGCGCCTGTTTTACAGCATCTCTGAACGCCAAAGACGCTGCCGCCTTAAATGCCATTTCAGTCGAGGCTTCAGGACGAACTTCAACCGCAGTCAAAGTACCCTTAATACCCAACATTGAATAGCTTGCCAAAGGACCCACTTCCGCAGCTTCGCGGAAGCCAGATTCAATAGCCTTCAAGAATGGAGCTGTAAACTCTTTAGACAATGAAACTTTGCTAACGAACTGAATATGGTCGGCTTGATTGATCGGCTCAATCGTCAAAGAAACTGAGGCAAAATTTTGCTCACCCGCAAGTTCACGTTCATAGACGTGAGTTGCACTAGCAGCTGCCGTGATTGTTTCTCTGTATGATACTTGTGGCTTACCGACGTTCGCCTGAACCTTATGTTCACGCAGAAGACGGTCCACCAAGATATCAAGGTGAAGCTCACCCATACCAGATAAAAGGATTTGTCCTGTTTCAGGATCCGTTCTTAATTTAGAAGAAGGATCTTCCTTCTGAAGCTTTTCCAAACCTTGAAGCATTTTTTCTTGGTCTGCCGAAGACTTCGCTTCGATTGCTACAGAAATAACAGGTTCCGGGAAAGTAATAGATTCAAGAACAACTGGATGAGAAGTTTCGCAAAGAGTATCACCCGTACCAGTGAATTTCAGACCGATCACGGCACCGATATCACCCGCTTTAAGATGAGGAACTTCTTCACGAGAGTTCGCATGCATTTTTACGAGCTTTTGAATGCGCTCTTTTTTCTGAGTACGCGGATTCAAAAGCTGATCGCCGACTTTCACTTCACCCGAGTAAACGCGGATATAAGTCAAAGTACCTGCGAACGGATCATTGGCAATTTTAAACGCCAAAGCTGCAACGTGAGCATCGAAATCAGTTTTACAAACGATCTCTTTATCTTCACGTTCAGGGTCATGACCCACGATATCTGGAACTTCGATTGGAGAAGGCAGATAGTCGATCACGCCATCAAGCAAAGGTTGAATACCTTTGTTTTTGAAAGCGGCTCCGCAGAATACTGGGAAGGCTTTCAATTCAAGAGTTCCTTTACGAAGAGCTGCTTTCAACTCTGCGACAGTAACCTCTTCGCCATTGAGATATTTCTCTAATAGCGCATCGTCGAATTCAACGATCTTCTCAACGATTTCAGTGCGGAAGCGATTTACTTCCTCTTTCATGTCGTTAGGAACATCGGTAGTTTCGAAGGCATCACCCATACCTGAAGTCGTCCAGATATAAGCGCGGTTTTCAAGAAGGTCGACAACGCCACGGAAAGAATCTTCCATGCCGATTGGAACTTGAACTGGGATTGGATTCGCAAGCAAGCGATCTTTGATTGTCCCGTAAGACATCACAAAGTCAGCACCTACACGGTCCATTTTATTAATGAAGCAAATTCTTGGAACTTTATACTTGTCAGCTTGTTTCCACACAGTTTCAGACTGAGGCTCAACACCGTTCACGCCGTCAAACACAGCAACAGCGCCATCCAATACGCGAAGCGAACGTTCAACTTCAATCGTGAAGTCAACGTGTCCCGGAGTATCGATGATGTTGATTCTGTGATCTTTCCAGAACGCCATAGTGGCAGCAGACGTGATAGTAATACCACGCTCTTGTTCTTGAACCATCCAGTCCATAGTGGCCTGGCCGTCGTGAACTTCACCAATTTTATGACTTTTTCCAGTGTAGTAAAGAATGCGCTCGGTGGTCGTCGTTTTACCGGCATCAATGTGAGCCATGATGCCGATATTACGAGTATACTTGAGATCAGCTACAACTTTAGGATCTTTAGCTGACATGTAAACAGATTACCAATTGTAGTGAGAGAAAGCCTTGTTCGATTCAGCCATACGGTGAACGTCATCTTTCTTCTTAATCGCGTTACCACGGTTGTTGTAAGCGTCGATGAACTCACCAGCCAAACGTTTAGCGTAGTCTTTCTCACCACGTTCACGAGAGTATTCTACCAACCAACGCATAGCCAAAGCCAAACGACGAGAAGGACGAACATCTACTGGAACTTGATAAGTAGCACCACCAACACGGCGAGAGCGTACTTCGATAGAAGGCTTAACGTTTTCCAAAGCTTTGCGGAAAACTGCCAATGGTTCTTCACCTTGGATTTTTCCTTCAAGTTCTTTCAAAGCACCGTAGAACAACTTTTGAGCAGTTGCTTTACGACCTTGGATCATCATTTTATTCACGAATTTAGCAATAACTAGATCTTTGAAAACTGGATCTGGAATTACTTCTCTTTTAAAGGTCTTTTTACGACGTGACATTTCTCAATCCTTATTTCTTAGGTCTCTTAGTACCGTATTTTGAACGGCTACGAAGACGGCCATTCACACCTTGAAGATCCAATACACCGCGAACGATGTGGTAACGAACACCTGGCAAGTCTTTAACACGACCGCCACGGATCAAGACAACGCTATGCTCTTGAAGGTTGTGACCGATACCTGGGATGTAAGAGATAACTTCAAAACCATTAGAAAGACGTACTTTTGCTACTTTACGAAGAGCAGAGTTCGGTTTCTTTGGAGTTGTAGTATAAACACGAGTACAAACACCACGACGTTGAGGGCATGACACCAACGCAGGTGATTTAGTTTGGTTCTTTTGAACTTTACGCTCACTTTTGATGAGCTGGTTAATTGTAGGCACTTTTGAAACCCCTTAAACAATTTATTCGAATCTTCGAACTCAGGACGCTGGAAATTACATTCCGAATCCGCCCTGGTCAAGACTTTGTTGTTAATTTTATAGGCTCAAATAAGGCGTGAGTTCCTCTTTTGAGCTTTTTACATCTTTTCGATGCATTCTCTCGTTAGCTAGCAGACAGATTAAGCGGTCAACGTGTGAAGCTGGCCGCTTTCTTGTTAGCTAGCACCGGGTTTCCCCGGCGCATTCAGGACTACTCCGAGGAGTAGCTTACCCCTGATGAGGCTGGGCCGAACCACCCATGCCTGGCAATGCTACGTAGTTTGTATCGTCGTCCTCAGCTACAGACACTTTCCAGCGTTTGTATGAAGTCAAACCAGTACCAGCAGGGATCAAACGACCCATGATGATGTTCTCTTTCAAACCACGCAAATGGTCTGTACGAGAATTGATGGCTGCTTCCGTAAGAACTTTCGTCGTCTCTTGGAATGACGCCGCTGAAATCCAGCTGTCTGTGCTCAAAGAAACTTTCGTAATACCTAGAAGAAGTGGGCTGCTTGTTGCAGGTTGGCCACCTTCACGGTTGATACGATCGTTTTCTTCCATGAACGCATATCTTTCAACTTGTTCACCCGCCAAGAAACGGCTGTCACCAGCGTCTCTGATTTCTACTTTACGTAGCATTTGGCGAACGATCACTTCGATATGCTTATCATTGATCACAACACCTTGAAGTCGGTAAACTTCTTGGATTTCATCAACAAGGTATGCAGATAGGGCTTTCGCGCCTAGAACCGCCAGAATGTCGTGAGGATTTGTTGGACCGTCCATCAAAGCTTCACCGGCTCTTACGTATTCACCTTCTCTTACAGCAACGTGCTTACCTTTAGGGATAAGATATTCTTTTTGCTCACCCACTTCAGGAGTTACGATTACACGTTGTTTACCTTTAACGTCTTTACCGAATGTCACGTAACCATCGATCTCAGAGATGATAGCTGCTTCTTTCGGTTTACGAGCTTCAAACAATTCGGCAACGCGCGGAAGACCGCCCGTGATATCCTTCGTTTTCGAAGTCTCACGATGCATTTTCGCGATAACGTCACCGGCATGAACTTCCTGTTGGTCAGAAGCAAGAAGCTGTGCACCCACTGGGATCAAATATCTCGCAGGGATGTCACGACCAGGAAGATTCAATGTCTTACCATTGCCGTCTACTAGGAATACTGTCGGCTTAATGTCAGAAGACTTAGACTCCATGATAACTTTAGTTGCGAAACCAGTTACCGCGTCGACTTGTTCCTGCATTGTCGAACCTTCTTCGATATCCTGGTATTGGATCTTCGCAGAAACCTCTGCGATGATTGGATTCGAATATGGATCCCACTCAGCTACAGTTTGACCTTTAGCGACTTTGTCACCCTCTTTAAAGTTCAAAACAGCACCGTATACGAGCTTGAAGTTTTCACGCTCACGACCTGCTTCGTCGATAACAAGGGCAGAACCGTTACGATTCATCACAGTCAATTTACCATTACGGTTTGTAACTGCATGAACGTTAACAAGTTTGATTGTACCATCATAACGAGTTGTATGAACTGATTGCTCAACCGCACGAGAAGCCGCACCACCCAAGTGGAACGTACGCATCGTCAACTGAGTACCCGGTTCACCGATCGATTGTGCTGCGATGATACCAACTGTTTCACCAAGGTTCACAGTTGCACCACGAGACAAGTCACGGCCGTAACATTTTACGCAAACGCCACGTTTAGATTGGCACACAAGAGCAGAACGGATGTCGACTTTGTCGATACCCAAGCTCTCGATAGTTTTAACATCATTTTCAGTGATCTCTTGGTTTGCTTTAACAACAACGTTGTTAGTCGCAGGATCAACAACATCTTTCAATGCTGTACGGCCCAAGATACGGTCGCCGATGTTTTGGATGATCTCACCAGCTTCGTAAACTGGAGTGATTTCCAAACCGTCTTCGATACCGCAATCGATCTCAGAAACAACCACGTCTTGAGCAACGTCAACTAGACGACGAGTCAAGTAACCAGAGTTCGCAGTTTTCAAAGCTGTATCGGCAAGACCCTTACGAGCACCATGCGTAGAGATAAAGTATTGAATAACTGTCAAACCTTCACGGAAGTTTGCAGTGATCGGAGTTTCGATGATTTCGCCTGATGGTTTCGCCATCAAACCACGCATACCACCCAACTGACGGATCTGAGCCGCGGAACCACGGGCACCAGAGTCAGCCATGATGTAGATCGGATTGAACGAAGGGCCGACGAATTCTTTTCCGTCAACTGTGAACGTTTGTTTTTCAATCGCGTTCATACCTTCTTTAGCAATCTTATCTGCAGTTTGAGCCCAGATATCCACTACTTTATTGTAGCGCTCACCATCTGTGATCAAACCTTCATCGTACTGCTGTTGGATTTCAGTCACTTGTTTCTCAGCGTCAGCGATCATAGTCGCTTTCGCAGCTGGGATAACCATGTCATCGATACCGATAGACATACCTGCCGCAGTTGAATATTTGAAACCAAGTTCCATGATTTTATCGGCAAGGATACAAGTCGCTTTTGCACCAGCAAGACGGAAAGTCTTGTCGATCAAAGCTGCGATTTGTTTCTTACCCATGTTTACGTTTACTTCGTTGAACGGAACTTCTTTAGGTACGTTGTCAGACAAGATCGCACGACCTACTGACGTCTCCTGAACTTTACCG
This sequence comes from Bdellovibrio sp. NC01, assembly GCF_006874625.1. NCBI lineage: Bacteria > Pseudomonadati > Bdellovibrionota > Bdellovibrionia > Bdellovibrionales > Pseudobdellovibrionaceae > Bdellovibrio > Bdellovibrio sp. NC01. Next base: position 3,130,069 of record NZ_CP030034.1, read on the forward strand.
TTGATACGAACTTTACAAGATGCTTGCAAATCAACTAGGCCCGTTTCGTAAGCGTATTGTGCTTCTTGAACGCTAGAGAAGATTTTGCCAGTACCTTTTGCGCCCGGACGAATACGAGTCAACCAGTACATACCCAACACGATATCTTGTGATGGATTGATGATTGGTTTACCAGACGCCGGAGTCAGGATGTTGTTTGTAGACATCATCAAGACGCGAGCTTCAACTTGAGATTCCACAGAAAGTGGAACGTGAACCGCCATTTGGTCACCGTCGAAGTCGGCATTGAACGCCGTACACACTAGAGGATGCAATTGGATTGCTTTACCTTCGTGAAGTACTGGCTCAAAAGCTTGGATACCAAGTCTGTGAAGAGTTGGCGCACGGTTTAGAAGAACTGGATGTTCTTTAACTACGTCTGCCAAGATATCCCAAACTTCTACTGTCTCTTGATCAACAAGTTTCTTAGCTTGTTTGATTGTCGTAGCTAGGCCTTTTTCTTCCAATTTGTTGTAAACAAATGGTTTGAAAAGTTCCAAAGCCATCTTCTTAGGAAGACCGCATTGGTGAAGTTTCAATGTAGGACCTACAGTGATAACCGAACGACCAGAGTAGTCCACACGTTTACCAAGTAGATTTTGACGGAAACGACCTTGCTTACCTTTCAACATATCAGAAAGAGAGCGAAGTGGACGTTTGTTAGGACCTGTGAACGTTTTACCGCGACGGCCGTTATCCAACAATGCGTCTACTGCTTCTTGCAACATACGTTTTTCATTGCGGATAATGATGTCTGGAGCGTTAAGCTCTTGAAGACGTTTCAAACGGTTATTACGGTTGATAACACGACGGTAAAGATCATTTAGATCTGAAGTCGCGAAACGACCACCATCTAGTGGAACTAGAGGGCGAAGGTCTGGAGGAAGAACTGGAAGTGCTTCCAACATCATCCATTCAGGCTTGTTGATAGAACCTTTGAAGGCTTCAACAACGCGCAAACGTTTAGTCAATTTTTTGATTTGAGCTTCAGATTTTGTATCTTTAACTTCCATACGAAGTTTGCGAGACAAATATTCTGGGTCAATTTTTCTCAATAGGTCACGAACAGCTTCACCGCCCATGCCGTATTTGAATGAAGGACCGAATTCGTTCAATGCAGCTTGCAATGCTTCTTCAGTCAATACTTGGCCTTCTTCCAATGTTGTTTCCATTGGATCGATAACCACGTGTGCTTCACAATACAAAACTTTCTCAACGTCTTTCAAAGAAAGGTTAAGCAAGTTACCAATACGAGAAGGCAATGAGCGCAAGAACCAAATGTGCGCAACCGGAGTTGCAAGCTCAATGTGGCCCAAACGTTCACGACGAACTTTAGTTTGTGTTACTTCAACGCCGCACTTTTCACAGACGACGCCACGGTACTTCATACGTTTATACTTACCGCACAAGCACTCGTAATCCTTAATAGGACCGAAGATTTTCGCACAGAACAAGCCATCACGTTCAGGCTTGAATGTACGATAGTTGATAGTTTCAGGCTTCTTAACCTCACCAAATGACCAATCACGAATCATTTCAGCTGACGCCAACGAAACTCGTACGGCGTCAAACGAAAGTGGATCTTTTGGTTTATCGAAAAAATTCAACAAGTCTCTCAAAGAACACCCCTGTTGTTAAATTATTAATTAGTGTTGGCCTGGCTCTGTTGGAGCCGAACCACCAGTTAAATCACCACCCTCGATCACTTCTTCACCAAGATCTTCATCTTGGTCACGAAGGATGTCGGACTCCATCAACTCAACGTTCAATGCAAGAGACTGAAGCTCTTTCACCAATACGTTGAACGATTCAGGAAGACCCGGCTCAAGGATGTTTTCACCTTTCACGATGCTTTCGTACATGCGTGTTCTACCTGCTACGTCATCTGACTTAACAGTTAGGAACTCTTGCAATGAGTAAGCAGCACCGTATGCCTCGATCGCCCAAACTTCCATCTCCCCTAGACGCTGACCACCGAATTGAGCTTTACCGCCCAATGGTTGTTGCGACACCAGAGAGTAAGGTCCGATAGAACGAGCATGGATCTTCTCTTCCACTAGATGGTGAAGTTTCAACATGTACATGATGCCCACTGTAACTGGGTTCGTGAACGGTTCACCTGTACGGCCGTCGAATAGGATCGACTTACCAGACGTTGGAACTTGTGCTTTATCAAGCAAGCCCTTCACGTCAGATTCACGAGCACCGTCGAATACTGGAGTACCCACGTGGATACCGTTCTTCATACGTGTCACCATTGATTTCAATGAAGCCTCATCTGCGCCATCAAGTTTCGCGCTGATATCAGAATCATTGAAGATGTCTTTCATTTCCTTACGAGCATTTTCTGCGTTCCACTTTTGCAAGTGTTCGCCAAGTTGTTTACCCAAGTTATGAGCAGCCCAACCCAAATGCACCTCAAGGATCTGACCGATATTCATACGAGAAGGAACGCCCAGTGGGTTTAGAACCATGTCAACTGGAGTACCGTCCGCAAGATATGGCATATCTTCAAGTGGCAATACTTTAGAAACGACACCTTTATTACCGTGGCGGCCCGCGAATTTATCGCCGACTTGCATTTTACGTTTAATAGCAACGTAAACTTTAACCATTTTGATTACGCCAGGAGGCAATTCGTCACCTTTGCGCAAGCGATCGATCTTCTCATTGAAGACCAATTTAACTGCGTCAAGTTGGTTACGAGCGTTGTCGATAATTTTATTAACTTGGAACTCAAGATCTTGTTCAAGAGGGATATAGTTCAACAATTCGAATGGAATTGTTTCGATATCCGCGATCGTGATGTTTTGACCTTTGTTCAATAGCTTTTGAGAACCGTCTTCATTCAACAACACGCCAGTAGTTACTTTACCTACCAAGATGTCGCGAAGTTTAGAGATCGCGTTATTTTTGATAACGTTTTGCTCAACAGCCAAGTCTTTTTCAAGCTTACGTTTTTTCTCTTCGATGATTGAAGCCAAACGTTCGTCACGGTCAGCACCTTCACGAGAGTAAACTTGAGCGTCGATAACTGTACCGTAAACGCCAGATGGAGCGCGAAGTGATGTATCACGTACGTCACCAGCTTTTTCACCGAAGATAGCTCTCAAAAGTTTTTCTTCAGGAGAAAGTTGCGTTTCACCTTTTGGAGTTACTTTACCAACCAAGATGAAGCCAGGGCGAACTTCCGCACCGATGCGGATGATACCAGAGCTGTCCAGGTCTTTAAGTGCTTCTTCACCAACGTTTGCGATATCGCGAGTGATCTCTTCTTTACCCAATTTCGTGTCACGCGCTACGCACTCGAATTCTTCGATGTGGATAGATGTGTAAACGTCATCTTTCAATAGACGTTCAGAAATCAAGATAGAGTCCTCAAAGTTGTAACCTTGCCAAGGAGTGAACGCTACTAGGATGTTTTGACCTAGAGCCAACTCACCAAGCTCAGTTGAAGGACCGTCGGCAACGATGTCGCCTTTCGATACTTTATCACCAACTGTTACGATTGGTTTTTGATTGAAGCATGTGTTTTGGTTCGTACGTTGGTACTTAGTCAAATTGTAGATGTCTACGTTCGCACCAAGTTCGCCACCTTTTGCAAAACGGCGGATAACGATACGAGATGCATCGACTTCTTCAACGATACCATCGTTTTGAACAACGACAGATGTACCAGAGTCACGAGCAACCAAACGCTCTACGCCTGTACCAACAAGTGGTGCGCGAGAACGCAACAATGGAACCGCTTGACGTTGCATGTTCGATCCCATCAAGGCACGGTTGGCGTCATCGTGCTCTAGGAATGGAATCAATGAAGCAGCGATAGAAACCAATTGCGATGGAGAAACGTCCATCAAAGCAACTTTATCTTTATCCACGATTTCATACTCACCATCACGACGAGTGATAGTAGTAGCCGTTTGGATAGATTTGTTTCCAGCTTCGTCACGAGCCGCAGGAGCGATGTGGTGACCAGCTTCTTCCAATGCTGACAAGTAGTTGATGTCTTTCGAAACTTGACCTTGCTCAACTTTACGATACGGCGTCTCGATGAAACCGTAGTTGTTGATACGAGCGTAAGTCGCAAGAGAGGCGATCAAACCGATGTTTGGACCCTCTGGAGTTTCGATTGGGCAGATACGACCGTAGTGCGTAGGATGTACGTCACGTACTTCGAAACCTGCACGGTCACGAGTCAAACCACCAGGGCCAAGAGCTGACAAACGACGTTTGTGAGTGATCTCAGACAATGGATTTGTTTGGTCCATGAATTGTGACAATTGAGAAGAACCGAAGAATTCTTTAACAACTGCGTTCACAGGTTTAGCGTTCACTAGATCGTGAGGCATCATTGTCTCAACATCTTGAAGAGACATACGTTCACGAATCGCGCGCTCCATACGAACCAAACCGATGCGGTATTGGTTTTCAAGCAACTCACCTACTGAACGAACACGACGGTTACCCAAGTGATCGATATCGTCGATAACACCGCGACCATTTTTCAAGTCGATCAGAGTTTTGATAGTGCTCAAGATATCTTTATGAGTCAGTGTTCTGTGTGAAGGTGGGCACTCTTCCATAGAGATGCCGAATCTGTGATTGATCTTGATACGACCAACTTCAGACAAATCGTAAGTTTCTGGATCGAAGAACAAACGACCGAAGAATGTCGTAGCAGCTTCCAAAGTTGGAGGCTCACCAGGACGAAGGCGTTTGTAGATCTCAACAAGTGATTCGTCTTTGTTAGAAACTTTATCAACCAACAATGTGTTGCGAAGGTAAGGTCCAACAGTCAAACCGTCGAAGAAGATCATGAAGAAACGATCGATACCAGCTTCGATAGCACGGCGGATGATTGCAGAATTCAACTCAGCATTCGCATCAGCGATGATCTCACCAGTTGATTCGTCGATAAGTGGTTTCGCCAAAACTTTACCATCAAGGTCGTTTGGTTCAACTTCAAGCTCTGTGATGTTAAGATCTTTAATTTTCTTAACGATCGCACGAGTGATACGACGACCTGCTTTTACAAGAGGCTCGCCACCTTTTGGATCAAGGATATCAGTCAATGCTCTTTGACCTGACATACGCTCGATATCAAGCTTACGGTAAAGCTTTCCGCCTTTTACGTAAACTTCATCAAGGTCGTAGAAGTATTCAAGCAATTGTTCTGCGTTGTAACCCAATGCTTTCAACAAGATTGTCACTGGGAATTTACGACGGCGATCGATACGAACGTGGATCAAATCTTTTTGATCGAATTCAGCATCCAACCAAGAACCACGGTAAGGAATCACACGTGCAGAGTAAATCAATTTACCAGAAGCATTGTTCTTACCACCATCGTGGTCGAAGAATACACCTGGAGAACGATGCAACTGAGATACAACAACGCGCTCAGTACCGTTGATGATGAAAGAACCATTCGCAGTCATCAATGGGATTTCGCCCAAGTAAACTTCTTGTTCTTTCACGTCGCGGATTGAACGTGCTTCTGTTTCTTCATCAACATCAAATACGATCAAACGAAGAGTTACTTTGATCGGAGCAGCGAAAGTCATACCACGTTGACGGCACTCGTCTACGTCGTATTTTGCTGGCTCAAGTGTGTAGCTCACGAACTCAAGACTTGCAGTGTTGTTGAAGTCTGTGATCGGGAACACAGATTTGAAAACGCCATTGAGACCAGCATCGCCACGACGATCTGGATCCATATCTTTTTGAATGAAAGCTTCGTAAGAAGACTTCTGCAATTCAATCAAGTTAGGAATATCAATGACTTGCTTATTTTTCGCGAAAGACTTTCTAACTCGAATGTTAGAAGCCGTAACTGGAGTTTTTTCCAATGTACTCTCCGTAATAAGAAAATCGAAACTTCACTTCGGGGGGAAGTATTCAAGACCCACATTAAATAAAAGGCAAGCATCTCAAATTACTCTAAGTTTTGAAGAAAGCAAGTGATTATAATACTTTTGGGCCTTGTCGGGGTGCTTCTTTCAAAGCTCATTTTCAGAGGAAAAAGGCCAAACTTTTGACCACAATCCCCATGAAATCCCTTCACCAATCCCCTACTCCCTCCAAAGCAACTTCCGAGAGAAACCAAAATCCAAAAAAATTTAAAAAAACGGGCAAGGAAAACGACCCCAAAAAGACAAAAAAAGAAATCAAGAGACCACCCACCTAAAAAGATGAGCACAAAACAAAGCGCGTCAAGTCGATGTAATCACTAATATTTCAAATAACAGCAAAAAAATCAGAAGAAAAAAGAATTTTAAAAGGAGAACTCAGAAAAAATATTTAAAAAAGTTTTTGGAACACTTTTTAGAAAAATAAAACCCAACGCCCAAAAAATATTTCCCAAAAAATTTCGAAGAAATTTAAGAAAAAATCCCGTAAGCCCACCAAAGCAAGTGACAAAAAAGAAACACCCTCAAATACGGCCAACAAAAAACCAACCACTCAGGCACATCAAAGTAGCTGTCCAACAATGAACTTCACAAAAAAAGCGCAAAACACAGCATTTTATATTCTGGGGATCAATAGCAATGAGCTTGGGGATGGGGGCTGGGATTTGCATTTTCAGACCTCCGGCCCCGCAGGATGCGGTACCCAAGGCCGGCGAGCGCCGGAAGCGCGCGTCTGAAAATGCAAAGCACAGACACCAGCCCCAAGCGGTCGTCGCAATTTCAACAACCCCAGAAAAGCAAAAAGCCCCATGTTCCCACGAGGCTTTCGGCAAAAAATCATTCTCAGAGAGAAAACTACTTAACAGTAACTTTCGCGCCTGCAGCTTCAAGAGCTTTTTTGATTTTTTCAGCGTCTTCTTTAGTAGCGCCTTCTTTAACTGCTTTGTTACCAGCTTCAACAAGAGCTTTAGCTTCAGCAAGACCCAAACCAGTCAAACCACGTACTTCTTTGATTACGTTGATTTTGTTCGCGCCAGCATCAACCAAGATAACGTCGAATGCAGTTTTTTCTTCAACAGCAGCAGCAGGACCCGCGCCAGCAGCAGCTACAGGAGCAGCAGCAGAAACGCCCCATTTTTCTTCAAGCATTTTAACAAGTTCAGCGATTTCAAGAACTGTTTTCGCAGACAATGCGTCAACTAGTTGATCGTTTGTAAGAGACATTTTAATCCTCCAGGGATTTAAAAAATTATTTAAAAATTCAATTCAGCAACAACGTTCCGAACAACCGGAACTTCAAGCTCATTAAGCTTGTGGTGCTTCTTCGGTAGCAACTGCGCCACCATTCATTTTCTCTGCGTATGCGTTCAAGCAACGAGCAAGTGCTGATCCAGCACCAAGCAACGTACCCAAGAACATAGCGCGAAGTTGGTCTTTGCCAGGAAGAGTCGCCAAGAATTTAATTTTAGCGTCGTCCAAAGCTTCACCATCCATAACACCAGTTTTGATTTGAAGGATTTCAACATCCTTAGCAAAATCAGCAAGTGCTTTGGCAGTCGCGTTCACTTCACCGTAAGAGAATACGATGGCGTTAGTACCCTTCATTGAAGTCGAAAATGCTTTTTCAATAGCTGGGTGATCTTTGAACGCTCTTTTTGCAAGAGTATTGCGTACTACTTTCATCTCTGAATCAGCAGTATTCAAAGATTTGCGAAGTCTTGTAACTTGCTCAACTTTGATACCTTTGAAGTCAACGATGAAAGCTCCTTTAGCTTTACCGAATTTCTCAGTGATAAGCTTAATCTCTTGCTCTTTATCTGCGCGAGTGATCATAAATGAGCCTCCTTTCGTTAGAATTCTACTTCCTTTAACAGAAGCAGTCTGTGCGAGTCAGGTATGGTTTGGAGGCATTTTTTGGAAGACCGAAGCGATTGCTTCAATCATTTACGAAAAACCTTTTAGCCTTATCTCGGCAGGCCCTACTATTTCTCATCTCCGGTTAAGTGGATTTGATTTTTCGAAGGATTAAATCTCGTGAGAGAAACCTACTGTCTCTGATCGCTTAAAAACTTACTCGGCCATAGTTACCTACGGCCGAGATTTAAATCAAATAAATTCGTACGGACTACGTTGTAGCCGCGCCAGCTGCAGCTGCTGCCGCATTTGGCTCGATCTTAACGCCAGGACCCATAGTAGATGCCACAGCGATAGAACGAAGGTAGATACCTTTTGAAGATGCTGGTTTCGCTTTAACGATCGCGCTCAAAAGAGTCATGAAGTTTTCACGAAGTTTAGCATCGCCCATAGATTTCTTACCGATACCAGCGTGTACGATACCCGCTTTATCAACGCGGAAATCCAACTTACCTTTTTTCTCGGCAGTTACGGCTTCAGCAACGTTCATAGTTACTGTACCGATTTTTGGATTTGGCATCAAACCACGAGGTCCCAAGATCTTAGCAACTTTAGAAACAGTCGCCATCATATCTGGAGTCGCGATACATTTATCGAAATCTAACCAACCACCTTGGATTTTTGCTACTAGGTCGTCAGCGCCAACAAAGTCAGCACCCGCGTTTTTCGCTTCAGTCTCTTTCGGACCTTTTGCGAAAACAACGACTTTAACAGATTTACCAAGACCGTGAGGCAATGGAATCGCGCCACGTACTTGTTGATCAGATTGCTTAGGGTCAATACCCAAACGCAATGCTACGTCGATAGATTCATCAAATTTAGCTGGAGCTGTCTCAACAACTAGTTTGAATGCTTCATCAACAGTGTATTTTTTTGCAGAATCAACCTTCTTAGAGGCTGCTGCGAACTTTTTACCTGCCATTTTTCAATTCTCCTAGTCAGCTAGCTCGATGCCCATGCTCTTAGCTGTACCCGCAACTTGTGACATTGCTGATTCAACTTTCAAGCAGTTCAAATCAGGCAACTTCGTTGTAGCGATAGTTTTGATTTGATCTTGTTTAATTTTTCCAACTTTGTCTTTTTGAGGCATTTTTGAACCTGATTCCAGTTTCAACGCCTTTTTGATCAAAGAAGACACCGGTGGTGTTTTTGTGATGAAAGTAAACGATCTGTCCTGATAAACAGTGATGATGATAGGGATGATGCTATCACCCAACGCTTGTGTACGAGCGTTGAACTGCTTACAGAATTCCATGATGTTTACCCCGTGCTGTCCAAGTGCCGGTCCAACGGGTGGAGCTGGATTAGCTTTCCCTGCCGGTATTTGCAGCTTGATCATTCCTGTAACTTTTTTTGCCATGACCCACTCCTGCAAGAGGTGTTAGTTAAATTCCTAAGTCCGCCCTATGCGGCTTTGGATTAAATTACTGTTTTTCTACCTGAATGTAGTCCAACTCAACTGGAGTTGGTCTACCGAAGATGCTCACAAGAACTTTAAGCTTCGCTTTGTCCTCGTTTACTTCTTCTACAGTTCCTTGGAAGTTGCTGAATGGACCGTCTACAACAGTCACATTCTCACCTACAGAGAACTTCACGCGTGGTTTTGGTTTTTCTGCAACGCCAGCCATTTGCTGAGTTACACGAAGAACTTCCGCCTCTGGAACTTCCGGAGGACGAGTTTTAGTACCGCCTACGAAGCCCGTCACCTTAGACGAATTTCGTACCAAATGCCAAGTCTCATCATTCAAAAACATCTGAACGAAGATATAACCCGGGAAAAATTTACGCGATTTAGTCTGTTTTTGGCCTTTTACGAGTTCCACTACGCTTTCCGCAGGGATCAAGATTTCGCCAAAGAACTCTTCCATCTTAGAAGTTTTGATTTTTTCTTCGATGGCTTTTTTTGCCGTGTTTTCACAGCTCGTTTGAACGTTAACGATGTACCATTTTTTTTCCATGGTCCGTTCCTTACTTCATTAGAATATTGATAAAGAAGCCCGAGAATAGATCGAACGTGCTGATGATCACACTAGAGATAAGAACCATCACAACACATACGATAGTCATCGCAGTTGTGTCTTTACGTGAAGGCCATACTACTTTACGGATTTCGTTTACAACTTCGTCGCCCCAAGCACGAACGCGTGGGTTGAATTGCAAAGCTGCGAATACTGCAAAACCCAAAGCTACTGGAAGACCGTGTCTTACCAAGTCTGAGTCTGCTGCTCTTGCAACAACGCCGAATGCGCCAGCAAAAGCTTTAATAAGAAGAGAAGTGGTCAAACCTACAAGGGCACCAGCTGCAGCGAAACTCAGAGTCAAAACCTTAGCATTCGTTTTTTCCATGTATCTCATTCCTTGATGTAAACCTACTCTGAATGAATCAGAGAGAAGCAAATTGGCAGGGGCGGAGGGATTCGAACCCACGACCTAACGATTTGGAGTCGTTCGCTCTACCACTGGAGCTACACCCCTGCACGATCTTTGTTGATGACAAACGACTCGTACGAATCACTTCTCATCAACATCCAAAAATATAGTTTTGGAGACTGCCAAGAAACACCGAGGGGGACCCTTTTGTCAAGGAGTCCCCCGGGTGATTTTAACTTAGCCTATGCTGCGTTAAAAATCCTACTCAAGGATTTCTACAACTACGCCGGCGCCTACTGTACGGCCACCTTCGCGGATTGCGAAACGCAATTCTTTTTCCATAGCGATTGGAGCGATCAACTCAACTGCCAATTCAACACGGTCACCAGGCATAACCATTTCAGTTCCAGCTTTCAAAGTACAAACGCCAGTTACGTCAGTTGTACGGAAGTAGAATTGAGGACGGTAACCATTGAAGAATGGAGTATGACGACCACCTTCTTCTTTAGTAAGGATGTAAGCCTCAGCTTTGAATTTTTTGTGAGGTTTAACTGAACCTGGTTTAGCCAAAACTTGACCACGTTCAACTTCTTCTTTTTTAGTACCACGAAGAAGAACACCGCAGTTATCGCCAGCTTGACCTTCATCAAGAAGTTTACGGAACATCTCGATACCAGTTACTGTAGTTTTTTGAGTTGGACGGATACCGATGATTTCGATCTCGTCACCAACTTTAACGATACCACGCTCTACACGGCCAGTAACAACTGTACCACGACCAGAGATAGAGAATACGTCCTCTACTGGCATCAAGAAAGTTTTGTCAGTTGCACGAACTGGTTCTGGGATATAAGCGTCGCAAGCGTCCATCAATTTCATGATAGCTGGGCGACCGATTTCAGAAGTATCACCTTCCAAAGCTTTCAAAGCAGAACCTTTTACTACTGGGATTTCATCGCCAGGGAATTCGTACTTAGAAAGAAGTTCGCGAACTTCAAGCTCAACAAGCTCAAGAAGTTCTTTATCGTCAACCATGTCTACTTTGTTCATGAAAACAACTAGAGCAGGTACACCTACTTGACGAGCAAGAAGGATATGCTCACGAGTTTGTGGCATAGGACCGTCAGCTGAAGATACAACTAGGATAGCGCCGTCCATTTGAGCAGCACCAGTGATCATGTTTTTTACGTAGTCGGCATGGCCTGGGCAGTCAACGTGAGCGTAGTGACGTTTGTCAGTTTCGTACTCAACGTGAGTTGTAGAGATAGTGATACCACGTTCTCTCTCTTCAGGAGACTTATCGATTTGATCGTAAGACATCGCCTGAGCTTTACCAGCTGCTGCAAGAGTAGTAGTGATAGCAGCAGTCAAAGTTGTTTTACCATGGTCAACGTGACCGATTGTGCCGATATTTACGTGCGGCTTCGAGCGGTTAAATTTCTCTTTAGACATTATTCCTCCTGCAGAGAATCTATTAATTACTTAAGCAAACTCAAAAACAATTAAAAAATCTAAAACTAGCAACAAGTGGAGCCCTAAATTGGAGCGGGAGACGGGTCTCGAACCCGCAACCCTCTGCTTGGAAGGCAGATACTCTAGCCAATTGAGCTACTCCCGCCCATCAGACATCATCGTTGCAAATTTCCCAGAGAAAACATTCAGAAAAAAATGGTGGGCAGGGAAGGATTCGAACCTTCGTAGACGTAAGCCAACGGATTTACAGTCCGTCCCCTTTAGCCACTCGGGCACCTACCCATTTTTCTTTTAAATGCTTACTCAGAGAAATTTGGAGCTGGTTATGGGACTCGAACCCGCAACCTGCTGATTACAAATCAGCTGCTCTACCAATTGAGCTAAACCAGCTTACCTGAGATAACCGAAACGTTATATTGGAAAAAATCTACATTCGTCAAAGATAATTATTCGTCAGACTGTGATTTTTTACGATTGCCGCGCGGCGCGTGCTGTCTCAATGTTTCGGTAAGAGCCATTGCGGTGGCTACCGATGCATTATAAGACGCCGATGCACTCGACTGCGGAATGAAAACTAATTCATCACACAATCTTTCTGTTGTCACTCTTAAACCTTTATCTTCTGCACCGATTGCCCAAACAACCTTTTCAGGAAGGTCTAATTCGAAAATTGATCGCGTTCCGCGAGGACTCAAACCGAAAATCCAATAACCTAAATTTTTCAATTCTTCCGCATGCTTACTGAAGTTTGTTGTCGCTTCAACAGGCACATGTTCAACACCGCCACACGCAACTTTATGCACTGTGGGAGTTAGACCCACCGCGCGGTCTTCGGGAATTAAAACACCATGTGCACCCGTCAACCATGATGTTCGAACGATCGCACCCAGGTTGTGCGGATCTTCGATACCATCCAACATGAGCACTACTGATTTATCGTGTTTCGCGAAATTCTTTGCATCAAATTCAGGCGCTCCATCGACAAAAACAGCCGCCCCTTGATGAGACGATCCAAATTTATCAATTACAGACTCTTGTCGAGTATCGATCTTCACACCCTGTCTGCGTGCAAGCGCTTCAAGCTCTTTCAAATCAGCAGAATTTTCCCAGCCATTTTTCAACCACATGCCCTTCACTTTCTTAGGGCGAATAAGCAATGCTTCGCGAATCGCGTGATTGCCAACGACAATACGCCACTCTCGAGGAATTTGATTTTCCGAGCGAGGAGCATGCTGCTGCTGAGGGCGACCGCCCTGCTGGGGACGACCACCTTGTTGTGGACGAGAGTTTTTTTGTGGAGGACGGGAATTATTTCTCTTCATATACTGCCATTACGAATTCTGTTGCTGCTTCTTTTATATTTTTTGCCTCTAAAATCGGGCGACCGATCACTAAAGCAGAAGCACCTAGGTTTAAAGCCTCTTTAGGACCCATGATACGTTTTTGATCGCCAGAAGCGTGCATATTATTGCGAATTCCCGGCGTGACAAGGTAGAGGCCGCGATTTTGTAAAAGGTCTAACTCGTGAGGCGAACAAACGATGCTTGAAAGCCCCGATTCTTGAACCAAAGTTGCAAGATCACTCACATGCTGAGCGATCGGCTGCGGTTTCAAATTGCTCGGCAAAGAGTTTTGATCCCACGAAGTTAGAATCGTCACGGCAAGGATTTTAAAAGGGCGAATTTGATTCAGCTCTTTTTCAACTTCCGCCATTTTTTTCAAGGCTTCTGAACCGCTTAGCGCATGAACTGTTACCAGAGAGGCGCCCGCATCAAAGCTTGCTCTGACTGCGGCTTCCATTGTCGAAGGAATATCGAAGTGTTTATTGTCGAGGAAGATGGGACCACGTTGCGCGATCTCTTTCACGAACTCCATGCCGTAGCGTAGACACAAACGGGGCCCGAGTTTAAAGCCCCCTACGATATCTGAAAGCTGATCCGCGATTTGAAGTGCTTGCTCTTTCGTATCAACGTCAAGGGCAAGAATGATAGGATTGTTCATCGGGCGGGCTTTCACGTTTCTATTCATAGAAAACTCCTTCCCGGCAATCCTATCTTACGTCACTTAAGAGTTGAAGTGAATTTCACCGTGGCCTTTTTCGATGTGTCCCAATCTCCAACATTTTTCCCCGATATTTTGCAGGGCGCGCTGCATGTTTTCTGCCTGATTTTTCTTCACCAGTAATACCAAACCCACACCCATATTAAAGGTGCGATACAACTCTTCTTGCGGAAGACTCGCGCGATCGGCAATAACACGGAAAACTTCGGGAAGTTCTGACAGCTTTGGCCATGCATTGATTTGATAATCGAATTTTTCACTTATGCGCGGGATATTGTGAATTCCTCCACCCGTGATATGCGCCATTGCTAAAATCGCCTGCGGAAAACTTTCCTTGAGTGACTTCACTAGATTTACGTAGATCCTGGTTGGCGTAAGAAGATCTTTTTTAATAGCTAATTCACCTTCCTTAACAAGCTTTCGAACAAGCGAATATCCGTTTGAATGAAACCCGCTCGATGCGATCCCCAATAGAACATCGCCTTCTTGCATATTTTCTTCTTTGTACATGTCCTGAGGGTTCAGATCGCCAACGCTGAAACCTGCAAGATCGTATTCATCTTGTTGGTACATGCCTGGCATCTCTGCCGTTTCACCGCCGATCAAGGCCATGCCCGATTGTTTGCAGCCATCCACCATACCCGCGATGAGTTCTTCGCTGACTTGCGTATTCAGTTTTCCGAAGGCCATATAATCCAGGAAAAATAATGGTTTTGCGCCCACACACAAAAGGTCGTTCACACACATCGCAACCAAATCGATACCGACACCGTAGTGTTGATTCATCTCTTGCGCGAGTTTCAGTTTCGTTCCCACGCCATCCGTGCACGAGGCCAGCATACGATCTTCAGCAAGCTTATAGAGGGCCGCGAAGCCACCAATCCCCTGCACTACATTTTGGTTATGTGTCGATGGCACAAGCATTTTGATTTTTTCAACGAAAGCATCCGCTTTCACGATATCGACACCCGCTTTTGCGTAATCAATAACTTCAGACATATATTTCGTCCTTTAGTGTAAGAAATGACGACGACCTGTAAACATCATCGCGATACCTTGTTTGTCTGCTTCTGCAATCACTTCTTGATCTTTGATCGAGCCACCTGGTTGCACGATGTATTTCACACCGACTTTCGCTGCGATTTCGATCGAGTCTGCGAAGGGAAAGAATGCATCGGATGCCAGCACCATTTGGGAGGCATCTTTAATGCCCTTATCTTGCAAACGCGGGATCACCAGTTTTTCAATGCAATCGACACGATTTGTTTGACCAGATCCTAGTGTGACCATTTCAAACTCGCTGCCATTCTGTGCGCAGACGGCAATGGCGTTGCTCTTTAAGTTTTTCACACACAAGAACGCAAATGCTGCGAGCTTTTGTTTTTCCTGCGGGAATGATGTGTGCGTCACCGTTTTAAAATCTGCCGTCGAGAACGTATCTTTTTGCTGCAGTAAAGCGCCGCCTTCCAGGCTGCGAATTTGCCATGCGTTTTCTTTCTTAAGATCTAATTCAACCAAACGGCAATTTTTCTTAAGCATCATCTGGGCTGCGGGAGAAAAACCAGGTGCTTGAATCACTTCAACGAATTTATCCTGGAAGAAGACCGCGATTTCCTCAGTGACTGGGAAACTCAGGGCGAGAACTCCTCCAAAAGAGCTTTTTTCGTCGCCCTTCCATGCCATTTGCAACGCACGCAGTGGAGTTTCAGCGATCGCCATTCCACAAGGTGTATTATGTTTTACAACGACAACCGATGGATGAGTGTAATCCCCTTGCCACGCCCACATATCTTTCAATGCTTGTGCCGCAAAGTCAGCATCCAGGAAGTTATTGTAAGACATTTCTTTGCCTTGCAGAGATTCCTTGTGTGCTAAGCCTTCAGTGAAAGGGTCTTGCAATAAGACGGCGCTTTGATGTGGATTTTCTCCGTATCTTAATTGCTTACCACTTGCTTGCGTCAAATAACCGGCAATCGCCATGTCATAGAATGCTGTCATTGTGAAAACTTTGGCTGCACACATTTGGCGGAACGGCAAAGTCGTCGCACCGTTGTTTTCGTTAAATTCTTTCATGAAAGCGCCATATTGCTCGGGACTCGAAAGAACTGTCACGGCAGCGTGGTTTTTTGCCGCTGCACGAAGCATTGTCGGACCACCGATATCAATGTTTTCAACACACTCTGCAAACGGAGCTTGTTTTTTTAAGGTCTCGTGGAAGGGATAAAGATTTACCACGACAAGATCAATCGCTTCGATATTAAGATCTTTCGCAGTCTGCAAATCATTGCTGTCGTCACGTCGGAACAGAAGTGCTGAAGAGATTTCAAAGCTTAAGGTTTTCATGCGTCCTTGAAATGCTTCGGGATTACCGCTGACTTTTTCAACCGGAGTCACTGTAAAACCCGCTTGCTCCAGAGATTTTGCAGTTCCTCCGCTAGCAATCAATTCAACGTGATGTTTGGTCAATGCGTGGGCGAGTTCAATCAGACCCGTTTTGTCAGAGACACTTAAAAGAGCTCTTTTAATCGTCATGAGTGTTGTCCTTTCAAATATTTCACAGCAGATTTAAAAAATTCGAGCCCGTAAGCAGTTCCTTCGAAAGGAAGATGCCAGTCGTAAACCGCCGCCTCGGGGTGAGGCATCAGTGCGAAAACCAAACCGGAGGGATCACAAACGCCAGCGATCCGATCGACCGCGCCGTTAAAGTTTTCTTTGTAGCGCAGAACGACCTGATTATTATTGTGAAGGCCCATAAGAACTTCTTCACTTTGACAAATGAAGCGGCCTTCACCGTGACGTGCTGGCAGGACAAATTCATTCGGCAGATATTGAGTCCACACACAAGGGCTTTGCGCATTTCTTTCGAGTGTCACCCACTTATTTTCAAAATGACCTTGTTCGTTTTTAATCAGCGAACACGTTTTTTGAAAGTTCGCATCAGGCAAAAGACCTAAGCGAATCAAAGCTTGAAAGCCGTTACAGATACCTAGAACTGGAAACTTCTTTACAAAAGCTTGCAGTTCTTTTTTCACGAAGCGTTCTAGCTTTAATGATAAAACTTGTCCGCTTCCTAAATGGTCTCCGAATGAAAAACCGCCGGGGATCACCATGGCCTGAAAGTTTTCAAGCATCGTGGGATTGGCAGTCAGTTCATTGATGTGAACTTTCTGTGCTTTGCCGCCAGCAAGCTCTACAGCTTTGGCCGTTTCATTTTCACAGTTAATTCCGTCGCCCCAAAGAACAAGAAAATTAGGAGTGATAGACATTTAAAACTCCTTCTGACCAAAGTTGACGAAGTGTCTGTAAATCCGCTTCGTGTGATTCGCTATTGAATGACCATTTCAATTTAGTATCTGCCGTCACCACGCCGAGTGAAGTCGCCGCAGAACCAAAATGCTGTAAAAATGACTGTTCGTTTTCGTCTTTCACAGAGACTACAAACAAAGAGCCCATCTCGGACCACAGCTCGTTCCATGTGAAAGAGTTCAGATTCACGGCGGCTGCGAGCTCATTTCCGAAGCACGCTTCACTTATTGCCGACATCAGACCACCCTCTGAAATGTCATGGCATGATTCAAGGAGGTTTAGCTGCGTTGCTTGAAAGATCTGACGATACAGTTGAGAGTTTGCTTTCAGGTCTGGATATTCTGGTGCAATCTCGCTCGTTTTAAATTCTTGTGCGAAGACCGAAGCAATTAAGCTTTTCGTCGTTTTTCCAAGCAAATAAATTTTGTCGCCGGCATTTTTGAAAAAGCCCGTGACAGCTTGGCGTGTGTCAGGGACTTGGGCAATTCCGGTCACCAATAACGTTGGTGGAACCGAGATCTTCACTGTATGACCTGATTTTGTTTTACCAATGAAATCATTCTTCATACTGTCTTTGCCACTGACAAGAGGTGCGCGATACGCAACAGCCGCATCATAAAGCCCCGCACAGGCACGAACAAGTTGCGCCATCTTATGTTCTGCATCTGGATTTGATTGCTTCGGCGTAGGATCTGGCCAGCAGAAGTTGTCCACCAGTGCGATTTTATCGGGATTCGCTCCCGCTGAAACAAGATTGCGAATCGTTTCATCCACTGCTTTTTGCGCCATCAAATAAGTGTCGTGATAGGAAAGTTGCGGGCACAGGCCATTCGCAACGGCCAGACCGTTGTTGTCCTGGCCTCCGTGCATGGCTAAATCTAAAATACCCGCGTTGTTAGCGCCTTGTTGAGTTTTACCACCGTATGGTTTCATACGCGTCGCCGCTTGAACTTCGTGATCGTAATAACGCACCAAAGGTTCGCGTGAAGCCACGTTCGGAGAGCTTAAAACTGTTTTCAAAACTTCTGCGATATTCGCGGAAGTAGGAGCCATCTCTTTTTTTGCATGTTCGCGATGATATTCTTGATACGCTTTAGGTCCGGCAAAATGCGCTTTTAATTTCATGCGCTCAAGACCTTCATGCAAGAAGTGCAGATCTAACAATGCCAATGGTTGTTCATTGTGGTGAATTTCAAATTTGCCCGAGGAGTTAAATTCACCTAGGCAAGTCGCTTCCACACCCATGTGTTGAGCCAATGCCATGAAAGCTTGTAGATTCTGGGGAATAACTGCGAAGGACATGCGTTCTTGCGATTCGCTGACTAGCATTTCCCAAAATTCTAAGCCCTGGTACTTCACAGGATGTTTTGCCAAGTCCATGCGCGCGCCGCCTGACATTTGCGCCATTTCGCCGATGGAAGAACTGATTCCGCCAGCGCCATTGTCGGTGATGGCTTTAATAAGCCCCTTATCGCGAGCGATCATTGTAAAATCCAACAAACGTTTTTGCGTGATGCTGTCACCGATTTGCACAACGTTTGAAGCAATATGATCGTTAAGTTCTAAAGAGCTAAATGTTGCTCCATGCACGCCGTCTTTTCCTAAACGCCCACCGGCTACAACAATCAAGTCCCCTGCATCGATGGTTTTTAGCTCACTGTTTTGCCCCTGTACTTTTTTAGGCATCACTCCGACTGAACCAACAAAAATCAACGGCTTGGCTGCGAATTCGCTAGCAAATTGGAAAGCGCCGTTGATTGTTGGAATACCACTTTGATTGCCACCCTCTTCGACTCCTTGATGGACACCGCGGAAGATGAAGCTTGGGTCTTTTAAAAGTTCAGGGCGTTTGCCGTCATCAGTCTTTGGGAAAAGATCTTTTTGCGACAAACAAAAGACATCCATATTTGCGACCGGTTTTGCACCCAATCCACAACCCAGGATGTCGCGATTCACACCAAGAATGCCAGTGATGGCTCCCCCGAAGGGGTCAAGGGCTGATGGACTGTTGTGAGTTTCAACTTTTACACAGACATTGATGTTTTCATCAAAATCAACAATGCCTGCATTGTCTTTAAAAACAGAAACCAAATATCCGCAGTCTTGTAGCGACTTTGTTGCCGCCTGAATATATGACTTATAAAGACTTGTGATTTTCTTCGTACCTAATTGCGGAAAATCGCCAGCTTCTTCAGAGTATTCCACCTCGGCCGCGAAAATTTTATGTTTACAGTGCTCACTCCATGTTTGCGCCAAGCACTCAAGCTCCACTTCGGTGATTTTTCCACTCCAACCCAAGGCTGCACGTTGCGCTGTCTGTTCTGGTGTAGAGAAATGACGAATGATGGTGTCAATTTCTTGATGGCTGAGTGCCAAACCTTTTTCGGTATTTAATTTTTCTAAAATCGCAAATTCAAGAGAGAATAATTTTAAATCTGGCGCTTGCTGTTGTGGTAAAGCCCAATAGCTGTGAAAACCTGCGAAGTGATTTTGTTTCGCAAGTTCTGTTCCAGTATGAACTTCGACCTTGTTTAATAAAGGATTCGCTAACGTTTTAAAAAGAGTTTTGTGAATTTGCTCTTGCGACAGATCACCACGCAATTCGATCTGCCATCCGCTATGCACTTCGATGTCAAAGTTTTGCCATGGAAGTGCGGAAACTTTTGACGACGACAATTCTTCTGATACGAGCATCAATGCTTCAGTCGCAGAACGGGCCCAGTTATCTGTAACCCCCGACAGAAAGCGAACCTCGGCATAAATGCGGTCATCTTGAAACCTAGGAAAGCCTTCGACGAGGTCTTCACTGATCGGATCACAAAAAACGCGGTTCAAGTATTTATGGACCGTGTGCGTTTGAAAGGCCTGCGGAGTTTTTTCCAGCAACCAGAACACTCGTGATAAACGAAGTTCTTGAATGTCAGCGTGTTCAGCAAATGCTTTACGAAGATTATCTTCGGCACTGGTATCGATGTGACTACGAACGAGAACTCTTTGGCTTAACACTCGACAGTCTCCTTATAAGATAAAGTCGGGATTTTTCCAGTAACAACGTTTTCTAGGAATTGCCCGTAAAGGCGATGCTCTACAGAATGCATTTTCATTTTAAAGTCAGAAAAGCTTTCAAACTTTTGAAGTGCCACTTGCTCTTGCATGATGATCTTTCCTGTATCCATGCCTTCATCAACGAAATGCACAGTGATACCTGAATGAGGCACTTGATCAGCGAAGGCACGCTCCATCGCTTGTGATCCCGGATAAGCCGGCAATAGTGAAGGATGAATATTCACGATTTGCGTAGCCCCCTGATGATGCGACTGCAGTGTTTGTAAAAACGAGGCCGAGATCAGACGCATATAGCCCGCCAGAAAGATCCAATCGATGCGATGTCTGTGAACCAGTTTTAGAACTTCCTCTTCGTGGGTTGCGCGATCAGAAGTCTTTTCCACGAGGTAAGTTTTAACTCCCAAACGCAGCGCTTTTTCTAAGACTCCGACGTCCCTTTTATCAGAGAACACAAATTCGATTTCGCAGCCTAAGTCCTTCATCTTTTTCATAAGGGACTCTGCATTTGAACCGGTTCCTGAAGCGAAAACTGCGATGCGTGGATATTTCACAGGGCAATGTCCTCTCTGAAATAGCGACCTGAGAATTCTACTTTACGAATCATTTGGTAGGCGACTTCACGGGCTTGTGCGCGATTGTCAGCTAAAGCGGTGATACCCAGAACACGACCGCCGCTATTAATAAGCGATTCGTTTTTCTTAGCAACACCCGCGAAATAGATTTGCGCGTTTTCCAACATTTCTTCTGGGACCTTAATGGGGTGGCCTAATTGCATTTCTGATTGCGGATAACCACCGCTGACCGCGACAACATGAACCGATTCTTGTGGCAGGAACTCAACTTTTTGGTTTTTCAAGCGCCCCTGAACTGCCTTCACAGCCAGATCCAAGAAATCGCTTTCAATTCGTGGTAAGAGCGCTTGTGTTTCAGGATCGCCCATGCGCACGTTATATTCCAAAACGTAAAGTCCTTCTGCCGTCAGCATTAGACCCGCAAATAAAAATCCTACGAATGGAGTGTCGTTACGCTTCAACGCTTTCAACGTCTTACGAAAGATTTCTGAAATCTCTTTTTCATCTGCTTCAGATATAAAATCGCAAGGGCTGTAGGCACCCATGCCGCCGGTATTGGCGCTAAAAGGATTTGCCGTGATGCGCTTGTAATCGCAAGCCGTGCCTAACATCACGAAGTCTTCTCCGTCACACAATGCAAATGCAGAAAGTTCTTTGCCGATAAGGCATTCTTCAAAAAGTAATGGAAAGCCATAAGCCGATGACAAACTCTGTGCTTCCGGGAAAGCCCGTTCCGCACTTTCACAAACTGCGACACCTTTTCCTTGAGCCAGACCGTCGGCTTTAATAACCAAGGGCTTAGAGAAATTATGTTTCACAATCAAACTCTGCGCTGACTCAAGATCTTTTGCGATTTCAAATGCGGCGGTCTTCACTTGCGCAGAAGACAAAATCTTTTTGCAAAAAACTTTAGATGATTCAAGTTGGGCAGCCTCTGGAATCGGAGCCAAACACGAAATGCCCGCATTTTCCAAAGTCTGTTTTAAATCCGAAAGGATGGCTCCTTCTGGCCCAAGCACAACAAGATCGACAAGTTCACTTTTACAGAAAGACAAAACATCGAAGGTCTTTTCAACAGCAACACATTCAAATCCCGACTGCTGCATTCCGGGATTGCCTGGCGCCACCCAAATCTTTTCAAGCTGGCGTGATTCAGAAATTTTCTGCGCAAGCGCGTGTTCGCGCCCGCCTTTGCCTATAACAAGGACTCGCATTCTTTTCTCCAGTGTTTAAGATTTGCCTCTTGTTCAAAAGGCAATGCTTGTGAAGTCGCGCGCGCAACTTCGTTAGCCAATGCTTTGTAAAGCAATGAAGCGACAGAAATTTGTCTTTCCGTTAGCGCTTGTGGAGTTTGTTGCAATTCATTGATGCAGATTTCTTTCCAATTATTTGTACCGCGTTCTTTAGCAAGCTCCTTGGCTTTAGAAACAGCTTCATACCAGGCAGATCCAGCGTAAACCTGGCGAAGGAACTCTTTTGAAAGTGGTGCTCCTTCATACGTCAGACGCAATTCATCGGGACCGATTGAATCCACCAAGAAGATTTCGCGCTTGCCATTCTGGTCTTTACCAAAGGCGTATTCGAATTTCCCGTCCCACAACTTCACGCCGAAGGAAGCAAAAAGATTTTGTAAGTGCTCTGCCACTTGATGAGTTTTCGCATACACGTCTTGAAGCTCTTCAGCGCGGATGACTTCCATCGCCGCAATTTCTTTACGAGTTAAATAGCGATCCGTGCTTTCAAGTTTTGTAGAGCATTCAACTAATGGAGGCATAAAGCTTTGGGTTGAATCGGGAATGGCGCTTAAGCCCAGCTCTGACAAATAGGCTGGATTCTTTTTCAAGCGCGATTCCAATGAATTGCCTTTGCCCAAGTGGATACGGAAAATCACTTCCAAAGGTACTAAGCAATTTGTTGGTTCATCCGCGTACATTGAATAATCGTAAACGCCATTTTCCCAATGCGGGCGAAGCACCGACACTTCGTTTACTAAAATGGAATCATTCGCTGCCTTTTTAAGGTAATGCGATTGAATTCCTTGCTTGCCCAAATATTCGAAAAACAGTGCTGCCATCGCTGCTAACGCTTGGCCTTTTTGTGGAATTTCATTGGGCATTTCTCCCCAATCAAAGACGGAATAACGATTACTGTACTTAAATAGCAAGTTTTCATCTTGCTTGTAGATGTCCTTGACCGAACCACGATAAAGAGGAGTCATTAGTTCATCTCCTTCATTTTTTTAAGTTGTAATAGGAAGTTTGTAGAGTTGTTGACTCCCACCCACATGCCACCGCCTTGTGCTTCACTGAAAAACTGCGCTGCCATGACCGGGTTTTGCAGTTTTTCTTTTTCACAGACATAAAGACAAAGTCCACGCCCCTGTGGCTTTTCACCAGCAAGAACGATTTCGCCTTGGCATTCAGGGTGAGAAGGTTCAATCCACTCAACCGGCAAGCCTGATTTTTCGCGCAGTTCTTGTAATGTGCGCGCCAGCACTTCATTTTCGCTGCGATACGGATTCCATGAAATTTTCAACGTGCCTTTATCGAATTTATTGGCACGTTTTAGATAAGCACCGATTTGCTCGATCTGATTTTCCATCACACCTGCAACGGGAATATCTTTAGGCATTTGTGCAATCGACAAGAACGCATCCATACCAGCAAACGCACCATTCACAGCTACACCAAAAACCGGCTTCTTAGTTAAAGATGCCACGACACCCGGTAAGTGAGCCGCTAGGCCTGCACCTGTCACAAAAACATCGGCATCAGAAGTCGTCACAAGTTCACGTACACGTTCTGGATTTCGATGCGCTGATGCGACCTCCATCTTCACTTCGCCAAGACTTTCTAAAGAGCGACAAAGAGGACCATAAACACGCTCATCACTTTGACTGCCGAAAATAACTTGAATCTTCATACGTTCACCTCATTCTTTCCACCGCCACCAATGTTGCGGTTTCTGACGTCTAAAAATGCTTCTTTTGCGACTGGCACTGGATAGTCTCCGTCCAGGCAAGCCGTGCAAAGCGTTTGCAAACCAATTGCTTCTTTTAATCTTTCTAAAGGTAAATAGATCAAGGCATCGACACCCAATAAGTGCGCGACTTGGTCTTCAGTTTTTTGATAGGCAACAAGCGATTCTCCTTCTGGAAAATCAATGCCATAAAAACAGGGATGGCGAATCGGTGGACACGTGCTAGCCAAATAAACTTTCGCAGCACCCGATTCGCGCAATAATTGAATGATACGCGCAGAGGTTGTTCCGCGCACAATGCTGTCATCTACTAGTAAAATATTTTTGCCGCGAATTTCGCTTTCAACCGGCAAAAGTTTTAGGTTCACCATCGCTTTACGAACTTCAGGCTCATTAACGATGAAACTTCTTTGCACATAACGGTTTTTAATAAGAACTTCGCGGTAAGGCTTTTCTAAAACTTCAGCCAATCGTAAAGCGGCTGCACGTGATGTATCTGGAACCGGTGCAACCACATCAATTTGAATTTTATCTTTGTGCATCTTTTTAATCGCCTCTGCCGCTAAGATTTCACCTAAGCGCAAACGCACTTCATAGACCGGACGACCGTGCCATTCTGTTTCAGCCCCTGCGAAATAAATCCATTCAAACATACAAGGACGAGCAGTTTTTTCTGCTAATGAATAAGAGTGAATATTTTGATCACGATCGACAAAGACGAATTCACCAGGGCGGACGTCTCGCCAATAATCGTAGCCTAAGCCAAAGAAGACCTGCTTTTCAGAGGCAAAACAGTACGAATATTTTCCGTCTTTATATTGTCGACCGATCAGTAAGGGTCTGATGCCTTGAGAATCACAGAAAGCGAACATCCCTTGATCCGCCATCATGCCGACAATGCTATAAGCACCTTTGACTTGCTCAACCACTTGGCGTGCCGCTTTCGCAAGGACTTCGGCGTTTAATTCCAAACCTTTTTCTAACTGATCGGAAACACCGATCGACATCATATGCAGTAGAATCTCTAAATCGTTGCGCGTGAAAGTCCAGCGGCTGCGACGACGGCGAACGTATTCAACTATTTCTGAATAATTAGTGACGTTGCCGTTGTGAACCATGCCCAAGCCATTTGGATAACTCAATACCAGGGGTTGAAGGTCTTCCTTTTCGACGGTGCCGATCGTTGAATAGCGCGTGTGTCCCAACGCCATGCTGCCTTTTAAACGGCCCAAACGATCTAAGGGGAAGACTTGTGAAACCAAGCCTAAATCTTTTTCGAGCTGAAATTCGCCTTTTGTAAAATCAAAACTCAAAATGCCTGCGGCGTCTTGACCACGGTGTTGAAGCGCGAACAGAGCGGGGTATAGTTTCTCGCCAGCTTTGTCTTCTCCGATCAGTCCGACAACTCCACACATTTCTAGACCCCTTTAGAAAATAAAAAAGGCGTCTTTTGGACGCCTTCATTGAATTGATATTTAATTTTAGAGATTGAATTTACAGATACAGATACGGATTTTTGGAGACACGAGTGGTGGGAAAGCACACTGCTGGTTACACGCAGGGCTCCGTCACGGGAATTCTCTTCTCCCGGAGGTCCTCCACGACTTCTGCCGGAAGGCTTCTTCGACTTGTAGAACTTATAAGTTCCTTGCGGTCTACCCATCATCAAATTTCCTTGGAATGCGCTATACGCTATCGATTGTGATAAAGTTTCGTCAACGGCCCTAACACAAACCTGACAATTCGACGCTCCTTGTTGTTTGGATTTCTTTGACCCGTTGTTAGCAACCTCTATTATCCGCGCATGCTTATCCTTTTCCTTATCCTTAAATATTGGTCTCCGGTTGAAGCTTCTCCAAATAATCACCATCATTACATGGGACTTCCGGATATTGAGGCAAGTTCAACGGCCTACCCGGCTGAGTTGCGTTCACAAAATAATCTTGTCGCAGAACCACCCCAAGCTTGGCACAACGTTTTGAAAGTGGGCCCAAGAAATTTAGAATGGCTGAATCTGTTGAATGCTGATCGCAAGCCTGAAGATAAAATTCAATTGTCTACTCCTGGTTCTTCTAAAGGTATTCCGATGGAAGATCCGTTTCGTTACAACGATCCGTTGTTGAACGAACGTTGGGTGCAAATCGAAAAGGACATGCCGGCAGCATTGAAAGACGTTTTGCTTGGCACGGCTTCTTTGCCAAAGCAGTTGCCCGTCGATCTTGAAACGTATCGCTTGTGGGCTCGCAAGGTCGATGTTCTTTATTCACACTCTTTGCGCTGGAATGGAATGCGCAAAAATATTCCGTACTTCCGCACGCAAAAGATTTTCGACTTCCGTGGTTTGCGCTTCCTTTCAAATATTGGTGATGACAAATTAAAGGCTGAGCTTTCTGTGTTTTCGACTTTGCCCGCCGATCGTCAAAAGCAGCTTAAAGGCTGGGTGTGGGATGTGTGCTTTAATTCAGCAAAATACGAAACACCCTGTGATTCCGCTGTGAATCGCGCGCTTCGTGATAACTCTTTGTTTGATGTCTTTAAACGCTATCAAACTGATGCCGCAAAGAACTATGAAAAATTCTTTGAAGTCACGGTCCCTCGCAAAGATGTTAAAGCTGTCGGCGGCAATCTTGAAATGCCATTCAAGCCTTCACAAATTGAAGCCATCAATCAGTTCGTTAAAAAGAACGTTGAAGACGAATGGAAATGGCCAACCGGAAAATTGAATCTGAATTTCGATTCTTCGGCGTTAGCTAACATTCGTTTTGTGCCCGGCACAGTTGCGTACGTGGATGAAGTCGGTGGCAATCAAATCACAATGGATTCACAAATTTCACTGGACGCTTGGGATTCGCAATGGACGATTCGTCACGAGTATGGACATGTCCTTGGTTTTCCAGACTGCTACATCGAATTCTGGGATGATACCGAACAAGCTTTTGTGAGCTATCAATTCGACCTAGACAATCTGATGTGCAGCCGTGCTGGCAAATTTAATGAGCGCAATAAAAGCGAATTATTAAAAGCCTATCCTCTGTAAGTATTGCATTTCCGTATTCTAGCTTACGGCTAGTAAGGAATGGTGTGAATGTAATCGAAACTCTACTACTGAAGAGTTCCTTTTTCACCACCATGTGAGGGAAGATAAGGCTCAGGGGGACCCCATGAGCCTGAAAGCAATCACACCAGTTATCATCTGCCTACTGTTGTTCTTTTCAAGCTTCCTGTTTTCTCGCCCAGATAATTCATCTCTGAAAAAAAACGAAACCGTTGCAACAACAGCAACGGCAACGGCTGGAAAATAAAAAGCCCCGGCTTGCAGATTCCGATCAGCGGCCCCCCGTTGGGAACTTGAAAGGCTGTTTCGCCAGGGACATATAAAGACTAATTATAAAATTGCTCCTCTACGATGATCAACGTGTTGTACCCCATCACACGGATGGGATTACCATTTACGTCGCGTGCAACTCGACCATTGTGATTGAACAGCGGCACCATCGCACGTTTTTGGGCTTGGATTTTTTCATAAATGATTTTCGCATTGTCTTTGTGAAGGCGAACGCAGCCTCCAGAGGCACGCCTGCCTAACTCTTTGTAATGATCAGGTGTTGTCGCATGAATGGCGATGCCACCGTTAAAGAAAGCGGCGTACTCCATGTGGGCTTCCCAGGTATTGGAATAGTGATCGCGAATCAATTTGAATGGAGTAAAAGTTCCCGGTGGAGTCACCGTCCAATACCAACGGCCACTCTTCGCTTGTTCATATCTTTCACGCCCTGTGGAAACAAGATAAGTCGCCACGGGATAACCCATTTCATACACAGTCATTGTCTGTGCGCCAGGGCCGTACGCCGATTTATTAACACGAATCACAAGTGCGTATTCGCGGAAAATATTGATACCGTCTTTCAGCGCAATTTCGTCGGGATTGATTGTCGATGCATCTTTTTCAGTGCGAGGAGCCCCGATTTCTTTTGCAAGTTCATCAGGAGTCATCAAATCATCAAGCTGTGGTGTGAAAGCTTGAGCATGTGATGTGGCAACACACAGAAGCAATCCTAAGATAAAATGTCTCATAGAAAACCCCCACAGCACTCTTACCCGTGAGTGTGGAAGTCGCGTGAAGGCTCGTCAAAAGAAATAAAAAAACGGAGGGAAAATCCCTCCGTTCGACAAATTTATGTTCTTTATGACATAAGAAAACTGCAATTTTTGTGGACCGAAGTCACCTCGTAAAGGCAACACTTGGGTCCCTACAGATCTTAGTAAGATTTCGCGAAAAGAACCCACTTCGTCGCAGGTTTTCCAGAGAAGATACAAGTGCCCGTTACTGCGTCTTGCTCCAATGGAATACAACGTGGAGTTACTTTCAATTGCGCTAGCAATTCGTGACCCATGCCTTCTTCACACCAAGGAACTTTTGCGAAACCTGGCGCAGAAGATTCGTCACCTTTGAAATACGCTTCGAAATCTTTCAATGAAGTGATTGTCTTGATATTTTCATCGCGGAAGGCTTTGGCTTTCGCGAACAAACCATCTTGGATCTCTTGCAAAAGACCTGCGATGTTTGCAACAAAGGCATCACGTGCTTGGCCCGCTTTTTCTTTTGGACCACGATCACGACGACCAACAAAAACTTCGCCTTTCGCCATATCACGAGGGCCGACTTCAACACGCACTGGAACACCTTGTTTGATGTATTGCCATGCTTTATCGCCACCACGGATATCGCGGTCATCAACTTTCACGCGCACGCTGCCGCCCGCGAAGTCTTTCGCTTTCAATTCTTTTGCAAGGCTGTTTACGTATTCAAGAACGCCCGCTTTTTCATCGTCATTGCGATAAATAGGAACGATCACCACATGCAAAGGAGCAATCTTCGGCGGAACAACAAAACCGTTGTCATCAGAGTGAGTCATGATCAAACCGCCGATCAAGCGAGTTGAAACACCCCATGAAGTTGTCCATGCTGTTTCTTCTTTACCTTCAGCGCTCAAGTATTTGATGCCTGAAGCTTTAGCGAAGTTTTGACCTAAGAAATGCGACGTACCCGCTTGCAACGCTTTACGATCTTGCATCATCGCCTCAATCGTATAAGTGTCAACTGCACCTGGGAAACGTTCGTCAGTTGTTTTCATACCTTTGATCACAGGCATCGCCATGTAGTTTTCAGCGAAGTCTGCGTAAACGTCCAACATCTGCAAAGTTTCTTCTTGAGCTTCTTTTGCAGTTGCGTGAACTGTGTGACCTTCTTGCCACAAGAATTCCGCTGTACGAAGGAACATGCGCGTGCGCATTTCCCATCTCATCACGTTACACCATTGGTTAATCAAAACAGGAAGATCACGATATGATTTGACCCATTTTGCGAATTGGTGACCGATGATTGTTTCAGAAGTTGGACGAATAATAAGTGGCTCTTCCAATTCACCGTCTGGAATAAGTTTGCCGTTGCCATCACCTTTCAAACGGTGATGAGTCACAACTGCGCACTCTTTAGCGAAACCTTCAACGTGTTCCGCTTCTTTTTCCAAGAATGAAAGTGGAATCAATAACGGGAAGTACGCGTTCACGTGACCTGTGTCTTTGAATTTACGGTCTAAAACGGCTTGCATGTTTTCCCAAACTGCATAACCCCAAGGTTTAATCACCATGCAACCACGAACTGGAGAATTCTCTGCCATGTCTGCGGCTGTGATAACTTGTTGGTACCACTCTGGGTAGTTTTCTGAACGTGTTGGCTTAATCGCTGTATCTGACATGTGTCTTCCCTTTTAAGTATCTTTTGTATCGATGCCGTAAGCTTTGATCTTACGGTGCAAGTAACTACGCTCAAGACCGATAACTTCGGCCGTACGAGAAATGTTACCACCATTTTCAGCAATCTTCTTAAGAAGATATTCTTTTTCAAATTCTGCACGAGCTTCACGGAATGTTGATAGACCTTGAATGTCCATCGTCTTACCGCCTTCGCCAGATAGTTCAACAAGACCTGCGAAACGCACGTCATGAAGATCGACGAATTCACCTGGAGTCAGGATGTAAACGCGTTCAACGAAGTTTTTAAGTTCACGCACGTTACCTGGCCAGCCGTAAGCGATCATGTGATTCATCGCTTGTTCCGAGAAAGCTTTCTTCGCATAACCACCTTCACGAGACACGTTGTCAGCGAAGTATGAAGTCAAAACTGGAATGTCTTCCGGATGTTCTTTCAATGACGGCACACGGAACGGGATAACGTTTAAGCGATAGTAAAGATCTTCGCGGAAGCGGCCTTCTTTAACTTCTTTATCCAAGTCTTTGCTTGAAGCCGCGATCACACGCACGTCGTTTTCAACAGCTTCAGAGCTGCCCACGCGAGAATATTTTTTCTCATCCAAATAGCTCATGAGCTTTGCTTGAGTTTCTTTGTTCATCGCTGCGATTTCAGCGATAAACAATGTTCCGCCAGCGGCAAGATCAAGTTTACCCTTTTTTGTGCGCTCAACACCAGGCATAGCGCCTTTTTCGATACCGAATATTTCTGAAGCCAAAAGATCTTCAGGTACACCCGCACAATTGATATCAACAAACGGACGAGAAGCGCGCGTGCTCATGTAGTGAATGTTTTCAGCTACCAATTTTTTACCAGAGCCCGCTTCACCTTGGATCAGCACCCAAGAGTTCGTCGGCGCAACACGTGCGATGATTTGTTTTGTTGCAACCAAAGCCGGAGCTTCACCAATCAAGGCGATCGACTTACGAAGTTTATTCAACAATAAAGCCTTTTCTTCTTTTTGTTGTTGGTAGCTAAGGATGTTTGAAATCACGATCAGGATTTTATCCATCGACAACGGTTTTTCGATGAAGTCCCACGCGCCAAGCTTTGTTGCTTTCACCGCAGTTTCGATCGTACCGTGACCAGAGATCATCACGAACTCAACGTGAGGAAATTCTTTACGAGCCATCGTCAACACTTCGATGCCATCGTATTTACCTGGCATCCAGATATCTTGGAATACGATATCTGGTTGAATGTCTTTGATCGCTTTCAAACCTGTTTCACCATCGTGAGCTAAGAAAACTTGATAGCCTTCGTCTTTCAATGAAGCCGAAAGCACATCACGAATGGGAGCTTCGTCATCGATAATCAAAATTTTAGTAGATTGAGGAGTCATACCGACCTTCTTTCAAAATTTTCCAAAAGCCTATTCTTCAGATGGCTTCCATGCGCCAACTTCATTCACCGGCATCTCGATCACCATCTTCACACCTTGCGGTTCATTTGCAGTCGCGCGAATGAAGCCGTTGTGATCTTCGATGATCCTTTTTACGATAGCTAAGCCTAAACCAGTTCCGCCCTCTTTTGTAGAGTAGTACGGCTCAAAAATACGATTTCGATCCGCAGCAGGAATGCCTTCGCCGTTGTCTGCCACAGTCAAACGCACTGTTTTGATGTCTTTGTCATAACGAGTGACTATTTGCACACTAGGCTGTGGTTCTTTTGCAACAGCCGACACCGCATTATCGACCAAATTTACGAGGACACGTTTGATTTGGTCCGGGTCAAATTTGAAGTCTGGAAGCTCGTGATCAGGAGCAAAAATAAACTGCACTTGCGGATGTGCTTGGCGATAAAGTCCCAACGACTCTTCCACCACAGAATTTAAATTCGCAACCACCGGGCGAGCTTGTGGCAAACGTGCAAAGTTCGAGAATTCGTTGACCAGATTTTTCAAACCATCCACTTGCTTCACAATCATCGTCGTACATTCATTGAATGCCGGATCTGTGATGGAAGCACCGAACTTTCTTTGCAGACGTTCCGCAGACAGCTTAATCGGCGTCAGCGGATTTTTAATTTCATGAGCGATACGACGAGCCACTTCAGTCCATGCAGCCGCACGTTGTGCCGATACGATTGGCGTCATATCATCGAACACCAAGATCTTACCCACTTCGTGGCCTTTTTCATCTTTAAGAATCGAAAGAGTCATCTGCAATGGCACAGCTTCACCATGCACATTGATGCGCAATTCTTTTTGAATACTTTCGACTTTATGATCCTGCATCGTCTTCAAAAGCTCTGCAAAGGTACGGAAATATTCCAACGTCAAAAGTTCGCGCACTGACGAGCCAATGTATTTTTCAGGATCAACACGCAACAACTGCGCCGCATGACGATTGATTGTCGTCACATTCCCCGCCTGATCGACAGAGATCACGCCCGTGTTTACGTTTTTCAAAACCGTATCGGTATAGCGCGCATGCTGATCTAGTTCTTCGAGCGTGCTTTCAAGATTCACGGTCATTTGATTAAAGCTTGAAATCAAATCGTTGATCTCTTCAGAGCCAGATTTGATATTCAAAGTGGTATAGTCACCACCGGCCACCCTGCGGGTCGCTCGTCCCAACTGCACAATTGGAATCGATAACTGCCGCGCCAGATAGAAACCAAACCATGTTGCCGCCAACAAGATCACAAAGGTCATTAACACCAAGATGATCAAGTAAATCGACTTCAACGGATATTCGAGAGGATTGATATCCCGGAATTCATCATACGCGGTCGAAATGTCATCCATCTTCGAAACCAGTGACAACGGCAAGAAGCTAGAGACAACAATGGCACCCCGATCGGCACCTTCTTTCACCGGAACGATCACGCGCACTAAGTTACCATCGCCAAATTGATGGATGATACTGGCTTCGGCTTGAACCTTAATACCTTTTTGCAAGAATTCCAGCGACACGGCGGGAACCGTTGGAACGGTGTCGTCTTCCGCAGAAACGACGATGCGTTTACCGAATAGCGACGGATAGTATTCCACTGCATCCAACGCGAATTCTTTACGTAAGGTTTCGATCTTATTTTTGATTTGCTCTGGATTGTAGATGGGACGAACCGAATCTGCGATCTGATGCGCGAAGTGATAGTTCTTTTTCTTCGCATTGAAATAATAAGCGTTCGTGACTTCGATTGAGCTTTTTAATACGCCCGCCATCTTGGCACTGAACCACTTATCGAAGCTTGAGTTGATATAGAACACCGAAATGATGAACATCAAAACTGTCGGAATGAACGAAAATGCCACGAAGGCCGCGATCAGTTTTGCTTTAAGACTGCTTCCGAAGATTTTCCCTTGCCGTTCAACGAAGACCTTCACGACGTTGCGGAAGATCATGAACAACAGCAACAACAACAGCACGATGTTGAAGTTCACCAGACCGAAAAAGAAAATACTATGAACGAACGGAAGCTGCTGACTGGTTGCGAAGAGACGGATCTCAAACCACGTCAGTAAAACGAACAAAAACGACACCAAGAGAACAATAAATATTTCTCGGCGTCGTTTTTTGAACTCCTGGGGACCAGGAGGAAGAAAGTCATCTTTGTGTTGTGTACTCATTCCCCCACAATCCTAAATTACTTCTTAGATTTTTTCGCGGATTTTTTTGCAGCCTTCGCTTTTGACGCTGCATCTTTAACTGGCTTCTTTGGAGCTGCTTTAGCAGTTGCTTTTGCTTTGGGAGCTGAAGCCGCCATCATTTTAGCAGTTTTCAAAGTCGCAGGGATCTCTTGAGTCAAACCGATCATTTCCATAACAACTTGAGCTGCTTCCGCACCTTTATTGCCATGAGAGCCGCCAGCGCGAGCTAATGCTTGCTCTTCGTTTTCAGTTGTCAAAACACCAAAACCAACTGGCTTTTTATAATCCAACATCAAACGAGTGATACCGTCCGTAACTGAATTGCAGACATAATCGTAGTGAGTAGTATCCCCACGGATCACAGCACCCAAGGCAACAACGCCATCACAACCCGCGTCCAAGAAAGCTTGGCACGCCAAAGGGATTTCAACCGCACCTGGAACAAGTGCTGCGAAGATTTCAACACCTTCACAAGACTCAAGATAGCTAATGGCGCCTTCTTCCAACTTTTCAGTGATTTCGTTATTCCAACGAGCAGTAACTACTCCGACTTTGATATTTGCCATTAGTGGGCCCCTTTACAATTTTCGATCGCTACAATTTCAACAATTTCTAAATCAAATGCTTTCAAGCCCACTTTTTTCTCGGGCTTGTTTGTGATCAGGCGAATTTTATTCGCGCCAATTTCGCGCAAGATCTGCGCACCGATACCGTAATCTCTTTCATCCATAAGCGGAGTGGAAGGACGAACGTCTTCCATACCAACAAGGACTTGCAATTCTTGTGAAAGATTGGCTGTGCGATTGTTACCGCGCAAAAGAACAAAAGCACCAGAACCTGCTTCTTCAATCATTTTGAAGCTTTCAGCAACTGATGAAGCACCCGTTTGCAACGCCGACATGAAATCACGAGTGAAGTTGTCAACGTGAACACGCACCAATGTCGGATGATCTTTTTTGATCTCGCCTTTTTGCACGACAAGATGTTCAAGACCGTCCACCGTGCTTTTGAATACACGCGCTTTATAGTTTTCACCGAAAGACGCTGGCAACGAAATGCTTGTTAGCTCTTCCACCAAAGTTTCATTCGCCAAACGGTAGGCAATCAAATCAACGATCGTACCGATTTTGATGTTGTGCTTTTTAGCGAATTCGCGAAGATCCGGAACGCGAGCCATCGAGCCATCGGCATTCATCACTTCACAAATAACCGCTGCTGCATTTAAGCCCGCCATGCGCGCAAGATCCACACTGGCTTCTGTGTGACCCGCACGTTTCAACACGCCACCTTGTTGCGCGCGAATAGGAAAGATGTGACCAGGCATGTGAACGTCAGTAGGTTTAGCATGAGGATTCGCAGCCACTTTACAAGTGTGCGCACGATCCGCAGCAGAAATACCCGTCGAGATACCTTCTGCGGCTTCAATCGAAACTGTGAACGCTGTTTTGTTCGGAGCATAGTTGTATTCATCACGAACCATCAACGGCAATTGCAAACGATCCATTTGTTGTGCAGTCATACACAAACAAACCAAACCGCGAGCTTCCGTGATCATGAAGTTGATCGCTTGAGCATTTACGTGATCTGTCGCCAGGATCAAGTCGCCTTCGTTTTCACGATCTTCATCGTCAACAAGGATCACGATTTTACCGGCGCGGACGTCATCGATAATTTCTGGGATTGTATTGAATTCCACGTTTAGTCCTTTTTCACTTCAAGAGATCTTTGAATTGCACGAGCCATGTAGTCAGGCTCAACATTGATGCGACTGCCTGGTTTGAACTCGCCCAAGTTTGTGCGTTTGATCGTTTCAGGAATCAAGCATACAGAAACTGTTGAGCCATTCAATTCATTCACTGTCAGGCTGACACCATTCAAAGTGATTGAACCTTTTTTCCAAACAAATGGCAGGATGGTATTGGCAACTTGCACGTCCAAGAAGAACGATTCGCCCTGAAGCTCAGCGCGAGTCACAGTTCCAAGGCTGTCGACGTGACCAGTCACAAGATGACCGTGAATACGGTCGCCAAAACGCAAACTTCTTTCGAGATTTACGTTTTTACCTAGCCAGCTTGTAGGGTTCCACTCAAGAACCTTGATTGTTTCCGCCGCCAAAGCAAACGTCATCGTCTGCTCGTCAAAGGCTTCCACAGTCAAGCAAACGCCATCACAAGCGATGCTATCACCAAGCTTTATATCATTGAATTCACTAGGTTTTTTGATTTTAATACGATAGGCATTAACAAGCTCTTCAGAGCTCGTAATGGGCATCACGGATTCTACAATTCCAGAAAACATAAGGGCCTCTAGCTTAATGGCCGAGACCCTACACTTTAGCGCCTAAATTGGCAAGGAAAGTGGACGATTTTTCAGAGGGAAAACCCTATCTGCCACCAGTCGCTTTTGAAGCCACCGTTTGGCTGCCGGATGATGTCGAAGCCACAGAGCTTGATGTCGGCTGAACACCCGCTGCTGGCGGAACATAGTCGGCCGCGTGGAATTTGAAGAGCTTCACTTTCGCGCCAATAACTGCATTGTAGTCGTTCTGTTCAATCACGCGACCACGAGAGATCTCGTCACCGACGGAATCGATTTCAATTTTTGCAACCGCGGCACCCGCAGAAGCGACACCACCTAGATATTTTGAATTACAAGGCTCGCCTTCCCAGTAGTATTCTTCGTTGTACACCAACAATTGGTCGCCCGGTTCAAGGCCCACGTCAGTACCACCCACGATAATCAAATGCGTGTCGTGATTTGCCATCACACGTGTGTACCATTCTTCTGATTTCAATTGATCACTCAAACCAGAAACGGCTTTCGTCAAAGCGGTCTTAGACACTGTCGCAAGCGGCGTTTGATAGTAAGCACTTGGGCCCACACTGAAGGCACCAAAATTCAAAGAGAAGTTCACTGCTGTTTTCGTTTGCTTAGATGTGACATTCGAAGCCGCAACAACTGTCGAGCTGAGAGGACGAGTTGCAATCATCGACAAATCAAGTTGCGCGAATTGCAAATTCAAACCCGCTGACGCCAAACCATTCGTTGGATATGCACCTGCAGGCGTAAAACCAAGAGTAATACCGCCACCACCGATCAACTCAAACGAGTTCACTGAACCAGCGATCTTAACTTGCGGCACGTTCACCATACACCAAGCTGTCTGTGCGTATTGCACATCATAGCTATCTGTTTTACCTGCTTCAACAGCAGACGCTTTCATCATCGCGCTATCAGCTTTAGATAGATTGAAAAGATTTGTATCGCCATTTGCATTCGTCGTTGACGTCAATGGAGCTGTTGCAATTGGTGGAGCATATTTGAAAACAAAATCTTTGCTTTCTTGTAGCACGCCGTACACTTGTTGATTCGCAACAAATTGGAAGTCAAAACTTCCACCAGGAAAATTAACTGCGCTCGATTTGATCGAACCCATGTCGACAATTTTTTTCAGAGCGCGCTCTGGTACTGCTGCTTGTTGCTGACATTTCTGGTTACCCATTGTCATTGCAGCCCCAGCGACGAGCACTGCGATTTTTCCAATCGTCTTCATCTTCCTGTTCCCTTCCCCATGGGTCATCGGTGACCGCAGGGTTCGAAAATTGTTTCGGTGTTCACGCACAGTATACGGATTTTGGTCTGGGAACTTAAAGCGCGGCTAAGTACACAAAAAAATTGGGAAATGAAAAACTAGTTTCACTATGGGACACGATAAGTGTTGGAAATAATTCGAGAGTCAAAAAATTCGCAGCATTCAAAAAATTTTCGCTTGTCGAATTCTTAGACTGTTTTACTGAAAAGTTATGTGACACTGTCTAGAGCGCAAATTCTAAATGTCTAAAACTTGATCGAAAGCTTTAGACATCGTTATGTATCTTTGGACGCAGAATGTTCTAAGAAAATTAGAACGAGCCGCCACCCGACAAGATGATGAAATACTGAACTTCATCATCAGGAAGTTTCACGTCGTTCTTATCTGTACGAGTTGTATAGTAGTGAGTAACTTGCGCACCACCACCGATTCGCAATCCACCAAGATTAAAAACCAAACCTGCTTTTGCAAATGCACCGTTTGAATCTTCATTGGCAAAACGCAAACCCGGGCCCGCGAAGACGTCAACACCAAAGCCACGACCTTCTGTGTACAGCGAACCTTCCACAAGCAGGGCTGTATCCAAACCGTAGACAGTGTTAATTGTCGAACCAAATTGCGTGAAGATCGAGTTGCGCCAGTTCAACCAGTCTTGAACCCACCAGTTCAAACCCAAATCAAGCTCTGTGTAAGAGTTGCCATTGTATGAACCCACACCACCGCTTAAATCATAAGTCAGCGGACGTCTGCTGCTGCTAGCTGGAGAACGCTCTGCTGCGAAAGAGTATGAAGATAAAGACAAAACACAAAGAGTGATTGCAATAATATTTTTCATAACTCCATTTCAAAATTTCGACGACACCTAGTCAATCGTTTTAAGTTTGCTAAAGCTTCAATGGGGCTAATAGTCCCGTCCTCGTGGCGTGGTTGAACATGAACAGGAGTAAGCTCGCATTAGTTCGCGGACCACGTAGGCATCAATTCTGCTTCAAGAAATTCATATGATGAACGAACTAAAAATCGCTTTATTGACGACACTGTTTTTGGCGACCACGACAGCTTACGGCTTGGTCCCGTCAGAAATAGAAGCCGGCGCCAAACTGCTGGGCGCAAATATGGTCGATGAAGTGAAGTTTGAAGAAGGCAAAAGCACTTTGACAGCACAATCCAAAGCCGATCTGGCAGCTTTAATGAATGATGCCAAAAAGAAAGGTCAGATCGAAGAAGTTAAAATTGCAGCGTGGGCTGACAAAGACTATCCCGACGACAGCACAAAAAGTTCATCGCAGGATTTAAAACTCAGTGCCGCCCGCGCAAAAGAATTAAAAGAATATCTGAATAATGATTTAGGTGTACGTACCGTTAACACTTACAACATGAGTGAACGCCCCAATCCATTGCAAAAGGCCGTCGGCTTTGCTCCTAAAGACGACGGCAACAGCATGGATGGCGGTTATATCTTCACGCGCGTGCAAAGATCAAAAGCAGTTCTTATGATCTATCTTCAATAGAGCGTAAACGTCGATACAAAGTTTTGCGATCTATTCCCAAATCACGGGCCGTCTTATCTTTCGCTCCCCGATTCACTTCAAGAGCATACTGAATATAAAGCCGCGTGATTTCTTCAATCGGCATGATTTTTTTCTGTGGCAGCTTTTCAATAAGAAATTGCTGCAAGTTTGATGACGGAACTTTTAAATCAGAAATACTTGGCGAAGAACGCATCAAACGCAAATGTTCGACTTCCACCTGTGGAGTCGTACACAACACCGCAGCCCGCTCAATTAAGTTTTCAAGCTCACGCACGTTACCCGGCCAGTTGTAGTTTAACAAGATTTCGACAGCACCTGTGGAAAAACCTGTGATCTCTTTTCCATTTAAAGTGGCAAAGCGACGAAGGAAATATTGGGCGAGCGGCAAAATGTCTTCCTGACGCTGGCGCAGTGGCGGCACTTCGATAGAGATAACATTTAATCTAAAAAATAAATCTTCGCGGAATGTTTTCCGTTTGATCGATTCGTGAAGATTTTCATGGGTCGCACAGATGATGCGAATATTAATAGGTCGATAATTATTTTCTCCGACGCGTTTAATTTTGCGCTCTTGAATCACGCGCAATAATTTTGCCTGCAAGTTGATATCAAGATCGGCAATTTCGTCTAAAAAAACAGTTCCCCCTTCGGCTTCTTCAAAAAGACCCACGCGCGCAAGTCCCGCCCCGGTGAATGCGCCTTTGGCGTAACCGAAAAGTTCTGATTCAAGAAGATTGTCTGGAATAGCTGAACAGTTCAGCGGTACGAAAGCTTTTGCTTTTCGTTTGCTATGTTCATGAATCATTTGTGCAATGACTTCTTTGCCGGAACCACTTTCGCCAACGATTAAAACATTGGCTGAACTTTCTGCGACCTGCTTCGCAAGTTCGACGGCTTCGATAAAGGCGGGGCTTCTGGCGATAACTTCTTTGTGACTCTGCATTGCCCAACTCCTTTCACAGTATGAAGTGACTTCTCTTAGAGAAATACTCCACGTTCCAGTTTTCCCCAATGCAAAAGCGACGTTCTTGCTCGAAGACATTTACACTTTCAATTAACAAACGAAAGGCTGGTGGGCATCACTATTGCTTCAGAAGTTAATAAGAGCATTTCCGCAATCAAGGAGGTTTAACATGTTACGTGCTGCCATTGCATTTTTCATCTTGGCCATCGTCGCATTTGTGTTAGGTGCGAACGGTGTCGCTGGTCTTTCAGTGGAAATTGGTCGAATGCTATTGATCGTATTCTTGGTTTTAGCTGTGATCAGTTTCTTCATCGACTTGATTGGCCGAAGAGGACATCGTTAGTTAACAGTCCTGATCTGCCACGAGCAGGGAGATTTTCCACTCGGGCTTTCTCCCTTTTTGCGACTTTCAATTAACAGAAGCCGCGGCTTTGTCGTATCGAAAAGGCCGCTAGGGCTTTCGTTTTTTCCAACGAAAACCCCAGCCGTTTGGACTATCTATCAGTGCGAGAGTTAGAAGAGCCTCTGTTGCTCCCAACGTCTCTTGATGAGTCTGATGATCTTTGATTTGAACTGTTGCTAGAGTTTTGATTGCGATTCAAATCTCTTGAATTGCTTGAAGAGCTACCGCTTGTTCTTGAAGAAGAAGAGTTCGATGAATCGTTCATGTTTCTGTTTGATCTTTCGTTACCCATAGGGCCTCCTTGTTAGTTGTATAAGCGTCACTGCTTACATAAGCCCTACTTAAGCAATATCTCTGCCAATGTCTGATTGAGTATCGGCAAAAAAAATCCCGCTGAGCATTCACACAGCGGGAGCAAAAATATTTTTTTCCAACAACTTTTAGAATGTCAGTTTGTTGTCCTTCGCACTGACTTTCACAGAATCACCGGCTTTGACTTTACCAGAAATGATTTCTTTCGAAAGTGGATTCAACAATTCTGTTTGAATCACACGCTTCAAAGGACGGGCACCATAAATTGGGTCGTAACCTTTCTTCGCTAAGAAATCGACAGCTTTGTCGTCAAAGTCGATGTTGATGCGTTTCGATTTCAAACGTTGCGCAACCAAATCCAGTTGAACTTTCACGATGCCAGCGATTTGATTTTCACCCAAAGAATTGAAGATGATCGTTTCATCGATACGATTCAAAAACTCTGGACGGAAATGTCCACGCAAGGCTTCAGTCACTGCTTCACGTTTTTGTTCATCACTCATTGCCGGATCTAAGATCGCTTGTGAACCGACGTTTGATGTCATGATCAACACTGTGTTTTTAAAATCCACTGTGCGACCTTGACCGTCAGTCAATCGACCATCATCCAAAACCTGCAATAAGATGTTAAACACATCCGTGTGCGCTTTTTCGATTTCATCCAACAACACCACGCTATAAGGTCTGCGACGAACGGCTTCAGTCAATTGACCGCCTTCTTCATAACCCACATAGCCCGGAGGCGCGCCGACCAAACGAGATACAGAGTGTTTCTCCATATACTCACTCATGTCGATACGGACGACCGCTTGTTCATCGTCGAACAAGAATTCGGCTAACGCTTTCACAGTTTCTGTTTTACCTACGCCCGTTGGGCCTAAGAAAATGAAACTGCCGATCGGTCTGTTCGGATCTGAAATTTCAGCGCGAGCTCTGCGAATAGCATCAGCAACGATTTGCAGCGCATGGTTTTGACCCACCACACGTTTTTGCAAAGTCTCTTCCATGTGCAAAAGCTTTTGCATATCGCTTTCAAGCATTTTGCTAACTGGAATGCCAGTCCATTTCGCAACAACTTCAGCGATGTCTTCAGGAGTCACTTCTTCCTTCAACATGCGGCTTTCCGTTGTTTTTTGCTCTTTGCTGCGTTCTTCCATGGCTTTGAGCTTTTTCTCA
This sequence comes from Bdellovibrio sp. NC01, assembly GCF_006874625.1. Classification (NCBI taxonomy): domain Bacteria; kingdom Pseudomonadati; phylum Bdellovibrionota; class Bdellovibrionia; order Bdellovibrionales; family Pseudobdellovibrionaceae; genus Bdellovibrio; species Bdellovibrio sp. NC01. Next base: position 3,171,147 of record NZ_CP030034.1, read on the forward strand.
GTCTCTGGAAGTTTGCCGTATTTCAATTCCGCAGCTTTACCTAAATCACCTTCGCGTTCCGCTTTAGCGATTAAGTTTTTCAAATCTTCAATATCGGACTTAAGCTTTTTAATCTGCGTGATGCCGCCCTTTTCGAATTCCCATTGTTCGCGCAGCAATTGATTTTTTGCCGTCAACTCTGAGATTTCTTTATCAAGAACAGTGATACGCTCTTTCGCAGCATCGTCCTTTTCTTTTTTCATCGCTTCTTTTTCGATACGAAGCTGCATCAATTCACGTTCGATCTTATCGATCTCTTCCGGAACGGAGCGAGTTTCAATACCTAATTTACTTGCCGCTTCGTCGACCAAGTCGATCGCTTTATCCGGCAAGAAACGATTCGTGATGTAACGACGTGAAAGCTTCACGGCTGCAACCAGCGCGGAGTCTGTAATACGAATACCATGATGGACTTCGTATTTTTCTTTCAGACCACGCAAGATTGTAATCGCATCTTCTTCACTTGGTTCTTCAACCATTACTGTTTGGAAGCGTCTTTCTAAAGCCGCATCCTTTTCGATGTATTTGCGATATTCATCCAATGTCGTCGCACCAATACAACGAAGTTCACCGCGTGCAAGGGCTGGCTTCAACAATTGCCCCGCATCCATTGCACCTTCCGTTTTACCAGCGCCCACCAAAGTGTGAATTTCGTCGATGAACAAAATGATTTGTCCTTCGCTTGTCGTCACTTCTTTGATCACGGCTTTCAAACGGTCTTCGAATTCACCACGGTATTTGGCACCGGCAATCAACGCCCCCATATCCAGGGCCATCAATTTTTTACCAACCAAATTATCAGGCACGTCGTGCTTGATAATTCTTAACGCCAAACCTTCAGCAATCGCCGTCTTACCAACACCCGGTTCACCAATAAGCACCGGATTGTTTTTTGTACGACGAGACAATACTTGGACTACGCGACGAATTTCTTCATCACGGCCCACAACAGGATCCAATTTTCCTTCAGCGGCAAGCGCTGTTAAATCCTTCGCATATTTTTTTAAAATCTCGTACTTATTCTCTGGATCGTCGTCCGTCACTTTTTGGCTGCCACGCATTTCTGTTAGCGCCGTTTTTACGTTTTCAGGACGGATGTTATATTTCTTCCACAACGTTGAAAGTTCAGAGTCTCCTGATTTCAACATCGCCAAGAAGAAATGCTCAGTAGAAATATAAGCGTCGCCCCACTCTTCAGCCTCTTTTTCAGCTGCACTGAAGACTTTTTCAAGACGTGGACTTGCGAATTGTTTTTGGCCTCCACCCGTCATTTGCGGGAAACGGTCGACCTTTTTGCGAAGCTCAGCCAAGAAATCAGCCTGAGGTACGCTTAATTTATCTAATAGACGAGGAACGATCCCCTCTGATTGTTGTACGAGTTCTAAAAGCAAATGCTCAGGTTCAACCGATGGGTTGCCCTTACGCTCAGCCAATTTGGCAGCCGCTTGCATGGCTTCCTGACTTTTTCGCGTCATTTTTTCAATATCATTTGCCATTTTTCCTCCAGCAATCTACCTAAAGGATGAGTCTTAATTTCCCAATGTCAATATGAGGACCTAAACAAATGCCGAAGATCCCCGCTGGAATCGTGAATCCAAAATCCAAGGGCAAATCTCAACCGCGTTTGCGTCCCTCAATTCACAAAGATCGTATCAACCCCCAGGATTACATGAAGTATGACACTCGCTTTTCTTGCGAGGACTGCTCTCACTTTGATTCTGATAAAGTCGTGTGCACGATTGGTTTAGTTCCCGAACATCATACAAAAGCCGCGCAGACACACCAGTATGAACTTGCTGGCAACATGGCCTTTTGTCGCTTCATAGAAATTGACTGATCTTCAGTCGAGAATCGCGTAATTTTTCTCACTAAAAGTATTGTATAATTTCGATTCAGGACAATCTTACGTCCTGAAATCTCGATCTATCGTTGGACTAGTATTGTTTTTTTCCGACGAAACCAGCCTCATGTCCTGTCAAGGCTACGCCCTAAATCCCGATCAATCTCACATCAAGAATCAACTCAGAAGGAGTCAAAGAGAGAAGGTCACTCTCTTTGCTATAACCGAAAGGAGGGCCTTCAAGGATGACATAACAAGAACAACAGATTGTTCACTACTTGGTAAAGCGGAGTGAGGTAAGGTCCTCAAAAACAGAATACCAAGATGATGTCGAAAGACGTTAAGGCCTAAAACAAAAAAACTAAAGCGCAGACTCGGATGTCAGTGCTCGGCTGGTGGAAGTAGGTTTCACAAAGCCAAACAACAAATCAGGGAAGGATATTGAAAATGAAAAATAAATATTAACGGAGGAATTTAAAATGGGAATGAGAGTAACAACAAATATTAGCGCACTTAATGCACAAAGAAACTTGGTTGGTTCACAAAGAGCAATCAACGATTCAATGGCAAAACTAGCTTCTGGTAGCCGTATCAATAAAGCTGCTGACGATGCTGCTGGTCTAGCAATCTCTGAAAGCTTCAAAGCACAGATCCGTTCTGCTGCTCAAGCTCAACGAAATGCTAACGACGGTATCTCAATGGTTCAAACTGCTGAGGGTGGTTTGAATGAAATCGGTAACATCGTAGTTCGTCTAAGAGAATTGGGTATCCAAGCTGCTTCTGACACTGTTGGTGAAACTGAGCGTGGCATGTTGAATAAAGAGGTTACTCAGTTGAAGTCTGAGGTTCAACGTATCGCTAACGTTACGACATGGGGTACTACTAAACTATTGGATGGTTCTTCTCCGAAGTTCGATTTCCAAGTTGGTATCCGTAACAACGCTGAAGAAGATCGTATCTCTTTCAACGCGTCTGAAAACGTAGCTACATTGGATTCTTTGGGTATCGCTGGTATTGACTTCTCTTCTAAAGAAGGTGCTCAAGACGCTTTGGCGAAATTGGATGCTGCACAAACTTCAGTATCTGGTACTCGCGCTAACCTTGGTGCTCTTCAAAATCGTTTGACGTCAACAGTAGACAACTTGGGTGTTGCTCAAGAAAATATGTCAGCTGCTAACAGCCGTATCCGTGACACTGACGTTGCTTCAGCATCTTCTGAGATGACTCGTAACAACATCTTGTTGCAAGCAGGTACTGCGACTTTGGCTCAAGCAAATCAATCTAACCAATTGGCTTTGAAACTAATCGGTTAATCGATAGAGCGATAGCTTAAACCTAAAACCCGGTGAGGAAACTCTCCGGGTTTTTTATTTTTTGTCCAAAGAGTTTCCACTTCCCTGCCTATTTTTTGAACTCTGGAAAAAGTGTCTAACTAATTTACTAGTAATTCCGAATATTTACATAAAGTAAACTCTGATTCCTTCCGAAATGTTTAGCCATGATGGAGGAGTTATGAAACTTTTGATCGCAAGCCAGCTTGTAGTGCTCGTAGGCTTTGCTTTCTCGTTGTCAGCGTGTACAGGTGGCGGCTTTGAAGCTTTGTCGTCAGTTGCTAGCAATACCAATCAGTCTGTCGACAATGGCAGCAACAACGGCCAATCGACAACGCCAACAACTCCGACTGCTCCAAGTGCTTATGACAAACTTGATATCGATGGTTATGTCGCGGGCGGTGCCTACGATGGAAACTTCGCAATGAGTTTGGACAAGACCAACAACGCCCTGCTCGTGAATCTACCAATTCCTGCGGGACCGTTCTCAAACATCTCTGTGGATATTCCGGATCTTAAAGGTGCGAAGATCAAAACTTATTATGACGTTAATAATAGAGCCCAAGTAGCTATCAGCATTCCGTTGCAGTACGTGCTGCATGGAGTTACTACGCTGCCCGCTTCCAAACTCCCAAATGGCAACCCGCTTCCTGCAATGCCTTCCGGAGAGGCTCCATCACTAGCCTTCAGTCTTAATAACAACTCGGAAAATAAGATTCGCATCTATATAGGTGTCAATGCGGTCGGTATGTTTATCGAAAGCTCCTACATCCCCGAGTATATTGGCCTAACATTACCCATTAAAAACAAAGCTCAGACAAAAATTTTGGGTTACTTCTCAATTGTTCCAAAATCGGGTTCATACAATGGCGGACTTTTTGTCGCTTCTTTGATCCCTAACGATATCGCAAAAATCATTGATGACCATTTGAGCGGCATCATCCACTAAGTTTCAAAACTAGCCTCTGAAAATCCTAATGAATTTTGCTTTGCCTGCCCCCTTAAATCTCGCTAGTCTAAGGGGGCATTTCATTTGTAACGCACTTATTTCAGGAGCACATCATGGCAAAGAAAAAAGCAAAACCAGCTAAGAAAGCAGCACCAAAAAAGGCAGCTAAACCTGCTAAAAAAGCTGCAAAAAAAGTAGCAAAAAAATCTGTTAAAAAAGCAGCGAAGCCTGCTAAAAAAGCAGCACCAAAAAAAGCTGCTAAACCTGCTAAGAAAGCTGCTCCTAAAAAAGCTGCTAAAAAGGCAGCCCCTAAGAAGGCCGCTGCAAAAAAAGCAGCTCCGAAAAAAGCCGCAGCTAAAAAACCTGCAGCAAAAAAACCAGCTGCTCCTAAAAAAGAAAAAGCATCAACTGCAGCTAAAGTTGCAGGTGGCGCAGTAGCAGGTGCAATTGCAACTGAAGCAATCAAACCAGCTATCGAAGACATCAACTCTGATTTCGATGACGAAGCTGAACTAGACAGCATGGTTGATATCGAAGAAGAAGACGTTGAAGAAGGTGACGACTGGGAAGCTTCTGAAGAAGAAGGCGAAGAGTCTGACGACGAATCTTTCGACGACATCGAAGAAGACGATGAAGAAGAAGAAAACGAAATTGGTAGCGTAAAAACTAGCAATGACGATGATGAAGACGAAGATGACGAAGACGACGACGATGATTTCGGCGACGACGAAGGTTACTTCTAGTCTGCACTTCTGCTAGCACAGAGCGCATAAAAAAAGGGAGTCTTTGACTCCCTTTTTTATTATCATCGCCTTATGTACAAACATCTTTATAAAAGATTTTTAGAGGCGAATCCTAACCACCTTCATTTCGCAAGCCACAGCCATCACTACTGGCCCGATGTGACTCGCGATGCCCAACTCCAATACTGGGATGATTCTGCCGCCCACGTTGACGATAAATGGGGTTACCTTTTCAGTGCAAAAGTTACTGCCGCACAAAAATTGATCGCGGAAAATTTGAACTTATCCAAACCAGAACAAATTGTGTTCGCACCGAACACACACGAGTTTGTCTTTCGCTTGATGAGTTCATTAGATTGGAATGCTGGTAAAGTTTCGATCCTGACGACAGATTCTGAATTCTATAGCTTTGATCGCCAAGTGAATCGCTTATCAGAATTTTCCCAATTCGAAGTTGTGAAAGTTCCGGTCGCTCCGTTTGAAACATTCAACGACCGTTTTGAGAAAGAATTAAAATCACGCGAATGGAACATGGTTTTCTTAAGTCATGTGTTCTTCAATTCGTCATTGGTGGCTGACATTCATCGCCTGGCCCGTGCGGCTTCCAAGAATTCGATTTTTGTGATCGACGGTTATCATGGCTTCATGGCCGTACCGACGGATTTATCTGCAATTGAAGCGCATGCGTTTTATCTAGCGGGTTCTTACAAGTATGCTCAAGGCGGCGAAGGTGCTTGTTTCCTTCACGTCCCGACGTCCGTGCGCCATCGTCCATTTTACACGGGCTGGTTCACGGAACTTGGTCATCTGTCAGCAGTCGGCAATCAAGTCCCCTATGCCACAGACGGTTTGATGTATGCGGGAAGCACGATGGACTTCACAGCACTGTATCGTTTGATCGCAACTTTAGAACTCTTCAAAAAAGAAGGTCTTACGGTTGCGAAGATTCACGCATTCGTTCAAGACAATCAAAAGTTTTTCTTAGAAGAGCTAGAGAAGAAAAATCATCCGCTGCTTAGTCGCAAAACTTTAATCGCCGGAGATTTAAAAAATCACGGTCACTTCTTAACGTTCAATTTGCCAAGTGTAGAACAAACTCAACAGTTTGTAGCCGCTTTGAAAAAGAAGAATGTGAAAGTCGATTCCCGCGGAACTCGTTTACGTTTCGGTTTCGGTCTTTACCAAAATCACAACGACATTCAAAAACTCATCGCGCTTCTTTAAGGGTGTCTGTCATTTTTTTGGGTCTACACCGCAGCAAAAGAAAAGGGCCAGTGGTTAAACCGGCCCTTCCCGTTTAATAATTTTTTAGAAGCGATCTTCTTAGAAGCTAGGAAGATCGACAATCACTCCACCACCGCTGTCCGCTGGATCTTGCGGCGCTGGTTGTGGTGCAGGCGCTGGAGCCGGCGTTGTACCAACACCATTTGGTTCTGGTGCAGGATTTTGTGGTTGCGGCGTTGTGCCTACACCACCTGTTGAAGGCGTTGCTGGTTTAGAAGGAGTTGACGGCGCAGCAGGCTTCGTCGGAGTCGTTTGCGTTTGACCGCCACCATTGCCACCATTTTTCTTCGCTTCATCAGCTTTACGTTTTGCTTCAGCATCTGCTTTTGCTTTTGCATCGGCAGCTGCTCTTGCTGCTGCCGCCGCTTCAGCTTTCGCTTTTTCAGCCGCCGCACGAGCACGAGCTTCCGCTTGTCTGCGGGCAATCACTGCTGGATCGAAATCATTTTTACATTGATCGATAATTGCAGCGGAACCACGAACACCTTTAGTTCTGAAACCAGAAGTTACACAGTCAATCACTTCAGGAGCCAAACCTTGATTACAATATTTGTGAGCAACTTCTGGTGCAACTTGAGCATTCTTATAAAGAGTACCCATGCAACGACCATAGCTTGGATTGTTCGAGCTTGCGCACCAACGTGAAGTTGCCGGCAAGAACTCTCCATCACCGTTTTTTACGAAAGAATCAAATTGCACTGCGCACGAGTTAATTGATACCGCACGGTCTTGGCAATATTCCGAAGCAGTAATCACTGATTGATCTGGGCCTTTCAGTGAAGTGCTCATTTGTTGTTGTGATCTTTGATCCAATGCATTTGCGATATTGATTACGCACGTTTGGAATTCAACGTCTGTATTTCCAGAACAAGCTCTGTCAGCTGTTGAAGGAAAAATTCCGAAGTTAGTCGACAACGCATCAGTACAAGCATCGCGTGAGTTTGCGTAGCGATCTTGCTGAGTTGAAGAACGGAAGTCTCTGTCGTTACTTTGCACGGATGGGCGTGTGTCGCGATTATCGCTTTTGATAATCCAAGCATTTGCTTGCAAAGCAAACGTGCTTACTAAAACTATCGACATTGAAGTTAGTAGTGTTCTCATGTCAGTTCCCTTCAGGAAAAGAATCCACTCTGGGAAATGCACACTTCGGACCGGGCCATTACTGCATATATTTCAATAGAGATGTTTAAAGATGAGACAGTGGCCCTTTTTGTGCCTCTGTTTTCGCGAACTTAGATCGTGGAATTTAAATGCAAAATTTGGGCAGGGGCTAAAACGAAGAAAGGCCCAGCAGGGGGAAGAGAGAAAACCCTGCTGAGCCTATTTGCTAGTTGAAATGAATGATTACTTCATTGGCTTCGAGTGAACTGCGAATTTTTCGAACTCGCCGTACTCGTGCAATTTGTTATAAAGCGTCTTGATCGTGATACCCAAGTTGTTAGCCGCTTGAGTTTTGTTGCCACCGAAGTGTTGCAACGCTTTCAAGATATAACGCTTCTCTAGATCGTGAAGAGTCATGTTTGGATCGTAGTCGATAGCGTCCTTTTGAGTCTCAGGATTTCTGATATTCTCTGGAACGTCATTCAACATGATCATGTGGCCGTCAGACAAGATTTGTAGACGTTCACATACGTTTTGAAGCTCACGGATATTACCTGGCCAGTCGTATTTCATAAGAGCTTTCATAGCATCTTCAGAAACAGAACGACCACGGTTCAAATAAGCATGTTGAGAGTTATTCAAGAAGTGGTTCACCAACGACGGGATGTCTTCTTTACGACGACGAAGAGGTGGAGCACTTACTACGATCGTGTTGATACGATAGAAAAGGTCTTCACGGAAATTACCGCGAGTCACTTCTTGATCCAATTCTCTGTTTGTTGCACAGATCAAACGGATGTCAACTTTGATTGGATCTTTGCCACCAACGCGGAAGATTTCACCTTCTTGGATGAAGCGAAGAAGTTTAGCTTGGATAGCTGGATCAAGTTCACCGATTTCGTCCAAGAACAATGTTCCGCCAGTTGCCGCTTCAGCCAAACCGATTTTGCGGTTGTAAGCGCCAGTGAACGAACCTTTTTCATGACCGAAAAGTTCTGACTCAAGCAATGTCTCGCGAAGAGCACCGCAGTTGATTGCAACGAATGGTTTGTTTTTGCGACCTGAACGTTCATGGATAGAACGAGCGATCAACTCTTTACCTGTGCCCGACTCACCAAGCACCAAGATGTTTGCTTGAGAAGGAGCCACACGGTCGATCATCTTCATCATGCTGCCCATAACTTCAGAAGTGTAGACGATGGTCTTGTTTTCCATCACTTTCGAAGTTGTGTTTGTATTCCACATCACTTGGTTAGCATTCTGAGAAGCAGGAAGGATAGTTGAGTTGTTATCGTTCATTGGGTCCACCTTTCGGTAACGTACTTCATTAAAAGACTTAATCCTTTTAGCGACGTCTCAGATTGATTATCTCGTTCTGATACGCTGCAGCAACGCATTGAGTTATAACCAAGGTCGTGTAGGTTTTGCAATAAAAATTTTGCATAGCGTTGGATTTTTTTTATGAAACCTGGGGCCCTTAAAGCGGTTTTGAGGCTATGAGTAAGGCTTTTTATCTCAACGAAAATATAGATAAATACCTGAAATTTATGACCTTTGTTAGGTCATCCTCTCCCCTTACCATCAAGCACTATACCCTGGATCTGCAACAAGCCTTTGAATTGGATAAATACTCACGTTCACCCAAAAACTCGTGGACCGAGGCTGAACTGCTGGGTTCGGTCCGCCAAGCCTTCAACCACTGGGCGACACTTTCATTGGCTTCCAGAAACCGCAAAGCAGCCACTTTGAAGAGCTTCTTTTCGTGGGCCTTCGACGAAGGTCTGACAGAGAGAGATCTGTCGATGCAAATCATTGCTCCGAAGGTGCCGAAGAAACTTCCGCACTTCTTAAGCGTCGATGAAGCCCTTGCTGTCTTAAAAAGTTTCGACGACGAAAAACTCGAAGTGCCTCTGCGTGAAAAGGTTTTGTTCTTACTCCTTTACGGTGGTGGGCTGCGTATCAGTGAAGCCTGCAACTTGAAATGGAGCGAAGTGCATCTATCGCAAAAAGTTTTGCGCGTGATGGGTAAGGGTTCAAAAGAGCGCGTGGTCGCTTTACCTTCGACGACGATTCAAGTTTTAAATAAGTGGAAAAAAGACAGCGGCTTTAACGAATTTGTTTTCGGCGAAGAAGTTTTAAATCAACGAACAGCGTACGAGATGGTTCGTAAGAGCGGGCAACGCGCGGGATTGCTGAAGCCTCTTCATCCGCATGCTCTTCGTCACTCGTTTGCGACTCACCTTCTTTCGAGTGGCGCGAATCTTCGTACCTTGCAAGAGTTGCTGGGCCACGAAAGCCTGCAAGCCACCGAGAAATACACGCACTTGGGCATCGATCAGTTAGCGCGCACGATGGAAAACGTGCATCCGCTGGGCAAGGGCAAATAGCTTTAGCCTTGTCCAAGACTCTCTTATCCAATCTAGGATTTCGTTCTTAAAAGAGGGACCAAACTCCCTCAAGTCTAATACGTTTCAGATGGTATTCGAAAACCGTTGGTCCCGAACTCGCTTTATGGATTCTATAAAAGGAAAATCCATGAAAACAAAATCACTTCAATTTATCGTAGCCGCTTTTATCATCTTCACTTCTGCGATTGCTGGTGCCGCCACCAATGAAAGCGCCGAACGTTTACCTGCACAAGTCGATGCAAGTATCCCTGCCCAGAACAATGTTGAATTTAAAGAAAGAATTCGCATGGATCATCCGATCGAAAACGAAAGAGCCCATTTACGATCAGAAAGCGAAAGAAGTCGTGGGTTGATTTCGACTTCTAAAAGAAATCCGTAAATAGAGAAATTAAATCATCGCATGCTGAAGATAGTGCTTCACCATCAGCTCCACATTGTGAAGCTCTTCATCGACGAGTTGGCGGTGATTTACTAAAGAGTTGCTATCGGCAAGATTGGTTTTTAGAAACGGCGCCATCCATGGCTCCGCATTTACGACACCTTGTTGAAGAAGGAACTTTAAGTAGAAATGCATCTTTAGCACAAGAATGTCTGTCGATGTTTCTGCTGCCTTCAACGTGTGACCTAAAAGATTGAAAAGGAATTCAGAGTTTTGGTCACCCTCTTGGCTGACTTTGCTCACACATTCTAAAACATGCAAGGCAAATTCGAGTTTGTCATAATCGTGGCGGAGTCCGGCAAAGTCATTTACTAAAGTGGCTTCTTGCAGAACGTTGAGTTGTCCTTCATCAGTGGCAGCTTTGTACGTAAAGGTTACGAAGTGTGAGGGTTCAAGGACTCCCCCACCGAAACGTTTTTTACTACGAAGCGCACCACGCGCAATAAACGATAATTTTTCTCCGCGTGGAGACAGCGCGTGCAAAATCAAATCGGCTTCGCCGTATTTCATTTTTCGTAGAATGATGAATCTGTCTTTACCTTGGGTCACACCGTCCAACTTTGCTGCTGCTTTATTTCTTCATACGAAGATATAAGCGTCTTTGCAAAGTCTTTTGTCTTAAGTAGATCAACGCTGATGATTAAAAGGCCTCGCAGCATTTCGTGAGAAGGTTCTGGCTCCCACCAATGCTTAAACATTTTGATACCTGACCAGTAGCACATGTTCGTGCTGCTCATTTTTTCCCAGCCCTGTTCGGTGCTGATTCCAAGTTTTTTAAATAACAACTCGGCCACAGCTTCGGCACTCGCGTCTTGGAAGTAACATGCAGCGCGATCGTAAATGCGGACTGCATCTTTTTTGAAAACCAATTGGGCAGCGGAAGAAATTTCTGTTTCAAAAGCTTCAACAAGATCGCGATCCACCGATTTGGATTTAATTGAATTTTCCAGATCACGCAAAATTGCAGCTTTATCCCACGCCATACTTTCCACCATCATTGTCGGTGAACGGAAACGCTCTCCGGTCACCGCGACAGCCAAATCGGCAGAGTATGAACACAAACGAACTGTGTAAGGACGAACTTCTACTTTTTCAGAGAAATGACGTGCATGTGATACACGCACCGAGTGAATACGTTTTTCATTCAGCAAACGATCAAGTTCCTCCACAAAAGGATAAACTTCGCCTGTAACAGGATGATCTTCGGCAAACATCACGAAGCACGTTTCTTTTTTCAGCGATTCCACCCACTCTTTCACATCAGTGATTTGCGAGTGCGAGCGAACTGCGACTTCGTATGTTTCTTTGTAGTAGTATGGAAGAAGATGTTCGAAAACAGGCGTCTGCCCTTTGATCACACCGATCGCACGTTTGTGTGCAAGAAAATGCGCGGTGCCTTGAGTGATTTCATAAACGCCTTGTGCGATACCACGATACACGCGCACCTTATTCTTAGGTTCAATGCCTAAGTAATTTTTCACGGCGTCATTTACTTCGTCCCAAGCCTCAGGTCGCAACACATCGATGAGCATTCATTTAAAGTAGCGGAATTTGTCGAAATTGGCTTCAGACGAAGGTCTGATTTTGAGACCTGAATTGTGACTTTGCAGTGCTTATTCTAGAATAAAGCATTCGCAGGAGAGCGTTGATGAAGTCAGGAAAATGTTTAGCTCTGTTTATTCTTTTGTTCGCAGTCGTATTAGCCATCCCGAAAGAAGCAAACGCGGTCGTTGATTTGCGTTTGAATTACGGTCTGCTTGTAAGCAATACGAATTTAGATGCATTGTGTACAGCATGTGGCGGAAGTGTCCCTAGCATCGTCCCAACCTACGGTTTAGGTGCTGACGTTGTGGTGAACTTGCCGATTCCGCTCATGCCGGGAATTGGTTTGCGTTATGAAGATATGGGTCTGACAACGAGCGGTAATGGAATAGATATCAAGGAATCTTATACTCGCACGTCACTTCTTCTCAATTACCACATCATTGACACGCTTATTTACTTGGGACCGATTGTTACATGGGGACTTTCTCACTCCACAAGTCTTAAGGCGACAGAAAATGGAACAGTAAAAGCAGACTATACTGGAGGCTCACAAACGAGTTTCAGTCTCGGTCTAGAGGGTGGAGCTCATCTCGCAGGATTTATCGTTGGTGGTGAGATCGGTTATATGGATTTTCGCTGGAAAGATGCTCGTGACTCGACTGGTAACAATTCGACTCAAGACATCAATATGAGTGGAACTTATCTAAAACTCGCAGTGGGTTATTCGTTTTAAGTATCGAAAAAACAACACCTCTGATACGCTTTATATCAGAGGTGCAAATGACCAAAAAAAGAATTGAATGGCCGGTGGCCTTGTTCCTTACGATCAATCCACTCGTGACTTTTATTCTGATGCCTATTTATTTCTACTACTTCGGATTTGAGTGGGACATCGCTATCTTCTCTCTAATTTTCGCTGCTGCTACAAATCTTAGTATCACTGCTGGTTACCATCGCTTGTTCTCTCATAAGAGCTACGATGCCCATCCAGTTGCGAAAGCTTTGTTCTTGTTGATCGGTGCTTCAGGCTTTCAAGGTTCTGCTTTGAAATGGTCTTCAGATCACCGTCGTCACCACATGCACATCGATGGCGAAAAAGATCCTTACAACATCAATGAAGGCTTCTGGTACGCCCACATGGGTTGGTTGTTCTTCAAAGATTCAGTAGATCAAAAGATCTCTGCTCCCGATCTTGAAAAAGATTGGATGGTACAATTCCAACACAAATATTACGTGCCGCTTGCGATCCTTACTGGTTTCGGTCTTCCGACTTTGATTGGTTGGATGATGGGCTCACCTCTTGGTGGCTTGGTTATCGGTGGTGGTTTGCGTATTGCTTTGACTCAACAAAGTACATTCTTCGTAAACTCGCTTTGCCATACTTTGGGCAAACAAACTTACTCTAAAGAGATCTCTGCACGTGACTCTTGGTTTGTAGCGGTTTTAACTCACGGTGAAGGTTACCATAACTTCCATCACAAGTTCCAAATCGACTACCGCAACGGTATCAAGTGGTATCACTGGGATCCGACTAAATGGGTTATTAAGTCTTTGAACTTGGTAGGTCTTGCAACGAAACTTCGTCAGATCTCTCACGTTGAAATCTTGAAAGCACGTCTTCAAGCTGAAGCGACAGAGTTGAAAAAACACGGTTTCGCAGAAGATCAATTGGCAGCGATGAAAGAAAAAATCATCGAAGCACAAAACAAAATGAAGAAGCTTCGCGAAGACTACGAGCAATTTAAAGTGAATGCGGCTGCAAAACGTGAAGAGTTGAAAGAAGCTTACGATGCGAAACTGGCTGAGCTAAAACGTGATCTTGAAGTGGCCCACCTTGAATTCCAAATGGGCATGAAAATGTGGCAGCTTCATTTGAAATCGGTTTAATGAAATAGATTTTGAAAATTAAAAAACCCGCCTCTTCATCAGAGAGCGGGTTTTTTTATGTCTTTTTTAAGATCAAATTACTCGCAAGATTTAGATTTCGAATAGAAGAACCAGTGGAACTTCGATTGGTCAGAAGGACGGCTTGAGCCTTCACCGTGACCGAATGGAGAGTTCTGCGATTCGATATATTCTTTATGAAGCTTACAGTCTTGTTTTCTGTAGTCGTCATTCATCGCTGTCAGATCACGGAACGTTGGCAAGTAGCCGTGTTCCTTATAATAAGCATCTTCTTTAGCGTAGATGTTCTTTTCCAACGTCGTCGCTACGGCCTCAAATTGTGCCGTCGTTCTTAACGTTTGAATTGGCATATACTTCGGCAAGATATCTTTCACCAAACCGAATTGGCGCAAGAATTTACCAAGGTAGGCTTTACCTGAAGAACTCAAAGACCAATGGAATTCATAGTTCTTATCGATCATCCAACCGTAAACACTTTGCATAACCGCATCTTGCATACGGACTTGGCGCAGAAGTGGATAGTATTTGTATTCAGCAACGAAATCAAAACGTGGGTCCGCTTCGATATCGAATGGTGCAAACAACGTTTTAGAAGTTACACCCAATGATGCTGGATATTCTGTGTTTTTAAATTTTCTTACCGAACTTCTGAACTTCGGAACGATGAATTGACCGTTTGAAGCTTTGTCGTAAGCGTATTTACCAACTTCAGAGCAGAAGAAACCATCACTGTAGTTGCTATCGTTCATCGCGAAGTCATAACGGATTTCACCGTTCTTTTTAATGCCATTGTAAGCGTAGTCGTACATTGCTTTACCGGCACGCTTCGCAAGATCAGCATCTTTAGCACGATACAAGGCAACACGAGCGTCTTGTGCCGCAACCCACTTTTCAAGTGGCGTGATGATGATACCTGTTTGAATCAAAGATTCGACAACGTATTTTTTGCCGGCTTTATCCTCACCCACGATTGCCAAGTGCGAGAAGTTTCCTTCTTCGTCTGCAATACGCGCGATCATCGCTGACACGTAGCTCTTACCACGAACGACCATCAAGTCACCCGTCTGTAACGAGAAGCCTTCAAACTTTGGATTTGTCATTGTATAGATAGGATCTGCTTCCAAGATTTTTGGTGTGCGCACGTCCACCACTTTATTGTGAACAAGCCATTCCAAAAGATACTCTTCTGTAATACGCGAATACTGAATGCCTTCACGCACTTTCAACATACATGCTTCAGTCAATTCATTGCGCTCGTCGAAACCTTGGTATTTTTCACGCAAAGTCACACGCACTTGGAAAAGACTTTTCAAAAGCTCTACACCATTTGCTTTTAGGTAGGCTTTCTCAGCTTCAGTCTTTGGTACAAAATAATCAGAGCTTGCACCATACAAATAATCAGTCACACCGTTAATGTATGAAGCGCACGTTTGGGCGTTAAATACACTTGTATCATTCAAATCAGCCAATACCTTTGAAGCACCTGTGAATAACTCTTGAGTACTTGCTGGGTTTCTTGAACGCTCGAAAAATTTGGGCGGAGTCTGGCAGCTTGTCGCCGTCAAAGTCATCGCCATCATCACCGCTGTGAATACGATTTTATTCATGAAAGTCCTCATATTGTATTTAGTTAACCTGAACTTTTTCGGCAGCTTTTCTTGTTTACTGAACAGGACCTGACCTAAGGCGAGCCCCTTTACGTCAAGTTTTTTTGAGATCCCAAATCTAGACTAAACGGCTATTAGGTTAAGACGATAAGAGGGAGGCTTATATTTTACTTTTAAAACCAATAGAGGACATAAATGAGTTCAAACGCTTTGAAACAAGAGTTCTTTCACATTGATGAATCAACACGTAAAAAAGTAGTTCGTCAGGATCGTACTCCTGTTGAGCCAGGCATGTGCTTCCTGGATTTCGGTGGCAAGAACTTCGAAGTAATGAACATCAGCCACTTCGGTTGCGCTGTGATCGTATCAGCTTTCGATTTCCCGAATTTGAAAAGTCACTTCGAAAAAGTTCAGCACATGGAAGCGAACGTAATTTTCAAAAACATCCAAACGCAAAACATCAACTTGCGCTGGGTACGTTCTGAAAACTACCAAAAATCAGTAACAAACGAAATGATCGTTGGTTTTGAAGTGGTTGGTGAGCCATTCAAAATGGATCGCATCAAAGCTTTGGAACTGTCTGCCGAAGTTATCAAAGAGCAAACTGAATACGCGACACACTTGGCACAATTGCCAGCTGAATTCAAAACATTCGTTTATGAAATGAAAGACTGGTTGGAAAAGCTTAAAACAAAACTTGATAAGCTTGAAGCAGAAGCTCCAGTTGATAACTGGAAAGAGCAACAAGACTACAAAATGACTATCGCTGAAACGGTGTCAGAGTATCTTGGTCAAGTTATTCCAATGAGCTACGCGAAAGTTCCACAGTTCGTTAAGAACTTCTCTCCGGAACAGTTGAAATGGGCTACGCAATTTGCGCGTGAGCAAGTGGGCTACTTGGTTTACGGTGCGCCATTCGCAAATCGTGCTTACTTTAAACCACGTGGTTACGCTGGTGACTATGAAATGATGAATCACCTTTACCGTGATGAATTGGTTGGCAAAACGTTATTCGATCAATGTATGCATAAATACTTTATCGATGAACCAGCTGGTGCCGCAGTTAAAAATCGCGGTCAGTATTTATTTGAAAAGATCACTCAGTTGTTCTCTGCAACTCCAGATAAGACGCCATTGAAAATCCTTTCCGTAGCAAGTGGTCCTGCGATGGAACAACAATTGTTCTTACAAAACAGCAGCCAATTCTATGGCCGCCCTGTTGAATTCACATGCTTGGATCAAGACGAAGAGTCTTTGAAACACGCACAACGCCAATTGCAATCAGCGGAACGTTTTGTTAAGTCTGGTTACAACTTCAAATTCAACAACATGGCCATTCGTAACGTGATCGCGGCAGGTTGCCCAGATACAGGTTACGACATGATTTACTCTGCAGGTCTGTTCGATTATTTCACAGAGCCTGTCGCACAAATGGCAGCACAAAAAATGCTCGCAGCAGTAAAACCAGGTGGTCGTGTGATCATCGGTAATTTCAGCAAGGACAATCCATGTGTACCATTCATGGAATTGATCTTGGACTGGGTTCTTATCTATCGTTCTGAAGAAGATTTGCTAAGAATCTTCAAAGGCATGGGCTCAAAAATCTGGGTTGAAAAAGAACCATTGGGCGTAAATCTTTTCGTGGTAATCGAAAAGTAAAAGGACAATGATTGTTTAACGGTCAAGAGATCACCTCAAAGCAGCTTCGCGAATTTGAGGTGAACGAAGAAATTAAGTCTGTATTGAAAGTCATCGCAAATTGGATGGCTGTACCCCTCTTTTTGGCTTTCTGGGCGGCAGACTTAATCTATGTGCCACAACTGAAGTGGCCGTTCTTGTTTTTACGTTTAACAATCGTCCCCGTCTGTTTCACAGCAAAATACCTCATTGAAAAAGAGCAGACTCCGCTGAAGTCTCAGTGGATTGCTGCTTACTATGCAGCCTCTGTCGCTTTGCCGATCAATATCATGGTGGCGTTTATTCCCGATGTGACGACTGGTTATTATGCGGGATTAAATCTGGTGGCTTTGGGTGCATTGTCATTCATTCCGTTCTCTTTGAACTTTTTTGCGATTACGACGGCGTTTATTTATGCGCCTTACTTTGCAATCGCTTTGACTCGTGCGCATAGCGCTGCTGATTATTACGGCGTTCTTTTGAATTCGTTCTTTATCACGGGTTCGATTGTCATTTGCTTCCTGATTCGCTTCTTCAATGAAAAACTGCGCATCCGTGAAATCAACAGTAGACTGGCTTTGCAGTCAGAGATTGCTAATCGCGATCACGTGATTCGCTCGAAAACCGAAGAAGCCGTTCGTTTAAATACTTTAAGCACGCAATTTAGCCCGCAAGTTGTACAAGCAATTCGTGAAGGCAAAGTCGATCTTGAAAAAGGTGTGCGTCGTGCACAGATCTGCGCGATCTTCGTGGATATCGTTGGCTCCACAGAACGCGTTGTGCGTTTGGATCAAGCGAAAGTCGACATTGTTCTTGCGCGCTTCATGGATACAGTCGTATCTATCTTTTTAAAATACGACTTAACGATCGATAAATTCCAAGGCGATGGTATTCTTGCTTTCGCTAACGACCCGATTCGTTATGGCGATTTTATGCAAAGAACTTGTTTGGCCGCTGTTGAAGTGCGTGAAGCCCTTCGCCAGGACCGCGAATTTTATCTTCTTAATTGGAAGAAAGAAATGCAGATCCGCATTGGTATCTCTACGGGTTATGCGAACGTGGGTTTTTACGGAAATAAAAAATTCTTCCGTTCATACACGGCGATCGGTGCTCCATTGCCATTTGCCTCGCGCTTAACGAACTTAGCACAACCCGATCAAATCTTAATTGATTCCGACATCGCAATTGCTTTAGAGGCTGAAGGCTTCAAAGTTCAAAGCATCGGTGAACGCGTGATTAAAGGCTTTGAAGACGATCAACA
This sequence comes from Bdellovibrio sp. NC01, assembly GCF_006874625.1. NCBI lineage: Bacteria > Pseudomonadati > Bdellovibrionota > Bdellovibrionia > Bdellovibrionales > Pseudobdellovibrionaceae > Bdellovibrio > Bdellovibrio sp. NC01. Next base: position 3,189,276 of record NZ_CP030034.1, read on the forward strand.
CATTGTCTTTGAACTTCACGGTCCGCCATCGACACGCGTGGAAGCGACTCCGGGACAATCTACGAACTGCCCTCATTGTGCAGACTCGGTCTTGTATCTCGATACGAATGCGCATGGTTTATTTGTGATGAAATGTCGTCAGTGCGGCTTCGAGCTGACGGACCTTTCCCCTGCGGCATAGATGTCTACCTTTCTAACAGCATCAGGACACTTTTAGGCAAAGCTTCTATTCGTCTCAAACTGAGACATGTATTTGTCTATCTAACTATCTGAAATAACAGATGAGTTTGTTGGCCAGGTCCTTGCTCCTCAATCTCGAAGGAGGAGCCCTACTCATGAAACCTTCGACATCTTCTTATATTGCGAAGCTTACGCTGATGAATATCTGCACGGCATTTTTGCTGGGTATGGGATATGGTCTGCCTCACTCAACAATGGATCTGTCTTCTGAAACTGACATGCAAAGCCCTGAAATCGTGGCTCCTGTTATTGAGCATGCGTTAGATCAAGTTGATAAAGCTAAAAATCTATCTAACTTATTTGGTTGGTTCGATAATTCCGCATCTAAGAACTGTGAAGACTGCGTAAAACAAATCTCAAGCATGCGTTATGCTCAATGTAGCGCCACCGACAAAAACGGATACATGGAAAAATCTTTAAGTGATGCTTCCCTATCTAATTCAATGATCGGTCGTTTGATCCGTCGTCCTGTTCGCCCTGACTCTATTATTAAGCCAATTTGCATGCAGATGAGCATGGAATTGGGTCGCTCTGCATTGCCTCGCAGCTCTTTCAAGGGTTGCAGCAAAGAAGGTTATGGCGCAGCAACTGGTGCGGCATGTGTTAGCGAAAACTACTTTAAACTTATGAACAACAGCTTCGACCTTGTTTCGACATGTATGAAAGACTTCATCGGTGCCGGTGAAAGCGAAGACATGAAAAAACTTGATGTGCGTGCTGTGTACGCCCTGGTAAACGTTGAATCTGGCTTTCACATGAACGCTGTCAGCGGCACAGGTGCTGGCGGTATCGGTCAATTTACAAGTGCAGCGATTAAAGATGTGAATGTGAATGAACTTCCAGCCGTACGTAATTCTTTGGAATCGAATGCGAATCCAGTATGCGGTCGCATGTCGATGGAATTCTTGGATTCTATGCAACCGATTAAAGACGCCGCTTCAAAATCATGCGAACGCATTTCTTTGAAAAATGGCAACCCAGTTAAAAACATGATCTACACATTCGCTTACCTTCGCGGTGTGAAGAAAGATATGGATCGTTCGATTTTTAAAAACAAAGAATATTCTAAAAAGTTTAAACTTTCTGAATACGATTTGGCGAAAGTGAAACGCGCAATGATGGTGTGGTCTCATAACACGGGATCGAATGGAACACTCACTCCAACTAAAGCATTATTGCGTACGCTTTACAGAAATAAGCCCGTCACAAACGCCGACGCATTTATCGCCCAACTTCAACAGTACATGCAGAAGTATCCAGCTGGTGCGAACGCAACAACTGCGCGCCGTCGAGAAACTTCAAGTTATTTTCCTAAAATCACTAATCTATTAAATCAAATTGAAAACAATGCTGGAGGTGGCTCGTGCGTAAACTAATTATTATCGCAATGCTATTTGCAAGCTCGCATTCTTTTGCATTCAGCAATCCTGCCGTATTAAAGGCAACACAGGATCTAACTGTATATCTTCAAAAAACGCAGTCTTCAGCATTAAAAGCTCGCACCCTGGCTGCATTTAAAAATTTCGTGTCTTCTCAAATTGATCAAATGGATATGCCCGAAGATGGACTTACTGCATCCAACCAGCAAGCTAAAGAATTTGCTAGTTTGTTAGAGTTTGAGACGTATTTAGAAAATCTGAATGTTCGCAACTTAAATGAAGAGCGTTGCAAACAAATCAATGCGCACCTAGAAGCTACGTCACATGGTGCAAGTGGGCAACCAATTCTGAATGAAATGACGGCTTACCAAGCTTCAGAACAAATTGTTTCGGCACTTTGCCCTAAGTCGTAATGGTTAAAGCCGGGCTCTCAACCCTCATTTTAATCTGTACTCTTTCGGGATGCTCCTTCAAAAAGCATCCTGGGGCCGCTAATGAGCCTGAGTTGAAATCATATTCAACTTCAGCATCCAAAGATTTATTTTCGATAGTTAAAAATGACCCTGTAGATAATATAATCGCCGCATTAAACAATGCATCGCCGTCTCAACTTCAACATTTAAATGAGGATGGCGATTCTCTCATGCATGTGGCTGTTAAGCGCGGAAATGCAGAGATTATCTCCATCTTATTTTCGCGTGGAATTTCTATATATCTAAAAAACTCTAAGTCAGGCTTAAGAGCTTCCGACTTACCCCAAACTGAAGATGTTCATAATCAGATTCGACGCATACATTTGGCAAATGTCGAAAAAATAAAATATTTTATCAACGATCATAACGACACAACACTACTAACTTATATTTCCCAATCTCAGATGCCTTGCGCACCCGTTCTCAATTATATTTTAGAACTAGTCATTCGGAATCGCCAAATTGAAGTCGAAAAATTCGGAGCTGATGATTTTTCAAGAATAAGTGCATCTGAAGAATGCCAGGTCGATAATTCTGATTTAATACAGGCTTGGTACCAGAGAGAGTTCGTATTTCAATTGAAGACTGGATTCAAAGATCTATCCGTTATTGAGTCCATTTCAAAAATCGGTCTAAAATCATTTTACCTAGTGGGAAAAAGCGGAAATTTAATTTCACCTTATCTATTGATTGATCAGAAATTCGCAATATTCGATAAAAACGATTTGTTTCACACAGGGACTTTATCATTTTCAAAAGAACGTGACGACGTCGTTACTCTTTTTTCAAAAATTGCGAATATCTCTAACGAGATTGCATTCTATTCAAGCGATTTGAAAAATTCCGTATCTTATAATCCTGAAGTTCAACTAAAAGGCCGAAATATTCCAGAACCATACTTCACTGACATACGCACTTTGAATTCGACCGACTCAGAACCAACTATCATAACCTCTTTAAAAAAAGAGGGATTTGAACTATGATACATTTTAAAAAAATTATAATTATCCTCATCCTATTTTCGCTAGCGGCTTGCTCATTTTCAAAAAACAATAACGCAAGCCCCAGTGCGCCATTGTCGAATAAGAGCAAAGCGGAAATTGATCTTCTTAACAGTAAGATCGCATCCGACGATGCCGACAAAGTTCACGAAGCCATTAGTTCGAATAAAAACTTACTAAATATGATCGACTCGAAGGGAATGCTTCCGCTTGATGTCGCTATTTCTAGAGGTCAGATAAACATTATTAACGACTTATTGGCACAAAATGCGTCTATATTTGTAAAGTCAATATCAAATCTCAGTCCGTATGAGAGACGCAGTTCTTTTTCAAAACAAGTAAAATCAATAATTGAAAACAGTGCTAAAAATTTATTTCATTCGAACATGAAAGCCATATTAAGTGGAGATACATTTAATCGCGACTTGCCATGCTCCGTGTTTTTCGAAAACTATATTGGTTTAAGCTCTAATAAGCGCGAAGAATACCCGCTTAAAAGTATTATTAGCATTCAAGACAGCCATTCTTGCATTAATGATCTTAACCTATCAACGACACAAGACCTTTTCTTCAAGGAATTGTATTTCCAAAGGCAAAATTTAGTTAGATCAACAGAGCTACTTCGTTTTTTAAAAACAGTCGCTGCAAACTCAAAACTATTGTTTAAGATCGAAATCCCACAAGGAACGATTGCTCTAACTCCTAGAGCTTTTATTTTGCAAATAGTTACATTTTCGAAAAACAATCTTTTAAAGATTCCTGGGGACCTGTCCTCTATCATTGGCGAAGATGACCTCGTTGCGGAAATCTATTCAAAAGACGGATTGCTACAGCGTAGTATTAAATCCAATGAGATTTTCAATTCGAGCGATTCTTTATTGATTTACGAATTACCTACTTCATCAATCTCAAATTTGCTTAAGTCTTCTTTTGACTCGGAACAACCGTTCTGGCCGATGTTTGCTTTAGAGAATCCAAATTGTTCTAAACTTTCAAAATTTATACTTTTCGACGGTCAACTTCATAATCCAGTTTCTGTCTCTGAAATCTGCCTAAATGACAATGCCTTGGAAAACTTCACGTGTTCAGATGATCGTCTATCCGAGATCCAATCACACATTGAAGAACAACTCTTTAGCGGAGCATTTGCTTCTAAATTCAATTTAAACAGTAATCAGAAATTATTAATCACCAATTACCTGTCATTTACTGCAATGAGAATTTCATTAGCAGGAGTCTTAACTCCAACATCTGCCGTACTTCACTCCGTTTATCGCAATCAATCTGTAACCGACGAGAAAAAGTTTTTGCGTGACGTTTTCGCGGGAATGATGCTCTTTCCCTCACAAGCAAACAAGGAGCGAAGATCCGAAACAGCAAACTACATAAACGATTTCGTGAAGATTACAAACGAAAATTTAGCGAGCTGCATGGGCAACCGCTGAGATATAATTTTTTATTAATATTTTCAAAAGAGATTATCAATGCGATTTGCCAGTAAACTTCTTATCGGTCTTTCTATCAGCCTGACTCCGGTGTTGGGTCTGGCTGATTCTATTATGGGTCGTATCGTTGACGTTCATGACGGCGACACCCTCACCGTACAAGTTCCCGGCGAAGCAAAGAAATATAAAATCCGCATGCTTGGGGTTGATACTCCTGAAGTTGAATTCTTTCAGAAGTCGCAAGGTGAAGCCGCGTTTATGGCGCGCGACTTCTTACGCTCGCTGGCTCCGGTTGGCAGTACGGCCACAGTTACCTATGACACCAATGGTTTTGATAAACACGATCGCATCCTAGGTCGTATTGTTGTGAACAACGTCGAAGTGAATCGCGCCATGCTTTCTGAGGGCTGGGGCTATTTTTACGTGATATTTCCATTCGATAAAAAAGTCATTGCCGAATACAGCGATCTTGCTGAACAAGCGTTCGAAAACAGAAAAGGACTTTTTTCTGCTAAATATTCTAACGTTGAGGCCCCTTACGAATTCCGTTTGCATGTACGCAATCAACAAGGTTTGAATCTTGTCGGCGACATTGAAACGAAAGCGCTGTACTCCCCGTCGGAAAGCGATCAAGTACCGGTATATCGCAGAGTCTTCTTTTCTGATCAGACACTTGCTGAACGCGCTGGCTACAAACGTAAATAATTATTTCAGAGAAAATTCTTTCATCAGTTGCGCCGCAATCGGATTTTCAATCTTGCGGCTTGCAGCCATTAACCAAATCTCTTCGTAAACGCCTTTCATTTTTCCCAGGGTAATCAATTTCTTTTCTTTCACTAATTCTTCGGCCACAACTTCATTAACGGGAATAAGACCGACACCTTCAGTTCCCAACAAACTTTGCAAACTTGTGTCTTGAGTTTCAGCGACGCAGTCCACTTTAATGCCATTCACATTAAAGAAGTGATCGATGTCAGGACGAAGTTTACTGTGCACCGTTGGAAAAACAAACGGCTGCCCTTCTAGCGAGTGCGGAAAATTCTTTTTTAGATTTTTATATTTCGCCGACGCACAAACCACCACATCAAGTTTTGCAACCGTCTTTGCATGTACCGTTTTGAAATCCACAGGCGGCGCGTAGTTCGACAATAACAAATCAACTTTATGCGCCTCAAGATCGCGCAGTAATTTGTCGCCCGATCCTTCAAGGACCGACACCATGCAATTGCCGACACCATAAGCCTGCACTAAGACTTCTTTTGTGATGTGTTTCGGAACACTGTCCAGCGCGCCAATCTGCACATGAATGCGATTGTTCACCAGACGATCTTCTAAGGCTTCCACCATCTCGGAACCTAAACGAAATACTTGGTCGGCATAGTCGTAAGCTATTCGTCCTGCCTCAGTCAGATGCAGTCTTTGCTTACTTCTCTCGAAAAGGGGACGCCCCAACGAGTCTTCCAATTGCTTTAATTGCGTGCTTAACGAAGGCTGCCCCACGTTCAGCTTTGCTGCGGCTTTGGCAATGCTGCCCTCTTTAGCGATCGTATAGAAGTATTGAAGATGATGATAATTAAGCCATTGCATGGGACATCCTATCATTGATTTAAGCGAAGAACTTATTACAGATTATCTATTTTTTAAATGTTTCGAAAGGAATTAAGATCAGATCTAGGAGGTTTTCTTGGTTCCTGAACTTTTATTCCCCTTTGCCGAATACTGGTGGTTCTACCTGGCTTTCATAGGCTTCGTGATGGGTATGCTTGCGCTCGATTTGGGTGTCTTTCATAAACACTCGCATACTGTCAGCTTTAAAGAGGCCACATTATGGTCCGCTGTTTGGGTGAGCTTAGCACTCGTCTTTAATGCTTTACTGTATTACTACACGCTCAACAAATTCGGCGATCCGAATACGGCGAAACAAGTCGGTCTTGAGTTCCTGACCGGCTATGTAATCGAGAAGTCTTTATCGATTGATAATATCTTCGTGTTCGTTGTGGTGTTTGGCTTCTTCGGTGTGCCTGCAAAATATCAGCACAGAGTTTTATTCTACGGAATTATCGGTGCTTTGATCTTCCGTGCGATCTTTATCGCTCTTGGCTCGGTATTGATGCAGTACCATGCTGTCGTGATGCTGTTTGGTATCTTCCTGATTATCACGGGTATTAAGATGGTGTTCTCACACGAAGGTAGCGTCGATCCGTCGAAGAACTGGTTGATTAAGCTCTTGAAAAAGCGTCTGCCCGTCGCTGATCGTATGCATGAAGATCACTTCTTCATTAAAGAAAACGGCGTGCGCATGGTGACTCCGCTGTTCATTGCTTTGATCTTCTTGGAATTTACTGACGTGATTTTCGCGGTCGATTCAGTGCCGGCGATCTTTGCGATTACGAAAGAACCCTTGATCGTATTTACGTCTAATATCTTTGCGATCTTAGGTTTGCGTTCGTTGTATTTCTTGTTGGCTGGAGTCGTAGATAAGTTCCATCTTTTGAAATACGGCTTAGCTGCGGTTCTTGTGTTCGTGGGTTTAAAAATGGTGTGGTTGAATAACCTTTTTGATGGCAAATTCCCGATTGGCATTTCTTTGGGTGTGATTGCCCTGTTAATTGGTGGTTCAATCGCGGCCTCGTTGTTGTTCCCTCCCAAAAAATAATGATGGGCGGAGATTCTCCGCCCCGTTATTTCGAGCTGAAACCTAGACCTTCGATTTAATCGTTAGGTAAAGGGCCAGGCAGTAGGTACAATAGGGGTATGAAGAAACGTCTGTTCTTTGCTCTCAATGCGACGGATCCCTTAAAGACAACCTTCTTGCCGACTTATAAAAAATTGAAAATCAATGCGGATCAACGTGAACTCGCTATGAAGTGGGTTCCGCTTGATAACTTGCATGCGACGATCACTTTTATCGGCCCTACCGAGGAAGAAAACATTCCTTTACTTGCCGCCGCTTTAGAAAAAGTGTGCGCAAACTTCGCACCCTTTGACTTAAAAATCGAAGACGTTAGCGCCTTTTCTAACGAACACGATGCGCGCGTTTTGTGGTTGGGTGTGCAAAACAAACGCTGCCTCAATACTTTCAAAAATATTCTTGAACAAGAGCTGATCGAGCAAAAATTGATCGCTCATGCGGAAGAGCGCGACTATGTTCCGCACATCACTTTCGCCCGTCTTCGCAATCCGAAGAGCGTGAAAGACATGCTTTCTCCATTTAAGAGAAAAAGCTTCGGCAAAATTCATGTCTCTGAGATTGTGTTGTATGAATCGCAGGTTCAGGGCAACTACACGGTTTACAAACCACTGATCCGTTGCAAACTGACTGGCGAAGTAGAAAAAACGAGCGAGGAAGTTTTCCTCGCTCCGTAAAAATTGAAACTATCTTCTCCAGCCGTAGCCGAAAAGATCGATGATGATTCTGTGGTCTTGAAGATTGAAGACCAACGAACCCCATGCACCACCTTCAAGACGTGGCCAGAAGAACACGCGTGTTGTGCACGTCAAACCTGGATTCAAAACCACTGGGCAGTTTGATTGCGCATCGTACATCGCGCCAGAGATTGTGATGCCTTTCACTTGCACAGCTTCATTCGCTGGTGCCGTCAAAGTAAAGTCTGCGAACATGCGCATACCCACAGTCACATTGCCAAAATTGTAGCGGTAATATTGATCAACAGGTTTCGCTTCAACCGCGAAAGTTCCCATGCTTTGTGCGAAAGAGAAAACCGGAGCGCACGCCAAAACCAAAGCCAACAATAACTTTTTCATAAATCCCCCTGTCTTCAAGTCTGAGAGAGGATTTCAAGAGTTGCAACTTTTACGGGCATTGAATAACGCGCCGTAGACCCAAAAAAGTGCCAGGCACTTTTGCGGAAAAAGTGGCAGACACCTTTTTGCCTTTTCGGAATAAAAAAAGGGAGCTTTTGGAGCTCCCTTTTTTTGTATTTCAACTTTTGTGAAATGTTAGATGCCTTGTTTGTGGCGTTCTTCGTCGTCGACGTGAGTTTGGATGCCGCCTTTTAGATTTGGACGGTATGCCAAGTGATTGATGTCGTAGATGAACTTGCCACCGTTCACTGCTGGCGTTTGCCATTCAGGTCCCAAGCGAACAGCGTCCACTGGGCACGCTTCTTCACAGTAACCGCAGAATACGCAGCGAAGGATATCGATTTCGTATTGGATTGGGAACTTTTCAACCGATGGGTCGTTATGTTCAGCCGCTACGATTTTGATACATTCAGCAGGACAGTTCGTCGCGCACAACATACAAGCTGTGCAACGAAGAGATCCGTCTTTTTTCACAGTCAAAATGTGGTTCCCTTTGAATCGTGGAGAGTATTCATACTTCTCTTCCGGATAGTTCAGGGTCATCATTTTTTTCTGATTGAAGAGGTTCTTGATCAAATGCTTTCCAGTGATCGCAAGACCACCAAGAACACCCGGCAAGTACCATTTGGCCTTTTCAGAGTTGTTTTGCATTACGCTCATAGGCTACCTCTCTTAAATACAAACTCATTCTTTTTACGCGCTTCCAACTCAACTTGGTCAGGACGTTGATTCAACGGCAAGAACTCGTTCGCAGGAGTTGCTTGAATTGTCAGGTTTTTACCAGACAACAACAACGCTGCTTCAGTCAAAGTCAGAGCTTCAGAAACAACAACAGTCGCTTTTTTGAATTTTTGTTCAAGACCAGCGTGGTTGATGAATGTTCCATCTTTCTCTACGAAAGTTTTCATTGGAATGATCCATGCGTTGTTGTTCATTTGCGCCAAAGCATCGTGCTTAGCTGCTTGCAACCAGATCACGTTTTGCGCTTTAGAAATTTCTTTCGCGCGCTCTGCGAAGTCTGGGAACACTGCCAAGTTTTCAGGACCCGCGACAACAACCGTTTTGATTGCACCGCTAGAAAGACCTGCAGACAAATCAGCCCATGTAGCAGAGATGCCGTGCTTTTCTAGAACCTTCAACAAACCTTTTGTATTCGGGTTTTTGTCACCGCGGATAAGAAGGTTATCGAAAGAATCGAAAGTCTCCTTATTGTTGATCCAGAAATATACTTTCTTAGATTTGAATTCATTTACGAACGTATTCACGATCGCTTCGAATTCTTCAACTGTGTACTGAGCTGTCAATACAAGAGCCGCTGAATCGCCAGCAGAAGCTTTCAATACTTCTGAAGCCGCTTTCGCTGCAGCACCTGCGTGCATTTCAGTCCAACCACCGTTCGTGCGAACTTGTGCTTTCACGTAACGAACGTCTTTGTTTACGAATTTATAGATGTCACGACCTTCATCGCACATCCAGTAACCGTTCACTTGTTCGTTGTATACTGGTTTAACACGGAAGAAACCTTCGCGGTTGTAGTATACTTTTACGTTACAGCCAGTTGAGCAACCGTTACATACAGTCTCTGCGTCTTTTAGATACCAAACGCGCTGACGGAAACGGAAGTCTTTTGAAGTCAATGCACCTACTGGGCAGATATCCACTGTGTTCAGTGAGTATTTGTTATCCAAAGGCATACCATCGTGAGTACCGATTTCAGTACGGTCACCACGGTTGAAAAGACCCAATTCATTTGTTTTAGAAACTTCTTCTGTGAAACGAACACAGCGAGAGCACAAGATACAACGTTCAGAATCCAAAACCACAGTTGGGCCCAAGTCCACAACCTTGTGTTTCTTTTGTTTTGGCTCTGCCATTTCTGGATCGTACTTACCGTACTCCATGTATTGATCTTGTAGACCGCACTCACCGGCTTGGTCACAGATAGGGCAATCCAAAGGATGGTTGATCAAGTGGAAGTCTAGACCCCACTTCACAGCGTCTTTCACTTTGTCAGACGTGTTGTTGATCTTCATACCTTCAGTAACCATTGTGTTACATGCGATTTGAACGCGTGGATTTCCTTCGATCTCCACCATACAAAGACGGCATACACCAGCAACAGACAATCCCGGGTGCCAGCAATAGTGAGCGATACGATCGCCAGACTGTTGCATCGCCTCGATGATCGACGTGCCTTCTTTTACTTCGACTTCTTTGCCATTAATGGTGCATTTCGGCATATGTCGTTCCTTTTACTTTCGAGCGTCCTTCACGAACGTAGAATTCAAATTCATCTCTGAACTTATTAACAAAACTCAAAACAGGCAAAGCAGCAGCGTCTGAAAGAGCGCAGATTGTTTTACCTTTCATGTTGTCAGCAACTTTGATCAACAAATCGATATCTTGAAGACGACCGCGGCCTTCCAAGATCGAATGAAGAATCTTATCCAACCAACCTGTACCTTCACGGCATGGAGTACATTGACCGCATGATTCGTGAGCGTAGAAGTGAGTCAAAACACCCAACATATCAACCATACATTGAGAGTCATCCATCACGATCACCGCACCAGAACCCAACATTGAGCCCAAGCCAGCAAGTGATTCGTAATCTAGATTTGCTTTTCCAACTTCTTCAGCCGTCAAGATCGGAGCAGAAGAACCACCAGGGATAACCGCCTTCAATTTGCGACCTGGTTTCATACCGCCACACTCTTTGTTGATAAGATCAATCAAAGGGTAACCCAATGGAACTTCATAGTTACCTGGCTTCATCACGTTACCAGATACAGAGAACAATTTCGTTCCCGCAGATTTTTCAGTTCCAAATTTACGGTAAGCTTGTGCGCCATCTTTTACGATGTAAGTCACTGCTGCCAAAGTTTCTACGTTGTTCACGATAGTTGGTTTGCGCAAGTAACCTTGAACCGCAGGGAATGGAGGTTTCAATTTTGGTTGGCCTTTCAAGCCTTCCAAAGAAGAAATCATACCTGTCTCTTCACCGCAGATGTAAGCGCCGGCGCCACGGTACACATCAAGGTCAAAGTCGAAACCTGAACCCAAAATGTTTTTACCTAGCAAGCCCGCTGCATAAGCTTCTTTGATCGCTTTGTTCAAAACTTCGATCGGGTAAACGTATTCACCACGAACGTAGATATAACCTTTATTAGAACCCACCGCGAAACCAGAGATAATCATACCTTCGATCAATTGGTGAGGAGCACGCTCCATCATCATACGATCTTTGAAAGTACCAGGTTCACCTTCATCGGCGTTGCATAGCAAGTAACGAGGTTCTCCGTTTTTAGGAAGGAAGCCCCATTTCATACCTGTTGGGAAACCCGCACCACCACGACCACGAAGACCAGAAGCCTTCACTTCGTCGATGATTTGTTGCGGTTGCATTTTCAAAGCTTTAGGCAAAGTTTCGTAACCGCCCTTAGATTTGTAACCAGCCAAAGTTTGATATTCTGGCAAGTGATAAAATTCTGTAAGAATCTTTGCTTCAGCCATTATTTCATACCTCTCAAAAGATTCATTGCAGTCTCTGGAGTTAGTTTCTCGTGATAAGTGTCATTCACTTGCATCATAGGAGCTGTGCCGCAAGAGCCAAGGCACTCTACTTTGCTAACTGTGAAACGACCATCAGAAGTGATTTCGTTGTATTTCACACCTAGCTCGTGGCAGATGTGCGAAGCCAGTTCACGACCGCCTTCCAAAGCGCAAGAAATATTCGTGCACACTTGCACGTGGTATTTACCTACAGGCTCTTGGTTGAACATCGTGTAGAACTTAAATACTTCATTGATACGTGCTTCAGGAATATCCATCACTTGTGACAAGTGACGGATAATATCTGGAGTGATGAAGCCGCTATTTTCTTTTTGAGCAATATAAAGACTTGGAATGATCGCAGACTCTTTCGCTTCATAGCGAGCAAGTTCTGCTTTTACGTTAGCCAAGCCTTGTTCAGAAAGTTTAAACATCTTTTTCCCTCGGAATTAGCGATCTAATTCGCCGGCAATAAGGTTCATAGAAGCGATTGTCGCAATCGCATCCGCCAACATCGCGCCTTTAACTACAGTCGGATAAGACTGATAGATAGCGAAGCAAGGTGGACGAACTTTCAAACGGTATGGATTTGCAGAGCCATCGCTCACTAGATAGAAACCTAGCTCACCGTTTGCAGCTTCAGTTGCATCGTAAACTTCGCCAACTGGTGGACGAAGACCTTTAATGATCAACATGAAGTGGTTCATCAAACCTTCGATATTACCGTAAACATCTTTTTTCTCTGGAAGAACGATGCCTTTGTCGCGGATTGTGTAATCGCCACCAGGAACGTTTTTGCAGACTTGTTCAATGATACGAACTGATTGGCGCATTTCTTCGAAACGAACCAAGTAACGATCATAGATGTCACCAGAAGTTCCAACTGGAACGTCGAAATCCAATGAATCGTAACCATAATAAGGTTGCGCTTTACGCAAATCCAAATTCACGCCAGAAGCACGAAGAAGAGGACCCGTGTAACCCCATTGAATTGCATCTTGTGCATTCACTGGGCAGATACCGCGAGTACGTTGGATAAAGATTTTGTTATCCAAAACCATCGCAGCCATTTCATCAGTACCACGACGGATCTCTTTACAAAGAGCTAGAACTTCATCGTACCAACCTTCAGGTGCATCTTGAGCCATACCACCAACGCGAGTCATTGATACAGTCAAACGAGCGCCGCAAAGTTTTTCGAACAAAGAGTAAACTTGTTCACGCAAACCGAACATGAAGAAGAATGAAGTCAAAGCACCCAAGTCCATCGCGCCAGTACCGATTGCAATCGTGTGGTCGATGATACGAGAAAGCTCTGCCAAGATCACACGCATCGCTTGTGCTTTTGCTGGGATTTCAACACCCAACAAACGCTCAACCGCTTTACAGTAACCAATGTTGTTCATTGGAGCCGAGCAGTAGTTCAAACGGTCTGTGTATGGAATAACTTGGTTGTACGGATGAGTTTCCGCCATTTTTTCGAAGCAACGGTGAAGATAACCGATTTCGTTGTTACAACGAACGATTGTCTCGCCATCCATTTCAGCCATCACACGAAGAGTTCCGTGCATTGCTGTATGGGCTGGACCGATGTTCAAAGGAACATATTTATCATTCAATACGTTACCTGGAGAACCCGGTTCGTTATTGAAGTGAATTGGCAATGAAGTTGTACAAGCTTGTTGGTGATTCGCATCGTAATCTTTGCGAAGTGGATGACCCACAAACTGGTGATGCGTCAAAATACGACGCAAGTTTGGATGACCGTCGAAAACGATACCGAACATGTCGTAAGCTTCGCGTTCAAACCAGTCAGCACCACGGTAAGCAGGAATCGCTGTACCGATAGACTCCCCTTCACCTACTTGCGCTTTCACGCGTAGACGAGAGTTATCTTTTGAAGAGAACAAGTGATAAACAACGTCGAAACGTTTTTCACGAGTTGGATAATCGGCACCACAAACGTCCATCAAGAAATCAAACTCGCCAGAGTCTTTGAAGTGTTGAAGAACTTTTGGCGCGTCTTCTTTTGGAACTTCCAAAACATTATCACCCACAGCGTGAGTGAATTTGAAGTTCTCAATCTTGAACTTGCCAGCAAGGCTTTGTTTTAAATTCTCAAGCTTGTTCATATGGGCTCTTCCAGTTGTCTTTCCAAGGGCGTGGAGTATTTGTAGCAATCATACGTTGCAAAGCCATGATACCGTCCATCACCGCTTCTGGTGTTGGAGGGCAACCTGGGATGTACACGTCGACAGGAATCACTTTATCAACTCCTTGAAGAACGTGATAAGCGCGGTAGAAACCACCAGAGCTTGCACATGCACCCATTGCGATCACGTATTTTGGTTCCAGCATTTGCTGATAAATACGAGTGATAACAGGAGCCATTTTTTCTGTGATTGTACCTGCAACAACAAGCAAGTCCGCTTGACGTGGAGAGAAGCGCGCAACTTCAGCTCCGAAACGAGCCAAGTCGTACTTCGGTCCCATCACCGACATGAATTCGATACCGCAACAAGCAGTACCGTAAGGCATTGGCCACAACGAGTTTTTACGACCCCATGCTACGATGTGATCTAACTTCGATGTGAACGCGAAATCTCGCGACATATCGTCGACTGCTTGAGTCCCTGTAGCGCCTCCGTGAGACGCAGAACCCTGCACTTCATTCTTGTGCATAAATACACCTCTGCAATTTCAATTAGCTATCATTAAGTAGTTACTGAAAATCCGTAATCCTGACAACTAGATATGTGATTATAGATAGTGCGTCTGATTTCTTCAACGCGCAGTTGCAAAGGCTTGTTAATGAAATTGATTATCCCCTCGATTCCGAAGAAACTTAAATTTCAACTCAACATCAGTCGAGCAACCTCGCTATAACTTTCCACTTTGTCTCTTCACATGAAGGGAAGTGATAGTGAATTTCATCTCAAGGAAGGAAAAAACATGAATAAAGTCGCAGTCAGTTTGGTTTCTGCACTCTTCGCCTTCGGATTATCGGCCCACGCTCAGCATAAAACCCAAGATTTGCTCATTAAGTTAGCACCTGGGTTCACTGAGATCGAACTTCAGGGCGCTAAAGTTGAAAAATTAACGGATTCCTGGGTTCGAGTTCTTGCTCCAAAAAACTTCAGCGTAAACAACTTGGTTAAAAATCCAGCGGTCGAGTTCGTACAACCGAACTACAAAATCTCTTTAATGGAAGATCACATGATTCAGGACCCGCTTCGTCGTGCGGCTCTTGCCAAAATGTTGCGCAGAAATCCGCAAGAACAAATCATGGCTCCTAAAGACAATCCGGCTATTCCTGACGCTCCGCAAGCTACAACCGGTGCAGATCCTTTGTTTAACAAACAATGGGGCATGCTGAACATCGGCGTTGAAGAAGCTTGGAAAGTGACAAAAGGAAATCCTGATTTCATCGTGGCTGTGATCGACACAGGCGTTGATTATACTCACGAAGATCTTTTGCCAAATATCTGGAGAAACACAAAAGAGATTCCTAACAACGGTATCGATGACGACAACAACGGTTACATCGACGACGTAATCGGTTGGGATTTCGCTGCGAATGACAACAAACCTTACGATCTATCAGTGGATCCTTTAGACATCTTGTTCAAAGGTGGCAACCCAGGTCACGGCACTCACTGTGCTGGCAACGTGGCAGCTCGTGGTGACAATGGCAAAGGTATCGCTGGCGTTGCTCCGAATGTAAAAATCATGGCTTTGCGTTTCATCACTGAAAAAGGTCAAGGCACAACAGCTGACGCGATCAAAGCAATTAAATATGCGGTTGATAATGGCGCGAAAGTTCTAAGCAACTCTTGGGGTTCTGAAGGTGAAGATCCATCTGAAGGCCAAGAAAACCAAGCATTGCGCGATGCTGTTCAGTACGCTCAAGATCACGACGTCTTATTTGTAGCGGCGGCTGGTAACGGTCACCAAGGTAAAGGCTACAGCAACGACACAGATCCAAAACCTTCTTATCCTGCGACGTACCCACACGCGAATATCGTGTCGGTTGCGGCAATTGATTCTAAAGATAACTTGGGTTCATTCTCGAACTGGGGTCAAAAAACTGTGCACGTGGCTGCTCCGGGTGTTGCTGTGTTCTCAACAATGGTTGGCAATCAGTACTCTGATATCGTGATTGATAAATTCGGTTTCAAAGCAACTTGGGATGGTACTTCAATGGCGTGTCCTCACGTTGCAGGTGCGGCGGCTCTTTACTGGTCTGCTCACCCAGAGAAAACTTATGCTGATGTGAAAGCTGCGATCATCGGCTCGGCGAAGAAACTTCCAAACCTTTCAGATAAAACAGTTTCTGGTGGTAAATTGGATGTTGAAGCCCTTTTGAAATTCTAGTTCATCGTTTTGAAATTTTAGTTTTCTAAAAAAGGAGTTCATCACGAACTCCTTTTTTTTGCCCGAAATGTTCTTTAGCAAAAAGCGAAATCGGCGACAGTTCTTAAAGCGTCTTACTTAATCTTAATTTGTAAATCATGGGTTCATCAAAAAAAGTTAAGAACAGCTCTTGTTCCTTTTCTTTTAACACCACAAAGGATGAATCATGCGCGCTTTGTTTCCAGCTTTGATCGTAGCACTTTCGGCATCTTCAGCTTTAGCAGAAGAGTATATGGTCGACCCGGCTCACACTGTGATTCAGTTTACAGTTCCGCATTTGGTTGTTTCAAAGGTCAAAGGTCGCTTCGATAAATTCGACGGCACTTTTCAGTTCGATGAGAAGTCTCAGAAACTAGATAAAGTGATGATCAACATTCAAGCGGACTCAATCAATACCAACGAAAAGGATCGCGATAAACATTTGCGCAGTCCTGATTTCTTAGACGTCGCTAAATTTCCAAAGATCACATTCAAAGGCAAAAAAACGGTTTATGACAATGCGAAACCGAAAAAAATCGAAGGTGACTTAACAATCCACGGAATCACGAAACCTGTGACTTTGGATATCGAATACAAAGGTGCAGTGACGGATCCATGGGGCAATCGTCATTTGGCATTCGACGCCGAAACCAAAATCAATCGCAAGGACTATGGGCTGAACTGGAATAAAGCACTTGAAGCTGGCGGTTTTGTCGTCGGTGACGAAGTCAAAATCGAAATCGAAGGCGAAGCGGTTATTGCGAATCAAAAAAAATAAGGGAGCAACAAATGACGAAATCAGTACTTACAAGATCAGCACTATCAGGCCTGCTTGCAGCTGGAGCCTTGGGACTGTCACTGACAGCACATGGAGCCGACACTCATAAAACGGATGTCGCGACAGTCGAAGGCGAATGCCACGGCGTCAATTCATGCAAAGGCAAAGGCGACTGTGGCGGCAAAGGTCACTCTTGCGCGGGAAAAAATTCTTGCAAAGGCCAAGGCTGGGTCAAGATGACGAAAGAAAAGTGCGCCGAAGCTCACGGCAAATTTAAAGAAGATAAATCAGGCAAGGCCGGATAAAAATGACACAACATTTTAATAATAAAGTGGGGATGGGTTTGCGCCCTCCCCACTATCCGTATTTAGAGGCGCATCCATCAACTGCGGTTTCATGGTTTGAAGCGATCAGCGAAAACTACATGGATTCTCGCGGCCGTCCCTTGGAAGTTTTGACGAGCATTCGCAAAAACTATCCGGTGGCTTTGCATGGAGTCAGCTTGAACGTCGGCAGCGCTGAAGGCGTTCGTTTAGATTATCTCAACAAACTGCGCGACCTGATCGATCAAGTCGAACCGTTTATCGTTTCTGATCATTTATGTTGGACGGGTTTTCAATCTCACAACATGCATGACCTTCTGCCCCTCCCCTATACAGAAGAAGCGATTCAAACGGTCGTGAACAATATCGATTTTGTGCAGAACTATTTGCATCGTCCGATGGTGTTCGAAAATATTTCGACCTACGTCGGTTACCGCAATAATGAAATGTCCGAATGGGAATTTGTCACAGAGATTTCCAAACGCTCAGGTTGCGCTTTATTGTTGGATTTAACCAACGCCTATATCAACGCCAATAATCATGGCTATGATGTTTACGATTTCGTTGATTCAATTCCGCTAGACCGTGTTGCGCAGATTCATCTGGCAGGACCGCGTGATTATGAAACTTATATGTTTGATACTCACTCGGAGGACATTCCAGAGCCCATTTGGGATTTATTCAGCGATCTTGCGCCACGTATTCGTCACATTCCAATTTCAATCGAGCGTGATGATAACATTCCCGATTTTCAGGATTTGGAATGTGAAGTGATCAAAGCAGCCCTTATTTTGGAGAAGTCACATGACACTCAACGAACTTCAGTCTTTGTTTAAAAGACAAATTATCGAAGGCGAAGCAGATTCGGCCGTACTGAAAATCTTTAAACCCGGAGGGCAGTTGTCTTTATCGCAAGCCTTCGGAGTTTATCACGACAGCTATCTGGCGCGTTTAACCGAAGCGTTGCGCGAAACCTTCGAGGGAGTCCACTGGGTTTTAGGCGATAAATTATTTGATGAAGTTGCACACACGTATATCGCGACCGAACCTTCGGTGTCTTATAATTTATCGGATTACGGCAGTAACTTTCCAGACTTCTTGCAGCTTCAGCACGCGATGATGGGCATTCCATTCATTGGGGATCTGGCGCGTTTCGAGTGGAAATTTAAAAACATCTTCCATGCACAAACTCCGAATCCCCTTCCGGTTGAACGAGTTCAAGAGCTGATTAGCGCGGAAGATTTCAAAGTGAACTTCATTGATGCGATGACGTTATTTAAAAGTCCTTACGCCATCTACGAATTGTGGAGTCATCGCAAAGAACCCCAATACGAATTCGAAGACATCAATTGGAATCAGCCAGAAAATCTTTTGGTGTATAAGAAAGATAAAAAAATCTATGTCCGTCGCATCGACGCCACGGAATTCAAAGTGTTGGAGAGCCTGCAAGACGGTCACTCTGTAACCGAAGCTCTCGCAGACTCAGCCAATACGCTGACACCGGATAAAATCAGCCTGCTCTTCCAAATGATGATGCAAGCTGGAATCATCGACGACATCAGCGAGCTCTAGAATTTATGGTCGTGCGGGCTTAGTCGCCTCACGACCGCCATTTCCAGAAATTTGCACGGTCATTCCTGCCATCGCTCTGCAAATGTCGGCGCAACGACGGCATTCATCTGCACAACGAGACATCACGGTATCATCTTGATAGCGCTCACACTCTTCAGCGCAACGAGTGCACAATTCAAAAGTGAGTTCGCAACTTTGATGGTGAATACTAATATCCGCCATCATCATTCCCGCCGATGTTTGGCAAGAGTCCGCGCAAAATTGTAGAATCGCTAATTGTTTACCAGTAAATTTAGAAACTTTTTGATGAAGACAGTACTGCAAAGTTTCCAAACAAGTTCTTGAGCAGGAGAAGCATGCCTTAATGGCTTTGGCTGTATCGCTGTCCTGTGATGGATTCGGAATCATGGGTCCTCCTCGGTCAAAAGGTTTACACTTTTAGTGTAATGCATATCGACCGCAGAAGGACCTAGAGTGCTAAAAATCAGGCTTTAAAAGCTGGGTTCTGCAACATCTTTTCAAGCAGACCATTTAAAGCATTTTTTTCGTCGTCTGCAAATTGGCTCCAGAAATTATGCACATATGGATACCAGCGTGGATAAATCTCTTTCACCATCGCATCGCCCTTGTCAGTTATTTTAACGACAAACGAACGACCGTCTTTTTGATGAGTTTCACGCACGATCAACTCGGCCTTTTCAAGACTGTTCAATAGACCTGAAATTGTCGCTTGAGTGACTCCCACTTTTTGCGCCAACACAGAAGGCATGATTCCTTCCGGTGTATTCTTCAATACGTATAACAACGTGAAACGACCACTTGAAAGATGGTATTCAGATAACAAGCTATCAAGTTTGATTTCAAGTTCTGTCGCCACTTTCATAAACAGCAGATTTGAATAAATCGCATCTGCATCAATTTCAGTCGCTGTATTCAAATCAACAGCTGATTTGTACAGTTCTTCACGAGTCGGAAGTTCTTGAATAAATAATTTTGCCATAGCGTTCTCCAATTCCTGCTTGCTTATTAAGGCTTAAGTTTCCAGTCACGTTCAGTGATCAATCGAGCTCCGCGTTTAGAAAATAAATAGCTCCACGTCCACTGCGCCATGACCGAGATTCTGTTTTTAAAACCGATCAAATAAAAAACATGCACAAACAACCACGCCATCCACGCAAAGAACCCCACCATACGAATTCTTCCGTATTGAGTGATCGCTTTACGTTTGCCGATCGTCGCCATCTGGCCTTTATCTAAATACTTAAAGTCGTCGTGCTTTTTGCCTGCGATCTCTTTCAAGATCACATCCGCAACATAGCGACCTGCTTGCATTGCCGCAGGAGCTAAACCTGGTAACGATTTACCACTTGTCAATTCGAAGGCTGCCATATCTCCGACAACAAAAACTTCTTTGTGCCCAGGAACGCTGAAATCTTTATTCACTTTAATGCGTCCCGCGCGATCCATTTCGACAGTTGGACTTAAATTCAAGCGCGAGGCTTGAACACCAGCCGCCCAGAACACTGACTTCGTTTGAACAAATTCGTTTCCAATTTGCACGCCTGTGGCCGTGATATTTTCAACACGACCATTTAAACGCACATCCACACCTAAATCTTTTAAATCGCGCAAAGCATGAGCCGACAATTTCTCGTCAAACGACGCCAAAATCTTGGGTCCCGCTTCGACTAACATCACGTGGGCACTGGCTGGATTAATATGTTTAAAATCTTCCACCAAAACCGTACGCGCGATATCTGCGATCGCCCCGGCAAGTTCAACACCTGTCGGTCCACCACCAACCACCACAAAATTTAAAAGAGCTTCCTGACGTTTTGGATCTTGTTCGTTTTCTGCCTCTTCAAATGCCGACAGAATACGACGACGAATTTCAGTCGCTTGCTCCACAGTTTTTAAACCTGGAGCGAACTCTTCCCATTCGTTTTTTCCGAAATAACTATGTTGTGCACCACATGCGAGAATCAAATAGTCGAAATCAACACGGATATCGCCTTCTTGAATGAACTTATCTTTTAAGTTCACTTGAGAAACCCGACCTAAATGCACTTCCACGTTTTCGGCGTTTGTAAATTGCGCACGAATAGGAACTGCAATATCCGCAGGATTTAGACCTGCTGTTGCTACTTGATATAATAAAGGCTGAAACAGGTGGTGATTTCGTTGATCGATAAGCACCACATGCAGACCTGATTTATTCGCTAAGGCTTTGCCAGCAGCTAAGCCGGCAAAACCTCCGCCAATAATCATGACTGTTTTCTGTCCTACCTCAGCTCTCGGACGTTGTAAGCGCATACTCCCCAGCCCCTGATGTATTTGATGCTGGTTGTGCGTTTACTTCTGGCAATTCCAAGGAAACTTCTTCGTCACCTTTTTTGCTCGTTGTGAATTTTGCGCCAAGTTTATTGGCCCAAATTCTGAAACGATCGACATAAGTAAATACCGCAGGAACCACAATCAAAGTCAAAATTGTTGAGGAAATCATACCACCGATGATCGCCACACCCATAGCTGTACGGGATTTCGAAGCCGCATTCATGCCGATTGCCACTGGCAAAGTACCAGCGATCAAAGCAAACGATGTCATCAAGATTGGGCGCAAACGAGTTTTGCCCGCCATCACTAGTGCATCTGCACGAGATTTGCCCTCTGCCATCATTTGGTTCGTAAAGTCGACAAGCAAGATACCGTTCTTACCCGCAACACCAATCAACATAAAGAATCCGAACACTGCGAACAATGAAAGGATCTCGTTCATCAAAAACAGACCGAAGAAAGCTCCGCACAATGCAAGTGGTAATGCCACCATGATCGTGATCGGTGTGATGAATGATTCGTAAAGCGATGCAAGGATCAAGTAAATGAACATCACCGCGAAGCCCAAAGCCAAGATCGTTGAACCTGCAAGCTCTTGCATGTTCTCGGCGTCACCACCGAAGTTGTAACGAACTGACGAAGGGAATTTTGTATCGCCTTCAGACATTTTTTTCACGGCATCGTTCACGACGTCACTCAAACCTGCACCTGGGGCAAGACCCGCTGTGATTTGGATGTAACGACCACGGTCCATACGCTCGATCGATGCAGGACCTGATGTTAAGTCACCGTTAGCCACGTCAGCCAAGCGAACCAATTTACGGTTGATATTTGGAACCCAAACTGAACCGTAAGTTTTATTCAAGTCACGTTGATCTTCGACCAAACGAACACGGACGTCGTACTCACGACCTTTTTCGCGGAACTTAGCTGGCGTCGCACCCTCAACTTGAGCACGCAATTCTGCGCCCAATGTTTTTGTGTTGATACCGTAAGTTTTCGCAGCTCCTGGTTTCACATGAACTTGCAGTTCAGGTTTACCCGGACGGTAATTCGAGTTCACGTCTTTCAAACGAGGATCTTTTTTCAAAGCATCGAACATTTTCATCGCGCTTGATTCAAGTTCCTTCGGATCGGCAGAGATAATGTTCAAGATGAATGGTTGTTGCGCCATACCACCTGTCGAGTCGTACTTCTTAACAACTGGATTCGCGAAAGCATAATCTTTCAACTGACCACGAAGCACATCTCTGAATTTCTCTGTCGTCATGCCACGTTCTTTGCCGTCTTTCATACGAACATAGAACTCAGCTTTATTCGATTCACCGTAAACAGTACCGATGATCATTGTTGTATAAACAACCTGTTCATTTTGGTGGATGATCTTATCCACTTCCACGCCCACTTTGTTCATACCATCCAAGCTTGTGCCTGGTTCCATTTCCAAAGTCACAGTGATCTCTCCCGAGTCGTCATCGGCGATGAACGCACCAGGAACTTTTGTCACTGTATAGATAGACAAGATGAACACAAGCAACGTTGCACCGATCGTCATCAATGGATGGCGAAGTGTTACGCGCAAGAATTTCTCGTAAATATTTTCAAGCATCGTTTGGAAACGGTCGAAACCTTTAACCAAGCGACCCAAAGTTTTGTCATAGAACGATGCTGGTTTATGAGCGTGACCACCATGGGCGCCACCACCGTGACCAGAACCACCGAAGTATGCAGTCAACATCGGAATGATTGTCATCGCGACGAACCACGAAATGATCATCGAGAACACAACCGTGAAACCGAACTGTTTCAAGAACTGACCGATCGTACCTGACATCGTACCTACTGGCACGAATACCGCGATAACTACCAGCGAGATCGCCATAACGGCCATTTGGATCTCTGTCGTACCTTTTTCAGCCGCCGTGATCGAGTCTTCACCCAATTCCATACGACGATAGATATTTTCCACGACCACGATCGCGTCGTCGATCAGAAGACCGACCGCCAACGTCAATGCCAACATCGATACGATATTGATCGAGAAGCCCGCAATCTTCATCAACATGAAGGCACCGATCAAAGAAACCGGCAATGCGAATGCTGTGATCAATGTTGTACGTGCACTTCCCAAGAAGAAGAACACTGTGATAACTGTCAGAATGATACCGATGATGATCGTTTCATTTACGTCTTCAACGTTATCTTTAATTTTTTGCGAAGCATTCGTCACAAGCTTGATTGAAGGCGCGCCTTCCATTTTTGCAAGTTCAGGTTTTAGCTTCTCCATTTGTTTAATAACGTCGTCTGCCACTTTCACAGTGTTCGAACCTGACTGACGGTACACTTGCAAGAAGATTGATTTTTCACCGTTTACAAAACCGCGTGAAGTTTCATCTTCAAGAGTATCTTTCACCACACCCAGATCGGCCACACGTGTTGGCACTTCATTACCGTACAAGTTCACAAGAGTATCAGAGATCTCTTGCACGTTACGGAACTCACCCAAGCCACGGAAAGTCAGCTCTTTACCACCTTGATTCACTTTACCAGATGGAATGTTTTCACCCATCGCACCCACTTGTGATGCAACTTGAGTCACTGACATTTCACGATTGCGAAGTTTGTTGCGATCTAGAAGAACGTGGATTTCTCTTTTACGACCACCCAGGATTTCAATCGCACCAACGTTATTTACTTGTTCTAAACGTGGTTTGATAATTTGGTCCGCGATATCGTAAAGAACCGCGTCGCCAATGTCTTTACCAGTCAAAGAAACCATCAAGATAGGAGTATCTGACGGGTCAAACTTTTTGATAACTGGATCGTCAACTTCATCTGGAAGTTTTGGTTTCGCGATATTTACTTTATCGCGCACTTGTTGTTCTGCGTATTTCGAATCAACTGAAGATACGAACTCTACGATAACTTGCGATACGCCTTCCATGTTTTTAGAAGTCATACGTTTGATACCAGAGATAGTAGACACTTCGTCTTCGATTGGACGAGAAACTAGTGTTTCGATCTCTGCAGGGCCTGCACCTTTATAAGTTGTTTGAACTGTAACAACTGGTACGGATACGTCTGGGAATAAGTCGACGCTCATCGCTTTGAAGCACGCCCAACCAACAACCATGATAGCCAAAGTTACGCAGGTAATGAAAATCGGTCTGTTAATGGAAATCTTAGGTAAACTCATGACTATTTCCCTCCTTCTGGAGAGGCTTGGTAAAGTTTAAGCTGTGTTTGTAAGCCCAAAATATTTGCCGCTGATTTAACTTTAGAAAGAGCAGCTTGTGAGTAATCTTGTTCAAACAATAATACTTGGTAAGTCGTTGTGCGACCTTGACGAAGACGAGATCTTTCAACATCAAGTTTCGTTTTTTGTGCTTGTTCAATTTTGCCAAGCAATTTCAAATTGTCGCGAGCATCACTCAAGTTGCGAGTTAAATTGATCCAGTCTTGCTCTTGTGAATACAAAGCGTATTGACGGTTGTATTCAGCAGCTCTTTCAGCTCTCAAAGCACCGGCTTTCGCGTCTGAAGTTGCAGAAAAATTCAAAGGCACATTGAAACGAACACCCACATAGCTTGTGTCAGTATCTGTGTAGCCTGCATTTTTCATAGCTTCTGTTTGATCTTTATCGCGACCATTCAATGCGTATGTACCGTAAACATCCAAAGTTGGTTTGTTACGTTCATTCACAAGTTGCGAAGAAGCTTTCGCTGTTGCCAACTGCGCTTCTGTCGCTTTCACGTCAAATCTGTCGCCAGGACGTTTTGTCGGAATTGCGATGTTTTCAAGAGCCGCATAGTTCACAGGATCCAAAGACTCAACCGGAGCATACGCCTCTTTATTTAGATATGTATTGAATGCACGCAAAGCTTCTTGTTGTTCGTTACGAGCCACTTGCAATTCAAGAGTTCGAGATTCAACAAGTGCACGCGCTTGAACAACGTCAGCGTCTTCGCCCAAATTCATTTTCTTTTTACGAGACACGTAATCCAAAATGTTGTTTGCCGCTTTCAAAGCCGTCTCTTGAATAGAGACAACGTCTTTCCAAGCAGACAATTTCCAGTAAGCTGCTTCAGCGTTAGCCAAATAGCCTACTGAATTTGCGGAGCTGCCATAAGCATCAGCCAAGTTTTGTTGGCGAGTGATGTCTTGATTGGCGCGAGCCGTACGACCGAAGCCGCCGCCCCACAATGGCATCGACAATTCCAATTTCGGAGTTGCATCCCAATATTCGGGCAAGCTGATCATTGTCGTGTTCGCGTTCACGAATTCAGTTTTCGACAAGTTATAGTATAACTTCGTTTGCAAACCGAAATTGAACTGCTCACTCAAACCTAAAGAGTAATTCTCAGATTTGATGCGATCTGAAGTTTTTGGTTGCGAAGGTTTTCCGTCGTGACCTACTTGAGCCTCTGCAAACAACTGCGGAGTAAAAAACAAATCGGCTTCACGCGACTTCAACGTCGCCCCTTCGGCCTGCTCAGAAGTCCCTTTGTATGACGAACTGTCTTTTTGTACTTGGTCCAAATATTCGTTCAAGGAAAGTGCGGACACATTGGCACTTACCACGCTAATCCCGAGCGCGAGAATGAGCTTCGAGGTCTTGAGTACGCTCTGCGGTTTCATTGCTTTGATCTCCTGATCTGCTAGATAATCGTGATCTTAAGTAATCGCTTACATACATATAATTACGGCATTTCAATGAAGTACTCAAGCAATTACTTACTTGCTGCGATATAAAATTTATGATACATTTAGTAATTATCAGGCTAATCAGGTACTTAGCCTCATTTTGAGGAGTTTTTTATGGATGAGACATCTCAGAAAAAATTGGAACAGGTCGAGCAATCGGTTCGTTCCCATACAAAAAAGCGAGATAGATCCGCATCTGAAGAGAGACTATTAGAAGCCGCCGAGGAAGTGTTTGCTAAGCTCGGTTTTAAAGGCGCTACAACTCGTATGATCGCTGACAAAGCGAAAGTTAATGAATCGCTTATTGGTCGTTACTTCGACGGCAAGATGGGCTTGCTTATTTCATTGATCGAAAAACACGTGGAAACAGAAAAGTATCCAATGTGTGAATTGGGCTACCCTCCCCAAGCGACCGTGCGCGCGGAACTGACGAAGTTCATCGAAGCGATGTATTCAAAACACTGCCAGAAAGATAAAGAGTTTTTCAAAATCGTTTTGTCTCAATCACTGACAGATCCGAAGTTCTTAAAACGTCTGCGCAATATCATCCCTAAAAAAATGAATCCACTTTTGCACGAGCGTCTGCTTGAGCTGCAAAAGAAAGGTAAGTTTGCGCACGATGTCGATGTCGACACTTACATGCAGACATTGGATACGTATTTCCACGGCGCGATGTTATTCGATAAAATTTTGATGGGCGCTGAAGAAGGCGAAGTAGATAAGATGCTTCACTTCGTGATCGATATCTACGTTCGCGCTGTTGAAAGACCTTAGTAATCTAAAGGAGAAATCAATTGCGGCGTGCTGTAAGGATCTAAGAACTGCGGCACCTGCGCTCCTCCACCCTCGCCAGGAGTTCTGTTTAAATTCACTCCTGGAGGAATCTGCTCTTGTCCCATCAAACTTTGCTCGATGGGATATTGTCTAGAGTACTGCAACAAATCCTTGTGATAAGAAAAGATGATACTGCCGTTCTGAAGATTATTGATTAGATACTGCAGAACATTTAAATCCACGGCAAAACAACCTTCACTCCATCCCAGACGTCCGTTCTGCGCGATGAATTCGTCGCTAACGTATTTTGCGCCATGAAGAACGATATTGCGGGCCCGCGCTTGATTGTTTGATCTGTCGATACCGTCTAAGTAAAGCGACAAACCGTTCTTCTGACTTTTATAAGTGCCTTTGGCATAATAAAAACCGATTGAACTTTTCCATGAATCAAGAAGGTTTGAAAAATTTCTGGTTTCAATCACTCCAGATTTAATTCCATGAGACACATAGAATTTTTCCACGACTCCTGTATTAAAGTTCATGAAATACAGGCGCTTCGTTGTGGACGGCAACGTGTAATCAACGATCACAGCAAAAGATGTGTTCGGAATTCTTCCTTGGTTGTAGTCAAAAAGTCGGAATACTAAATCCAGCGGTTCACGCGGAACGCCCGCATCTAAGAGCGTTTCAAACAGATAACGGCCGTTCGGAACTTTACGATCATACATTCCTGCTTGCGCAGAAATGCTTGCTGTAAAGATTGAAAAAATCAGGGAAAGAAAAATGGTCAGGCGAAGTTCTTTCATGGACACAGAGTCCTTTGGAATTCGCCCGAGAGCAAATTAAGAGTTAGAAAGAGATCAGGACTCTTTCTTCTTAATCGCATCCATATAAGAATACTGCCACGGACGGTAGGACAAAAGGACACCAGTATCGACGACAGGAACATTGTGCTCTGCCTCGAAACGCGCTTCCTCTTGGAGATCCAACATAAGCCTATCTAACTTTGACTTGTATTTCGCCAACGTAGGAGGGCTGACCCTCAGCAACGAAAAGCGAATGTAATCTTCGGGTTTAAACTCGTAAGACAAATAGCTAGATTTGGTCTGCTCAAACATCGCCTTACCAACGGGGCCATCACGGCGGAAACGCAAGAAGCCCTGCTTCTTCATTTTCACTTTATCGCGTGGATGCAATTCAATCAAATTAAGGCGATCCAACTGAAATAAAAATTTCTGCGATTCAGCGCGCGTGATTTGATATTCCTTTTCAATTTTTTGCGGCGTCTTTCCATCATGAAGCATCATGTAGTAATGAAGCAGTCGTGCATTTTCCGCCAATGCTTTTTCCTGCTCATCCGTCAACGTCATCACTTGATTGCCGTCTTCAAGATTTGCACTCTTCACCACTTCAGAAAAACTGATATCAGCAAGTCTGCAAATTTCTTCAAGACGTTCCAGACTTAAACTTTTAGAGGAAAGAATTCGTTTTACACTCGACTCACTGAGGTCGAGGGATTTTGCGAGATCTCTGTACAGAATATTCTTAGCTTTCAGAGTCCGTTTCAGAGCACCTAAAAATTGGTCTATTTGCGACATGGGGCCTCCGCCTGCCTACTAATATCAGAGTATTACAATGTGATACTCTTTGCAAGGGTATTGAATAACAGTGCCCATCAGCCGATCCTATCTATGTCACTGTAGGAGGTTGTTATGTCCATTCTAAAGTACTTATATGAAAGGCTCAGCTCCCGCCGCTCTTTCTTTTATGGCTGGGAACAACGCAGTTATGAACGACGCCAAGAGCAAATCTCGCGCGACATCCATTTATCTTGTCGAGTCGGACGAGATTAACTAATCTCCAGACATCTATGCAGACTGAGTCAGAAAATTCGACCCTCTTCAAAAGTCCCCTTTGGTTTTACATCAAGAATAATCCCCGAGCTTTCAGCTTGGGGATGCTTTTTTTATTTCTGACAAATGCACTTGATGGCGTTTATCCGTTGATCATGAAAAAAGCGCTCGATCAAATTGAAGCGCGCGTGACGATGGATGATCTGACAAAGACCTGCATTCTGTTTTTTGTCGTCATGACCGGCCTTGCGGTGACTCGCTACGGATGGCGCACGAACTTTGGTAAATTTCATACTTTCGCTGCCGAACACATTCGCCAAAAACTTTTTAAGCACGTAACATCATTGGGCCCCAACTTCTTTCACAAACATCAAGTTGGCGAGCTGATGAGTCTTGTCACGAATGACGTCCAATCCTTCCGTCAAGCCATCGGTCCTGGCATGTTGATTTTAGCTGACGGAATTATGATCATCGCGATCGTGCTGCCGATTATGGCCACGATGAACTGGTCGTGGACGTGGCGCACGTTGATCTTCTTACCGCTTGTTCCTTTCCTTATTTGGAAAGTGATGAAGCTGATTCATTCAAATTATAAAACCCAACAAGATCGTTTTTCTGAATTAACTGGTGTCGCCCAAGAAACTGTTGGCGGCATTCGCGTTATCAAAAGCTTCGCGCAAGAAGACAACCGCACGAAATTATTTAACGGCGTTAGTTCCGCGTTTGAAAAAGCGTGCAATAAAGTGGCTCGTGTCGATGCCTTCTATGTGCCCGTGATGGAATTTGGCGTCACTTCGGGTTCGGTGATTCTATTATTTGTCGCTAAAGATGATCTGTATTCGGGTGCGGTGACTGTCGGCACCTTCGTTGCTTTCCATCGTTATATTCAAAAGATGGTCTGGCCGATGAGTGCTCTGGGCATGGGCTTTTCTTTCTTCCAAAAAGGTTATGCTTCGTTTGATCGCATTAAAGACGTTCTTAAAACGGAAACTGATATTCCGGATCTTGGAAAAACTGAAATCACTGAATTCAAAACTTTGGAGTTCAGAAATGTTTCATTCAAACACAAGAACAGTGCTGTTTACGTTCTGAAAAATATTTCTTTCAAAATGAACGCGGGTGAAAGCCTTGGCATCATGGGTCCAGTCGGTGCTGGCAAGACCACATTATTGCATTTGCTGACTCGTCTGTATCCGTTAGAAGAAGGTCAGATCTTAGTGAATGGCATTCGCCTAGAAGACATCACACAAGAATCTTTGCGTCGCACGTTCTTGCTAGTGCCCCAAGAAGCTTTCTTATTTAGCGAAAGCATTTCTGAAAACTTAAGCTTCGGTTTGGCTGAGCGCGCCGCTGACGCCGAAATTCAGCGCATGACTGAAACCGTGGATCTAACAAACGAGATCTCGGCCCTGCCAATGCAATTTGAATCACAATTGGGTGAACGTGGCGTGAATTTGTCTGGCGGTCAGAAACAACGTCTGACGATTGCGCGCGGCTTGATTATGAAAAGTCCGGTTTTGATTTTGGATGACTCATTAAGCGCGGTCGACACTAAAACTGAAAAAGCGATCGAACAAGAGCTTGCGAAAGACAGCTCTTCATTAAGTCGCATAATTGTCGCGCACCGTTTGTCTTCACTAAAAGCTGTCGATCATCTTTTGATTCTAAAAGATGGCGAAGTGGAAGCCTTCGGAACATATAACGACGTGTATAGCACAAGCCCGACGTTCCAGAAAATCGTGCAAATTCAAGGAAAGGAGCATCACCATGAATGATAATTTCATGAATGAGGACGTGGTTAAAACCAAAGTCACCTATCCTGTTTTGTTCAAACGTCTATGGCCCTATGCTCGCAAAGAAAAATTCTTACTGTTCTGCGCGGTCTTCGCCGTTGCTGGTGGCGCAACTGTAGCGCGTATCATTCCGTCTTTGATTGGTTATGCGATTGATCACGGCGTTAAAGGTCGTGATTACGGCGTCTTTACCAAAGTGGCGTTTGCTTATTTGGCTTTAGAAATCATGCGCTCAACGTTTTCATTTGGAAACGTGTTCTTGTTTCAGCTCTTTGGCAATCGCATGCTTTTCCATTTGCGCGAAGATTTAATGAACCATGTACAAAGACTGCCACTGCAATTTTTCAATAAGACACCGACAGGTCGTATCGTGACTCGTTTAACGAATGACGTGGCGGCCTTGGGCGAGCTTTTCACTGAAGGCGTGATTTCGGTGTTTACTCACTTCATCGTTATTTGTTCGGTTGTTGTCGCGTTGGCTTTGATTTCTTGGAAATTGACGTTGGTGTGTTTGATCTTAGCACCGTTTTTTATTTGGGCATCATTTTACCTTAGCAATCGCATTCGTGATATTTTGCGTGAACAGAAAAAGAAACTTTCGACGATCAATGCCTTCTTAGCCGAAAATTTGAACGGCATTAAGGTTGTACAGCTTTATAACCGTGTAAAACGCAATCGCGATAAGTTTGTGGCCTTGTCAGTGGACTACCGCGACACCAACATGCAATCGATCCGCGCTTATGCATTGATGCAACCGATTATGAATCTGTTCAATGCAGTGACAATCACGTCTGCGTTGTATTTCGGTGGTTTACTGAGCTCGCAAAACTCAATTGCCATTGGTGCCTTGGTGGCGTTCTTGATGAATATTCAAGACTTCATCCCACCTTTGCGTGAAATCTTGGAAAAATATCAGCAATTCCAAAATTCCCTTACCAGTGCGGAACGTATTTTCACATTGATGGATGAGCCAAAAGAATTTGAAATCAAAACTCTGCAAAGCCACGAAATCGTTCGCGGTGATATCGAGATTCGTAATTTGAATTTCCGCTATGAAGAACATCTGCCATTAGTACTGAAGAATGTGAACTTGCGCTTTAAAGCGGGTGAATCCATCGCTTTAGTCGGTCGTACCGGCAGTGGTAAGTCGACATTTATTTCGTTGTTACAGCGTTTTTACGATGCACCTGAAAAAACGATTTTTGTCGACGGTATTGCGATTGAAAAAACTCCGCGTGAAGAAATTCGCCATCACGTAGGCGTCGTGCAACAGGATAACTTTATTTTCCGTGGCAACATTCGCGATAATATCGGTTTGGGCGATCCAAAGATCAGCGACGAACAGATCCGTAGCGCTTGTGAAAAAACGGGCTACATGGCGCTATTACTGCGCACCGGTCGCGATTTGTTAAGTCCTGTGGACGAGCGTGGCGCAAATCTTTCTGTCGGCGAAAGACAGTTGATCGCGTTTGCACGTATCTTGGCATTTAACCCTGACATTTTGATTTTGGATGAAGCAACTGCGAATATCGATTCTGAAAGTGAACACATCATTCAAGAGGCGACAAAAGAAATCACCAAAGGTCGCACAAGCATCATCATTGCTCACCGTCTTTCAACGATTCAGCAGTGCGATCGCATTGTCGTTTTAAATCAAGGGGAAGTGGTAGAAGTGGGCTCTCACGAAGAATTGATGAAAGCCCAAGGTCTTTATTATCAGTTTGCTTCAGCAGGCGTGAAATCAACTTTGATCGAAGCATCGGCTGCAGGAACTGCAGATCCATAGAAGCGTACGATTCTTGAAGCCGCGATGTAGTCCCAACCATTGGTAGTACTTCGCGGAATCACCACACCGTTTACTTTCACAACGATTGTCGACTCAACTGGTTTACTTGAAAGTTTAAAGTCCGTCAGGATTTGCAATACACGAGCGCGGATGTTTGTGACTGCGCTTGTTAAGTCGGAATTACACAAAGTATCTTTCGTTCCGCCTGACGCATCGACGAGACCCAAGAACGATTCACCGACTTCTTTATAATCCGTAGAAGTCGTCGAACAACTGCCATTCAGACTTAAGATACCAATGAAATTGAAAACCCATGAACGACTGCCATCAGAATATGGCGTCTTGATGCTATCAAGGAAGCTTGTGTAATGCGCGATACTTGTCGTCGCATTACTTTGGCTTTTATCGTCTTCATCAGACAAGGCAATCACCACAAGCAAGGCATCAGGGCGCAAGAAACCTTTGCCCGCATTTGCTTGATAGCTTGAAGACAAAACCGTTTCCATGGATTGCAGACCACGCTCATTATCAGAACCATCTTGTCCTACGACTAAACGTGAAGCCAAGACACTCGAAACATTTGGTGTGGATGCTTTGATAATTCCAGGCGAACCAATGAACTGCCCACCATTAGGAACGGTCCCGCCCATGCTGCTTGTAACCACAGCCATTTGGTAGTCCATCTTCAACGAATTTAATTTGCTGATCATGCCGGGAATAGCATTACTCAAATTCTGTTGGTGCTTTGCCATGGACGAGGAGTTATCCATGATCCACAAAATATCGACCTTATTATTGTAAGTGATGTTCTGTGCAAAGTCCTGAGACGTGTCTGGTAAACCAAATTTCACGTCTTGGGCACAAGCCATCAACATCATCGTTGAGGCCAGTGCAACAACGTAGCCGCCCAGTCCGTAGTAGCTTTTCGCCATGAAGATCCTCGCTCCTCGTACTAAAAAGTTTATGCAACCTTTGCTGTCGTGTAGTTTCTGATGCTCTCTCTAACGGACTGACTGAGCGTCGTGAACTTCACACCATACTTCACAGGATCGGCAGCGGAAACACCGTCTTTAATATACTGCTTGCTTACGATTTGGCAGACAGCATTGAAAGGAGGAACTCCGTCACCTGGTTGGAAATGCAAGAAGAGTGACTGACCTGGTTGAAGATTTGGATTGTCGATAAGAACTCCCGCACCACCGGCACTGATTTCAAGCGCTTGGCCACGGAAGACTGTTTTATTGTTATGAACGATCAAAGATGCACCATAAGATGCACGCAAGTGACGACGACGGAAGAAGATCTCTGCAAGTTCTTGCTCGTGCGACTCTTTCAATTTACGAATCGCTTCTGGAGAGAAGTCTTCAACTTCAGCCACACGTTTCCATGCAGGAAGTTTTGCGTGCCATACGTAATCGTATTCAAAAAGAGTTTTCTCTTGCAGCATTTGTACAAGATCCAACTGACAGAAAGGACCGTAGTTGTTTCCTTCTTTTAGGATGAACCACTCTTTATCTTTAAGATTAGTTTTGAATGAAGCTGCCGTGGGAACCGATGAAGGTCTAGTCGCAGGTTTGCTAGAAAGCTTGGCAGAAAACTCAGGGTGCTCCAACAACATAACCCATTCGCCCATAGCTTCATCATAGACATAGTCAGTCCACTGATGTTCTTGAGATTCAATCTTTTTCATCACGGTCTCAAGAGTATACGGCCCGATGTGAGTCCCATTATTAGAAAGATAGTACTGCTTATTCATTCGAAGATCTCCTTATTGAGACTATCGGCGTATTCATAACCGCACTTAACTGTAGGATTTTAGACATTTTCTTGAACTTTTAATGTGCAGTTTTCGTCGAACTTTTTGACAAAATTTATCGTTAAGTCTCTCTTAAGAAAGCCGATAGAATTACTACGCAATAATGGTTGCTTCAGGGACAGTCGGAAAAAACCGATAATGGTTTATATGGTATTTGAACAACGGAAAGACATGAAGCTCAGAAAAAATATCCTCATCGTAGATAATAATTGCGAGCTGGAACAGCTTGTACGTGAGCCTATTTTGAAGCAATTCAAAGACAGTGGTGTCTCTCCTGTCTTGATCCGCGCAAAAGACGGCGCTGAAGCTGCCATCAAGTCTGAAAATCAAAAGTTTGATATGGTTCTTATTGATACTGAAGTTCCCCGTCTGATGGATGGTGGCTTCGTGTACGGCCTGCATACTTATAAGAATACGCAAGATGCAGAATTACTTGTGGTCAGCACAAAAGATCCAAGCGAACTTCCCGATTCACTTCAGCACTGCAAATTCTTTAAAAAACCGGTCAGCCCGGCAGAATTAATTAATGCCATGGTTGCGGTTTTGAATGCTGAACATCACGGCGACGTGAAACCACAAGCAGCCGCCGCAACTGCTGCCGCTGCGACAAAATATGCAGTTGATGTGCGTGTGATCAACGCCGTTATCAAAGCGACAACTAACGTGCTTGCACAGTTCGGCGTGACGGATGTGAAGATGGATAAAGCGGGACCGAAATCTCCGCACGATCCGTTGATGGGTGAAGTTTCATCTGTGGTTGATATTCAAAGTCAGGCGTTCCAAGGTTATTTGTCAGTGTCTTTTGATAAAGGCAGTTACCTTGAAGTTGTTTCCGTCATGTTGATGGAAGAGCAAACTGAATTAAACGCTGACAACCAAGACGCTGTCGGAGAAATCAATAATATCATCTTCGGTAACGCGAAGGCCGAAATCTCGAACTTTGGCGTGAAGATGACAGTGCCTAGAGTGATCTTAGGTGCCAATCAATCAGTTCCATGCGCCCAGGGTTCTGCGGGAATGCTTATTCCATTCTCAACAGCCAAGGGTAAATTCTATATCAACGTGGTAGCTCTACCCGTTGCTAAAGCGGCTTAGTTTTTAAATTAAAATAAGAAGGTAAAAAAAGAGCGAGTATCAAACTCGCTCTTTTTATTTATTCCATGCCGATAGCTTTGCGCCACTCTGGTGTTGGTTCGATCAACTTTCTTGCTTCCATGTCGAATAGACCGAAAGTAAAGACCGCTTCGCTGGCGATTGTGCCATCGTCTTTGATCATACGTTGCACCATGTGCCCGATCTTGCCTTTATAATCCAACATCTCAACCGTGATCGTGATGTTTTCGCGCAGCTTGATTTCGCGCAAGAACTTCAAATTCACTTCTAAGATCACAGGGCCCTTTTTCATTTTATGAATAGCTTGAAAACCGTAACCACGCGGTGTGATCAATTCCCAACGAGCTTCTTCATAGAGGGACAAGTACGTCGCGTTGTTTACGTGACCATATGAATCGATATGTGTTTCTTTGATTTGAACTTTGTATTGAAAAACTTCTGCCATGTTGACCTTCTTACTTCAGTGCTTCGCGGATGTAAGCGGAGGCTTGATCAAGCGCCCACACCACAACTGCGATCACGACGATGATACATCCCACTTCGCGCCACATTGCTTGTCCCTGATACTGCACCAGCATTGTGCCGATACCGCCACCACCGACAAGCCCGATCACTGTCGCCATTCGCACATTGATATCCCAGCGATAGACCGTAAATGAAATATACGGCAATAGCACTTGAGGAACAATCGCATACCAAATTGTTTGCAGTTTATTTGCACCCGTGGACTCGATTGCTTCAAGCGGACCCTCTTCAACGGATTCGACCATTTCAGAATACTGTTTTGCTAAGGAGGCCACAGAATGAATCATCAATGCCAGCATTCCTGCGAACGGTCCGATGCCGACCCACACGGAAAAAATAATCGCCCAGATCAATGCTTCAATCGAACGCGTCACATTCAACAATGTTCTTAAAGCTAAGTACACCGAATAAGCCGCAGGTCCACGCATGATATTTTTTGCGCTAAAAAAACTCAATACAAACGCCACCGGAATTGCGAAAGCGGTTGCTAAGAACGCCATGAAGATTGTTTCAATGATGTTAATCACTGCACGAGGTAGCACGTCCCAATTTGGATTGAGCAAACCTTTAAAAAGTCTGACAGCTCCTGCAAACCCGTTTTGATCAAACAATTCGATAAACGAAAACTGCGTTTTCATTAAGGCCACGACGAAGGCCAGCAGCAAGCTGATCACCAGTTGCCACCCCCAGAAGCTGCGATACCACGAATGGATTTCATTCACCGGAACTGTTTTAAATAAAACATCACCCAAAGTTGCAACTTTGCGCGAGCGCAGTACAAGACTGACAGCGGCACTTATTCCTAAAAATAAAATCACGTAAAGCAAGTCGCGTGTCAGATTCAACAACTGCTCATCCGTGATCGCGAATGCAGCGATTGTGATAATTCCCAATACAAAAGCGCCAAGAACGCTATCAAAGACCGTCCGTCGAAACATCTTGTGCGCCCTCCCCGTAAATTTTTTGGAACCATTCATTCGTGATTTCTTCAGGTTTACCTGTGAAGACAATTTCGCCGTCTTTCAAAGCAATCACGCGAGTTGCATATTTACGAACTAACGACAGAAAGTGCAGGTTCGCTATGACCGTTAAACCCAACTCTTGATTTACTTTTTTCAGATAGTCCATCACGACATGACAAGTTGCGGGATCTAATGAAGCGACCGGTTCATCCGCTAACAACAATGTCGGGTTCTGCGTCAGTGCACGCGCAATAGCGACACGTTGTTTCTGCCCGCCTGAAAGTTGATCGGCACGCAGGTGCGCTTTTTCCGCGATCCCTACAAGTTTTAAATTCTTAAGCGCTTCATCTTTTTCAGCTTGCGAGAAAATTCCTAAAATACTTTGCAGAGTTTTCTTCTGCCCGAGCTTGCCCATCAAAACGTTTTTCAAAACGCTCTGACGTGGAATCAAATTGAAATGCTGAAAGATCATCCCCATTTTGCGGCGAAGCGAACGGATCTCTTCGCGCTTTTCAATTTTGCCGATGTCTTGTCCTTGGAACTGAATGCTGCCTGATGTGGGCTCTTGCAAACGATTCAGACATCTCATTAATGTAGATTTACCGGAACCACTGAGACCGATCACAACAAGGAATTCTCCTTGTTGCACATCAAAACTGACTCCGCGTAGAGCCTGCACTCCGTTCGGATAAGTTTTCTTTAAATCTTTAACGGCCAATAAAGTCGTGCTCACTATTTTTTCTCCGGAACCATCGTTTTCAACATCTCACGAACTGTGTCGTAATCTGCATCCGTTGATTTCTTAAGATTCGTCGCACCCAACATCAAGTCCATGGCCTTTTTTCCCTCTGGAGTCGCCACAAACTGCAAAAGCGTGTCGCTGATCTTTTCCTTCATCTCTTCAGGAATATCTTTACGGAAAACGATTGGATCGTTAGGAATAGGTTCAGACAATTCAATGATTTTTACTTTTTGCTCGACATCAGGATATTGCAACTTCACCAAACGACGCGCATCTTCGATTTGTCCATCTTGTGGTGGCGAATAGTAAGCCGCCCCTGCATCCACTTGACCTTGGTAGATCATCGTCACAACAGCATCATGATTCATCGCGAACACTGTAGCCTTCGGTTCAATCTTTTTGTCGTGCAAAGTTTTTAACGGCAGCAAGTATCCCGACATAGATGCCGGATCAACGAACGCCATCTTTTTACCATGCAGATCTTTAAGCGTTTTAATTTTACTATCTGATCGCGCCAAGAATTCAGACTGGTAAGTGGCAAGGCCATAGCGAATAACGGTTAGACGCGCTTCAACACCATAGGCCTTGTGCGCCATATAGTATCCGTAAGTGTTGATTGCAGCGACATCCGCACGTTGTGTCCCAAAAGATTCAACGACTGCAACGAACGACTGCGGAATAGTAATTTGAAATTTGTAAGGAGTATTCTTCTCTAGATAGTCTTTGAGGATTTTTGAATTATCCGACAAAACCTTTGCGTCGACTGACGGCACCAAATGAAATTTGATCGGATTTTCTGCAGAGCCCAGCGCTTCTTTTTTCAAATGACATCCAGCAAGCAAAAGACCGCCGCCGACAGAGAGTAACGCAAGAAGATGTTTCACCATGAAGCCTCCAAAATCATTATAGAAATTCCCTCTGACAGAGCAAGAAAAGTCTTTGCCTTAACCAGACCCTAAAAGTTAGAATAAACCCCTATGCTAGAGGCTCTTCTTGTCAATATTCAGAATATTTCAGCCAAGGGAGCAAAGTGCCTTGCGGTCTTTGACTTGGATTCAACACTTTTCGACGTGAGTCCACGTTTAGAGCGTATCCTGCTTGATTTCGCTGCTGAACCCGAATTTCAAAAACGTTTTCCCGAACAAGTCGCACTTTTTAAAGGCATTAAGACTCGCCACACAGACTGGGGCTTTACCAATGCTTTACAAAGAATTGGTCTAGATGGAAAGCATCCCGATTTCGAAGAAGCTCTTCATGATTATTGGTATGAGCGTTTCTTTTCCAACGAATATCTTGAATTCGATCATCCTTCTGAAGGCGCTGTCGAGTTTGTAAAGGACGTTGTCGAAGCCGGCGCCGAAATCGCGTACCTTACCGGCCGTGATGTGCAACGCATGGGACCTGGTTCTGAATCTGTTTTGCGTAAATGGAATTTTCCTATCAATGATCGCGCCCGTTTGATTTTGAAACCGCACAAGTCGATGGACGACGCGGAATTCAAAACCGACTGGATCGTCGGCGAAGTGAATCAGAACAAGTTCGAAAAAATTTATTTCTTTGATAACGAGCCGGTGATTCTTCACCGCATGAATGACAAATGCCCGCAGGTGCAAATTTATTTCCTTGATACGACTCATTCAGGTAAAGCTCATCCGCCAGAAAATCTTCCGCGCCTGTTGAATTTTCTGCGCAACCCAAAGGGGTCTTAAATGTTATACCTAGTTGCCACACCTATCGGCGACACGAATGAGATTTCATTGCGTGCTCTAGATATTCTTCGCGAAAGTGAAATCATCATTTGCGAAAGCACGAAAGAAGCTTCGAAGCTTCTGCGCTCGCACGGCATCACTGGCAAGAAGTACGAAGTTCTTGATGAACACTCGACTGCTGATGATAAAGCGGCTTTGGTTCCTTTGTGTGCAGAAAAGCAAGTAGCATTGGTGACTGATTGTGGGACTCCGGGGTTCTGTGATCCAGGCGCTGATCTTGTGCGTTTGTGTCGTCAAAAGAATATTCAGGTGAAATCAGTCTTGGGTGCTTCGGCCCTTATGGGTTTGTTGTCTTTAAGTGGCCAACGCTTAGACGAATTTGTGTTTCGTGGCTTCTTGCCGGCCGAAACGGAATCTCGTGGTAAAGCTTTGCGTGAATTGACGAAAGAAAAGCGCGCGACGATTATCATGGATACTCCTTATCGTTTGAAAAAAACCTTGAACGATATGAAAGAGCATTTTTCTAATCGCCGCTTCCTTCTGACTTTGAATTTATCACAAGAAGACGAAACGGTTCTTGATGGCAATATCGATTCATTGATCGCGAAGAATCCTTTTGAAAAAGCAGAATTCATGCTGCTGATTTATCCTGCTTAATATGAACAAGATTACTTTGCCCGTTGATGACTTCATCAACGAGATCCAAAACAAACTGCGCAGTGGTAATAACTTAGTCATTACTGCCGCACCGGGTGCGGGTAAGACAACTCGCTTACCGCCCGCTTTGTTACAGATCGTCGCAAAGAAGATCATTGTCCTTGAACCACGTCGTATGGCTGCAATTGCCGCCGCCCATCGTATTGCTGAAGAAAATGGTTGGCAGGTTGGTGAAGAAGTCGGTTACCAAGTTCGTTTTGCGAATAAAACTTCTGCAAAAACTCGTCTGATTTTTATGACGGAAGCTTTATTGGCCAGACAGATGTTGGACGATCCTGAATTAAGTGATGTCGATCTGGTTATTCTTGATGAGTTTCACGAACGTTCCATGCACGTCGATTTAGCTCTAGGTTTACTCAAAGAATTGCAAGAACTGGGTCGCGATATTAAGTTGCTTGTGATGTCGGCGACACTCGAAGCGGAAAAAATCTCTGCCTATCTCGGGGATTGCCCTGTGATTTCCGTTCCCGGAAAATTGTTTGAGCTAAATACGATCTATCAAAAAAACTCGCAAGTGCTGCAAACCTCACCGGCTTTTTATGACAATCTTGTTGCAACAGTAAAAGAAGCGACTGGCAAAACAGACAAAGACGTCCTTGTGTTCCTGCCTGGCGTTGGCGAAATTGAGCGCACTAAAAATCTCTTAGAGGATTGGGCCAGCGGTCGCGGCATTGAACTTGTGATCTTGCATGGAACATTAGGCTTGGAAGATCAGCGAAAAGCCTTACAGAAAACATCATCGCAAAGAGTGATTTTATCAACCAACATCGCAGAATCTTCGGTCACACTTGATGGTGTGAATACGGTTATTGATTCGGGTCTTGCGAAAAACATGAAACAAGATTATCGCACCGGCTTTTCTCGTCTTGAGTTAGGTCGCATTAGTTTATCAAGCGCCATTCAGCGTGCGGGCCGTGCCGCCAGACAGTTTCCTGGTGTCAGTTACCGTATGTGGAATAAAATGGATGAACTTTCATTCACAAAAAGTGAAACCGCTGAAATTCAGCGTGTGGATCTGACAGAAAGTTTATTGTTTCTTGCCGCTCAAGGTGTCAGTGATTTCCAAAATTTCTCGTGGTTTGAAAAGCCCAACAGCATCGCGATTGAAAAAGCCTTGCAGTATTTGCGTTTGGCAAAAGCACTGACTGCAGAAAATAAAATTACGGATCTGGGAAAACAAATTCTGCACTTTCCTCTTCCTGTGCGTTTGGCAAAGCTTGTTTTAGTTTCGATTCAACGTGACTGCCCTGCTTTGGGCGCCGACCTTGCGGCCTTACTGCAAGAACGCGATATTCTTCGTAAAGACTCCTCCCATGCGTTCCTGGGAGATAAAACGGAGTGTGATCTGACTGTACGTTTAGAAATCTTGCAACAGTATCGCAAATCCGGCAAAGCCCCCAAAGAAGCTGGATTCTTTTCTTTGCAGACTGTCGATCAATCCGCGAAACAAATTCTGGCGCTCGCAAAGAAAATCGCAAGCACCAAGACTCAAAAAGAATCTGACGATCTTGAAACACGCACGTTATTGCTAAAAGCCTTCCCCGATCGCCTATGCCGTCGCAGAGGAAGCTCTGAACGTGCCCTGATGGTTGGTGGTCGCGGTGTGAAACTGCAACAAGATTCGCTCGTTAAAACATCTGAATTCTTCGTCGCTTTAAATGGCGTGGAAGGTTCTAGCGATGCGGAAACCATGGTCAGCCTTGCTTGTGGCTTTAGCAAAGATTTCATCCTTTCGCACTTTAAAGAAGACATCGAAAAAGTCAAAGACGTCACTTTCTTAGAGGAAAAAGGTCAATTTTTCATTCGCGAATACAGATCCTTGTTCGGCCTTCCTTTAGAAGAACCCAGTCTGTCGCCAGCCTCAAAACAAGATGTCGAAGAAAAGTTGCCCCAAGTCTTAGTTGAAAAATGGGATCTGGTTTTAAAAAATAACGACGGCCTTGCAAGCTGGTGGCAACGCTTAGAGTTTTATCGCCGTCATGAAGGACTTTCTTTCGAAAACAAAATCGAACAATTAAAACTTGAAGCCTTCACGCAAGCTGCGATGGGCGAAAGCAAACTGCAAACGATCTTCGAAAAAGACCTCGTCTTCTTTTTTGAAAATGTATTTCCTTCTGATTTCGTGCAGACCTTAAGAAAAGAACTCCCCGACAAAATCGAAGTTCCAAGTCGTAGCCGCATCAAAGTCATCTACCCAGAAGACAAAGCTCCATATTTAGAAGTGCGCATTCAAGAAGTTTTTGGCCTACAAGAAACACCAAAGCTACTGAACGGAAAAATTCCAGTAACCTTCCACTTATTGGGACCAAACTTCCGCCCCGTGCAAGTCACGTCAAATTTAGAAAGCTTTTGGAAAAACGGTTACCCGGAAGTGCGCAAAGAATTGCGTATCAAATACCCAAAACACCAATGGCCCGAAGATCCGGCCGACGGAACGCCCGAAGCCAAAGGTCGCCGACGTCACTAATAGAATTGTTAATGCATTGTAGCCGTAAAAAAGAAGCAGGCACCCTCGAAAAGGGACCGCCGACTCACGAGCTGCAGAGATGTGAGCCGGCGGAAGGTACAAAAAATCTAGTGAACTTTAGTGCGTGAACAGTCGGCGCAGATTTGGTCTGCGTCTTGTTCTTCTTTTTGCTCTAGGTAAGCCAAGAACGAGGCGAAGCGAAAAGAAATGTCATACAAAGTATCCATATCGAAGACAAATTTTTCGCCAGCCATTGTGACAGAGACAAACTCGTTGTTTACTTCTTCGAGTGTGATCTCTTCAGCTTCAAGAAATTTTGTGTTTTTCATAGGGAAATTTCCTATTAACCACGTAAAGAGTAGTAGCTGATCACAAGACCTGCGTCGAATGTGAACGGCACTGCTTCAATGTTTGGTTCATCCGTCAAACGACCCGTTTCAACTCCACCTTTTTCTTCTTTTGACATGAATGATGGCAATGGAAGACGTGGGTTTTGTTTCGCTTGAAGATAAACTTGGTTTTCGTAAGCATCCGCTTTCAACGAGATAACATCGCCCACTTTAATGATTTGCGAAGAGATGTTAACTTTTTTACCGTTAACCAAAACTTTACCGTGAGAAACCATTTGTTTCGCAGCAGGAATGCTTGGCGCAAAGCCCAATCTGAAAACAACATTGTCCAAACGTTTTTCAAGCAAGTTAACCAATGAATCAACCCAGTTCGTGTTTGAAGACTTCTGAGCTTTTTTGATGAAGCGACGGAATTGTTCTTCACGCACGTTGTAGTGCAAACGAAGTTTTTGTTTCTCTTCAAGTTGCAAACCGAATTCAGAATATTTACGGCGACGTTGCCCGTGTTGACCTGGAGGATAAGGCTTTCTTTCCATGGCTCCCGCTTTACCCAAGCCTGGAAGTTCCATCAGAAGACGTCTTTGTTTTTTGAAACGAGGTGATTTACCTTTTCTGTTCATTTCTATGATCCTTTTTTCAAAGAGAGCACAGTGATAAGGCTAACTTCTTTTGTTGAACAGAGATTCCGCGGAATTCTTTCATGGTGAGAAACGATTGAAAGCCTTGTGAGAAGCTACTGAGAATGAAAACCTGGTGATAAAAGTTTCCACGAAGTTCCACAGTACGAAGCGATTACTTTTATGTCCGAATTACTCCGAGCCTGCGCGCTCAAAACATAGCGCGTTGTTTATCATTTTGCTTTCATCCCGGCGAACGCTTTGCTAGAACGGGTTTTCAGACAGACTGGAGGTTTTGAGTGAAGCTTGTTTCAACAGCGATGATTTTCTTCTTTGCAGCGACACTGGCACACGTGACTCTGGCACACGCTCAACAACCGAAGACTCTTTTGTTCTGTAAAAATATCGATCAAGACGACCTTAAAGACATCGTTGTCAGAGAAATCGAATCAGAACGCTCTCGCGGAATCGTGGAAATCCAAGAATCAAACGCAGACGGCGATCAAGAAATCAGAACTCTTTCTATCAAAGACTTCAAAGATGGTTATATCAATTTGAGTAATGGGGACGCTGGAGAGCGCACATTGATCCGCAAAAAAGGCGGCGACTGGGAAGTGCTTGTACACGGTGGTGACTATCGCACCTACTCACACGCGGAATGCGTGGAGTAGGCACTTAGCCAGTCTCACTCAGCTACCAAGCTGCAAGACGGCGGCGGCGATTCTTCTTGCGAACTGGAGCACTTGTACTAGTGCTCTCTGCTTGAGTTGTGTTCGCGGGAGTCGCTTCTAACTCTACCTGTTTCATAGCCGAACTCCTTTCGTGCTAGATTAAGGACATCTATAGTGTCTCAGAGACACAGAGCGTAAAGCGAAGCTTTTATAATTAGTTTTCGATCATGAAAATGCGTTGATAATAACGCGTGCGGACTTGGTGCGGAATCCTAATGAGTCCACACCCACAACGGACCGATCAAAAGAAACTGTAAGTCTTTGAAAAATGAAGGCTTTTTACCTTCTACTTTATGCCCATAGAACTGCCCGATCCATGCGACAACAAAGATCGCAATCAGAAGCGGCCAAACCGGATGCATCAAATGTCCTAAAATATAGAGCAAAACATAGCTGCCAATGACTTGCCCCACCATCATCAGGAAGGCTTTTCTACCCAAAGTCATGTACCAACCGAGCGCGATAGCAAGGAT
This sequence comes from Bdellovibrio sp. NC01, assembly GCF_006874625.1. Lineage (NCBI taxonomy): Bacteria > Pseudomonadati > Bdellovibrionota > Bdellovibrionia > Bdellovibrionales > Pseudobdellovibrionaceae > Bdellovibrio > Bdellovibrio sp. NC01. Next base: position 3,233,722 of record NZ_CP030034.1, read on the forward strand.
CACCTCACCTAAGCGGAGTGGACCAAGACTGATAGGAATTTGAATCAATAGACCCACAATCGAAAAGAAAATCGCTGGAACGCACACTTTATGAATCTTGCGATTCAAAGGGTTTTGGTGGCTTTCACTGTATTCGGCGTACCACTGCTCCAGAGTTTTCATTGTGATTATCCTTTTGCTTGCGCCAACGGGCCGACCATCACAGCACCGGCTGGAACGTCTTTCACGACAACGGCGTTTGCACCAATAACGGCGCCATCACCGACAGTCAGTGGACCCAAAACTTTTGCGCCTGTTCCGATAAGAACTTTATTTCCTACAGTTGGATGACGTTTGATCGGATTGAATTTTGTTCCACCCAAAGTGACGCCGTGGAAGATGATGCAATCGTTACCGATCACAGCCGTTTCACCAATCACCACACCCACACCATGATCGATCACCAGACGACGACCAATCGTCGCACCCGGATGAATTTCAATGCCCGTCATCCAGCGCGAAATTTCCGCAACCAAACGAGCACAGAAGAACAATTTATTGCCATAGAAAAAGTGTGCGACACGATGGCATAACAACGCCTTCGGGCCCGGATATAAAAGCGCGATCTCCAGCAACGATTTCGCTGCCGGATCGTAGTTTTTATATGTGTGAAGCAATTCAGAAATACGTTTAAACATTAAAACTTCTCATTCAGATCATCGAGTAGGAAATAACGGTCGAAGAGTTCATTATAGCGAGACCATTTCTCGCCGGAACCACGTTCGGCCTCGATCAGTGTCTTTAACGTCGCAACTTTGCTATCAAAGTCGTCGACCATTGCAATCACCATCGCCTCTAGGAATTTAGGACGCTTCGGAGAACCGTATTCCAGTTTTCCGTGGTGACTTAAAATAATATGTTTACAGATATCGCGAAGCTCTTCGCTGAACCCCAAAATGCGTGACGCTTTTTTATCGATCAGTTCACAAGCAATTTCCATGTGACCAATCAGGCGCCCCCGATTTGTGTATGAAATTCCGTTGTCGTAAGACAGTTCCCAGATCTTACCGATATCGTGATAGATCGCGCCGAATAAAAGCAAATCACGATTCAAGAATGGATAATGGTTGCCCATAAAATCCATGATCTTCGCAATCGACAAGATATGTTCAAGCAAACCACCAATCCACGCGTGATGGATTGATTTCGCTGCTGGAGCACGCATCAGTTTCGGGCGAATTTCTGGATCTTCCAAAGTGTCTAAAATTAACTGACGAAGATTATCGTTCTTCATCGAACGCACAAGGACAGTCAGCTCTGCCAACATGTCTTCAGAATTGCGTGATGTCTTTGGAATAAAGTCTTCAAAATTTACAGTCGAAGAATCGACACGCTCTAAGCGATGCACGATCAACTGCTTGCGATTTTGGAAAAGTTGAACTTGGCCTTTTACTTTTAAAATATCGCCAATTTCAAATTCGCGAGAAAGTTCTTCAACACGGTCCCACAAACGAGCATCGATGTTGCCAGTGGCATCACCTAATTGCAGACCCATAAATGGTCGGCCATTTTTACCAGTGGCCACCGTCTTTTCTTTAACTAAGAACAAGTGATCGACATTGTCTTTGTCTTGAAGGCTGTGAACGGTTTTTTTATCCATTAGGGCACCTCACAGAAAAGATTCTGATACCGAGAGTCCTTGAACGTCACTTGCGAAATGTATGTTGTCCCCGCTTTTTGTGCCGAGAAGAAGAAAGTCCCGCCCAAAACAGTGATGTAACGCTCACGAACTGTGTTTACTTTAAGACCGGCTTTCGCCATTTCTTTCGTGTATGTCGTTGTGATATCCAGGAACTGATTGCAACCTGCACCCAAAACTTTATCGTCGATACGACGCTTGCGGGTTTTGCTTAAGAACACAACTTTTTGCGCAGTTGATTCTGTAAATTGCGGGAAATCAAATCCCACATAGAAAGAACCTTTATTCGTAGTGATGTATTGAGCAAGATCGATTTCGCCGCCACCTTTAGGCAAACTGATTTTCACAGCTTCGCCTTTAACGATGTCGTCATTTTTTTCGACTAAGAAAACGGACAGTTCAGAAAAGACGATATCTTTTCCCCCGGCGCCTTCTTTTTTCTCGCCGCCCTCTTTCTTTTCTTCTCCGCCGCCATGTTCGCCTTCGGCTTTTGCTTCACCGTGGCCTTCAGCTTTTTTTTCTTCGTGAGATTCAGCCGTCACGGGTTTGAATTCAAGCAGGTCCCAAACTTTGCTGGGAACTTTTATGTCAGCAGGAATGTCTTCAATTTTAATTTCTTTGTAGTGCTCAACGTGATAACCGGGCTCCTTGGTGCAGGCTCCCAGTAGAAAAAACATCCAGAGTGAAAATATCTGGACGAATTTTTTCATTATTCAGACTCCAATTGATCGCGCAGCTCTAACAATGGAACGTAGTTCGCTTCAGATTCAAGACCCGTACGTACATACTCATAAGCCGCAGGACGATCTTTCTTTTTCATCGAAATCCATGCAAGACCGTACAACGCTTGTACATCAGCACGATTATTTTGATAAACTTGCGAGAATATTTTTTCGGCACATGCCACATCACCTGTCGCGATACAGATATCGCCCATCAAGTGATTGCGTACGCTTAAGCTTGTAAGCTCTGGCATCTTTAGGATGGCCATCGCTTCGGGCAAACGATCTGCTTTATTAAGATAACTTGCTTGCGCTGCCAAAACATAAGGATCTTTCGGTCCTTCCGTTAAAGCCTCTTGCAACATCTTATTCGCATCTGAATCGCGGTTTACTTCCATCAAGCAGATCGCACGAAGTGCTTTCATCTCTGCCGTTTGCACAGATTTTTCGAACAATTCAGAGCAATACTTTTCCAGGTAATCCCACTGAGTAAAACGCCAGTCGACAGTCAGAGGATGAGTATAGCGTTCAGCCATCTTCGCTTGGGTATCAAGGAATTGCACGACTGCTTGATTCACACCATCGGCATCACCCACAAGGTTTTGCGCGTAAACCAAGAACAAATTCAATTCCTGGCGCAAGTAACCTGTGCGGCTTAAAGTCGCTTTGATATCCGTGATAAGTGATTTCAAAAACGAACGATCCGGTGCTGTCTTAGAATATTCCATCGCAGACATCGCACGACCAAACAACGCTAGAACTGAGTTTGGATTTTTACGGTAAACGCCTTCGAATTCGCGCATCGCTTCGGCGTAGTTACCCTTTTTCATTTGTACGATCGCCAAATTTAAAAGAGCCGCGATATTTGAAGGTTCATGACCGATCGCTTTTTGAAGAGTGTCTTCAGCCTCTTTCAAATCCCCGTCCATCATGTAGGACACAGAGATTCCAAGATAAGCGTCGACAAGATCTTCACGCGAACGGCCTTCTTGCATCAAAGATCTTTCCAAGATACGACGGCCCTGCAAACTTTGACGGTCTTCAGAAATAAGAACCGGCGCCATTTGTGTTTGTGTATCTGCATCTGGTTCTTTCATCGCTGCGGCTTTTTTATAAGCAGCTAATGATTTTTCATAAAGGCCTAAGCTTTTATAACGAACCGCTTGATTCAAAAGCTCTTCGTAACCGGCAGATTTTTTGTGATCTTTTAAAGTTAAAGTCAGAACGGCACCCACTGCAACAACGGCAGCAGCACCAATTAGACCCCAACGCAAAGTATTGCTTTGTTTTTTAAGCTTACCTTGCAAACGATTGTCGCCAGCAGAACCGTAGCTCTTTGCCGCTGTATTATCAGTGGCCAAAGAACGAGATGTGGCTCTTTCAACTGAAGGAGTCACATCTTTAAAACCAACTTCCGGTGGCGGAGGTGGCATATCAATATGCGGAACTGGTGTCGGTGTCAGATCGTCAGACATCGTCAAAGTCACAGTGTCAGTTTTAGTGACATTCGTGACCGTGTGCTGAGCGATCGATTGAGTCATGGTATTTTCAGAAGAGCTGTCTTGTTCTTCGCGGATATTTTTAACGATATCCATGAACAACTGACTTTCGCGAATATAGGCCCATCGACCTTGTGGCTGGCGAACCTCATCAATAATAGAGATTTGCTTGCTCGCCAACATCGCCGTCACTTCATCCAAAGTGTAAGGCCCTAAAATCCGTGTTGAAGATTTTACGAGCCAATTCTTCTCTGAAGGGTTGGCGGTCTGCGGTGTCATATTCTAGAGGCCTTTGGTTAAGAGAAGTTTGAGGTCGTCGTTGGTAAGATAAAGACCTGCTCCCACATAACCGGATCTAGAACCGTTCTTATCAAGAGCGTCGTTCAAACCTACGTCAACATAAAGACCGCGATAGAAGTAATAAGTGGCAAATGTACGCCAGTTCGTTCTTGTGAAGTCGAAGAACTCTGTCGAAAGTTTCAACTTACGACGGAAGAAGTAGTAATCGATACCGAAACCACCACCGTTTTCGATGATACCGCCACGAAGTGTAAGGTCCCAGAAATTCTTACCGAACAACAAAGTGAATTTGATTTTGTTTTCGTAAGTTTTCTTTTCAGTGATGTCAGATGTCGTCGTACCTGAAGTTTGTGTACGAGTCGTTTCAACCACACCGGCTGGATCATCAACAACACCTAGATAGTAAAAACGATCTAGACCTGGCTGAATGTAAACACCGATCGTCGATTTCCAGCTGCCCACCGTACCCAAGTACTCTGTGCGGAAATCCATTGCTGTTTGAATACGGCTTGCAGCACCCACAAGGTCGTTGATGCCGTCGATTGCCTGTTCAACTTTTTCTGAAGTCGTTTCATCGCTGACAAGTTTACCGATCGTACCTTCACCGCGATTAATTTTCGCTGTGACTTCGTCCAAGTTCTTAACTGTCGCTGACAAATGTTCCCACGTTTTTTTGAAACCTTTGTCGCTGCTGTCGTTGGCGATAGCTTGCAACGAAGATGTCACGTCGTGGATTTCGTCTACGATTTGGCCAATCTTGTCTTTGTTTTGGGACGTCACGTGAGCCAAGTCATCTGTGATCGTTTCGATGTTTTTAACGATACGACCCAAGATGTGTTTACGAGTCCCGTCTTCTGATGTCGCCTCTTCAAGATTTTTTGCTACGACTTTTAAAGAAGATGCGACTTCGCCAACTTCTGCCATCAAACTGTCCAAAGAACCTTTGGATTTGATGTTCATGATTTGCGAATTGTCACTTAATGGCGGATCTGTTGGTGAACCTGGATAAACCTCAACGTGAGAATCCCCCAAGATACCTTGAGCTTTGATTTCGATGGCTGCTGAAGTCGTCAGCGGAATATCAGATTTAACAGTAATATCGATACGAGCTTGGCCATCTTGCAAACGGATGTCTTTGATCACGCCCACAGGAATACCCGCAGAACGAACCGCAGAGTTTTTTACCAGACCACCTGCATTTGGAAGTAAGAACCAAGCTTTTTTTGAACGGCCAAGATAAGACGGATCATCACTGACTTGCATCGACATCACGGCGATCAGAGATCCCACGACGATCACTAAGAGGCCAACTTTAAATTCAGCTGCACGAAGCCAATTCATTGATGTTTCATCCCTTTATTCACGAACCTCTTCACCAGTTCTATATCGGTATTGAAGAAATCCTCTGGAGTTCCAAATAGTAAAACCCGGCCACTATCCAACATCGCGATATGATCGGCAATCCTAAACGCAGCGGACAAATCATGTGAAACCATGATTGACGTCGTTCCAGGTCTTAATTTGTGAGTACTCAGAATCAAATTATCCACCATTTCAGTCAGAATGGGATCTAATCCAGTCGTCGGCTCATCGTAGATCAGAATTTCTGGATCTAGGGCGAGAGCACGTGCTAAACCAGTACGCTTTTGCATACCGCCCGAAATTTGTGATGGAAGTTTTTTATAATGTTTTGGGTCCAAACCAACGTCTTGCAGTTTTTGTTCGGCAATACGTAAGACTTGGGATTCAGACAGATCACGACGATGTTCAAACAAAGGAAAACAAACGTTTTCTATCACAGTCATATCGTCGAACAATGCTGCTGATTGAAACAGAACTCCGAAGTTACAACGAAACTTAGTCAATTGATCTTCATTGAGTTTGCTGATGTCTTGCCCCAGAACTTCGATATATCCCGAAGTGGGTTTAAACAATCCCAACAAGTGCTTTAGCATCACCGATTTACCAGTTCCTGAGAAACCAATAATCGCTGTCAGCGAACCTTTTGGAATTTCTAAATTAATACCTTTCAATACGAAGTCTTTGCCTCCGTCGAAAGATTTTTTCACATCTTGCATGATGACGGCTGATTCTTGTTTCATCTACGAGATCCCCATCAACAAATAGTACATACGGATCAAATTCGTTAAGAAATAATCCAGAATAATAATTGAAACCATGCTTTGTACGACGCCTTGGTTAGTCGCATCGCCGACACCTTTTGCACCGCCCGTTGTATTGAAACCACGGTACGTACAAATTAAAGCAAAGAACAAACCGAAGATCGCTGCTTTGAACAAGCCTTCGTTGATGTGTTTCACTTCGATAAGATCTTTAATTTTCTGCCAGAAAACGGCTTCATCAAGTTGCACCATCTTCACGCATAAGAACCAACTACCAAGCATCGCGACGAAATCGAATACCGCCGTCAACAATGGCATACAGATAACTGCTGCCACCATACGTGGAGAGATCAAATATTGTTTGGTATTTACGCCCATCACATCAAGCGCATCAATCTGTTCATTCACGCGCATTGTTCCCAAGCGCGCCGCCATCGCTCCGCCCGCACGAGCAGCAACGATCAAACCAGTTAATACCGGCCCCAGTTCGCGAGTGATCCCCAACGCAACGACGGGACCAACCATGTTCACAGCGTTGAACATTTTAAAGCCCAAGTAAATTTGCAGCGATAGAGCCAGTCCGGTAAAGGCCCCTGTCAAACTGATGATACCGATAGATTGGTTACCGATAAACTCCATGTGCTTGATGATTTCGGCAAAACGTGAAGGCTTTGCAAAAATAAGGCGCACACTTTCTTGGAAAAAGATCATGATCTTACCCGTTTCAGAAATAAAATTTCTGATCGTCGTAATCACGACATCACCGACCCAAGCGACAACACCGACAGCGCGTTCTGCAATTGTCATCTATTCTCCCCCGACATTTTCATACACAAAGTTGGCGTCACTGCCGACGAAAACGCGAGGCACACGCTCCCCGACACTCGTGAGCATTTCCCACGTGATGCTTTTCGCCTTGCCTGCTAATTCTTCAGGCGACAAGAAAGCTCCAGTCGAGTCGTAACCAAATAAGATGACTTCTTGGTCTTTGAAGTGTGAAAGGTCTTTACCCTTCACTGCATCCGTAACGTCCAACATTAAATAGTCCATACAAATTGTACCAACAAGTGGCACGCGCACACCGTTGAACAAAGCATAAGCTTGGTTCGACAGCACACGATGATAGCCGTCTGCATACCCTATCGGTACGACAGCAATCGTAGAGTCTCTTTGCGCCTTCCAAGTTCCACCGTAAGAAACAACTTCGCCCACTTTTAATTGGCGGAATGTGTTTACGACGGACTTCAAGCTCATCACAGGTTTTAAATCGACAAGTTTTGGATCATTCAACGGGTTGTAACCGTAAATCATCAGACCAGGACGAAGACCCCAGTTTTGTAAACGCAGTGGATGCGTTTTTGAACTGTTGGGATCTTGATTCAACTGCAAAAGACTTAAAATGCCGGCGCTATTTAAAGCGTGGCAGAAAATATCGAAAGGTTTAAAAATTTGCGCAGCCTGATTGAAGGCACGCAATTGAGTCGCGCTATCACCGTTTTCACTGATGGCATCTTCACCGTTATACAAGTGAGTCACCAAGGCTTTGACACGAATTTTTTTATTCTGCCATAAACGATCAAAAAGTTTTTGCGCTTCTTCAGGACGGAATCCTAAACGATTCATACCTGTATCAAATTTCAAATGAATACTGACTGCTGAATCCGCAACCGCTTCAAGATGGTCAAGTTGTTCCCATGTCGTCACAACCGGAGTCATACGGTATTGCAGAATTTTTTCGGCACCTTCGCGATCAAAACCACGGAAGACCAAAATTTCTGCTTTCACTCCGAAGTTACGAAGTAAAAGACCTTCTTCAATCAGACAGACACCTAAATGTTTGATTCCAAGAGTTTCAAGAAAGCGTGCAAGTTGCACGTCGCCGTGACCATAAGCATTTGCTTTCACCATCGGGCACAAGAACGGAGCTTCAGGAAATGACTTCTGCAACACACGAATGTTGTGTGCCAGATGATCTAAGTTAATTTCCGCGAAGGTTCTTCGAAACATATCCATCTAAAAACTTGCTCTATCCTATTCCGGCTATTCCGCCGGGACTTCAAAATCCGGGCGGTGAGTTTCTGGTGCTTTGTACAAGCAAATCTTATTGCCACCTTTATCAACAATGTGGCTTAAGGCTTTGCTTGCGGATTCATCCAATGACTTCGCTGAATCACACAACGAAGGGTATTCACTGATTCCCAAACTAATGGAAACCTTCATACCGTTTTCCATGAAGGATGTCCCCTCAATAATGCGACGAAGTCTTTCTGCACGAAGAGCGGCTCCCTTTTTGGAGCAATGAGGCAAAATCATCGCCATCTCATTCGCAGCAGTACGGCAGCTTTGATCGTTGGAACGACTTGTCTTAGCAATGACAGTCGCTACTGATTTAAGCAATTCGTCTCTGACCGCTTCACCCAAAGATGATTCGATCTCATAAAAGTCATCCATCGCGACTTTTACAACTGAAACCGGTTGCTTCAAACGACGCGCGCGCGAAACTTCATCCGCAAGAATTTTAACATAGTAATTTCGGTTATGAAGTTCTGTAACGAAATCTTGGACCTCTAAGGAATCAACTTTTCTTTCCAGCGCCAAATGTGAGTAACACAGCGAGAATAAAGAAAACTCTTCCGTCAGGTGCATTGTCTCGGATTTTTCTAAGGACCCAGAATAAACGAACACGCCTTCTAGATTTTGAACTGCATACAAAGGCAACGCCTTCGGTGGATTGAAATGAAAAGCCTCGACCAACATCCCATTAAAGCGTGCTGGTAAAAGTCCCATCGCAAGCTGAGTTCCCAATTCTTTTGTATCGGGTTGCTCAAGCTGACAGCCTACGCCCTGAATATCGGAGGCAGGAATTCCATTTGCGTGAGTCGCGACGAAAGAACGAACTGAAGGAAGATATTTGAAAAACACACACATCGTTCCTGAAATATTGTTCAGGAATTTTTGAATCATGTCTTCTTTGCTTTGGGCCGAACGGTACTGCCCAAGTTTCGTTGAAAAAGCCGCGTTGTCTTTTTCAACTTCCGGCTGATTTTTCATGCTTGTCACAGCGGCTTTGTGAACTTCTTCCACCTGCTGTTTGCTAGATTGAAGATCGTCAAAAAGCTGTTCGTTTTGATAAGTCAGATACAATTTTTCGCAAGCACGATCCACAGACCACACGATACGCGATTCTAATGCCGCTGGTTCATCAGCGATGACATCCACAAAACCGAAATTATTGTACTGAGCCAGAATATCAAACTGCCCGATTGCGGAAATTGCGATGAAACGAATTTCATCGTTGATACCTTGAACATGAGTTACGAAATCAGAAAGTGAACCACCCAAAGCGGCCGTTGAAAACACCAGGATGTGTGGCGGATTTTCTTTCAAACGTGTTTCAAGAGCTTCTGGATCTTGGAAAAAGAACGCATCATAGCCAGCCTGCGAAAGGTACACTTTCGCAGAAGCCCCCTGATCCACATCTGTGGTGAAGACATAAATCGTAAACTGAGAACTATGATCACGAATGTTCAAATTTAAATCCTCTTTCCAGGACGACGAATTTCAACTTGGTATGTATCCAATTTTGAAGTGCGTGGTTTTGCCGTCATCGTCGGTGCATTCACGAAATTTACAGGTGTCAATTCATCATCAACCATCAGATTTGCAGAAGCCCCTGCTGGTGCATTTGCGCCAGCAAGCTCCGCCGTTGCTTCAGCAAATTCTACGACAGGAGTTTTATCATCATTCAAAACATTTTGCGTTTCAGGAAGTTCTTGCATCGCTGGAAGCTCCAAGAGGTTTTCAATATTCACATCAAGCGGAGAATTCGAAGCTTTCGCCACTTCGGCGGCCGCGGCTTGCTCTTGAACTTCTTCAAAGTGCGCAACAGCTTCTTCGCGTGCTGGAGATTCTTCTTTCAACTGTGGCAATGTTTGTGCGATCACAACTTCTTCCACTTCTGGCTCCTCGTGGGCTGGGGCTTTCATTGGGGCAATAGCGGCTTCTGGTTTTTTGAAACGAATTGTTGTTTTCGTTCCTTTGCCGCGCTCTGAATCCACTGTCACTTCGGCGTTGTGTTCTTTCAAAACACCAAACGCCACGGAAAGACCCAAGCCCATGTGATTATGGAAAGAGCGTGTCGTGAAGAACGGATCGAAAATCTTTTGCAGATTTTGTGGTTCAATTCCTTCACCACAGTCTTCAACTGACAACGTCACAAACGTATCGTCTTCTGCCAAATCGATTTTGATTTCTTTCTTCGGCATTCTTTCCATCGCTTCTACGCTGTTCGTAAGAATGTTTTCGAAAGCTTTGGCCAGGGCTTCAATATGCAAATCGATAGGAGCAGTCTCTGCAAAGTTGCGAGTGATTTTGACACCTTTGCTGACGAACATGGGATCAAGATTTTTAAGTGCACGAGAAAGTGGACCTTCTACTTTCGTAGAATTTTTATCCATGATCTCTTCACCCGCATAACCCAACAATTTATCAAGCACATCGCGAGCAGCACGCGTTTCGCGTAAGATCGAATCAGTGCTTGACGTCACTTCGCTGTCAGATGCTTTTGCTAGGATCATTTGCGAATAACCTAAGATCGAAGTCAAAGGCCCGCGCATTTCATGCGCTAATGCCGAAGCCACACGCATTGACGTTTGTACTTTTTCTTTTTGTGTTGCTTCGGGGTCAATCGTCACCGTTTTTTCAACCGGCACAGTTGCAGGCGCTTTCATTTTTGCGGCTTGCAATTGTTCTTCAAGACTTTCGATTTCTTTTTCAGCCGGCGATACAACCAACAAGATGCCAGCAATACCAACCATCACCAGACCACAACCCATCAACAAGAACTGCCACCACAAGCCCGTGCGACCCTTCATTGTTTCCGCCAGAGGTGCTGAGCTGATTACCAACAAGTTACTGCCAGGCACTTGTTCAAACATGCCGTAAAGTTCTTGGCCGTTTGCTAATTTGAAAGTTCCGCCACCGTGGCTTGCAGAACTTTTTTGTGCTTCTTTGAAAAACGGATCATCGCGCATCACTGTGCCCAAGTATTCAGGAACAGAGTGACCCACTGTCAAACCTGTCGACGTCACGATTGAAAACGAACTCAATGAACCACGTTGGGCATCGATCAATGATTGAAAAATTTCGCCGTTGCCAATAAGTGCGTAGGCTTTGTTGCCTTCCAGATAAACCAACGCCACATAACGACCGCGGTTATTGTCTTGGAATGGTTTTACGAAATAGCGCAAATCATTTGTGCGATCCGTGATTTTACCAAGAGCGGATTTAACGAACTCTTTTGTCCAGTTGGCTGCTTTAGAATTTTCTTTCGTTAATAAATTTTGTGGTTCGAACTCACCGTTTGTAACAAGAAAAGAACCTGCGGCGTAGTACGGCGCCACTGAAGTCCAATTGAATTTGTCTTTATGGAAATTTTCAGCGTTGAATGTTGAAACGACTCTTTGCAGAGATTTTAGTTCCGTGCTTAAAGCATTGTTCATGGAACCAAGTTGCGTTCGTGTTTGTGCTTCAACCCAGCTCATGCGATCGCTGTAAACGAAGCTGTCTGTACGCCACAAGACCGCGCCAATAAAAATGGCAGCGACTGCGATCAAGACTGCGAGAAGTTTTACTTTCATCGAGGCTGTTCCTTCCTAAACATTGCCACACCATATTCCCTGTGTGAGCCTTTGATTTTATTGTAGTTTTAGAAACTGGTAAGAATCAAGCAAGACTACCTTTGCCAAACAGATTTAAAGGGCGTAAACACTAGGAATTATGAGTACTCACCGCTGCGACGTTTTGATCATTGGTTCTGGCACTGCCGGACTTGCTCTCGCTCTGAAAATGGCTCCACTTGGAAAAGTCATTGTTCTTGCTAAAGAGAAAATCACAGATAGCAATTCCGAGATGTCCCAAGGGGGCATTGCTGCCGTTATGTCGGATCAAGACAGCTATGACTCTCACGTCCAGGATACTTTGGTTGCCGGAGCGGGTCTGTGCCACGAAACTGTGGTGCGCGATTATGTTAATCAAGCCCCTGATCGCATTCAGGATTTGATAAACTGGGGTGTTCATTTTGACCTTCGCAAAAAAGGTGGCGAAGAGACTGACGAAGTTGATTTGACGCGCGAAGGCGGGCATAGCTTCCGTCGCATCTTACACTTCGAAGATCAGACAGGTTTAGAAATCCATCGCAAACTTTTGGCGCGCGTGCGTGAAAATTCCAACATCACTTTGATGGATCACTTCAATGCGGTCGACTTGATCGTGAATAAAGAAGTCGATCCTTCAGATATGACTCCAACAACTTGCGTGGGTTGCTATGCTCTTCAGACCGAAACCGGCGCAGTGCACACTTTTGTGGCAAAAGCGACGGTTCTTGCGACAGGCGGAGCCGGCAAGGTTTATCTATACACTTCCAACTGGAGTGGCGCGACTGGCGACGGCATTGCGATGGCTTACCGTGTGGGCGCACGAATCGCGAATTTAGAATTCATGCAATTCCACCCGACTTGCCTTTATCACAAAGACTCTCGCAACTTTTTGATTTCGGAAGCCTTGCGCGGAGAAGGCGGCGAACTTATCAACGCCAAAGGTGAAGCTTTCATGAAAAAGTATCACCCACTTGGTTCGCTTGCTCCACGTGATATAGTAGCCCGTTCCATCGATAAAGAGATGAAGCGTGCAGGTTCTGAATGCGTGTACTTAGACATGACAAAACTTGATGCCGAATTCCTTCGCCATCGCTTCCCGACAATTTACAACACGTGTTTGCAATTCGGGATTGATATCACCAAACAACCCATCCCCGTTGTCCCAGCAGCACACTACTTATGCGGTGGCGTTGTCACGGATGCGAATGGTCGCACCGATGTTCCGGGCTTGTGGGCAATTGGCGAAACTGCTTGCACAGGTCTGCACGGAGCAAATCGCCTGGCTTCAAATTCTTTACTTGAATGCCTGACGACAGCTCATAACTGTGCTGAGCAATTAAGTATCAATTGGAATTCTTTAAAAGTGACACAAAAAGAACCTAAGCCGTGGTCGCATCCCGAAGAATCGAATGATGACGAAATGATCGTTATCACTGCGATGTGGGAAGAGATTCGCCGTTTGATGTGGAACTATATGGGGATTGTCCGCTCTAACAAACGTCTAGAACGCGCCCAGCACCGTCTGAAAAACATCTTGGAAGAAGTGAAAGAGTACTACTCCAACATGAAAATGCACTCGGACATTTTAGAACTCCGTAATATCGCGATCGTCGCGGATCTATCGGTAGAGTGTGCGCTTCGCCGTAAAGAATCACGCGGCATCCATTACAACATCGACTTTCCCGATAAAGAACCAGTACCCCAAGACACTATTGTCGTTCGCGGCTTGATCTAGTCCGTTTTTGACGGCAATCTATTCGCATGTACAACAGATCAGAAGGTTTTTTTAACGGTTACGATGGCATGAAGCTGTTCTTTCAAGTTTGGAACAATCCAAACGCGAAAGGCACAATCATCATTACTCACGGACATGGTGAACACTCTGGCAGCTATCACCGCGTTGTTGATGCATTCAAAAACGATTCATGGACTTTTTACGGTTGGGATCTTCGTGGTCACGGTCGCTCAGAAGGTCGCCGTGGTTTTGCAAATTCATTTTCTGAATATTGCGATGACTACAAAATCTTTTTGGACATGGTTCTTAAAGATGAAAAAGTTAAAAACGGTCCTGTGATTTTGTTGTGTCACTCAATGGGTGCATTGATTGAACTTCGCACTTTGATTAGAAATCCAGATTTAAAATACACAGGCATCGTCGTTAGCTCCCCACTCTTGGGTCTTGCGATGGAAGTTCCCGCGATCAAAGCCAAAGCGGCAGGCGTGTTGAACAAACTTCTTCCGCAACTGACTCTTGGCAACGAAATCAACAATAACATGCTGACAAGCGATCGCGACGTGATCAGAGAATTCGAACAAGATTCTTTGCGCCACACACGCATGTCTTCAGGCGTGTTCTTAGGCATGATGGAATCTTGGGATTATGTTCGCCCCCGCGCGAATGAACTCAAGAAACCAGCGTTGTTCCTTTTGCCAGAGCACGATCCAGTATGCAGTACGCCTCATGCCAAAGAGTTCTATGACCACTTGGGCAGCTCACGAAAAGAAATTTACATTTACCCGAATGCAAAACATGAAGTCTTCAACGACGTGATGAGATCTTCTGTATTTGCCGATTTGAAAAAGTACCTAGACAGTTTTGTGGAGTCTAAATAATGAGATACCTTGCAGCTCTTTTACTACTTACTCTTTCAGCGTGCGCTACTTACGAAGTGACTCCTGCAGGCCGTGCGATTTTAACTGAAAATCAGTATTTTGAAATCGTTGACCAAAATTCCGATCAAGTGACTCGTTATTCTGGCTTGTACAATCTTTTAGACGTGCAAGGCACAGCTTTGACTTCAAAAGTTTTGCTGGCACAAATGGACCAGCTGACACGCATCTATCAATGGGACGAGAATAAGTTCAAAGAAGAAAAAGCTAAGAATGAAGGCCGTGTAAACAAAGAAGCTGAATTCTTCTTAGCCTTCTATACTCCAGAGCGTAAATCAGACGATCTTAACAAACCCAACACGCAATGGAGAATCTTCCTTGATGTTGATGGTAAACGCTACGACGGCAAGATCACAAAGATCAAAATCGCATTTCCTGAATTGGTAAGCTTATATCCGTCATTTAACCGCTTCTATACGCCGTACTCTGTGGTATTTAACGTACCGATGAGATTGGTGGAAAATAAGCCAATGAAAATGACTATCACAGGCTCTGTGGGTTCAGCTGTTTTGAATTTCCCGAAATTGGCTAACTAGATTCTTACTTAAGACGGCGTTTCGCTTCATCTTCGCTCATATATTTGCGAAAGATCTGATAAAGCGTGCCGTCTTTTTTCATGTCTTCAATCGTTTCGCGAAGCTTACGATCATCATCACTCAACATACGACGTTTCGAAGTGTAAAAGCCTACTTCTGTTGGCAGGCCTTCATCACTGATTTGCACGACTTTATCTTCTAATTTAAATTTCTTCACATAATAGTCAGCAACAAGTGCCGTGAAAAATCCCGCCTGCACTCTGCCCTGCTGAAACAAACGGAAAGATCCCTCTGGTTGAGGTGTCCCGATCAAGCGACCACCGACCACCATTTTGTTTTCATCCACACCAATTACCGAAAGCTTTGCTCCAATCATATGTACGAACTTAATTTTGTCATCGTTCACGTAATCGGAAATTTTCTTATTCGCAGCCCATACGGATTTTGAAACGAGCAGTACTCGAGAACTTTTATAAACAGGAATAAAAGTGCCATTGGCTTCGAATTCAGGAGTTTTAGGAACCAGCGCCACGATGTCGGAATGCCCCCGCTTCAGCTCATCGATTGAAGCTGGTCGTGAGACTTCATTTTCCATGAAAGGACAACGAGTTCTGAGCGAAATCTCGGAAACAATGTCGTGGGCAAGACCACGCAGCTTACCGTTTTCACGGTAAGCTAAAGGCGCATAGTCATTCACACTTACTACGTATTTTCTTTGGCAGTTGGGTGAATCATCAGTACGCGCCCATAACATCGCTACAGATAACAGGGCTAAAACCAAAAACTTCATAGAGTTATTCTAGGGACTCCTCTTTAGAAAAGCTTGTGAATCTACAGATGATTACAAGGATATAAAGTTGGGTCCTGAAATTAGTTTATTTCAAAATCTAATTCATGATTTTTCTAACATTTGCAGGAAGGATTTTTACCGCGGCAAAACTTATCCTCGACGAAAACGTCGTGAAATCTCAAAATCGAACAACGGCTTCGCAAAGCGCGCCAACTTTAAACTAATTCCTGTTAGTCCAGAAGGCTCGAGCACCGTCAAATCATGAAGTACGGCTTCACGAATCATCTCTGCATATTTCGCTGGAGAAATTCCGTCGGTTGGTACAACAAGATTTTTTCCGTACAGAGTTTCAATCTCTTCAAACATACGCGTTTTAATTGCCGGAGTAATCAATAGCAAAGTCGACACAGAAGTGTCTTTCAGCTCAAGGTGCAGGCAATTCGTGAATGCAGCCACCGCCGCTTTCGATGCCGCATAGGTAGAGGCACTTGGAAAATTCATGTATGCTGAGACGCTTGAATTATTGATGATCTTACCACGCTTGCGCGCAAGCATTCCGGGCAACAATCCTTGAGTTATTTGAATCAGCGAGTTCACGTTTACTTGCAGCATTCGATAAACATCATCAAGAGGTTGTTCTTCAAGTAAGCCGCCTGTTAAAACACCGGCGTTATTGAACAAGATATCAATAGGTGTGTCTTTAAGCTTATGCAAAAGCTCTTGCACGTTTTCGCGCGAACTTAAATCAGCTTCGTAAATCGTGACGGACTTTGCACCCGCCTCTTCCATTTCTTTGATAAGTTCTGCATCGTGTTTGCGCAAAACCAGATGTAAGAAGGCTTTGTCTTGCGCGCAGATTTTTGCAAAGGCGCGACCGATTCCGCGATTAGCTCCAGTAATAAGAACTTGGCGATTTACGATTTCCATTTAGCCCTCTTTGATAGGTGTCGAAGCTGGTAGGCCCCATGATTTTAAAATTTCAACTTCGTCAGACGCTGAAGTCGACTTTTTAAATTTTGCTCCTGATTTCCCCGTCACTCGACGCTGGCACGATGGCCAATCTTTGTGACGATAAACAAGTCCACCAATGTTGCTAAGATAACTGTGCGCAGCTTTCTTTTCTGTTGGTGAACGCATTTCTGGCAGACTGGTATCAGCAGGAACTTCCAAAATGTTAACCGGATAATTTTTGAGTGAACCCTCGTACAAGTCAATGCCCGCACGCTTCGAGAACGCGACCGCAATCTCATCGCAACGTTCATTGCCAGGAATACCGATGTGACCGCGGCTGTAATGCCATTCGATCTTATTCGCAGCTCCGCGCTTTTGAACGACCTCTGCGATTTCTTCCCACAAGTCTTTGTTAGAAACATCGCCGCCTTCGGCCGTTTTCCAACCGCGTTTACGCCAGCCCCAAATCCACTGCGTAATTCCGCGAATCACATAAGTCGAATCCGTGTAGAAACGCACAGTGCCTGAATGGTCTGCGACTGTACGCAAGGCTTCAAGAACGGCTTGCATCTCCATACGGTTGTTTGTCGTTTGCGGATCGCCGCCACCAATTTCAAGCACTTGATCAGTCGGAAATAAAATAACTGAACCCCAACCACCTGGGCCGGGATTGCCTGAACATGCGCCGTCGGAAAAGATCTGAATATAATCTCTCATGTTTTTCACCGACTGATCGTAGACCCAGTTGGGGCCTGGTGTCTAATGCTTAAACATCCCGGCAGGCTTAAAAGCTTTATATTTCAACCTAGACACACAAAGAATGGCACCTCCTTCGCAATAATTTCCAAATCGGAGGCCTGTCTATGAAATTGAACACGTCATCTTTTGCTGGTTTTGTTGCGACTCTATTGTTGGCAACGCAAGTTTTTGCGAACAACAACAATGCTTCCGTCGCTTCATCTACGACAGTTGTACAAGATCCGCGACATGGCTCTATCTTTAGTGGCTTTCTTCAAGCTTCTGGTTCGCAAAGTCTTTATGACTTCCAAGACGGAACTAAAAAAGAAGGAATGGACTATGTTGCGCGTTTCAATTTGAAACTTTCGCAAGACTATTCTGTCCGCTTACAAGGTGGCTATTCTCAAGATCTTAAAAATTCAGAGGCCGATGACTTCTCTGATACAACCCTTAGCTTAGTTAGAAAGCCCGTCGCTTTGGGCCGCGTGTTTATGTTGGGTTATAGCTTAAGTGCTGTGGCTCCAACTTCTAAAGACTCACACACACGTCAAAATCTTCAAGGTGCGACTTCGGGTTCATTGACTGCGATGATTAATCCAGATCGTCTCATTCCGGGATTGCAAATCGTGTCGGCAATTTCGTTGCGCAAGAACTTCCACCAATACGATACGGCACTTGATGGCACTGTGAATACGGCGTATTCATCAAACCAATCGCTTTCTATTTCTTATGACTTCGCAAGCGGCGTAAGCTTGTCAGGCGAATTCATTCACAAAAATGGTCTGACTTACCAAAACAACATCAAAGAATCATTCGAGCACAGCGAAGAAATCGGCTACTCTTTCACAGACGCTATTTCTGCAGCTATTGGTCACACCAACTCGGGTTCGGCTTTGAAAGCCAATGGCCAAGACTCAAATATTGCCCTTCTTGATGACAACAACTCTCTTATCTACGCGTCTTTAACTGTCGCATTCTAAGAGGTTTCATGAAGCTCTTCTTTGCAAGCATGCTCTGCATTCTAGCACTCCAAGGAAGAGCTCTCGCCGCTCCGATTGATGTTATTTTCGATATTGATTGGACGACTTTTTATTCGATTGCTCCCGAAACTGCCGCTGTCTCAAAACAAGATGCGACGATCCTGGAGGTAGAAGGCAAATTCTACCGTCCCACAGATCATCTTGGTGAAGTGTTGTTCGCCCTTTCAAAAAATCCCGATGTGCGCATTAGCTTTTTTAGCGGCGGCGAAGCTTCGCGCAACAATGCACTGTTAGAAAAAGTGATTCTTCCCAATGGCAAAAATGCATTAAGCGTGGTGCACGCCGTTTTCTCGAAGGGCGATCTTGAGACTGTCTCTCAAGATCAGTCTTTGAAGTTTTCTGATCGCTTTAAGAAAAATCCTGCGAACCTACTTCCTGGCTTTGATGCGAAACGTGCGATCTTGATCGATGATCAAATCCAATTTGCCAAAGCACCATTGAAAGCCGTGCCCTCTTTAGGAAACTATAATTTTCAGTCTCAATTTGATGCACAACGTGTAAATCTTCCGTATATGCCCTCTGACGAGTTCGCATGGAAGCATGAAAGAGATAAAGCTTTGATGTGGCAATCGCTGATTGAAGAGGCGATGGAGCGCTCACAAAAGTCCGAGAAATCATTCTCTGAAATCGTTGTGCAACTATGGGCCGAGAAGTCTTCTCGTGCTCTTTGCCGTACTGTCTTTGCGCTGTAAGTGTGCGTCTCACTTCGCGAATCCGCGAATTGTCCCCTGTTAAAAATCTGTACAGTAAATATTGCTCAAATTCAATTTATCGACATTGGCGAAATATCTACATGGCACTTTCAATGCATTTAAGTTCCCTAAGAGAGAGTCTCTGCCAGCGCCCTCAGTGTATTTGAATTGGGGTTGCGGCGGTGACAATAAAGGAATGGAGAGAAAAATGGCTCACAAACCTCAGTATACAAAAGCGTTCACAGCTTTGTTGGCCTTCGCGCTAGTTGCGTCAGGTTGTACGAAGAAGCGTGATGCTGCTTTGTCAGACCAAGAGGCATTGCAAACGTTTGCAATTTCTGATTTTGGTACAGTATCAGAAAACAGCGGCTTCAAAGCTAATATGAAAGCTAGCGTGCGCTCACAAGCGCTTGTTGGTTCTCAAAACAGCAAAGCTACTGAAGAAAAAGGTTTGGTTGCAGTCGATGCGGATGATTCTTCAATCCCATCTCGCCTTCGCTTCATGTTCAACGACCTTGAAGTATCAGGCACTGAAAAAGACAACTTCAAAATCGTATTCGGTATCGATTCTAAATTCGTGACGGCTTATAAATTGGCGTCCATCGACTCATTGTCAAAGTTTGAAAAACAACTCGCTGTATCTCCAAGCGAAGTTCAACTTTCTATTGAGTTGCAAAAAGCTTCAGGCCAAGCAGCGAAAAAACAAATCGCTGAAAAAATGGCTCAAGCTCAAAAAGCACGTTCGCTTTCTCTCACGAACCGTGCAGCTGTTAACGTTCTAGTTCCTTTATTTAAATATGACATCTTGGCTAAAGGCGTTCTTGAAAGAACTAAAAATGAGCTTCGCGAAAGCACGTCTACTTTGACGATGCGTGAAACTGAGTTCAGCCAAGCGACTCACATCAGATTGAACACGTCTTCGGACTCTCGTAAAGACATCGGTTCTGCAGAGCAAAAGAAAGAATTGGATCAATTGTTCACAGCGGAATCTTTGGATAACAAAGTTTCAACTGCTGCGGAACTTCAAGCACGCTACAACTTCAACATGAAGTTCGTTGCTGACGATTCAAAAGTTATGACGAAACTTGATGCTGAAGACATGAAAGTTTACGAATTGACGACGTTGTCTGCTTTGTCAGACGATGAACGCCGTCTTTTGAAAACGGGTTCAGCTAACGGTGAAATCCTGACTTGTGATGCTTCTGTATCTCAAGACAAAAACTGTGTACTTCGCCTTGTAGCGAAAGTTCCAGTAACTTATAAAAACATCCTTTTGAACCTTGCAGATAACAAAGACAACACAACAAACTCTTTGGAATTGCGCAAAGTAACTAAAGCTCAATCTCAAGGCCTAGTTGAAATCGCTCGCGATCAACGTGCAGAGCGCGCTCGTCCTACAGGTATCATCGATCCATTGAACACTCTTAAGATCTCTGATCTTCAAGGTGAGTTCTACTACCGCAGAACATTCGAAGACGCTTCGAACATGATGGTTGTTGGTAAAACTGGTACTTCTGGTGACCTTGCGGTTGTTAAATTCGAATTCGAAAGAGACCGCGTTGTAGTTCGCAACCAAAAAGCATTGATCCAATTCGTGGGTCAAGGTCCGAAAGATAAAGAAGAATTGATGAGCATGCCGGTTAAGTACTTCAAACTTGAAAAAGTTGATGCTGACGGCGTGGCTTTGCAAGTTCCTAAATTGATCGACGCTAAAAAAGAAGACGCAGAATACGTAGAGCTTGATTGGACTAAAAACACAGTTCCAGTTGCGAACTCACCTCTTGCATTCTTCGAAGCTGGTCAATGCTGGCAAGCAGAGTCTTCTTCACAAGTTACTGATCCAGACAACCGCTTGTCTGCTGACGGTATCTTGAACTTCTCTATCGCTGGTTCTTACACTGTAAGACCAGAGTGTGCGAACCAAGCAAAAACAAACGGTGCATACTTCAGCTTGAATGCGCAATTCAACTACAACGTTGTTGAGCGTCTATCATTCAAGAAAAGAACGCACGCCGATATCGACGATATGCAATTTGCACCAAACATCTCTCCAGATGCGCAAAATGCTATGAACTTCGCAATCTTCACATTGGCTGACGCTGTTAACAAACCAGATGTTCGCGCAGGCCGTGAAAACTCTGAAGTTTACCATCCAGTGATCCATGACTTCCGTAACGGTAAAGTTTTGAACTACTGGGTTGGTGGTTTGGCTGATGCTCCAGCTGACAGAAGAGCTTTGATTGAAGAAGCTGCTGCTGAGGTTGTTGCTGAATGGAATGAAGCTTTCCACAAAGCGTTCAAAGGTACTGAATTGGATCGCGCTGGTGACTTCATCGTATTGAATAAAGAAGACGACGCGACTCGCGGTCACTTGGGTGACTTGGATCGCAACTACTTGTGGTTCATGGATAAAGAGGCTGAAAACGGTCTTTTGGGTGTAGCGCAACCTGCACCAAATCCATACTCTGGTACAATCATGGCGAACAACGTTATCGTTTACTCTGGTAACTCTGAAAGAGAAGTTCGCGGCATGATGGCTTCTTACAAAGATTCACGCGAATACGAAAAAATGTTGGAAGAAGCTAAAACTGAAGCTTTGGCTGACTTGCAAAAACAAATCGCTGCGCAAAAAGCTGGCGAAGCAGGTCAAGGTTCTGCGGCAACTGGTAACGCGGCTACTGATAAAGCTGCTGAAATGACAAGACACTACGGTTCTTTCATCAGCAAATTGGCTTTGTCTGCTCGCCCTGCAGTAAACACTCGCATGACTTCTAAATATGCTGGTGCAGTTGAAGCAAAAAAAGCTGGCAACCCGAAAGCAAAAGGTCGCCAAGTTAAAGCGAGAACTCTTGTTTCTGACACTAAAGTAGCGGCGAACAAAGACTTCGCGAAACGTGTTCTTGAACAAGCTTTGTCTGGTGAATTTAAAAATGATCCTTTGATGTTGGAAGCTATCGTTTCTCGCGAAATGGCTCGCCAAGACGGTCTTTCTGAAAACATCAAAGCTTTGTTAGAGAAAAAAGCTGAAATGACTGCAATGTCTGCGAAATTCGATAAAGCATCGAAATTGCGTGGCGGTTGCTTCATGTACAGCCGTGCATACTACAACGACCGTTTCGTAGAAACTGACTTCAACACTCTTTTCAAAAAAGAGATCAAAGCAACATTGTTGCACGAAGTTGGTCACGCATTGGGTCTAGTACATAACTTTAAAGCTTCTTTCGACCGCGATAACTTCGCATTCGAAGGTGAAAACACAAAACGTAACTATACTTCGATCATGGATTATATCGCGGCTCCAGAAATGGAATACGCGGGTCCTGGTACTTACGACGTACACGCTCTTCGTGCGATCTACACAGGTCGTGTTGAGTTGAGCAAAGCGGCGCAAGACATGGCTGCAAAATCGAATGGTGTGTTGCAAATCTCTAAAGATGGCGCACAAGCTAAAGTTATGAATGGTAAATTCATCGGTTTGTCTGATGTGAAGACTTTGTTGGGCTTCCCATACTGGTCAAACATGCAAAAACAATTGGTGAACCAATCTGGTTTGTTGAGACACTACGGTCAATGTCATGATGGTCTTGTTGGTATCGAGCCAGCTTGTACTCCATACGATTCGGGTGTGTCTGCGACTGATATCGTGAAAAACACGATCCAAGACTACAACAGATTGTACATCAACGGTTACCATGCTGCTGACAGATTGAACTTCGGCTGGTCACAAAAAGTTTCGATGGTAAGCCGTGCGATTGGTGAGTTCCAAACGATCCGTGGTTTCCTTGATGACTACTTCAGAATGGTTATCTATGAAAACGCTTTGAACCAAGCTGAACAAAACGACTTCGCAGAAGCTGCTCGTCTTGGTTACGACTTCTTCCACGAAGTGATCCGTATCCCTAACACGAACTTGCCTTTCGGTAACTCGAAAGAAGAGATCAAACAACGCTTGATCGCTTACCCTTACACGGCGCAAATTCCTGTAATGAAGAAAAATGCTGACGGCACAGAGTCTCAAGCAGTTGACTCAAAAGGAAACCCAGTATTTGAACAAAAAGCTGATGTGAAAGTTTTGGAAGCTCGTCGTGTATACGATTACGCTCCAGCTCCTTCAGAAGACAGATTTGATACTCTTGGTATCGGTTTTGACAAACAGTTTGCAGTACGCTTCTTGTTGAACGCGAATCCTCGCGCGATGACGGATGACTCTCAAACTGGTTGGATCTCTTACAATGAGTTCGAACAATACTTCTTGGGTGTAGACAACGCGGCTCAATCATTGAACATGATGACTCTGCTAGAGATCATGTCAGGCAGCTTGACGTCAGGTTTCTTCGATGCTGGTCACAACTTTGTACAAGTTGCTGAAGCTCCAGTAACGATCAACAGAAACTTGCTAGATGCTGCGACTTTGGGTTCATTGGCTGACACGAACCAATACCGTGCAACTGGTTTGGATACTTTCGCTGAGTTCTTCAAAGTAGGTACGTTGAAAGGTGGCAAAGGCTTGAACGATCGTTTCACAGCGACTCGTTACGGTCAAAGCTCGACATCTTCAACTGCGGTGAAGTTCTTCGCAGCTGACAACGCAAGTGGTGCAAACGTGTTGATCTCTATGGCGGCTCGTAAGGCAGCGTTGGTAGATAACAAACAAGTTATCGGTCAAGGTTTGATTGGTTTGTTGAACATGGATATGCAAATCCAAGCGAAAGCTGGCGAACTAGTAGCGAAAGACGAGAAATTGAAAGGTAAATCATTGCCTGAGATCATCGCTTCTAACGAAGACTTGAAAGCTTTGTCTGCGAAAGCGGATGCAGCTCAAGCGGAACTAGTGAAAGCATTGACTGCGATCAACGTAAACGGTTTGTTGGTATCAGATGCTGAAGTGAAACAAAATCCTAACTTGTCTTTGGATGGCCAAGTTAAGATGGCAAGAGTGATGATGGCTCAATCATTGTCATACTTGACTCAAGCGAAAAAATACCTTGAGCAAGTACCTCTTGATCAACTTCAAGGTTTGTTGCAACAACTTGGTGAGTTGAAAGCACAAAACGATCAGTTGGCACAACTTGACTTGATCGCACTTTCTCAAGAAGTGTTGATGCAAGCGACAAGCAACATGCAAATCAACTTGAAGGACCGTGGTCCGGTTCCAGCAAGTGCAGTGTTGAGCATCATGATGACTCGTGGCGCGCTGACTTCATCGCACCAAAACTTGATGTACTCGATCGAAGACCTTGCTCGTTACACTTCGATCTTGAATCCAGAATACGTTTACTAATCTAAACGACTGAACGTTACTTCCTAAAAGGGCAGAGCTAAAAACTCTGCCCTTTTTTTATTTGTTCTGCAAATAGGCGTGAATTTGATTTCCAAGCTTTTGATCAAGCGCATTCAGATCTTTGATATCTTGGACTTTGACCACTTCATCGATCGGATAAACGACCGCGAGCTTTACTTCTTTGACTGCGGTTAAATACTTCATACGATTCAAAGCCCATGTGTAGGCTTCTAATTGTTTGAACGCCGTTTCTGAATATCTTTGTGAACCGGTTTTGTAGTCGACCATCCACAATGTCTCATTAACAATGCCCCACAAGTCGATCTGACCTTGCATCAGTGAGTTCTGATAGGAAAGTGCAAAACCCCATTCTACGAAACCTTTGTTAATGATTTCTAGCATTGGGATTTTATCCGTCGTCGCCAAAAACTCTAATGGCTTTTTCAAATCTTCGTCTGCAATATCTTTTAAGCTTTCGTAAGGCGTGTACTTCAAAGCTTCAAACAATCTGTGAGCGTTCGTTCCTTGTTGGGCGCGTGCTAATCCCGGAGCCAACTGATTTACTGACGCTTGGTATTCGGCACCCGCGACACCTTCAGGCGTCACAAGTTCCGTTACTGAAATGTACTTACGCTTTTCTTCCGCTTGCGGCGCTTTCCACAGATCACGCAGTTTCTTTTTCTGCAGATCTTCAGCCGTCATCTTTTCTGGCTGAGGATTTTCACTGCGAACCACGTAAGAGAAATCTTTTTCTTCGTGCAGACCCTCTTCCAAGTTTAATGGCGATTGAGCGGCCCAGGATTTCTTACCGACCTTTTTATCCCACAAAAGCGTCACACCATGTTTTGCACGAGTTAAGGCCACGTACAGAACACGATTGAACTCTTCGGATTCACGTTGGCGCAATTCTTCAACGATTTGATCGGCAAGAATACTGCCGGCCATCGCTTGGGATTCTTCATCGCGCACTTTCAAAGTCCACTGCCCGGTCTTTTCATGGAAAGAAATCATCGGCGCAAAACTTGCGCGCGGATCTTTTCCCATACCTGGCAATAGCACTTGATCGAACTGCAAACCTTTTGAAGCATGCACGGTCATGAAGTTCACACGCTTTGGTTCAATCACCGGGGTTGCGTCTGAATCTTCACCACCTTCATCGGTTGAAAGAGTATCAAGGCTGGTATCTAAGAAATCCAGGAAGTTAAATCCAGGACGACGTTCTTCAGAACTTAAAAGTGAAACCACTTTCCACAAGTTCGCTTCACGTCGGCCGGTTGAATCGATTCTTGCCGAATAATCGAACAAACCCAATTCAACGAGGGCCTTCTTTAAAGTCCACGACAAACCTTTTTCTTCACTCCAAGCGTGCAACTGCTTTAGTACATGCAAGGGATGAGATTCCGGCTTTTCTGCAAGAGTCTTTAAAGCCTCTTTCCAGAAGGAGTGTTTGAAGCTGTGACAATAAGTCAGTAATTCCGTATCGCTAATATGCACCCATGGCGAACGTAACAACGCCACAAAGTTTGCGTTGTCGTGCGGGTTTACTAAGAATTTTAAAATCGCCAAACAATCCAGAACTTCACGGCGCTCGTAAAAACCACTGCCGCTATGAAGTTGTAAAGGCACACCGTATTCTTGTGCAACTTTAGCGATATCTTCTAAAGTTCTGTGTGTGCGACTTAGAACGCAGATTTGTTCAGGGCTGACGCCGTCTTTCAGTAATTCTTGAATACGCGAAACCGTCGCAAGAATTTCCGCAGACGTTTCATCTTCATCACCCGTTTCGCTTAAGATCACTTGCACTACCGGATCGGCAGGACCTTTACGTTCCTTCGCTGGATCTGGAGTCATGGCCGCGAATTGTGAACTTAATTTAGTGAAGTAATGATTAAAGAACTCCAAAACTTCCGGCGATGAACGATAATTCACAAGTTTCACTTGGACATCGCCATCTTGGGCTTGGATTTCATTTACTTTCTCTTGGAAAACTTCAGAACGCGCACCACGGAATAGATAAATACTTTGTTGCGGGTCACCCACCACAAAGGCAGGGCGATCGCCGACCAAATTGCGCAGAAGTTCCACTTGAATCGGAGATGTATCTTGATACTCATCGACCATCCAGAAGTCCCACTCATGTGAGAACTTCTGGGCCGAATCCGGAGAGTCTTTAATAATTTTGTACGAAAGTGTTTCCAGGTCGGCCATCGACAAGAAACCGCTTTCAAGTTTCAACACTAAGAAATCGTCGCAGAATTTGCCCGCAAGCTCTTCAAAGAGTTCACAGTTTCTTTGATGCTTCTTCCAGAATTGGGGACGATAGCGCGGTTCTTCAAGAAGCTTATCGATACGGCCGCGCAGTTCTTCCAATTCTTCATTCAGACTTAAACTAAATGGCGGCGTCGCTTTTCTAAATTGCGGCTTCGTCGTAAATTCCCAGAATGAAAGCAAACGCTCAAAGAAGGTCTCGACATTAGTTTCATTCACCGACCAATCAAAGTTACGCAGGCTTGACGCATAATCGCGCCATTTATCATTCGATGCTTCCTGTTCGATCTCCAAACATACGCGCTTAATACGGCTGCCGATATCTTGGATGATCTTCAAAGTTTCTTTGCCTAAATCCGCTTCAGGAATAAACGTCGCATGCGGAAAAATAATCTTTTCCGAGAAGTATTGCAGTAAAGCGCTTTCCAAAGTTTGGAATTCGTATTCTTCCAAAAGATCCTGCAAGTGCGGGATTTCCAAAATGTACTTACGCATGATTTTACGCGCGTGCCTGCGCACTTCGACATCACTTAAGATCGAATAATCTGGAGTCAAACCTATCGAAGCACCATAACGTGACAAAAACAGACTTAACACCCCATGGATTGTTGAGATCTGAACTTGCGAACGCGAGCTTACGAATTGAAAAAGATCGTCGCGCTTTTCTTCCAACGCCTTTTTAAGCAAACGTTCTTTAAGTTCTTGAGTCGCTTTACGCGTAAATGTTGTGACAACGATGCGCGGGAACTTGCCGTGCTTCGTTTTAAAGTCATCCGCGAACTGCAAAAATGTTTTTGTCAGCGTCGTTGTTTTACCTGCACCTGCGCCCGCGCGCAGAATGGTATTTTTTAATTCAGATGTGGCGCTCGACATTGCCTTCTCCACTCGCAGGTATTGCAGGTTTGGTCATCAGCTGGAACCGGACTGACTTCACCTTGACGGATGCGATCTAGGGTCATCATCAAAACTTTTGAAAACTCTGTCAGGTACAATTCTTTGGCTTCAAAGGTTGCATTTTTATCTTTGCGTTTTGAAGCCGGATACAGATGTCCTGCCAAATCTTCAATTTTAAAACCCTTACGATCAAATGTACGGAAGATATAATAGAACAAACCAATCACTTCGCCTTTAACGTCTTCCATCAGGGCCTTTTCTAAAACCCACATATAGAAAAGTAATTGCAGTTGATTGTTTTTAAGCCAAGAAGAATGTGACGTGATACCACCCGCTGACGATTTATAATCCAGAACAATAAGATGTTTCTGATCGTTGCCATCAATACGGTCGATCTGTCCCGAGATTCTAAAGCCCCCCGCAATGGGTTCACGGCTTAGCTCTTCGGTTTTGGGATCAAGATAAAACTCAAAACGTTTTTCACGCGCTAACGTTTTAGTCTTCTTGAACTCTTCACGCCATTTCTTTTCAAAATCTAAGAAACGTGTGCCCAATTGAATGTGCTTTTTCTTAAGCGGCTGCCACAGGCGTTCATCAGCAAAGATTAATTCTTTTTCTTTGCGTGCTGATTCTAATAATTCATCAAGCTCGCTGACGGTCCAATCAAAACGCATCGGTTCGATCGTCAGACGCTCAAACAAGGCATGGGCTAATTGCCCGCGAGTACGATGATCAACATCTAAATCGATATCAGGAAGATCTTTTAATTTGAAATATCGTTGTGCCGCAAAGATAAACGGACACTCCAGGAAGCTTTCGATCGCTGACGCTGAAATACGCGGTAAATCCTTAAGCACAATTGCTGGCGTGGGTTGATGACCTAAATCCATATCAATACGCGCTTCAACTTCAGAACGACGTGCATCCAACCACTGACGGCCCGACGCAAGTTCTGAATATTGTAATTCATCCCAACGAGTTTCTTTCGGCAAAGTCAGATGTTCATGGTCTTCACCACTTAAACTCATCCAGAAAGTGGAAGGCGAACACAAAGAACCACTTAAGTCCGTCGCGCCAAAGCAATAGATATCGTATTTAGAGTTCGCTTCAGCCAACAGGCGCAATTCAAATTCCAGATCGCTTTGATCCGGATTATCCAGATAAAAACCGATGTCTTTCGCTAACTCAAAATAATCTTGGCCAGAAAGTTGAGTTTTGTTTTTCACTTTCAATGCTTCGTCTGTCATGCCCAGGAAAATTCGATACAACGCTTTTTCACTGTGCGCAGACATAAGCTTTGTCACAAGAATTCCAGAGGGCTCCCCTTTTTCTAAAGAGAATTCTTTTGCCGCAACAATGCTTTCAAGATAGCTCAGCCATTCTTTCCAAATCAGCTTGGTGTTGGCTGTTGCATTTTGCAGAAGTTCGCGCAAAACCAATTGCACGATTTCTGTTTCATTGGAATTCCAATAGCTCAGAGCTTTTAAAACGAACTCATCACGAGTCACAAGACCTGTGACATCCAACTGATCGCTAAAGATCTTATGCACAATTTCGTTACGAGCTAAGTCTTCATTCACATAAAGACTTTTAAACAAGGCTTTAAATTCTTCGTAACGTACTTGTTGCGATTCGTGTTTATCAAAGAATGAAATTTCCAGATCCGAAGAAGACAAGCGACCACTTTTTGAACGTAAGGTCGCAAGCCATCTTGTCACAGACGGCAAACTTTGCGCTTTGTGAGTGATATCTTTTTGATAAGGAATACCCTCTTCAGCCAAGAATGATTGCAGAACCGGCCAGTATGTTTCGATATCAGGAGCCACAATCGCAATAGATAAGGCTTCAATGCCAGAACTTAACCATTCACGGGCTTGACCGACAGAGTTCTTAATCTCTGCAAGCATTCCAGAAAAACGCAAAACGTCCGTTTTCTTTTCTGTTTTAGCGACAGGTTGTAACTTTCCAACACTTGCCGCTTGTCCACGCAGATCTTCGTAAGGACGAAGCAAGAAGTGGAAGTCTTTACGCCATTCCGGAGAAGGCTCTAACACAATCACATCAATCGAACGTGAAATCACGCGCAAGATTTCGGCTTCAACGCGTGAGATCTCTCCACTTAGGTCAACGATCAGGGGAATATTCCAAACTCTTTCAAGTTCGTTGAAGTTTTGTAAGTACGAAGTGATCCAATCCGAAGTGATGACATTGTATTCTTCAATCAACTTGATCGCACAGAAACGCGCGCGCAAATACCAATCGCGCCAACGATTCTTTGCTTCTTCGTGAGTTTCAAACCACTCATCCAAACGCTTACTGCCATCGGGATGGAAAATGATGGCCGCCAATTGATCAATGTAGGAAAAAACAGTGTCTTCAGCAGAAGAGTTCACACCCAGCACATCCGCATTGTCATCCATGATCGTGCGTAATAACGAACGCGCGAACGGATCACTGACCAGTCGCAAGCGGGGCTCAAGACGTTTCAACAACATCTTCCATAAGTCACTGGCACGTAGAACTGACTCGTCGATGTATTGACCATCGCGAGCAAGAATTTTTTGCTGAAGTTCGAACTTCGTGCGCAAGTCAGAAACAAGCCATGATTGTTCACGCGGATTATATTTCGCGAACAGCTCGTTGACTTGCGAGCGATTTTCTATGGAAAGGATATGCAGCATCTACGAATTACCGACGTTGTTTTAGTTTTCTTCTCTTACCGTCATTATCCGTGAATTTGAAGGCTGCATCAAAACTTAAATCAATACTTAGGCTCACCGCATAGCGATTCTCTGCTGTTTGTCCCGGATAAACGCCAAGTTCTTCGGTATAGCTAACAGCATCAAGATGAAATATGAGAAAATTCACGCCTACACCATAACTGAGGTAGCCTTGGCTTATACCGGCACGAACGTCAATAAGTGGTAAAGAAAGCTCTGTACCCAAGTGAATTTTCTTACCCAACTGCACGTCTGAGTCCGTTAAATGGCGCGCCTCAATCCCCGCCGTCCAATCGATGCCAGGCAAATCAAAACCCAAACCAAAACCGGCGCTTAAATTTTGCGGAATCATCGGCGGAGCATCTGTCCCCGACGTTTTTGTGAACGCAGTACCACCTGCATCCTGCCACACCAGCGCGAATGTTGGACTGAATGGAGTTGGCAGAGTCGCCTCTAACGCCAAGTCGATTCCGTAACCGACACCTTTATTATCAAAGTTTTTACCGATCTCGTCGAAACTTGTGCCGTTCGCAATTGTGCTAAGTCCCAGATCTTTTTCTTCACCACCCCAGCGAGTGATGCGTTTTAAGTTCATACCAACAGAGAAATTTTCTGTGATCGGAACAGCGCCGCCCAACACAAAGGCAGAGTCATTCAAGAAATAAGTTTTAAATTGTGGATAAGCGGGATTATGAAGTTCCAAGGACACGTCGTAGTTGGTGTAATAACCGACACCAAAATAAGGCATCGTAAAACCAGCCTTACCCATGCCTTGCGCATACAAGCGTTTACCAAAAAGACTGTCGTAGGATGTCGGATCGTTAGGATCAAAATCTTTATAAGTATCGATATCGGAAATCGCGTCGCTGTTAATACCTAAAGCCACGTCGGCCAATAAAAAGTTAAAACCTTTTTGTTTCGCCAAAGCCGCTGGATTGTAAAACAAAGCATCAACATCATTCACGACGGGAATATACATCCCACCCATACCCAATGAACGAATCGAGCGAGCTGTTTCGTACAACTGCTGACCCATCGCTGCCTGGGCTGTGAATAATAAAATGAAAGTTAAAAATCCCTTTAACACTCAATCATCCTAAAACTTATGAAATGGACAACACACACCCGCATACCACGCCGGTGGTGCCGGAGTCGCACCCGGAGGTGCCGCCGGTAAACTTGTCGATGTGCTACAAGAACCAAATCCTTGCGCGCTTGTATCTAGTAAAATTCTAAAACCATAAACCACCTGTGCCGTGATTGCGGTTGGGTCCGTCGAAGTACACGTAATGCCCAAACCCGTACATGCGGTATTGATCGTATCAACTGCGGTGATTAAGTTATTACTTCCACCGATCACATCACCCAAAGCGGTTAAGTTTTCAGTGATCAATCCCAAACCTGCCGCGATTTTTTTAATTTCCGCATCCGTTAAAAAGTGCGCGGGCTGAGCCGGTGAAGGCAGCCACGAATCCAGTGGCGCATCTGCTGCGGTCCACGGATTCTGTGCGACACCGGCAACCCAATCGTCACAAACATTTGTGCCAGCGTCTGCGGAGCCATCACCATTCACGTCAATTTTTGAAGCCAACGTTGTTGCTACGCGCGCCAAACCTAACACGGATATAAAAAGATTTTCATCAGCCGTTCGGACTCCAACAGCACCGATCGATTGCATCAGTGTGATTGCTTGATCACAAGCTGACGGCGTGACGCTGACTCCGGAAAAAATCTGCATAATGAACGGAAAGATGTTGGAAGCAGAGCCTGAAGCGTTTTTCAAACTGTTTACCAAAGTAGAAAATTTGATTCCGCATTTTCCGGCATAAGCACCCGCACGAGTATTAATAACATCGCGACGTGCTTTAAATGTTGATGACAATTGATTTTCTAAAATATCAATCGCGCCATCCCAATCTAAATTGTCGATGTCTTTTTGGGCGTCAATGTACAACGCCTCGTCGGAATCTTTCGAAGAGAAATCTTCAAAAACATTCGGCTTGTCACATGAGGCTGTTAACCCCAGACACACCATCAGAATAAGAATGTTTTTAAAGCGCTTCATATTTACCCCTACTTCGACATCGTCGAAGTGCTAAACCCTACTCCGACAACGTCGGAGTGCTAACCAGCCTAGAATCTAAATGCGAACTTGAAAACGTAACGTCTGTCTTCTTTAGTTGCGTCTTTGGTGCCGACTTCTTCGCCGTAGCTTGCGAGCTGATATTGGAAGTGCTCTGAGGCAAGTTCTAAACCTGCTGTCCAATAACGTTGATTATAACCTGCACGCATAAAGAACACATCGCCGAAGTTGAACTCCATCCCAGCATGAAGCAGTTTCATTTTGTCATCTTCTGTGGACAATAAGTCACGGTATTCAATAGTCCATGATGATCTCACGTAGTTAGTGTGGATCGGGAAAATTGCAACAGCGACATCTAAGCTTTGATCGACTGTATCGGGATGATTAGCTGTCGACATTCTCAAACCTGAACCCAAATTATATGAGGTCGTACCGACGTCATGAAGAACGGCTGAGACAGTTGGTAATAACACCCACGGCGCAGATAAAATCACACCCACATCGGTTGATAGACCTAAACCAGATTTTGCGATGTCACTATATGAAGTCGAACTTGCGGTACTGACTTTGTCGTCATTCACTTCTTGTCTGTCGACCAATTTCGTATTCGCACCGATTTTCAAACGACCGTCAAAGAAACGGAAATTGAAACCAAGAACTAACGCCAAGTCACTGCGATAGAACGTATCAATCGTTGTACCGTCTTCAGCCATTTGCGCATCCAACATCGAATTACCGTAAAGACCAATACCGAAATTACGACCGACAAATGATGGAAACACTTGCGCCTTCGCGTGATAGTAAGAGCCGCGATTTTTATCCAACGCGCCTTTAACGTCATCAAGACTGAAGGGATTTGAGAATGAAGAATCCGAATACATACCTGGAAGATTTGTATTGGCTTCGACCTCTGGGTCAATAATAGTTCCATAGAAATCACGCAGCTTTCCTAAAGCTGCAGGATTCACCAACAATGCTGTTTCATCATTCACAACGGCTGCACACGCACCACCCATCCCTAGGCAGCGAACTCCATTATAGAAGTCATGCAATTCACGCGCGTTCACATCAGCTACAAAAGCCAACATCAGTGCGATTTGAATGAGAGCGATCCACAAAATCCTTTTCATAGCCAATCTCCATCTTCTTTATCGGTATTTATAGGCTCACATTGAGACGTCTCATAAAAATACGGTCGATAGTCGAGGCCAGGATTCGTTAGGCGCAAACAGTAAGATCTGAGTTAAGACAGAAGCTTTGGACGCCGATAAGTTAGGGGTTATCCGTCGCAAATTCAAAGGGAGTTGGACAACATGTTCACGAATAAAAAAGCTATGATAGCTCTAATGATGGGTCTTACTGCTGTGCTTGCAGGTTGCGAGCAAGAAACGGAAAAAGACCAAATCGCTGAAGCACAATACTGTCTTGATGGTGCTACGGACGCATCAAGTGCTAACTCGTGTGTAGCGAAGATCGCAAGCATTCAGACGCCACAAGCAAATGCGCTTCGCTGCTCTGCCGGCTTTATTGGTGCTGGTGTGACTAAGACTGAAAACTTAGCGAAAGCTTTGACTGCTATTAAAGACAGTAACAATGGTTCTTCGAATGTAACGACAATGCTTTCATTCTTGAATCTTGGTTCCAACATGGAGTCGACTTTCACTGCGTGTGTAAATTCGAACAGTAAAGGTATGGCTTTGGTTGCAGCGATGGCGAAATCTGCGACGACATTGGTTGGTTTAATTCCTGGTTTCGATATCGACTCTGGTCAATTGCCTGACATGAACGATTTAAAAGGTGCGCTAGACGATCTTGTGGCAGATGCTTCATCAGGTACTCCGAGTGCCAGCACTGTGGCTTCACTTGAAGCCATCGGAACTGCAATTGAAACCGTCTACGGTTCAACTTGCACGAACAATTCGGGTTCAGAGATTTGTAAATCGATCGATAAAGGCCTTGAAAGTCTGAATGCTTCATTGCCACCAGGCGATAGCATCGATCTATCAAGTACGGATCCAAAAGAAATTGCGCAGACGCTGCTTGAATATTGGAAGTCGCAAAACTAGTTTCGCAAGTTTAAGTACAAATAAAAAAGGCTCTCTTCCGAGAGCCTTTTTCTTTTTCATCATTTCAATTCTAAATTAGAAATCCAAACTCATGCGTGTGCCGTAAACGCGGCTCTCGACAGGAGTGTTCTTCGTGCCGACATCGTTCGCGTAACTCACAAGGTCCAAGTTGAAAATACCAAGCTCTGCTGAAAGACCCGCTGTCCAATAGCCTTCGCTGATACCGCCACGATAGTGACCTTTCCACCAGCTCTTCACCGTCCAATCAAACTCAAGACCGGCGTGAATGCCTTTTTTCCAGCTGAAATCAGGATGACCTAAATCGCGGACATCTAAAACACCGCGACCACCGAAAATCCACGCTGCTGGGTATTCCCATTTTGTACCAACGTCGACGACTCGATAAAGTTTTTCCGGAGTCCCCGCTTGTTGCACGTCTTTATTAATCAATTTCAAAGACTGACCAAAACCTGTTTCAGCAACGTTATGGACTGTTAAACCAAACGTGGGACGAGCGGCTTTTAGTAACGACCAAAAACCTTCATCAGGAAGTTCCGGCGTCCACAACATCCCGATATCAGCATCCACAGTGTAACCTTCAAGCAAGTCTTCACGTTGCACGATCTGACTGCTTGCTGCTAAATCGACCGCGTTGATACCTTTACTGAAGAAACCACGATTCACGAATTTCCCAGTGATACCCATTGAAAAGCGACCGTAATCAAACCAATTCAAATCGCTCGCATACGAAACTGCCAGTGTTGTATCCGCATAGACAGTCGTGTTCATCGTTGGACCTAATTGTTGATGCATCGCTGTTTCAACCGACACATCCATTGGAATAAGTGCAACACCCCATTTAGGACGAACCCAAACCGCTTCCACCGGAGTCACGCGCACAGAGTACACATCACCATAGTGGTTCTGAATCATGTCTAGATACCTAGTTGTCTTGTCGCTATCACTTAAGCCCGACTCTTCGATGTCTTTATACTCATCATAGAAATCTTTCGCGCCAGGTGTGCCTTCCGCTGAAATTGACAGATTGATTTGTCCTTCTTCACGACGTGCTAAACCGGCTGGATTATAAAAAATCGCAGTGTAATCATCTGCTACGGCAGTGAAAGCGTCACCCATTCCCAAGGCGCGAGGCGATTGATATTGATGGTGGATGGTTGTGCTGACTGATGTGTCTGCCGCAAAAGTTTTTTGCGCGCTTACAACAGACAACAGACCAGAGAGGAGAAGAAGTCCCCTGAATAACATATTTATGCCTCCGAAATGCTTAACAACATTGTAAAGATAATTTATACTTTGTCGTATGCGATTGACCCGTCTTGTTCTTTTTTTGACCTTAGTCGTGAGCGCTCACATTTGTGCTGCTGCGACAGACACAAAAACAACGATGGATCCAACGAAGTTGGATTCATCAAACGATCCTATTTTGGCGACAGCAAATGCCGATTTACGCTCGCCCGCTCCAACTTCACAAGTGCAACTAGCCCTTGGTTATGTCGGAGGAAATCTTTTAGAAAATGACGAGTGGGCACAAGGCCCTTTGGTTTCGATTCGCTACGCACCGATCGACATTCATGAAAATGTAAAATGGGATTTTGGTGGTGAGATCAATAAAGACAATATCTTCGGTTTATTCGTGGGACGTCGTTGGTATGTCGAAGAAGATGAATTTCGCCCTTATGCCCGCGTTGCCGCCGGAAGCTTTTTCGATTCACACGATCAATTGGGCAATTTAGTCGAAATTAAAAGATGGCGTGCACGCGCTTCATTGGGAATCGGTGATCGTCTGAATTTCGAAGCCGGCCTTGGCATTGCCGTCACTGGCCCCGATTTTTTCGCACAACTGGGTTATAATTTTAATTTCTAAGCTTTCAGCGTCTCTAGCCACTGCATTAGACGCTGAACTTCCTTCAACAGGTGTTGTTCGTCTTTATTGTTATAAAGAACGAAGTCTGCTTTTTCCTCTTTAAATTGAATCGGAATCTGCGAAGCGATGCGCATTTCAATTTCTTCTTCGCTCCACTGATTGCGACGACGAAGGCGTTCGCGTTGTTGTTCTCGAGTACAGGACACGACAATGATCGCATCGAACTGCTCTTCCGCTTTCGTTTCAAACAATAACGGAATGTCGTAAATCGCAAGCGGCTCGTTCATGTCTTCAAGAGCGCGTCTGCGACGACGAACTTCTGCACGAATAAGTGGATGAGTGATTTCCTCTAGTTTATGAAGCAGATCCGGATTGCCGAAAACCTTCTGTCCTAATTTGCGACGATCAAGATTGCCATCTTGTAGGATAATATCGCTACCGAACTCACGTTCGATCGACTTAAGTCCAGAAGAACCTGGTAATACAATCTCTTTTGCAATTAGATCGGCGTCGATGACAGGAATGCTGCGTTCCACGAGCATACGACTTACGGTGCTCTTGCCACAAGCAATACCTCCGG
This sequence comes from Bdellovibrio sp. NC01, assembly GCF_006874625.1. NCBI lineage: Bacteria > Pseudomonadati > Bdellovibrionota > Bdellovibrionia > Bdellovibrionales > Pseudobdellovibrionaceae > Bdellovibrio > Bdellovibrio sp. NC01. Next base: position 3,270,895 of record NZ_CP030034.1, read on the forward strand.
TCAGTCCTAGCCACTTCATATGCGAATCTCCTTAAAGATTCTTTTTATTTTACCGATAGTCTTCTCAAAGGGGAACACATTTTCATGTCTCAACCGGTAGAGCAGTTTGGTAAATACATCCTTCTAGAGCGCCTTGCCGCAGGTGGTATGGCGGAAGTGTATCTGTCTAAATCTACTGGCGCTGTTGGTGTGAACAAGTTTGTCGCAATCAAACGTATCCTTCCCCAATATTCAGATCACCAAGAATTCATCGAAATGTTCAAAGAGGAAGCAAAGATTGCCGTGAACTTGAATCACGGTAACGTTGTTTCTATCTATGACTTCGGTGTCGAAAAAAGCCAGTTCTTCTTAGTGATGGAATACGTTGAAGGTCGTAACCTTCGCCAAATCCTTAATGAACTTAAAAAATCCAACACGCAATTCACGATTGAACAGATCGTGTACATGATTAAAGAGGTTGCGGCTGGTTTGGACCACGCTCACCGTTGCATTGACGGTACGACGGGTCGTCCTTTGAATATCGTTCACCGTGACATGTCTCCTCAGAACATCATGGTGAGTTTTGAAGGTGAAGTAAAAATCATCGACTTCGGTATCGCAAAAGCTGAAACGCAAATGGAAGCCACAAAAGCCGGCACCTTAAAAGGTAAATACGGCTACATGTCTCCAGAGCAAGCAGATGGTCAAAACATCGATCCACGTACGGATATCTTTTCTATGGGTATCGTGTTGTGGGAGTTGCTAGCGAATGATCGTCTATTCACTTCAAACAGTGAAGCTGCGATCTTGCGTAAAATCCGTGAATGCCAAGTTCCTTCTATTCGTAAGATCAATCCGTCTATTCCTCCGGAATTAGAACGCATTGTGAATAAGGCTTTGGCAAAAGACAGAAGTCTGCGTTATCAAACTGCGGCGGCTTTGCACCGTGATTTGAACAGATTCTTGAATACACATTATCCAGAGTTTTCTCCTCACGATTTCAGCGTGTTCATGAAGAATGCTTTCTCACAAGCGTTCCTTGATCAACGCCGTAAGCTTGTTGAATTTGCAAAAATTCAAGGCTCTACACAAGAGGACAAAACGATCGTTACCCAAACAGATCTTCGCATTCCGCCAAAGAATGTACCTAAAGCTCCGGTCGCGGCAGCTGAAGAAGATGATGTTGAAAACGAAAAGCTTGATATCAATACGTCAACTGACATTCGCGTGAACTTGGATAACTTGAAGGCTCCGCCAAAACCAGCGGGTCCTAAAACAGATACAAACATCACGCACACTCGCACGTCTGCAGGTACGGGTACATTTGCTGCGAATCAAAACACAATGACTCGCACACCGTCTTCAGGCGGAGTTCCGATGGGAACTCGCACGGCGATTCGTAGCACAGCTCCTTCAAAAGACTATACGGCTCTTGCGATGCGCGGAGTGATCGGTATTCTTATTGTTGCAGGTGGCTGGTTCGGCTACACAAATTTCGTTGCGAAAAAAGGAGCTCCAAAAGCTCCGGCTTCTGTGGGTCTTCCTCCGACAAGTGCAGCCGCTGCTTTGCCAAATGAAACAGCAGCTCCAGCATCGGTTGATCAACCACAACAAGCAGATATGGCAGCAACGGCTCCAGAGTACACTGTGATGATCAAGAGTACTCCTGACAAAGCACGTGTTGTGATCAACGGTGTTGATACTGGTGGTTACACTCCGATGCGAAAAACACTCAGAGCTAACGTCCCTGCCAACATCCGTCTTGTCAGAGAAGGTTATTCCGATTATGTAACTACATATACACCAACAACAGATGTAGGTTCTATCGAAGGCAATTTGCAAAGACTTGTGAAAGTCGCAACTTTGTATATCAAAATTGCTAACGGTGGTGCGAATCCTGAATTGCGAATCTCTGGCGTGCCAGTATCGATCAAGGGTGAAAGCGAACCTTATTACATCCAAGCTGAAGTCGGTGTAAAAATTCAGGCATTCAATAAGCTGACAGGCCTTTCTGCTGAAAAGACTGTGATCATTCACGCTGATCAAAAAGACACTGTTGAGCTGTATTTGAAGTAATAATGCCCCTACGGAGTTCGACATCATGATCAAAGCAGCCACACTGGGCAATTCTATTTTAGAAATGCGTTCTCGCGATCCGCAAAAAATCGCCATCAAATACAAAGATAACAATACGTGGGTGCAAAAAACTTGGTCTGAGTATTATCAGGACATCGAAACGATTGCCTGTGCTCTTCTTGCGTTAGGCATTAAACCCGGTGACCGCGTTGCGATCATGGCCAACACTCGCTATGAGTGGTCGGTCACGGACCTGGCGATTTTCGGTATTAAAGCCATCACAGTTCCCATCTATCAAAACAACACGCCAGAAGACGTTGAGTATATTTTAAATAACTCAGGCGCTCGTTTTCTTATCACGGAAACGCGCGGTCCTTTAAAAACATACATGGCCGTGAAAGATCAATGCCCTGCTGTTGAAAAAGTTTTGGTGTTTGAAGAAACATCATCGGCTGCTGATGTTTTGACATGGAAAGCTGTGAATGAAATTGGCAAAACTTATCGCCAACAACATCCGCAAGCTTACACAGAACTTTGTGAGACCTTAAAGCCGTCTGATACAGCAACAATTCTTTATACCTCAGGTACGACAGGCCGCCCGAAAGGCGTGATCCTGACTCACCTGCAAGCGATCAGTGAAGTTTCCGAAGCATTCCCGTTTGCAGGCGCAAACGATCAAGACGTTTCTTTAAGCTTCCTTCCCTACGCCCATATTTTAGGTCGTATTGAACACTGGGGTCACTTGTACATCGGTTACACGATGGCTTACGCAGAAAGCCTGGAAAAAATCCGCGGTAATCTGACAGAGATTCGTCCGACGATCATGGTTTCGGTTCCACGTATCTTTGAAAAAATCTATGCAGCTATTTGGGCCCAAGTTCAAACGCAACCATTGAAGATGAAAATCTTTGAGTGGGCTTTGTCCGTGGGTAAAAAAGTTGGTGAATACAAACTTTCAGGCGAAAGCATTCCGTTGGATCTTTTGATCAAATACGAAGGTGCAAAGAAATTAGTTCTGAATAAAATCACTGAAGCCTTTGGTGGTCGCTTGCGTTTCGCAATCAGCGGTGGCGCACCGATTTCACAAGATATCGCGATGTTCTTTCACTGCGCAGGCATTTTGATTTTGGAAGGCTATGGTCTGACAGAAACAACAGCTGCCATCACAGTGAACACGCCGTTCAATTATAAATTTGGCAGCGTGGGGCGCCCTATTGGTGAAGTGAAATTGAAAATCGCTGAAGATGGCGAAATCCTGGTGAAGAGCGATAAAGTGATGAAAGAATACTACAACAATCCAGAAGCGACGAAAGAAGCTTTCACGGATGGTTGGTATCATACTGGCGACATCGGCGAAATCTTGCCTGGTGGCGATTTGAAAATCACAGATCGTAAAAAGGATTTGATCAAAACTGCGGGCGGCAAATACGTAGCGCCACAACGTTTGGAAAATCTGCTGAAACTGTGCCCATACATCACGAATGTTTTGATCCATGGCGATCAAAAGAAATACATCGTGGCGTTGTTGACTGTCGACCGCCCAGGTCTTGAAAAGTTAGCAAAAGACAAAGGTTTTGCGTTCAGCGACTGGAATGAACTTGTGAAAAGTTCATTCGTGAACGACATCATCAAAAAAGCCGTGGCCGATGCAAACGCACAGCTTGCAAGCTATGAGTCGATCAAAAAATATTTGATTCTTCCCAATGAATTTACAGTTGAAGCTGGTGAATTGACGCCGTCTTTGAAGGTAAAAAGAAAAGTATTAGATAAGAAATTCTCTGAACAAATTGAGAGCTTATACTAAATCACTCCGCTTCTAGAGATAGAAGCGGAAGCCGATACCGATCATCAAACCTGACAAATCGATTTCACGTTGTGCACCGTTATTAAGAACGGCATCTCCATCATTATGAGTCGTGCCGAAATAACTGCCCGAGCGCGAATACTTAAGATCCGTGACCTTCAAACGACTATAACCCAATTCAAAACTGCACGTCGTCGTGTCTGACAACAACATCTCATGTCCCAAAGTCACGCCATACATGATACCCGTGCCTTTAGCCTCCATCTTGTCATCCATACCCGGATAAGCCGCTTGTCCTGCCGCCGTTAACGTGTAGGAATTTTTCAAGGTCATAGTTGCATAACCGATGTTGGCACCAATAAACGACCGACTTTCATTTGTCGTGCGCAAATTAAAATCGATACCAAATTTAGGAATGAAGGCAATCATTTCGGAAGAGGATGAATACAAATCCGTGGCGCCCGAACGCCCCACTAAGTTATCTAAATTTTGTGGCTTCAAAAATTCCAAACCGAAACGAATGCTAGCCGCTGGTTTTGAATAAACGAAGCCAAACTCCCCTGCATAGTTGAATTTGACTTCATTCGTGTAAGTCACTCCTGTACCCGCTTCGTTCTGGAACGCATCTTTGCCAACATTCGAAGGCCCGCCTGCAAAACTGAAATACGCCGCATACGACTCTTTACCAAGATCGAAGATGCGCGCTTGCGCCGCAGACGCAGAAAGAATTAAAGCTGATAGCAGAAGACTTTTTCTAAGCATTCAGAAAATTACTCCGTGATCAAATCCACAACAACTTTACTTGTCGTGTTTTTTCCCATCACTTGGTACACGCGAACTTTCGTGTTCTTTTTCAAATCCATCGTCAAATTCAAAGTGTTGTCGACAGGCTCAAGACTCATCACTGTGTTTTTTACGGCGATCGAACCTTTCAGACGATTGTTCAAAGCCGCTTGATCCAAACGTGAACCCGGCATTTGCGCAAAATCGATAACAAGACGTTGTGGGTTGTCTTTCAATTCGGCGTGATAGTAACCAGGCCAGCCACGCATCGCTGCGCCTTCTTTATCGCCGATATCAAAAACCAAACGTTCGATATTTTTGTCTGCTGTTCTACGCAAATCCATCAACGTAAAACCAGAACCTGCCAAGCCACCATAAGTAGCGCCTGTTCCCGACAAAATTTTTGGAACGACTGGAGCAGCTTTTTTCTGAGGAACCGCTGCAAAAGTTGGAAGAGCCAATAGCAAGGCTGTAAAACTCACGATGAAATTCATAATCGACTCCTTTCGATTTACCATTCAAGAGTGCCATGACTTAGTAGATGCCTCCAGAAAAAATCGCCCTTTGCGGCGCACGGTGCCCCTTTTGGTCACTCTTTTTAAAAGAAATACCTCTGAAAACGAAATAAAGCTGGTTTGAGACTGTCTCGGAAAGGCACGGAACTTGGAATATGGAGCATTGATGGAGGAACCCATGAAACGCCTAGTATTTTTCATTTTTGCGCTTTTCGTTGCAGCCTGCGGTAGCAATGGTGGCGGCGGTGGTAACACCACTGTGGCGGTCACTCCAACAGACATGCGTTGTATTAACGGCTCAGCGACTTGTAATACGACTGCGTACGGTAACTACGCGGGTTGGACAACATACTCGATGCCTTACGGTAACACCGTTTACAACTACACAAACTATTTCAATCAATATGGTTTCTGCGGATGTCCTTCGGGATATTCTCCATCGTATAACGGAACGATGGGTCTTGGTTGCATCAGCAATCAATTCTTGCAACCCGTTTATAACTACGCGGTGTTCATGGTTTTCGGCGCCGGCAGTTATACATCTTGGGGCGGTGGTGGTGCGACTATCAACATCCCTCAAGTTTCAAATATTCCTGGTTCACCGAACACAGGAACTTGCGCACGCAACGTAACTCAAAGCTGTCTACTTGATCAGGCGAACTCTTGCGGTGTCGGGGCGACTTGCCGCCAAGTGATCGGCGGATCAAATTTGGGAGTCTGTACAAATCCCTATCAGACTTACAACAACACTGGCTGGGGTTACGGTTACTATCGTTGGTAAATCGAGAAGAGCGGCAGCTTCTCACCGGTTTTTACCGGTCTAATATGCCGCATTATCCTGGGCCCTCGAGAGGTAAAAACCACCGAGGGCCCTTTCCTTTTTCCGAGCCATCCCCACCTAAAGACTGACGCACTTTGCAATCCCTCAAACGCGGCTTCTATGGGGCGTTTTAGCTTTATTTCTTCCTGGTTTCGCGAGATAAAATTGGAGTCTTTTACCTCGTAAAAACTAGGAGAGTTTTATGACTTCTAACAATCCCTTACTGACGAAGTCCTTAGCAAAAGATGAGGCCGTTCCTTTCGATAAAATCAAAGTTTCGGACTATCTTCCAGCCGTCGACGAGTCGATCCAAATTGCACAAGCAAACATCGCAAAAATCAAAGCTGATAAAACACCAGCAAACTTCGACAACACCATTGTTGCTCTTGAAGCGGCGGCAGAGTTGGCTGAAAAAATCGGTTTGATCTATGGCAACATGGAAACGGCAAATGCCGATGAAGCGTTGCAAGCTTTGGCGCAAGAAATCTATCCAAAGTTCACAGCCCTTTCTTCAGACATCTCGTTGGACCCGGTGATTTTCCAACGCGTGAAAGCGGTTTATGATTCGCGCGCTTCTTTGACTTTAACTAAAGAGCAATCTCGTTTGCTTGAAAAAACTTATTTGTCGTTCGCACGTAACGGCGCTTTGTTGAACGAACAAGACAAAGAAAAACTTCGTCAAATCGACCAAGAGCTTTCAGTGCTTGGACCAAAATATTCTGAAAACGTTTTGAAAGCGACAAACGCTTTTGAAATGTACTTGGATAAAAAAGAAGACGTTGCCGGAATCCCTGAAGGCATTCTTGAAGGTGCCGCGGCGGCTGCGGAAGCAAAAGGCAAAAAAGGCCAATGGCTTTTCAATTTGCAAACGCCTTCGTACTTGCCGTTCATGACTTATGCACAAAATCGCGCTCTTCGTGAGAAAATGTGGAAAGCTTACGCGTCTCGCGCTTTCAAAGGCGAATTCGACAATCAAGAGATCGTAAAGAAAATTGTAACTCTACGTTCGCAACGTGCAAAAATTTTGAATTTCAAAACGCATGCTGATTTCGTATTGGCAGAACGTATGGCGCAAACGCCGCAAACGGTATTCGATTTCTTACGCAAACTTTTGACGGCTTCTAAAGAGGCCGGCAAACGTGATGTGAAAGAAGTTGCTGACTTCGCGAAGAAGACTGACGGTTTGAATGAAATCATGCCGTGGGATTTCGCGTTCTATTCTGAAAAATTGAAAGAAGAAAAATACGCTTTCAATGAAGAAGATCTTCGTCCTTACTTCAAACTTGAAAACGTTGTTGACGGTGTCTTCGCGCACGCAAAACAACTTTACGGTTTGACGTTCAAAGAAAACAAAGACATCCCCGTTTATCACCCAGAAGTAAAAGCTTACGAAGTTTTCGAAGAAAAATCCGGCAAGTACATGGGCTTGTTCTACACGGACTACTTCCCGCGCGAGACAAAAAAAGGTGGCGCATGGATGACGTTGTTCCGCAATCAAGGCTTGAGCGACGGAACTTTAAAACGTCCTCACGTCAGCATTGTTTGTAACTTCACGAAACCAACTCCGACAAAACCGTCGCTTTTGACTTACGATGAAGTGCGCACTTTGTTCCATGAATTCGGCCATGCTTTGCACGGTATGCTGTCAGACGTGACTTACCAATCATTAAGCGGTCCAAACGTGTATTGGGATTTCGTAGAACTTCCATCACAAATTATGGAAAACTGGGTTGGCGAAAAAGAAGGTTTGGATTTGTTCGCTCGTCATTACGAAACGAACGAAGCAATGCCGGCTGATTTGATCAAAAAATTAAAAGCGTCACAAAAATTCCAAGCAGGTTACATGTCTTGCCGTCAGATCCAATTCGGTTTGATGGATATGGCATGGCACACGGCGGAGCCAACAGCGATTCATAATGTGGATTCCTTCGAAGAAGAGGCCACTGCCGAAACTCGTCTGTTCCCTAAAATCGAAGGCGCAAATACTTCAGTTAGCTTTAGCCACATCTTTGCTGGCGGTTACTCTGCAGGTTATTATTCTTACAAATGGGCTGAAGTTCTAGATGCCGATGCATTCGAGTACTTCATGGAAAAAGGTTTGTTCAACCCTGAAGTCGCTACGAAGTTCAAAGAGAACATCTTAAGCCGTGGCGGTACTGAACATCCGATGGAATTGTACAAACGCTTCCGCGGACGCGAACCAGATCCACAAGCTTTGCTAAGAAGAGATGGATTGATTTAATGGCAAAGACCGAGCAAAGAAACACGAGCCAAGGAAACACCAGACTGACACTTGCCGACAGCGGAGGCATCGCTTTGGTTTACCGTCTTGAAACGGACAAAGCCGTCAGCCTTGCTAAAAAAGTGGCCGAGCACTTGAAAGACAAGGGCTATGAGGTTTTCACAGGTCCTGATCAAAAGCTGATTCCCGGAACGAAAGCCGCAAAAACGAAAAAGCAATTGGATGCTTTGAAATTGGTGATCGTTCTTGGCGGTGACGGTACGTACTTGCGTGCCGTGCGTTTGATGGAAGGCCGTAGTGTTCCGATTCTTGGTTTCAATATGGGCTCATTGGGCTTTTTAACAGCTCACCCATCGGACACGGCTTTCAAAGTTATCGATGATGCTTTGTCAGGCAAGATGGAATTGCGCCCACGTTCAATGATCTTTGCTAAAATTCTGCGTAAAGGAAAAAGCCGCGGCGAATTCCATGCGTTGAATGATATGGTGATTGAAAGAGGCTCGAATTCTCAATTAATCAACACCGCTATTTATTCTGATAAGTTTTTAGTAAGTGAAGTGAAGGCCGATGGTTTCATCGTTTCAAGTCCTTCTGGCTCGACAGCTTATAACTTGGCTGCTGGCGGCCCGATCCTACACCCGGAAAGTCCGGTGTTTGTAGTGACGGCTGTGGCTCCGCACAGTTTGACTTCGCGCCCGCTTATCGTTCCTGACCGCAGTACTTTGTCTTTCAAATTGGATGGAAAGACAGTGAAAGCGCACTTCATCGTTGACGGTCAGAAGGCCACAGAGCTTTCTGCTGATGACGAGGTTGTGATTACTCGCTCTTGCTATGACCATTGGATGGTTCGCCAAGTAGATCATAATTACTTCACCCTTTTGCGTGACAAATTGAAATTCGGTGATCGGAGCTAACCATGTTGCTAGAGCTTAAAGTTTCTAATTTCGCAATTATCGAAAACCTGCACATCACTTTCAAAGATGGCTTGAACATTCTTTCTGGTGAAACGGGTGCCGGTAAATCTGTGCTTTTAAAAAGCTTGTCGTTATTGATGGGCGGAAAAGGTTCTTCCGATACAATTCGTACGGGAGCTTCTGTCGCAACAATCGAAGGCTCTTTCGATCTTAGCAAACGTCCCGACGTTTTAGCTGCGTTGAAAGACATGGGCATTGAAGTCGATGAAGATCTTTTGATCGTTCGCCGTGTCCTAAGCGCCGGTGATAAATCTAAAATCTATTTGAACGGTTCATTAAGCACGGTTGGTGGTTTGCGTGACGTTGTGGCTCCCCTGGTGGAACTTGCGGGTCATTCGGCACCATTGATTGAAATGACAGGCCAACATGAAAACCGCAACTTGATGTCGAAAGCTTATCACATGGATTTGCTCGACCAGTATGCGGGCACCTGGGATAAGCGTTTGCTTTTCACTGAAAAGTACAACCGCTACCACGCGATCTTTGAAGAGATCAAAAAGTTGGAAAGCGATGCCAAACAAAAAGCGCAACGTCTTGATTTCTTGATCTATCAACGTGACGAAATCACGGCGTTGGATTTGTCACCGGGCGAAGATCACGAATTAGAAGTTGAAGTAAAGAAATTGAAGAACTCTTCACGCATTGGTTCTTTCGTAGACCAAGCGGAAGCAGCGCTTTACACAGACGACGATTCAGCAATCAGCCGTTTAAACGCGATTTTGAAAAAAGGTATGGAGCTTTCAAACCTTGATCCACAAATCGCAGCCAAACTTGAAAACCTGGAACAAGCAAAAACGCTGATTGATGAAAGCATCTATGAACTTCGTCAATACGCTTCGAAGATCGACGCCGATCCACAACGTCTTGAAGAAATGGAAAGCCGTTTAAGCGATTTGCGTAAGCTGCAAAAGAAATACGGCACAAGCGTTGATGATATCTTGAAAGCTTTGATGGAGATGGAAATTGAAATCTCTAACTTACAAAATTCAGATGTTAAAATCGACTCTTTGAAAAAAGAATCGGCTGTTCTTTTGAAAGAGCTTGAAACATTGGGTGCAGACCTTCACAAACGTCGCTTGAAAGGTGCCGATCTTTTGGCTGACAGTGTGAATGCAGAATTGGCCGAATTGAATATGAAAGGTGTGACGTTCCACGTACACATCGAAAAAATGACAGCGCTTGCTCCTACGGGCATGAGCGATGTCGAATTCTTGTCACAAACTTCTGCGAAAGACATGAAACGACCACTTGCGAAGTTTGCTTCCGGTGGTGAATTGTCTCGTATCTTATTGTCATTGAAACGTGTTGTCGGTTCGAGCAACCAACCGCGCACTTATTTGTTCGACGAAGTTGATACGGGCGTTTCGGGTGAAACGGCTGAAAAAGTAGGTCGTAAATTGAAGACGATTGCTAAAGGACAGCAAGTTATTTGCGTGACTCACCTTCCGCAAGTAGCTGCCTTCGGTGATATCCACTTCTTTATCCAAAAATCTCCGCAGAAAGATTCTGTGGCGATGCTTGTGTCAGAACTCAAACAAAAAGATCGTATTCAAGAGATTGCTCGTCTTATCAGTGGCGAGAAAATTTCAAAAACATCGCTTGCTCACGCTGAACAGCTCTTGGTGGAAGCGAAGTAGTCGCAGTCTAGTCTTTTAAATAATTGTAAGTCGAAGCCTCCTTATTTTGACCTTAAGCTAAGGTTATGAATAAGGAGGCTTTTTTATGATCTTCGTCATGGGAGCAACTGGGCATATTGGTTCAAAGATCGTGACTCATCTTTTGGCGAATGGACAAGAGGTTCGCTGTCTTGCCCGTCATTTCCCCGATAAAGATGCATATGAAGGTGCAGAGCTGATCGAAGGCGACGCCAACAGCGTGGCCACGGTCACAGATTGCATGAGGCATTGTACGGCCGCATTCACGATGATCCCTCCTAACATGAAGGCGCACGAGATGCGTTTTTCCCAAAACAAAATCGGTGAAGTCATCGGCGAAGCTATTGAAGAGTCTGGCATTCGCAAAGTCGTCAACTTAAGTTCATACGGGGCCGATTTAAACGCTGGCACCGGTCCCATCCTGGCGTTGCATGATCAAGAACTGCGTTTGAATGAACTCGATGCTGATATCGTTCATCTTCGTCCCGTTTCGTTCATGGAAAACTTATTGGCGGGAATTCCTGCGATGGTTTCAATGAATCGCTATTATGGAATTCCTTCAGGTGAAACACCGATTGATCTGATTGCGACTCGTGATATTGCAGCGCGGGCGGCGTTCTTACTTATCAATCCAACGTTCAAAGGTCACACAGTTGAATACCTATTAGGCGAGCGCACTTTGACCTACAACGAAGTGATTCGCGCGTTGGGAGAAGCCGTTGAAAAGCCTGATATGGAATATATGGAAGCCCCCGAACAAGAAATTTATAATTATCTTGTCGGCGCCGGCATGAGTGAAGATGTTGCCAACAATTTAGTAGAATTAGATCGCGCGATTGCCAATGGAACTATTCACGCGACAGTCACACGCGATAAGTTAAATACAACGGCGACTTCGATTGAAGACTTCGCTCGTACAACATTTAAGAACGCCTATCAGGCTGCGATGGAAAAAGATCGTATGCATCGTACAATCTCTTATCCACCTGATGAAGCGCGTATGTAGCTATCTGATTTTAAAAACTTTCAAGAGCATTGCTAGGCTTGGGAAGATAAGTACACTTCCCACTAGCAATGCGATCGTTAATTGTGTCAAGGTCGCAGCCGGTGCCGCAGCTTGATAGAACGTGATCGCGCCTTGTTTTGTGATCACCGCATTCGGTGCTTCCGCAACATACCAGCCTAACAGAATCAAACTTGCTTGGGCAGCGGCGATGATTCTTACGATCAATGATTTACTTCTTCTAACAAAGTACCACAACGCAAAGAATGCCGCCGTGGCCATTCCCAGAATTGCCAAAGCAAACGGATTCGTTAAGAAGTTCAAAAAGAAGCTGGCATTTTCAAGCCAGGAAGCGAAGAACACCAAACCACCGGTTGCGATGACCGCGATGTTGAAGTAATAACCGCGCTTCCAGAATAGTTTCTTTAACTCCGGATCTTTGGTTTCACCCACCAAATACACACTGGCTAGAAAACCAAATATACTGACGGTGAAAAATCCCATCATCAACGGCAACCAGCCCCACCAGCTATGGATATACGCTTCGACGAAATCACGTGTTTCCATATTAATAGTGCCGCGACCCAGGCTGCCCGCAATGATTCCGATCCACATCGCACTCCAAAGACTGGAAATACCGAAGAGGCGCGAATAAATCTTCTGCGATTTTTCGTCATGAATGGCATCGTAATGACGAAATGTAAAAGCGGTTCCGCGCACGACAATTCCCACAAGCAGTGCGACGACTGGTAAATGCAGATAAGTCATGATGGTATTAAAGATTGTGGGAAATGCCATGAACAGAATCACGATCACTAAGATCAGCCACATGTGGTTCGCTTCCCACACGGGACCCATAGCATGATTTATCACTCGACGTTGTTCGTCTTTAAATTTCCCACTGGGCAACAGCTCAAGTATCCCCGCACCGTAATCGGCACCACCTAGGACGACATAAAGCAATAATGAGGCTGCGATAAAGAACAGAAGAATTTCAATCATGATAACTCCTGCTTCTGTAAATTATTTTGGGCGACTTGCACCTGGCGTTTGAACAACCACACAGTGACGGCTGCTAATAACAGATACAACACCAGGAAAAGATAGAAATGGAATTGGACTCCTGGCATGGGGGTTACGGCATCTTTGGTTTTCATGATGCCATATATAATCCACGGCTGACGCCCCACTTCTGTCACGACCCATCCGGCTTCCAGAGCTAAAAAGCCCATCGGCGTGAAGATCACTAAAACTTTTAAGAATGAATCCGGAATTTCACGTTTGGTTTTTACAAAGAAAATATAAAGCGCACCAAACAGTGCCATCAATGTGCCTAAGCCCACCATAATTTGAAAGGCAAAGTGTACGATTGTAACATTCGGCCATTCTTCGCGTGGGAATTCATTCAGTCCTTTCACTGGTGCCTTGAAATCATCATGCGCTAGCAGACTTAACATTCCAGGAATTTTAATTCCGTATTCAACAGTTTGCTTTTCAACGTCGGGAATGCCGCCGATATAAAGTGGCGCATACGGAGCCGTTTCAAAATGTGCTTCCATCGCGGCAAGCTTTGCCGGTTGTAAAGTGGCGACACGCTGGGCGGCGAAGTGACCAATCAATGGTTGCACGATGGATGCCGCTGAAGCAAAGATCAGTGCGATTTGTAAAGCGCGTGCATGAAGTTTCGAAGGACCTTTGCGCAAGATAATCAATGCATGAATACCTGCAACCGCGAAACCGACGGCTTGAATAGCGGCGACTTGCATATGCACTGATTGATGAAGCCAGGCTTTATTGAACATCGCTTTAACGGGATCAATATTTAACGCTTCTCCGTTCACCCAATCAAAACCTTGAGGCGCATTCATCCAACTGTTTGCCGCAACAATGAAAATACCAGAAGCAAAACCGCAAATACCGACTGTTAAACCCGACCACCAGTGCACCCACGGTGACATGCGCTTCCAACCGTAAAGGAATAAGCCGATGCCGACAGCTTCAAGGAAGAACGCAGTTCCTTCCCAGGAAAAAGGCATGCCGATGATGGGTCCCGCGTATTTCATGAAGCCTGGCCATAACAAACCTAATTCGAAAGACAGAACGGTTCCCGATACGGCGCCAACGGCGAAGAAAATCGCGACACCTTTCATCCACAGTTTTGTCAGTTCAAGATCTTCAGGACGTTTGTGTTTTAAAAACAACCAGTGAGCTGCCGCCATAAGAAACGGCATCACCATGCCGATAGCGGCAAAGATAATATGAAAGCCAAGAGAAAATGCCATCGTCGAACGCGCGGCAAGTACATCTGTCATGACAGACCTCCAAAAATTTCCCCTCTGTTGCTAACATAGACCTACTAGGTGGACTTGCATAGAAGCAAATCGTTGCACTATCATTAACAAATGAACAAATTTCTTCTGATTCCACTGTGTTTTCTAGGAGTTTCCTGCATGCACCAATTTCCACAAGACCATCCTCATCCTGACAAGAATCCACACCGGTTAGAGAAACACGGCGACGTTCGTCAAGACGATTACTACTGGCTGAAAGAGCGCGAAAATCCAAAGGTCATCTCATATCTGAAAGCTGAAAACGATTACACCGATCGTGTTATGGCACCCGTCAAAGATTTAGAAGCGAAACTGTTCACAGAATTAAAGTCACGAGTCAAAGAGGATGAGTCTTCAGTTCCCGTGCGCAGCCATGGGTACTATTACTATGGCCGTTACGAAGTGGGCCAACAGTATCCCCTGTATGCACGTAAAAAAGGTTCTTTAGAAGCCGCAGAAGAAATGCTTTTAAATGTGCCAGAGCTTGCAAAAGGTCACAGCTTCTATCAAAGCACGGGTCCGATGATGAGTCCGAATCAGAACATCATGGCTTATGCCGTGGATACTGTCGGTCGCCGCTTTTTCACTCTGTATTTCAAAGATTTGAAGACAGGAAAAATGCTTCCCGACAAAATTGAAGATATCAGTCCAAACTTGGTATGGGCTGCCGATAATGAAACGGTATTCTATACACAACAACATCCAGAAACTTTGCGAACGGAAAAAGTATTTCGCTATAGTTTAAAAACGCACAAATCTGAAGAAGTGTATTTTGAAAAGGACGAAACTTATTCAGTTCACGTCTATAAATCATTGTCAGAAAAATTCATCTATATTGCTTCGTACAGTACTTTGACAACGGAGGTGCAGTACCTCGCAACTGACAAACCCTTTGATAAATTCAAAGTCTTCTCTAAGCGCAAACGTGGTCACGAATATTCGGTCAGCGATGGTGACAATGCCTTTTACATCGTCACAAACAGCAATGCCAAAAATTTCCGTTTAATGACGACAGATCTTGCACACACTGACAGTAAATACTGGAAAGAAGTGATACCTCATCGTGACGATACCTATCTGCAAGATGTGACCGTCTTTAAAAAATATTTGATCCTGGATGAACGCAAGAATGGACTGACGCAAATCCATGTGACCGATCGCCATGGCAATAATTCTTATTATATCCCATTTGCCGATCAAAGCTTCATGGCTGGCGTCGGTGATAATCGCGAATACGATAGCGAGACGCTACGTTTCGAGTATGAATCAATGCGTTTACCACCGTCGGTATTTGATATTAATTTGGTCACTCATAAACAAGAGCTTAAAAAAACGCACGAAGTTCCGAACTATAATCCCGAGCACTATCGTACCGAGCGAATCTTCATCACAGCTCGCGACGGTGTGAAAGTTCCGGTGTCGCTCATCATGCGCAAAGACTTTCATAAAGACGGTACCGCACCCCTGTTGATTTATGGTTATGGTTCTTATGGCGCGAACATGGACCCATGGTTTAGCTCAGATGTCTTCAGCCTTGTAGATCGCGGTTTTGTTTTTGCTCGCGCGCATATTCGTGGCGGTTCTGAAATGGGTCGTGACTGGTACGACACTGGCAGAACCTTACATAAGAAAAACACGTTCTTTGATTTTATCGACACAACGGATGCGCTGGTGAAAGAACGTTATGCGAATCCCAAAAAGCTTTATGCCATGGGTGGCAGTGCAGGCGGTTTGTTGATGGGTGCGGTTATGAATCTTCGTCCCGATCTTTATCATGGCGTGGTCGCACAAGTGCCCTTCGTTGATGTCATCACAACGATGCTTGACGACTCTATTCCGCTGACAACGGGTGAATACGATGAATGGGGTAATCCGAATGAAAAGATGTATTACGATTACATCAAAACGTATTCGCCTTACGATAACGTGGTCGATGCAAAATATCCGAATGTGCTAGTGACGACGGGCTTACACGATTCCCAAGTGCAATACTGGGAGCCCGCGAAATGGGTACCGAAGTTACGTGAACACAATAAGGGCAACAGCGTGATTCTGCTAAAAACCGATATGGATGCAGGACATGGTGGAGCTTCGGGACGCTTTGATCAGTTAAAAGAAACCGCAACCGAATATGCTTTCATCTTGATGCTTGAGAAATAAAAAAAGCCCTCTTCCGACAAAGAAGAGGGCTTTTTTCTTTTTGAACAGTTTGATTACATCAATTTGCGCAATACGTACTGAAGGATGCCACCGTTTTTGTAGTATTCCAACTCAACGGCTGTATCGATACGTGATCTTGCTTTGATTGTCTCTTTAGAGCCATTCGCACGAGTCACCACGACATTCAATTCTTCTTGCGGCTTCATTGTTTCAACACCTTGGATGTCGAAAGTTTCAGTGCCGTCGAAGTGCAAAGATTTTCTGTCTTGGCCGCCAGTGAATTGCAGCGGCAACACACCCATACCGACTAAGTTCGAACGATGGATACGTTCAAAACTTTCAGCCAATACGGCTTTCACGCCCAATAGATTTGTACCTTTAGCTGCCCAGTCACGAGAAGAACCCGTGCCGTACTCTTTCCCTGCGATAACCACAAGCGGAGTATGATCTGCCTTGTACTTCATTGCAGCATCATAGATCGACATCGTCTCACCCGTTGGCGCATATTTCGTATTGCCACCTTCAGCACCACCCAACATTTCATTCTTAATACGGATGTTAGCGAAAGTACCACGCACCATCACTTCATCGTTACCACGGCGTGAACCGTACGAGTTGAAATCAATCGGTTGCACACCTTTTGAAATCAAGAAACGACCTGCAGGAGAATCTTTTTTAATACTGCCCGCTGGAGAGATATGGTCTGTCGTGATTGAATCGCCAAGAACCGCAAGAACTCTTGCGCCATTGATACCTTTCAATGCGCTTGGAGCTTTCTGCATGCCCGCAAAATACGGTGGATTCTTGATGTATGTACTTTCATCCCACGAATAAGTTTGTGACTCTGTTGTTTTGATTTTCTTCCAATCTTCAGTGCCATCGAATACGTTACCGTAACGAGACGTGAATTGGCGAACTTCAACCGCATGGTTCACAGCATCTTGGATTTCTTTATTTGTCGGCCAGATGTCTTTCAAATACACATCGTTGCCGTGGCTATCGTGTCCCAAAGAATCACGAGTGATATCAACCAGCATGCTACCCGCAATCGCGTGGGCAACCACCAACATTGGCGACGCCAAATAGTTGGCTTTTACATTCGGATTGATACGACCTTCGAAGTTACGGTTACCAGAAAGGACAGACGCCACAACCAAGTTGCCTTTTTCAACTGCATTAGCAATTGGTGTCGGAAGTGGACCCGAGTTACCGATACAAGTCGTGCAACCATAACCCACAAGGTTAAAGCCCAAATGATCAAGATATTTTTGTACGCCTGATTTTTCCAAATAATCGCTAACAACTTGTGAGCCCGGAGCTAAAGACGTTTTGACCCAAGGTTTTACTTTCAAACCTTTTTCAACTGCCTTCTTCGCAACTAAACCGGCACCGATCATCACTGAAGGATTTGAAGTATTCGTACAGCTTGTGATCGCGGCGATTACAACATCACCGTGACCTACTTTGTAAGCTTCACCTTCGACAGTGGCAGCAGACGCCTCTTTAGAAGCTTTGCCTGCATCCACTGCAAAACCCGCAGTCAATTGTTTATGGAAATCATTTTTAGCATCCGTCAAAAGCACACGGTCTTGAGGACGCTTCGGCCCTGCAAGTGAAGGCACCACTTCAGACAAATTCAATTTCAATGTGTCAGAGAATGCGAAGTGTTCATCGTCGTCTGTGCGCCACATGCCGCACTCTTTAGCGTATGATTCTACGATGGAAACAGTTTCGTTATCACGGCCGCTTAATTTCAAGTACTTGATTGTTTCTTCATCAATTGGGAAGAAACCGCAAGTTGCGCCGTACTCTGGAGCCATGTTGGCGATGGTTGCACGGTCAGCAAGCGAAAGGCCGGCAAGACCTGGGCCATAGAATTCTACGAACTTACCAACAACACCTTTTTTACGAAGCATTTGAGTCACAGTCAGAACCAAGTCGGTTGCTGTGGCACCTTCGTTGAGTTTGCCTTCCAAACGGAAGCCAATCACTTCAGGGATCAACATCGTCAACGGTTGACCTAACATCACCGCTTCCGCTTCGATACCACCGACACCCCAACCAAGAGCCGCCATACCGTTCACCATTGTCGTATGCGAATCCGTTCCGACAAGAGTATCTGGGAAGGCATAATCTCCAAGGTGACCTTTTGCGTGCCAGATTGTTTTTGCGATGTATTCAAGATTTACCTGATGGCAAATACCTGTGCCCGGAGGAACCACTTTGAAATTACGGAAAGCTTTCTGCCCCCATTTCAAAAAGTTGTAGCGTTCGTTATTTCTTTCGAACTCCATTTTCACGTTTTCTTCAAACGATGACGGAGAACCGAATGAATCCACCATCACCGAGTGGTCGATCACAAGATCTACCGGTACAAGTGGATTGATTTTCGTTGGATCACCACCCAACGCTTTCATCGCGTCACGCATAGCTGCTAAGTCAACAACCGCTGGAACGCCGGTGAAGTCTTGCATCAAGACGCGCGCAGGGAAGAATGAAATTTCACGAGATAAAGAAGATTTGTCTAAGCTTAACAAAGAATCGATATCTTCTTTTGTTACGTGCACACCGTCTTCGTGACGAAGCAAGTTTTCAAGAAGCACACGCAAAGACATCGGCAACTTTTTCAAGTTTGGATGCGATATCTTTTTCTGATTGAAGATGATGTATTCTTTGGAACCGACTTTGAGTTTGTCTTTAGTTTTGAAACTATCTTTAGATTGAACCAACATGAGAGCCTCCGCTCTCAATTCCACTCCCCACGAAGGAATTTATCAAGCCAAAAGGCAGCGATCTGGGTTTTCACATCCGTCACTTTTCCGTCACGCACCATTTGCATAAGGTCTTTGGGATCAACTTCGGTGACCTCAAGAAATTCTCCGTGATCGAGCTTTTGTTCAACATGAGTTAAATTTTTCGCAAGGTACAAATCAATGTGTTCATCCGAATAGCCGATGACGGGATGAATCGTGGTCAAGAAGGTCCAATCTTTGGCTTCATAACCTGTTTCTTCCATTAGTTCGCGGCGTGCGGTCACGATACTTTCCTCGCCTTTATCGCGTTTTCCCGCAGGGAATTCCAAAAACACTTGCTTCAAAGCATGGCGATATTGATGCACCATCACCACTTTGCCATTCGGAAGAAGCGGAATCATCAACGCAGCCCCGGGATGCTTAATATATTCCCGAACATAGGTCCTGCCATCAGGAGCCTGCACTTCATCTTGTTCAACTTTAAGGAAACGGCCACGGAAAACTTGGCGAGTGGAAAGAACTTTTTCAAAAAGATGCTTCATATGTTTTCAGCGTCTCATAGGGATGTCGCTTTGTCGCATCTTAACTAAGGATGTAAATCTTAGTCTCGGCCTTCGTCCAAAGATGACATTTCACGATTGTCATTTGAGTCCGCACTCGCGGCCCGATAGTTATAACCGCTCGCATGTTGTCACTAATTAGGGGGATTGATGAAAGCATTCATCACAGCACTATTTTTAACTTTAACGTCTTCACTTTCATTCGCAACGATTCCATGCACAGCAGAGGGCATCACTGAAGCCATGAGATCGTTCATTGATGAACAACCCATCTGCTTTTCACCTTGTGAAGCAGCGAAGGTTGAAAAAACTATTTATCAAGAAGGTCTAAGACTTTTAAACGAAAATTGCCCGATTGAAGATGCAAGTGCCTCTGAAGCCCGCACTGAACTTCTGCAACAAATTACAGAGACAGACGCAGCTTTGAATCGCATCTGCTCTCACTAAATTAAGTCGTTTCAAACTTAGGAATTTTCACTCGAACGATTGTTCCGGAAACGCCATCGACTGACGCGCGATTTGCAACTTCAAGACTTCCACCGTGAAGCTCTGCAATCGTGCGCATGATGACTGAACCCAAGCCCAAAGAAAAATTCAGACCCTGGCTTTCTTCGCGACGTTTACGGCGCTCTTGACGTTTACCGAAGTTCGCCAGCGCATCTGCATCCATTCCCGGTCCATCATCTTTAATCGTGATCTGCACATATTCATCATTTGCCGTCAACGAAGCGTGAATGCCTTCCTTCGCATAGCGAGTGGCATTATCAAATGCATTTTTGAGTAAACGTAACAACAAGTACGAATCACCCAACACCATCGGCGGCTGACCGTGCATACCCTCGTCGTTAAATGTCCAACGGAATTGCGGAGCTGAACTTGAACGATAACGAACTTCCGAGCCGATCAATGTCGCCAAGTCCACAGCGTCGGTCGATTTTTTATAGTGGGGCTCATCGAGTTCTGCGATCGTCATCAGTTTTTCTAGCAGCTCTTTGAAATATTCCACTTCTGCTGTGATCATCGTGAAAATTTCGTTGCGATCCGAGGGAGTCATTTTATTGAAATGGAACTTCAAAGTTTCAAATGACGTCGTCAAACTTGTTAATGGCGTGCGCAAGTCATGGCCTAGTTCACTCAACAAGTTACTGCGCGCCATTTCTGTTTCACGCACACGATTCACCAGGCGTTCAATTTCATTGGCCATGCGATTGAAATCCAGAAGCAAGCCCCCGAATTCGTCGAAGGGTTTGATATCAAATCGTGCTTTCAAATCACCGCGCTCGAGGCTTAATAACACCGCACGCGCTTCGTCTGATTTTTTACGCAAATAATAGAATGTGATCGTCAATGCGAAGAACAGCGCAATCACAACAGTTGCGAAAGTAAAAATCCCTTGCGTGACAAACAATGGACCGCGGAATGGATTTCTTCTTTCATTCAGTACCAGATAGGCTTTTGTGCCTTCATGGTCTAAGCGCATGATCGTTGTGCGATCAAAGAAATTCCAGAACGTGTCTGACGAAGTTGTCGCATGTACTTCTTTTGGCAAATCCAACTTCGCAACTTCCGCTGGCAATTTACGAATTTTGTTATCAGAAATTACTTCACGCGTTTCAGAAATAATCCAAAACTCAGGTGCTTCACCGCCACCTGGAGGCGGAGGAGGAGGCCCCATGCGCGGACCACCAGGGCCACCCATCATACCTGGGCCCGGTGGAGGCGGAGGTGGAAAATTATCGCGAAATCCCTCTGCTGGAGGGCCGTGAGGCCCGTGGCCCCCTGGCATCCCCGGAGGCGGACCACCAGGACGTGGACCGAAAGGCATTTGTGGTAATGCCAAACCATTCGGATTATTTTCAATCGAACGCGCGATGAAGAGCATCAGATTTTTGCGATGATCCCTAAACGCCAGATCAGAAAATTTAATAAGACACAAAAGCGAAATGGAACTTAATACAAGTGCTGCCGTAATACTCACAACGAAAACTTTTATATAAGTCCCACGCTTCATAAATTAGTTCTGCTTCCATTGAAGACGATAACCAACACCATACACAGGCACGATTTGAATCGCATTACCTGCATCACGAAGTTTGATGCGCAGATGACTCATATGCGAATCGATCGTGCGATCAAAAAGATCCACGTTGTTATCAAGTTGTAGAAGAATATTTTCACGTGTCACCACGTCGCCAGCTTTCTTAGCAAGAATCGCCAAGATATCGAACTGACGTTTCCCCAAGTTCAAAGGATTACCACCTAAAAGAACCGTGCGTTTGCTGAAGTCCATCGTCAAAGGACCTACGGACAAAGAATTTTTCGCCGTCGCAGGTCCCTGGCGCTTCATCACTTTGTTCATACGAACTTTAAGCTCTTCCGTACCAAATGGTTTACGAAGATAATCGTCACCACCGATATTCATGCCTTTCACGACAGTTTCTTCATCAATGCGTGCACTCAAAAAGATAATTGGGACTTCTTTCCCTGCAGCACGAACTTTTTCGCAAAGCTCGATACCTGTGCCGTCAGGAAGATTCACGTCGAGCAGTAAAATGTCGTAGGTCATCGAAGCCATCTTAGTCCACGCATCACCGATTGTTTCGGCAACCGCGACATCATAGTCACTATATTTAAGACTCATGCTGAGGCTTTTAGAAATCTGTGGATCATCTTCGACTAATAACACATTTAACATTGTCCGCTCCTAACTGGGGCCTTTTCCATATTTTAACAAAGCCCTGCCCTGAGAGCGAATCCATAGTTAATCCATAGTTTATGCAACTTTTGAGAAAGCATCTCAGAGTGAAACACTTTAAGCCCGCCCAATGTCTAGCTTCGACTTGGTACAGACGTGGATCACTTCTGACGAACTAGCCTTATATGTTGAAGAGCATTGAAGTAAATTGGAAATATGAGTCTACATAATATTGCGAAGATCGTTTTGCCGGTATTGATGAGTTCAACTGCATTTGCTGAAAGTGCATCTTATGAGGCCGTGTTGCCTGTGGGTGCGATTCGCAAAGACTCTACTATCACAGTGAAGAAAGTCGAATCGACATCTTCATTTTTCAATCCAGCAGTAAAATCGACTACGACAGACACAGGATTTGAAACTCTCGATAATAATACTCTTTATAAAGTGCAATCGATTGAAAGTGCTGACACGTCTTCAGATACAGCGGATTTAAAGGCTCTTGCTAACAACAACCAACTTGTTGTGAATGAGTCCGACCTTTCCGCAAGCAATTCAAATTGTGCAGCATCGGGCGGCTGTACTTTGAGCAATGATATTCCCGTTTATAAATCCGGTGGTTTTGATTTCATCAATTGGTTTTTAAATCTTTTCGGTCTTGGCGAAAAACCAAAATCGTTGGTCACTCCGATTGCTGCGAAAACAACTCCAAAAGAAGCGTCTGCTTTTGCGATGGAAAAAAAGGTTGAACAAGCCAATACAATGCTGGGCCAACAAAAAGAGATGGTTCCAGCCTGCCAAAATGCTCTTCCAGATAATTTGAAAAACGATGCGAAGTTCAACTGTGGTTTACGTCAAGCTATGGAAGCTTTCAAAAAAGCGAAAGCCGATGGCAAAGTTGAAAAAGATGTTTTCATGTTCAATGACTTCTCTTCGGGTGGAGTCATGGGAAAAATGTATTTCTTTAATTCGGATGGAACTCTTGCCAATGTGATTGATAAAAATCCTATTTGGGTTTCGCGTGGTGAAGGCGGTTTCGGTCAAGGTGTGGGATCTATGAAGACTCCGGATGGTGCGATTGCGACGAAAGCATATCGTCCACCTCGCGGTGGCAATATCCGTGACGGAATTGAACTTGTCGGTCTTGAAGCAGGTAATAAAGACATTTACGGTCGCGGCGTTCTTCTGCACGGCTGGGACCCCTACACTCCCACGCAAGGTTGCTTAGGAGTCGCCGGGACTATCGATACCATGAAACGCGGTCGCTCTGAACTTGGCGGTGAGCCACAATACTTAGATCAATTGAAACAAGGCCTTCTGAAAGATGGCGGCGTGATGATCTACAACTTCACACCCAATAAAGTTTCACAATGTTCTGGATAATAAAAAAGCGAGAGTCACCTCTCGCTTTTTTTATTTAAAGATCTGACACGGAATCCCTGGTTCAGAAATCTGACAGATAAAATCTGTTTCGCCATCATAAGATTTAATCGACGCCTTCCATTTTCCATTCACGTCTCTTTCGAGCAATGCATACCCGTGATCTGCTGGAAAAATAGTATGTCCTGGTGGCACTAACTTCATAGCTTCAGGACTGAAGTAATCAAGGGCCGTACCGCTTTCACCAATGATCATCTCTGTAGGATGATTGCCTTGTGCGATTTGGAATGCATGCACGTGACCTGCGTAAACCATCTTCACCTTTTTCGGCAATGGCAACTCGCGAGTGATGGCTTCCATATTGATATTGACCGGCGATACTCCCGGGCCCGACCAACTTGGCGCTAAGCCCCAGATCGGGCGATGTGTGACCAGCCACACTTCTTTTTCTGGGCGAGCATTAATTGTCTCGACCATTTTTTTGTAGCGTTCACGCAAAGCTTTTCCTGCTTCTGATTTTGCCTCAACCGGTTTGTCATCCACAGTGGCATTATCGAAATTCACGATTAGGAAATCACCAAAGCTTGTGTAACGTGTCTCCTGGGCATCAACGCATTTTTCCTCACCTACCGGAGACAGAAGTTTATCGAAGCCTTCGTGGGCACGATTGCAATCTTCATGATTACCGCGCACAAAGATCCAAGGTTTTTGACGAAGCACGTTTCCAGCAGGCGCTAAGAAGTCTGCTTCCCAAGGTTTATAGCCGTAACCCAAAGTGCCTTGAAAGTTTTTGCACTTAACTGGATCTGTGCATTCTTCACGGTAGTGATAATCGCCCACGTGAATGATCAGATCCGCATTTTCTTTTTCCGCTGAACGCATCAGACGACTGAATGGCCATTCTTTTTCATCATCACAATTTTGGATGGGCCCTTTGCCATTTTTATTTTTAAGACGGCAGCCCGTATCGCCCATGATGACAATTTTCTTTGGTGCTGTTGGAATATTGATCACGCCATTCGTACTTCTGACCACAGCTGCATCTTTTGGTAACGAAGCCTGGCACACCGTCGATTCATCAAACTTTAGCTTTTCCATTTGGATGCTTGAAAATTTTCTATCTGTTGATTCAACCGATACCGATTTGCACTCGACATCCTTCGCAGTCACCGTCTTAACAAATGATTGGCCTTCGTTCGCCATCCCCACATACGTCATAGAGTTGTGAGCACAAGACACAGATATAATCGCAATGGCCGCAACACCCAGCAGTTTTTTCATAGAGAAAACCCTCTCTTTCCAGAGGAAACTTTAGAAAAGGGCCCACCTACGGTCAAATCATATGCAGTACAGGAATAATTAAATTTGTACCCTGGATTTCTCTTTATCCATAAAGCTAGGTACAACCCAGATCCATGAAAACACTTACGCTTATCACACTGATTCTTTGGGTCTCTAATAGTTGGGCGGGCCGCCCTGAACTTCCTGGCTCGGTTCCTGGTTTGAGCATTTCCAATTCCCACATCGTCACTGAATCAGGTGCGACAAAAGTGATTCGCGGGATGGCTCCAAAATCTGGCGCCCAAATTCAAGAGCTTAAGAAAATCGGCGTATCCGAAGTTTTAATCTTTAAGAATGAAACTAAAAACGAAGTCCAAAATGAAATCGCACAGCTTCAGAAAGCTGGCTTTGCCGCTGATGCGATCACCAACGTTCCATTCCCATGGAAAGATCTTCCTGATTTCAAAAGCACATGTCAGATGACGATTGAAGCCCTGCAGGTAATTGAAAATGCCACCAACCACGGTCGCAGCATTTATTTCCACTGCACTGTTGGCGAAGACCGTACCGGTTATCTTGCAAGCCTGTGGGAACTTTGGAGTGGTGCTGAATCTTCAATCAAAAATTCTTTCCAAGAGCAAATGTGTGCACGCGGTTACGAAGCAGGCAATCCTAACAAACCTTACCGTGATGTTGTTTTAAAAGTGCGCGAAGGTTTAACTCCGCTTTACTTGAAAATGCTTTCGGTTCTTGCGAATGCGCGCAACAACGGCCAACAATTATCGGCAGCATTGTGCGATCAAGAACCGCAACTGCAATTTAAACCTCAAGATTTTTACTGTAAGAGTACTAAGTAAGAGTGACCCACTCGCCCTGGCCGTCTTTGATACGGAAGACTTTAACTTGGTCTTCAAACCATGAACCCAGGTTGACTGAGCGAACTTCGTGACCTTTGATATTGACCTTATGGTCGTCAAAGACATGCATATGGCCTGAAATAATATAATCAAACGGGCCTTCGCTGTACGCTCGATCCACGTGATTGCGAATCATCGTGATTAATTGAGCTTCATTGCGTGCACGGTATTCACCGCTTTTATCACGGCTTTTTTTGCTTGCACGAGTGCCCGCCCAATTCCACAGCCAGCCTGGGAACAAATACAGTAGAAATTTATAACGAGGATTGCGAATGAAGGCGCGGTATTTTAAATACTTTTCGTCGTTCAGATTAATCAAATCACCGTGCTCAACACGGACCTTCACACCATCAAGATTGACGTACTGAGCTTCGACAAAAACTTTTACGCCCAGTTTTTTTTCGAAGTACTTTTCGATGTGAACGTCGTGATTGCCTTCAATAAAGGTAACTTTACCGCCCGCTGTGACCAGATCTTTCAACGCTTTCACGTGTTCGGGAAATTGACGTGCGAAGAATTCGCTAGGGCCAATCCACAAATCAAAGATATCACCTAACATGAACAGATGAACTTGCTTCGGATCTTTGTCCTTCAAAGAACGCAAAAAGCGCAACAGGATTTGCCCATTGCGCTCTTCAGCGGTTTTTAAGTGAATGTCGGATATGAACCAGGCTTCCACTACTCTTTATTGTTCAGATCAAAACCTTGTTTCTTGCGGATGAACGCAGGAACTTCCAAGTTTTGGCTAGAGAATGGAGAGCTCAATACTTCGCGAGCCATGCGACGAGCTTCTTCCAAAGATTGTTGTTCATGATCAACGTTCATAGACAACTGCTCTGGAGAATTGTGGCGAGCTTTCAACTCTTGGCTTTCTTTGAAAGCGCGAGCTTTAGCTAGCAACATATCGCGAGGAGAAACACCGGCATCAGCTTGTGGCTGGATCGGAGTTGGAACCTCTTGTTGAACTTGCGGAGGTACCTGAGGCATTACGTTCTGAGCTGCTTGTTGTGCCACTTGTGGTGGAACGTTAGCAACTGGAGGAACGATAACAGTCTCAGTAATGTTTACCTGGGAACCCCCCGTGGACTGAGCCATATCTGGATGAGTGTAAGTCATCACTTGAGTTTGCACAGTCGCGATTGGTGGCAATTCAACTTGCGGCATTTGTGGCATTTGGAACTGAGGCATTTGCGGCATGCTTGGCATTTGTGGCATCGCCGGCATTTGAGGCATTTGCGGCATTTGGAATTGCGGCATTTGCGGCATGCTCATGTTCATGCTGTTGAATTGCGCTGTTTGTTGGTTCAAGAAATTTTGCATTTGATTTACTTGAGCCATGTCGTTCACAAGTTTCACATCGTGAGAATCGAAACCAGTCGCGATAACAGTTACACGAACTGTCTCACCCATTGATTCATCGATAACTGCACCGAAGATGATTTCTGCATCTTCATGAGCCGCTTCAGTGATCAATGTTGTCGCTTCGTTCACTTCATACAATGAAAGATCCGCGCCACCAGTGATGTTTACGATGATACCAGTTGCACCGTCGATTTTTACGTTCTCTAGAAGAGGAGAAGAAATCGCAGCTGTTGCAGCTTCTACTGCACGGTTTTCACCTTTAGCAGCGCCAGTACCCATGATCGCGATACCTTTAGAAGACATAACAGTACGGATATCTGCGAAGTCCAAGTTGATCAAACCACGGATGTTGATCAAATCAGAGATACCTTTCACAGCTTGCAACAACACTTCGTCAGCTTTTTTGAAAGTCTCAAGAAGTGGAGTTTTTTCAGCAGCGATAGAAAGAAGTTTTTGATTCGGGATCACGATCAACGTGTCTACGTTTTCTTTCAACTCTTGCAAACCAGCATCAGCGTGTTTGCCGCGTTTTTTACCTTCGAATTGGAATGGCTTAGTCACCACACCGATAGTCAATGCACCCAACTCACGAGCGATTTTCGCTACGATTGGAGCACCACCTGTACCCGTACCGCCGCCCATACCAGCAGTTACGAATACCATGTCTGCGCCTTCAAGTTTTTCAACGATTTCGTTGTAAGACTCGATAGCAGCTCTACGGCCGACATCTGGATTTGCACCAGCGCCCAAACCTTTAGTTAGATCAAGACCCAATTGGATTTTGTTCGGTGACTTGTTTGCATTCAAAGCTTGAATGTCAGTATTTGCTACGATGAATTCTACACCGCTCATTTCTGAAGCGATCATTGTAGAAACCGCGTTGCTACCGCCGCCGCCTACACCAACAACTTTAATATTAGCGCCGATATTAATATTCTCTTCTAGTTCAAACATGGTCCCTCCCGACATATTTGTTAGCGGTAAAACTATCCGCATTTTTCTATAAGGGCCTCCAGCCCCGACTGTGATAAAAACTTAAACTAAAAAACTTTTTCTAACATTTCTTTGAGCTTCTTAGTGATACCGTTAAGTGATTCACCAAGATTGATCTCTGTCTCTTGCTGATTTTGTGTCAGCAAA
Organism: Bdellovibrio sp. NC01; assembly: GCF_006874625.1. NCBI lineage: Bacteria > Pseudomonadati > Bdellovibrionota > Bdellovibrionia > Bdellovibrionales > Pseudobdellovibrionaceae > Bdellovibrio > Bdellovibrio sp. NC01. The sequence continues at coordinate 3,299,321 of NZ_CP030034.1, forward strand.
TCTTTTCTTTGACTCAATCCGTACAATAACAAACCAGTCGCCGCAGAAAACTCACCTGACTTCACAACGTCAGTCAAACCGCCGATGTGTTGAGGCACTCCTCTACGAACTGGAATATCAAAAATGAACTCGCCCATTTCAATCAAACCATCAAGTTGGCTTGCACCACCTGTCAGTACGATACCCGCACCTAACATTGGCATCACGCCACTCATGCGGATATCATTCGCGATCAAGTTCAAAGTTTCCTCTGCTCTTGCTTCGATAACATCTGCCAAGTCTTTACGAGGAATCACGCGAGCCTTACGACCGCCAACACCTTCAACTTCGATAGTTTCATTTTCATTCACCATGGAAGCCATTGCACAACCATGTTTTTTCTTCGCTTCTTCAGCCGCAAATTGCGGAGTACGAAGACCAACAGCAACGTCATGAGTAAAGTGCTGACCACCAACTGGAATTGTTGATGAGTGCGCCACTGAACCATTTACGAAATATAAAGCGTTGCTTGCGCCACCACCCATATCGACAACAACAACACCAAGGTTTTTTTCGTCGTTAGAGATAACAGCTGTTGCAGAAGCCAATTGTCCAAGTACAAGGCCAGCGATTTTCAAACCAGCACGCTCAACACATTTTACTGAGTTGTTAATCGCGCTTTGGCTGCCAGTTACGATATGAACATTTGCTTCTAAACGAATACCAGACATGCCCACTGGATCAGTGATACCGTCTTGACCGTCGACTTTAAATTCACGAGGAAGAATATGCAGAACTGTACGATCTGCAGGAACCGCAACTGCTTTCGCAGCTTCAATCACACGATCAATTTCTGATGGAGTGACTTCGCGGTTTTTAATGGCAACCATGCCTTTAGAATCAAATGAAGAAATATGCGTACCAGAAACGCCAACCCACACTTCTGAAATAGTGTAGCCAGACATCAACTCTGCTTCTTCTTTTGCTTTTTTAATTGAATCAGTTGTCGCTTCGATATTAACGACAACACCTTGGCGAATGCCTGTGTTTGGAGCAGTTCCTACGCCCGCGACTTCAATTTTGCCCTCTTGATTGACTGTTCCGATAACGAAACAAACTTTGGTAGAACCAATATCTAATCCAGCCAATACAGGAGCTTTTGGTTTTGCTGTACTCATCCTTAAGCCTCACATCGCGAAGTTTCGCGGGTGCCTTAACTAAAAGCAGTTAACTTCTTGTTGAGGAAAACCACTGCAAAATCATTTCGCAGTTTCGACCAAAGATCAGTTCATAACAGATCTGAGAAGATAAATAGACCCGACTTTGATCGGTCTTCCAGACTTAAGCTTAGGGATCCTTACGCAACCTGACAAGGACTTTCTTTGACAGATTCGCGTCTATGACGCGCGCGTCAAATTGGCGAGTTTCGAGATAATCGACGACCTGACTTACACGAGCAGCCTTTAGAGACACTTGATCTTCGCCGATTTTCACACGCACACCGGTCTTAATCATCGTCATCCAAAAACCTTCTTTATCGTCGAATCGAATTTCAGAAATTGTTTTTTTGCTGAACGATCCTTCAGCAGGAATTTGCTCAAGCACATCAACTGCTTTTTTTCTGAGCTCTGGTTTCTTCACGAAACTTTCGCCATCAAGAAGTGCAACATCAGGTGCTTGTTTTGCTTCAACCGGATTCAAGAACGATCCGTCTTTAATAATAGGAAGAAGTTTGCCGTTCTTACCCATGAACAAAAGTTTCACTTCGTACGGTCTTACTTTGATCGACAACGTCGCAGGCCAGCTTCTTGTGATCATCGAGTTTTCGATCCACTCAAACTTCGCAACATCTTTGGACATCGCTTTAAGCTTCACGTTCCACAACGAGACACCTTTGTACTTTGCAAGAGCCGCTTCCAACTCGTCCACTTGTGGCTTCAAGAATTGTTCTTGGCCAGGAACTGGATGGTCCAACACCACTTCAATTTTTTGAATGTTAAAGAAACCGTTTTTATTCAAATAGAAAAGTGTGCCCGCGAGTGCGCCAGGAAGAATAACGAATGCAACGATGAGTTTTAGAATTAATTTCTTCACTGTGATGACCTGCAAATCCTTAGCTGTCGTGTCTTACAGATCTTAGACTAACAAACATCAAGTCGCGTGCGAAACAGTTCAAACACAACCAGACCTAGGTCGATTGCGACAGAGTCGTCGCAATCGTCTCCACCCCTGGGTTGGAAAAGCTTTGAATGCGATTGCATGTCTATATTGTAAGAAATCTAACTACCGATGAGTTACTGCTTCCAATTTCGCCTCGATCTCGGGAACGGAATTTTTCGAAAACAATGTTCATTTGGAGTGGGCATGAAATTAGGTACGAAGATTATCATTAATATAGCTGTCTCAATTGCGATCTGCACTATTGCCGCAGTTGGAATCTCCTCTTCCAAGATTCACAAGCAAGGTCGCGAACAGTTGATCGAAAAATCTCGTGCAATTCTGTCTCGTCTTGAAGCAATTCGCTCTTATGTGGCAACTCAAGGCGGACTTGAAACCGAGGTTCAACATGCAATCACGGCATTCCCTTCTGGCAACCTGAGCGAAGAAATTCAGACGCGTATCTTAAGAAAAGTTCCTGTCTTCGCATCCATCAAAGTTGGTTTTGAAGGCGCTGAAAAAGACGATTATAAATTCCGCGTCTTTTCAGATGAACCGCGCCGAAAAGAAAATCTTGCGACGGTTTCTGAAATGGAGATTTTAAAACGCTTCGAAGCCGATCCTCAGTTACCAGAGATCGTTGAAGATCATGACAACACAGTCGTCGTCTATCGCCCCGTGCGCTTATCCGAAGCACAAGGCTGTTTGTTGTGTCATGGTGATCCTGCGACTTCTCCGTGGAAGAATGGCAAAGACATCCTGGGTTTTCAAATGGAAAACTGGAAAGACAATAAACTTCATGGTGTCTTCGCTGTGATTTCTTCTGTGGATAAAGTTTCCGCTGCTGCAAACAATGCCAGTATGTCGATCTTGATGTGGACCGCGATTATTTCTTTGGCGATTTTGGTGATTTCATTCTTCCTGATCAATCGCAATCTTTCGGGCTTGTTCGCTGCCATTCGCAAACTAAATTCGGCGGGTGACCAGGTATCAAATGCCAGCCAAGAAATTCTGCAATCAAGTCAAAGCTTAACAAACTCATCCGTTCAAGCTGCGGCGTCTATCGAAGAAACCTCCGCTTCGACGGAAGAAATTTCTAGCATGGTTCGACGTAATGCTGAACACGCAGCGAAAGCCAAAGACCTTGCACAGTCGGCTTCTGAAAAAGCTCACAAGGGTGAACAGGAAGTAAGTAAACTGACAACATCGATGGATGAGATCTCTGCAAGCTCTAAGAAGATTGAAGAGATCATCACAGTGATTGACGACATCGCCTTCCAAACAAATTTATTAGCCTTGAATGCATCGGTTGAAGCTGCGCGCGCGGGCGATCATGGTAAGGGCTTCGCGGTCGTCGCCGAAGCCGTCCGCAGCTTGGCGCAAAGAAGTGCGACTTCTGCCAAAGAGATTTCGCAATTGATCTCTGAAAGCGCTGAAAAAGTTGAACGTGGACATCAGGTCGTAAAATCCAGTGAAGCTTCTTTAAAAGAAATCGTTTCGACGATTGAAAAGCTTGAAAGCCTCAACACCGAAATCAGCTCTGCCAGTGCCGAGCAAGAACAGGGCATCGTGCAGATCAATCAAGCTTTAAGTGGAATGGAAAAAATCACCCAAGCGAACTCCGCGTCTGCTGAAGAATGTTCAGCCGCCAGCGAGGAACTGAATAATCAATCATTAGTAATGAAGTCCGTGGTAACTCAACTCACAACATTCGTGACAGGAAAGTCCGAAGCATCCTAACTCCGGACTAACGCAGATCGGTTGTAAAAAAGAAGCAGGCACCCTAGATTTTTTCTAGGACGTCGAGGCCTAGTTTCCAGCCGTCGCCTGCTCCCAATGTGATGAAGACGTCGCCGTCTTTTAGCATTGAGATGATTTTTTGCGAAGACTTGTCGTCGCGTTGGAAGTACTGAGCGTTTTCGTGCTTCATTTCTGTTGCAAGCTTTTCGCTGTTGACCCCTGGGATTGGTGACTCGCCCGCTGGGTAAATGTCAGTCAATAACAAGTGATCTGCTTCCATGAACGCTGTCGTGAAATCGTGCCAGCAGTGTTGCGTGCGCGAAAAACGATGCGGTTGGAAGAATACCACCAAACGATTCTTAGGATATTTTTCGCGGAAGGCTTGCAGAACTGCGCGCACTTCTGTCGGATGATGTCCGTAGTCGTCGTAAATTTTGATGCCTTTTTTCTCGCCTTTGAAATGGAATCTGCGATCCACACCTTCGAAGCGTTGCAAACCTGCAGCGCACGTTTGGAATGGGATTCCAGCAGCGACACCTGCACAGATCGCTGCCACAGCATTCAAGGCATTGTGACGACCTGACACTTTCAATTCAAAGTTACCCACTAAGTGACGAGTGCCAAGCAAACGATCACTGCGGTACAAAGAGTACTTACCTTGCTCCCCGCTCAACACGAGATCATTTTTCTCGTCAAAGCCATAGAACAAAATACGTTTTGGGAAGTTTTCGAAAATTTGACGAACGATTGGATCATCACCACACGCAATGACTTTTCCATAGAATGGAACCTTCAATGCGAAGTCATAGAAACTCTTTTGCAAGTTTTCAAAAGTTTTGTAGTGATCCAAGTGATCGGAGTCGATATTTGTGATGATTGCGATTTCCGGAGACAACTTATGGAAGCTGCCATCTGATTCATCGGCTTCAGCCACCAACCACTCGCCCGTACCAAGCAAGGCTGTAGATTTGATCAATTCGAAACGACCACCGACAACGATTGAAGGACTCATACCGCTTTCAAGAAAGATCGCTGATGTCATTGAAGTTGTCGTCGTTTTACCGTGAGTCCCCGCAACCGCGATACCACGTTTTAAGCGCATGATTTCAGCCAAAGCCTCTGCACGAGGAATCAATGGAATCTGACGAGCACGCGCTTCAGAAATTTCAGGATTACCGTATTGGATCGCGCTCGAGTAAACCACAACGTCAGCATCACCAACGTTTGAAGAAGTGTGACCTTTATAGATCTTCACTCCCATTTCTTTAAGACGATCTGTATTTGCGTTTTCAGAGATGTCACTGCCAGAAACTTTTGCTCCGATATTGTGGAGAAGTTCCGCTAGACCGCACATACCGATGCCACCAACACCTACGAAATGAAACTTAGCGCTTTGTAATTTCATTGCAAGATTTCCTTTGCGATTGTGCTCGCCGCTTGAGGGATATAAAGAGACTTTATATTCCTAACCATCTGTTCTCGCAACGCTTTATCTTGTCTTAAAGATTGTACTTCTGAAATCAAACGTTCTGGTGTCAGATCTTTTTGCAAAATCATGCGGCCTGCATTTTTTGCGACAACAGTTTCAGCATTCTTCTGTTGATGGTCATCCGCCGCTGGCAATGGAACGATAATAGGAATGATTCCAAACGCCGCAGCCTCCGCGATAGAGCTTGCGCCCCCACGGCTGACAATTATGTCGGCCCACTTATAATATTTGGGCATATCAAAAATAAATTCATGAACCTGCACTTCACAAGGTGCCGATTGGTATTTCGCAGAAACCTCTTGGAAATCAAACTTGCCCAATTGATGAACGACAGAAAGATCCTTCGTCCACTCGCCACCTTTTAAGACAGCGTCGTTCAGGCAGTAATTGATCACGCGGCTTCCTTGGCTGCCACCGAACGCAAGCAAATGGAATTTTTCATCCTTATGCGTTTCGTGAACGGCCTCTTCAATCTCTTGGCGAACTGGCATGCCCGCTTTGATCACTGAATTATTCTTTAAGAATTTCTTCGCGTCGTCGAACACAACAAAACATTTATCGACGAAACGAGACAACAAACGGTTCGCCATTCCTGGCATCGCATTCGGTTCCCAGATCGCCGTATTAAAACCAATCAAACTTGCGGCAAGTACGAACGGACCTGAAGCATAGCCACCAACACCGATCACATAAAGCGGTTTTAGTTGCATCAACAAGCGCACCGATTGCCAAAGACCGTAAGGGATCTTCGCAAGAGTTTTTAATTTTTTAATCGGGCTTTTAACGTTGAGTTGACCGGATTCAATCAGATGAAGAGGAAAACCTTCGCGCGGAACGATTTTAGATTCCATACCCAAAGCTGTACCGACGAAATGAATCTGCACAGTAGGGTCCATTTTTTGGATCGCACGGGCAATTGCGATCCCAGGATAGATGTGACCGCCTGTACCACCGCCAGCGATCACAATATTTCTAGTACTCATTATTTTACCTTCGAACTTTTCCAACGATTTTGCCCTGTAGATTGTCCGAAGCGACGAGAGAACGTGTCCTCTTCAAACGAGTTTTCAATGTTCAGAATTAAACCGAACATAAAACATAATGCCACAAGGGAGCTACCACCGTAACTCAAGAATGGAAGAGTTAGGCCTTTCGTTGGCAACAATCCCATCACTACGCCTGAATTAATAAATACACTCAGGGCAAAAGTCACGCTCAGACCCAGCGCAAGAGCGCGCTTGAAAGGTTCCTCAGCTTTGACGGCGATTTGGATACCACGGAAGACCACGAAACCATAAAGAGCCAAGATGGCCACAAAACCGACAAAACCCATCTCTTCCCCGAACACCGCTAACGTAAAGTCCGTGTGAGCTTCAGGAAGGAAGAACAGCTTTCCTTGTCCCTGCCCCAGACCCGCGCCAGTCAGACCTCCCGAGTGGAAACTGAGCATACTTTGAATGACCTGGAAACCTTTTTGCGCTGGATCTGACCACGGGTCCAAAAACGCAAGGACACGGGCGCGACGATAAGGGACCAACATCACCAAGAAATAAAATGCAGGAAGCAAAACCGCTAAAGCACCGGCGATATATTTCCATTGCAAACCGAACGCAAAAAGCAATGCCACACCCACCATCATGATGATCGCAAAGCTTCCGAAGTCAGGCTGTTTTAAAAGTAACAACAACGGAATGATCAAGCCGATGATCAACCAATGCCATTTCACTTTGCCAAGCGAGTTGTCCTTACGACACATCAAACTTGCAAACCAGATCGAAAAAGAAATTTTCAAAAGCTCTGCCGGCTCAAAGCGAATACCTAGAGGCAACTGAATCCAACGGATCGCACCACCCACACGCACGCCCAAGCCAGGAACGAATGTCGCAAGCACACCAACCGCTGCCGCAAACCACAACGCCCAACCGTATTTTTCGATGTAACGGAATGGAATGTGAATTGTTCCGATTAAAACCGCGACCGCGATGATTGCGAAAATTAATTGTCGTTTGAAAAAGAACAGACCGTCGCCATAAGACTCGATCGCGAAGATAAAACTAGATGAATAAACTTGAACAAGACCGATACCCAAAAGAGTAATGATCGCAAGAAACAAGCTGCTGGATAAATATCTCAACATGATGTGGACTCCTGACCTTTAGCTTAATCAGAAGTCCAATCAACGTCTAGGCTTGCAGAAAAACTGGACCCTTACTCTGGCAGAACTTCTTCAGTCGAAGTTTCAGCAGGAGCTGCCGGAGTTGCAGTTGCTGGAGCCGGTTTCGCAGCGATTGGCGCTGGAGCTACTTGGCGCGGTTCACGACGATTTGCAGCGACACGGCCACCGTTTTTGTCTGGCATTGCGCAGCAGTAAACGACACCGATTTGGTCCGACGCATTTTTGTAATTGATGATTGAGAAATTACGGCTGGCATCACAACGACGCGCCATTTGCATATTTAATTCAACGTCCACGTCAGGATGTTGATCACCATTAACGAACTCGCAGTACAAACCTGCAGAGGTAGCTAATTTTTCGCGCTGTTCTTGACGTGCTTTAAATGTTCCAGAGGCACAGGCAGAAAGAAGGAATAAAGACGATAATGCGATTGAACAGACACGAAACACAAAGCCCTCCTAGCTTTAACGAAAAAAAAGCTCTCCATCTTGGAGAGCTTTTCGATGTTTCTTATCAGAGAAGTGCCAACTGCTTGGCACTCGTATCAATGAAACTTTCTTACGATCTCTTTAAAATATTCGCCGCGTTCTTCAAAACTGTCAAACATGTCAAAAGATGAACAACCCGGAGACAATAGAACCACGTCACCAATTCTCGACTTTTGATAAGCGATCAAAACCGCCTCCTCAAACGTACCGATCAAGAAGGTTTCAGAGAAGTCACCAAGGTCGCGATTAATTCTTTCTTTCGCTTCCCCGACCAAAATCAAGGTCTTTACTTTTCTTTTCACCACAGAACGAAGAGGTTCATAGTTCAAGTTCGTGTCTTTACCACCCGCGATCAAAATAACGTTTTCATCGAAAGTATCAAGAGCACGAAGAACCGCATGAACGTTTGTCGCTTTCGAGTCATTGTAGAATTGAACGCCACCCACTTTACGAACGTATTCGATACGGTGAGGAAGGCTACCGAACGACTCGATCACTCTTTGCACAGCTTCACGAGTTGCACCATGTTCGCGTGATGCCAAGATCGCCGCCATGATGTTTTCAATAGAGTGCTTACCGCGCATTTTCATGTTTTTGATCGAGAACGTTTCGATCTCTGGACCTGTGCGCACGCGAATTTCGTCGCCGATATTCACAGCACCACCGATGTTCATGATTTGTGGTTCCAAAGCTGGTTTACGAGAGAAGTAGAAAATACGTCCACGTTGAACCGCTGGATCACGAGCCAACTCAACAACCGCGTTGTCATCGGCATTCAAAATGCTCGTCGTGGCTTGGTTTGTGTTTTTGAAAATACGACGTTTGGCGTTTACGTATTCTTCCATTGAGCGATAACGATCGAGGTGATTTTCAGCCAAGTTCGTGAATACCACGTTACCTGGATTGAAAGTCTCGCAATGCTCAAGCATGAAGCTTGAAACTTCCGCGATAACAACTTGTGCTTTTTCGTCAGAGCGCAAGTAATCAACCAATGGTTTTTCATTTGCTCCGCCCACCCAAGTTTTAACACCTGATTCGCGCAGGATGGCTTCTGTCAAACGTGCAACTGTCGTTTTACCGTTTGTACCAGTCAAACCAATGATCGGTTCTTTGATGAAACCTGCAGAGAACTCGAACTCACCTGTGATCTTGATACCTTGAGATCTTGCGTAATCGAAGATCTTCAAGTTCGAAGGAACACCCGGAGACAAGATCACTAGATCTTGTGCGATGAAAGTTTTCGGACTGTGACCGCCCAATTCAAATTTGATTGGAAGATCGCCCAATTGTTCCAACTGAACTGACAACTCTGGCTTAGATTTGTGGTCCGTTACTGTGACTTGAGCACCGTACTTCGTCAGGAAGTGCGCAAGGGAAGCACCTGTTTTACCAAGGCCGACAACCAAAATTCTTTTATCTTTTAATTCACTAAACTCTTTATACATTTTCTTACCTCAATTTCAGGGTCGCCAAACTTAATACAGCCAATAAAATAGAAATGATCCAGAAACGCACGATGATCTTCGTCTCTGTTAGGCCGCCCAATTCAAAGTGATGATGAATCGGAGCCATTTTGAAAACTCGCTTCCCTGTGAGTTTAAAAGAAATAACCTGTGTGATAACTGACAACGCTTCAACAACGAAGACACCGCCAAGAACAACCATCAATAATTCGTTCTGTGTGATCACGGCCATCGAGCCCAAGAAACCACCCAAAGACAACGAACCAACGTCACCCATGAAGACTTGTGCTGGATACGCATTGAACCACAAGAAGCCCATGCCTGCGGCAACGATTGTTGCAGCGACTGGCGCCAGCTCTCCGGCACCAACAACGTGGTGAATTTGCAAATAGCTTGCGATCGAATAGTGACCACAAACGTAAGCAAACAATCCCAATGTCGCTGCGGAAATCATCACAGGCACAATCGCCAAACCGTCAAGACCGTCCGTCAAGTTCACGGCATTCGCTGTACCTGCCACAACCAATGCTGCAAACAAGATATAGAAATAACCAAGATCGAAAGACAAAGACTTCACGAATGGAATTGTCACTGAAGTGCTTAGGCCGTGATATTGAACCAAGTACCACACAACCGCACCACTGATTAAGAACTCGCCAGCCAAACGGATTTTTCCAGAAAGACCTTTTGAATTCTTTTTGCTTACTTTCAACCAGTCATCCATGTAACCGATGAAACCGAAGCCCCATGTGATGATCAACACCGCCCATACCAGCGGGTTCATCATATCCACCCACAACAAGCACGGAATCAAAGTTGAAAGAAGAATCAAGCCACCACCCATTGTTGGCGTGCCTGCTTTTTTCTTATGTGATTGAGGACCGTCGTCGCGAATCGCTTGCCCGAAATGTTTTAACTGCAAACGTTTGATGAAATAAGGGCCCCACATCCAGCACAACAAAAACGAAGTAAAGAATGCGATGAAAGTTCTGACGGTGATATATCTGAAAACATTCAACGGCGAGAAGTGATCTGCCATCGAATAGAGCCATTGATAAAGCATGTTGAGCGAATCCCCTTAATCCTTGGAAATTTTGAAATGACTAGGAACTTTAAGGGTTTAGCACAACTAGACCTTTCATTACAATAGTTATTTTGTAAGTTACTGTAATCACAAGAGAATGTGCATTTTTATTGGTTCGCCAATAGTTTGCGATTTTGTATTGTTCGAACAGAAACTGTGGTCCCACAGAAGATTTCAAAATGCGACGACAAAGATTTTTGCAAGCACTGCCCTAGGTTGTCGCTTTCTCAAAACAACACAGGATGCCCGAACTCCTAAGTCATCTAAAACAACTTTAGGTGGCGCATCGGTTGCATCCCTAACTATCAACACGAAAAACAAAAACCAATTAAGGAGAATCATTCATGATGAAAATCGTATTCAAAACACTTGTTGTTATGGCCTTCACTACAACGGCTTTCGCACAAGCACCGCGTGTAAACGAAAACACAACGGCAGCATCACGCCCTGAACAGAATCAATTTTCAACATGGGTTATGAACGGCTGGAGCACAGGTCTTGAATACGCAGGCATGAATGGAGATATGAAAATCAAAGTTAGCAGCGGATCAGCATCAGCCACTTTGTCATCGAATACCAACACTGCTGCAGGAGCATTGGGTGCTTCCATCAACTACAGCCAGTTACCACGATCACGCGCAGGATTTTCAGTGGGCTTAGGTGTTATTAATAAAATTGAAAACGACAAGGACGAAACTAATTCCTTAAAGTCTTCAAAATCATTCACGCAAATCCGCCCAGAAGCCAACGTTGGCTACGCTTTGAATAACGGTCTGTATGGAATGGTTGGCGCACATCTTTCTTATATCACCGGTGGAAACATGACAGATGCCATTCAGGCATTCGGCGGTGGTTTGCAAGCAAGCCTAGGATTGGTAGCTACTCGCAATCTTGGTTTTGATGTAGGATATTATTATTCTCGTCACGGTATTGCTGACAAAGTTATCGACCAAGCCAAAGCAGAAGGACTTGATGTGAATAAAGACGACTCGTACCTGGCATTCACGCAACTTCGTGGTCGCGTCACTTATTACTTCTAAAATTTTTGCATTATTGAAGAAACAATATCTTGAAACTAAAAACCCGTAGCAATGTACTTGTTACGGGTTTTTTCTTGTCATTAGTCTTTTTCAGAAAAATCTAGCGGTTCACACGGATACACGAAGCGTTCAAGCTTCGTTCCCCGCGACGCTTTCACAACGGCGATGTCGCCATTCTTTAAGTTTTGCGCCAGATCTTTTCCTGCCTCATCCGTGTAGTCTTTTTGAATGCTTGTTGGATTTTTATAACTCGTGCTTTTTAAACCTTGCGTGAACGCTTCAGCGTCATCACCGACGAAGTACACTTTATCAAAACCAGCAGAGCCCACGCGTTCACCCAACTCGCGGTGCAGTTCTGCCGAGGCTGAACCCATTTCGCGCATTTGACCGAAGACCCCAATTTTTTTACCCGGCACTGTAAGTAAGCTGACGTTATCAATCAACGCTTTCATACTGTCAGGGTTCGCGTTGTAGGCATCAAAGATCATTTGTGCACCCGATTTCAAATGCACAAGCTGATTACGGCCCCAGTTCGTTTTGCATTCCGGAAGCCCCGCCCACACTTGTTGCGGCGTCATTCCAACGGATAAACCCAGCGCCGCTGCTGCCATCAAGTTTGTTAAGTTCTGTGCACCAAAGACTTGCACGCGAGCGGTTCCGTCAACACCACCGATGCGACCTTTGACTGCGATTTCACTCATGTTCATGCTGCTGATCATAAGATGAACGTCGGCACGTGGATCTTCACTTGAAAAAGTTAACATCTTTGCTTGTGGGAATTTTTCTTTCCCACGCACGTACATGTTGTGAGTTTGCTTATTATCTAAATTGTAAATACGAATCGCATTGTCTGAAGCCGCATTGTAGATTTCTTCTTTTGCTTCCGCGATTTTTTCAATTGTACCGAAGAATTCAACGTGGGCACGACCGACCATTGTACACACCACAACATCGGGTTCCGCGATATGCACAAGTTCTGTCAATTCACCCGCGTGATTCATACCCATTTCCACAACGGCCACTTCTTTATTGGGATCCAGTTGCAACAACGTGAACGGAACACCCCAGTGATTATTGAAGCTGCCTTTATTGAAATGCACGGACTTCGCAGAACCGATCAACGCTGCAGTAAATTCTTTTGTCGTTGTTTTACCGTTAGAACCCGTGATCGCAACGATCTTCGCCTTTGCTTGACGACGTGCCCAAGTTCCCAATTGCTGAAGAGCTTTCAAAGTATCAGGCACTAAAAGGACCGTGATTTTTTTCTCTAATGCTTTGGTTTGTTCGTTTTCTTCGTGAACTAAAATACCAGCCGCACCTTGAGCTGCCGCTTTATCTAGAAATTTATGAGCATCGAAAGCTTCGCCCTTTAAGGCAATGAACAACTGACCATTAAGATCCTGGCGAGTGTCCGTGCCGATACCAGAAAAAGAAGTGGCGCTCTGACCAAGTACTTTCGCACCTGTTGCTTTTACGATTGTTTGCACATCCATGGCTCTCATCTACAAGTCTCCTCTACTAAGCCCTTTGCTTTAACGCTTGATCGGCAATGATCACATCGCTAAACGGAAATTTTTCTGTTCCAATGATTTGGTAGTCTTCATGACCTTTACCGGCGATCAGAACAACGTCGCCTTCTTGAACTTTTGCTATAGTATCGTAGATCGCTTCTTTACGATCGACGATCACAGTCGACTTCGACTTGTCGTGAACTCCGGCAAGAATGTCGTTGATGATTGCTTGCGGATCTTCTGTGCGTGGATTGTCTGAAGTGATAATCACGTGATCAGAATATTTAAGCGCCATTTCAGCCATCAAAGGACGTTTGCCTTTATCGCGATCACCACCGCAACCAAAGATCGTCCAAATGCGTGACTTCGTTTGCAGACTTTCACGAACGCGAGTCAACGCTGTTAAAACATTCTCAAGTGCATCAGGAGTATGAGCATAATCGACAAAGACCGCCACATTCTTAGAATTCGGCACGGATTGCAGACGCCCCGGCACACCTGTGAAGTTTGATAAAGCATCACAACACATTTGCAGCGGCATGCCCGCCGACATACCCGCAGCCAAAGCCGCCAAAGAGTTCATCACGTTATGTACGCCCGACATCGGCAGATGAATTTCACCTTCGCCAATCGGCGTTTCCACATGGAAGTGTGTCAGGGCAAAATCCATTCTTCTGATTTTGTATCTGAAGTCAGCGTCTTTAGAACCATAAGTCCACAGCACTGCCGGATCTGCCACTTTCAAACGACGACCTAATTTATC